>DLMI01000083.1 GCA_002478145.1 Acidobacteria bacterium UBA7540
ATGGGGATTCCGAAGCTGCTGCGCCTCGCCACCTCAACTTGACGCATACCCGGATTTCCTGCTAACCTTTCAAGTACTCAGACGTCTATATAGTATGAGGTCTATGTATGCCCAAGCCCGACTCTCTGCAAGGCTCGCTCGATCTACTGGTATTGAAAATCCTCTCGCGCCGGCCGCGACTGCACGGCTACGCCATCATGACCGCGATCCAGGGCATGTCCGGCGAGGTGCTTCGAGCGGAGGAAGGCTCACTCTACCCGGCGCTGCACCGGATGGATGAAGAGGGCTGGATTCGCGCCCAATGGATCATCAACGACACCGGGCGGCGGGCGCGCCTGTACGAGCTGACGGCAGCGGGTAAGAAGCAGCTTGCCGCTCAAGAAATGCGCTGGCAGGTGGTAACTGCGGCCGTAAATCGCGTTCTAAGGATGGCCTGATATGTCTTGGTGGTCACGCATTGCCAATGTACTTCGCCCCGATCGTTTGAGCCGCGAGATCGACGAAGAACTCCAGCTCCATATCGAGGAAGCCATCGCGCAGGGCCGCGACCCGGCGGAAGCGCGGAGAGCGCTTGGCTCGGCGCTGCGCCTGCGCGAAGAGAGCCGTGACCTTCGGCTTGTCGCCTGGCTCGATTCGCTGCGCGCCGACGCCATCTTCGGCTGGCGGCAGGTCATGAAGAATAAGGCGACTTCCGCCGCGGCGATCCTGTCGTTGGCTCTCGGCATCGGGGCGTGCACCTCGGCGTTCCGCTTGATCGACGCCCTGCTGCTACGGCCCTTGCCGGTGTCGGAGCCGGAACAGTTGTACGCCCTGGCTCGCCAAGGAATCGATTTTGATGGAAAGGTCCGAACCGGTGACAGTTGGGCGTATCCCGCGTTCCGACTGATGCGCGCCGCGGTGAAGGATCAAGCCGAGTTGATCGCTCTCTCGTATTCCGAACGGACGGATCTGACCTACGGCTCAGACGCGGAGACGGAAAAAGCATACCGCCAGTACGTTTCCGGGTGGATGTTCAACTCTTTTGGACTTCGGCCCGCCGCAGGACGGCTATTCACCGAAAGCGACGATTTGAAGCCCGGCGCGCACCCGTACGCCGTGCTGTCGTACGACTATTGGACAAGCCGCTTCGGACGAGATCCGAAGGTGATCGGACGCACATTCCGAATCGGCAACGACCTCTACGAAATAATTGGTGTCGGCCCGGAACGCTTCACCGGCACCGAGCCCGGCACGGTAATCGACATCTTCATTCCCACCATGATGCATCCCGCGGTCCAACGTTCAGACGTGTCCTGGATCCGGACGTTGGCACGGGTGAAGCCCGGAGTAGCCTTGGAACCTCTTCGCGCCAAGCTGGGCGCAATCTCTCGCGCCTTCGAAGAAGATAGGTCAAAAGGCTTCGGCAATAAACAACTTGCTGAGTTCCTCCTCAGCCTGAGACTATTCCTGGAGCCTGCGGCGGCGGGCATTTCCGATCTCCAGAATGACTACCGGGCTTCGCTCGTGGCGCTCGGTGTGCTCGTGGGGCTAGTGCTGCTGATTGCCTGCGCCAACGTCGCCAACCTGATGACGGCGCAGGCGGCGTCACGGGCGCGCGAGATGGCGCTACGCGTCTCGATTGGCGCCGGACGCGCACGTTTGGTGCAACTGGTGCTGGTCGAAAGCGCCTGGCTGGCCTTCCTCTCCGCCGCCCTCGGCGGGGTCTTTGCCTGGTGGTCCGCGCCGCTCGTGGTCAGCATGATCAATCCACCCCACAATCCGGCGCGCCTGTTTCTTCCGGCAGACTGGCGGGTGCTGGGGTTCGGCCTCCTGCTGACCGTCGGGGTAATGTTGCTGTTCGGTCTGGCGCCCGCGCTACGCGCTTCGGCAATCAAGCCGGTGAGCGCGCTCAAAGGCGGAGAAGACCCACACTCTCGGCGCCGCCTGATGCACGCGCTCATCGCGGTGCAGACGGCCTTCTGTTTTCTGGTGCTTTTCGTTGCCGGCCTGTTCGTGGCTACCTTTCAGCGGTTGTCGAACCGGCCCACGGGCTTCTCCCTGGAACGGATTCTCACTCTCGAAACGGTCACGGTGAGCCCACAGCCGCCGGCCTTCTGGGATCAGGTGGCGGAACATCTGCGCACGGTGCCAGGTGTGGAAACGGTGGGGCTGGCCAATTCGGTGCTGCTGGGCGGGTGGAGCTGGAGCAATTTCATTTCGGTCAATGGCGCGCCTCCCAACAATGTTCTGGCTTACTTGCTGCAGGCCTCGCCGGGATGGATTGACGCGATGAAGATTCCCCTCATCGACGGCAGAGACTTCCGTCCCGCCGACACGTATCCCGGTTTCGCGATCGTTAACCGGACCTTTGCGAAGAGCTATTTCAACGGTGTGGATCCCGTCGGAAAGTCGTTCGAGGTTGTGTTCAGTGGAAGCACGCGCCTTCGCTTTGAATGCGTGGGCTTGGTTGGGGATGTGACTTACCGCGACATTCGCGGGCCCATCTTGCCCCAAGCCTATTTCCCATTTCACTCGATCGATGCCAAGGGTGCATTGCAGCCGATAGAACAGGGGACGTTCATCGTGCGCACGTCCAGAGCGAACCCACTCGCGCTGGCGTCCACCCTGCGCCGGGAAGTGCCGCGCGCGCGGCCCGAATTCCGCGTCAGCAACATCCGCACCCAGACGGAGATTAATCAGTCGCACACCGTCCGCGAGCGGCTGCTGGCACGACTAGCGTTCTTTTTTGGGGTGGTTGCGTTACTGCTGGCGGGGATTGGCCTCTATGGAGTGCTCGACTACTCCGTGCTCCAACGGCGGCGCGAAATCGGCATTCGCATGGCGCTGGGCGCCCAAGCCGGCGACATCGCCCGGCGAGTGACCGTGGATGTTTTCTCCATGGTGCTTGGCGGAGCGCTCGCTGGTCTGGCGCTCGGCTTCGCGGCGGCGCGATATGTCCAGACGCTGCTCTACCAAGTGAAGCCGACCGATCCGAGTATGATGGCGCTTCCCGCACTGACCATTCTCGCGGCGGCCTTACTGGCCGCGCTGCCGCCGGTGATCCGCGCCGTGCGAATCGACCCGGCCAAAACGCTGCGCACTGAGTAGGCACCCGCTCCAGCGTGCGCGCCGCCTGGTCCCTGACGGACGGGTCGTTCTGCATGTGCGCATCCGGATACGCGCCGGGGGGCGGTCAGTATTGCTGTTGGGGCCGAGCACTGGCAAACCGAGACCCTGGGGCAACGTGCGCTCTTGCAATACAAAGATCGTTGTGCCCTCGAACTTTTTCAGCTCGTCGACCAACACGTCTTTTGATTACTTGCAGCGCTTGGCTGGCCTGCTACTTGGCAAGGCATTTGTGCGCGAAACGCCTTCACATGGAGAAGAATTCCAGATCACTGATTTACCGTCGGGGAGGGCGGATCAACTGCAAAGACGGATTGGGAATGAAAAACGCCCTTTGCGGACACTGAAGCGATACACCCGGCATAAGTGTTGGGAAATCTCCTTGTCACCACTGAACTGGGCATCGCCCAGGACCGCCGGTGGCGCCCCGATGCATCGGGGCGCCCCAACGCTCCGTCATCTGCGCAGAGTGAGGCTAGCCACGCATTGCGACGGTGCTTGGACGATTTGCGAGACCAGAATGGGGTAGACACCCAGTAGCATGCTTGCTAGGCTATATAGGACATGGGCAGTCTCATCGCCAATCCCCTCGAGTCAAGATCAACAGATGGCCCTTTGTGTACCGGCCTTCAATCTGTTTCTTCCGATGCTGAATCCCGGCTGAGGCAAGGTGGTGAACCATGAAGGTCAGACTTTGGGGTGTGCGTGGTACAACGCCGACCCCGGAAAGAGGGAATGGGCGGTACGGCGGCAATACGTCGTGCGTCGAGGTCAGGCTCGACAACGACACCCTCATCATCCTGGATTGTGGCAGCGGGCTGAGGGCGCTGGGCAAGAGCATTCTCCGCGAATACGCTGACCGGACGGTCCAGGCTCATATCTTCCTCACGCACTTCCACTGGGACCACATTCAGGGGATTCCGTTTTTTCTTCCTCTTTACAGAAAGGGCAACACCTTCCTTTTCCACTCCCCTCTGCGTCGAGGGTCCGAGCTACAGCACGCCATAGAAGGCCAGATGGGGAATCCCTACTTTCCGGTAGAGATGAGCGCCATGGGAGCAAAGCGCCACTTTCTCGACTTGGAGGAGGGCCCTGTCAACATTAACGGGGCAGTGATCAGCTCCGCGCCGCTCAATCATCCGCAAGGATGCGCCGGCTACCGGATCGAGGCGGACGGCCGCGTGTTCGTCCTGGCAACCGACACCGAGCCAGGCTCCCCCATCCACGATCGCGCGGTGCGTGATCTGGCCCAGGATGCCGACCTTCTGTTGTATGACTCCCAATACACGCCTGACCAGTTGGAAGGCGAAAAGAAAGGTTGGGGGCACAGCTCATGGCAGGAGGGCGTGCGCATCGCCCAGGAACGAGGCGTGAAGCGGCTGGTGCTGTTCCACCACGACCCCGATAGTGATGATGCGTTCGTGGATAGCCTGGTCGCGCAGGCACGGGAGGAGTTCCCTAACACCATGGGAGCCGCCGAAGGTCTCGAATTCTGCCTCGATACGGGTGAGATAAAACAAGTCGGCGCGTTACCGCGCATCGGCCTCTCTGCCGAGCGCTGATATCGCATGGAGTTGCCTCTGCGCCTTTCCGGAAGGATCCGAGCGGAGGCGGGTAGGCCGGGGTCGGGGCGCATACGTGGATGGCCATGCATGTGCCACCCCCGGCATGGAACTCGCGAAGCCAGTTTTGCTGCGCGGCGGCCAGATTGCCTTCTGCCGCCTGATTCTCACCGAGGCCGAGCCGTTGCGGCGGGCGCGGTTCCCGAGCAGTCATTAAAACAACAATTTCCCGCTATCTTCCGGCCGTGTTATCATATCAGGGGAGAGTGATAACATGCTTCGCACCCAAGTCAGTTTGGACGAGCAGGACTACAAGTTGGCCAAGAAGGAAGCGGCAGCGTTGGGAATTTCCTTGGCAGAGTACGTTCGCCGGGCGATCCGCAGCGCGCTCCCCATCCCGCGACTGCGGGACCAGCCCAATTGGATGCGCTATGCCGGACTGGTCGACTCGGGGAACCCGCAGTCCAGCCAGTCGATTGATGAGATCGTTTATGGCGACAAAGACTGAGGCTTACGTCGACACTTCCGCCCTAATGAGCGTTACATAATATA
>DLMI01000125.1 GCA_002478145.1 Acidobacteria bacterium UBA7540
TCGTTGACGTAGGAGGCGTACACGTCGCGTTCCCAGGGACCAGCGCTCGCCTGCCGCTCGCGTAGAGGCCGGCTTTAGCCGGGCACCTGTTGCGCATCGCGAGGTGCCGCGCTGAAGCGCGCCTCTACGAGAGGCTTTGCGACAGCCTCCCGCGATCACGCTTTTTTCGCTTGTCCCATCAGGGCCTCGACCTCCAGGCGCGTGGGCAGGGAAGGCTGAGCGCCCAATTTGCTCGCTGCCAAAGCCCCGGCACAATTGGCGAAGCGAATGGCATGTTCGAGGTCGTGGCCGGCAGCCAGTTCAACTGTCAGAGCTGCTGTAAATGCATCGCCTGCTCCCGTGGGATCAACAGGGGCAACCTTGCAGGCGGGAAAGTGTTTTGACTTCTTTGCGGTCACCAGCATTGAGCCGTCGCTGCCCAGCTTCAGAACCACTGTCTTTACACCCAAAGCGAGGAGTTTTTCAGCCGCCTCGCGCGCCGAAACTCGTCCGCGAACTTCCTCGCCGGTCAGGTGCGCGAGTTCTGTCTCATTGGGCGAGACAACGTCGGCCAATGTCAATATCTCCATCGGGCAGTACCGGGGCGGACCCGCGTCAAGCACCGTCAATTTGCCGGCCTTCCGACCCAGGCGCAATGCTGCTTCCACAACTTCTAATGGGATTTCCAGCACGGTTGAAAGCGCATCCGCGCGCTCAATGACATCCTTTGCCCGCTCGATGTCGGCGGGTGTCAGGCTGAAGTTTGCGGCTGGGTCAACCGTAATGCAGTTGTTCCCGTTGGGGAAAAGCATGATGAAAGCGCTCCCGGTGGCGCGCACTGGGTCTCGCCGGACGCAGGTAGTGTCAATCCCGTTCGCCACCAACCCCTGAAGCAGGAAGTCTCCGATTATGTCGTTGCCCACTGCACCAACAAGCGAGGTCTTGGCGCCCATTCGCGCCACGGCCACCGCCTGGTTCGCTCCCTTGCCGCCAGGAAAGAATTTGAGATTTGAAACCAACATGGTCTCGCCTTCTCTGGGCAGCCGCTCCGCCTTGACAACCAAATCGAAATTCGTGCTGCCCACAACCACAACCTGAAGATCTTCTGCGCGACGTATCATAGGACTCCCTTGGGGTGCTCGACCCCGGAAGAAACTGCTTCCATCCGGGGGTGGCGCTGACCCCCTTTACATACTGAAGCGGGAGGAGTATTTTATCATTACTGGCAAGAACGGTCTTCCGGAGGTAACTGCGACGGATGAAATGGCGCTGCGTGAAACCGCAGACGACCTTGGCCTGTGGTTCCTTGCCGTCGCTGAGACGCATATAAAAAATCGAGTTCGACTCACATTGATCGCTGGAGTAAGTGGGTCACGTTTCCGATGACTCACACTTCACGGAGGGGATTTCATCATGCCAAAGGCGAAACAAATTACAGCTTGGGTAGAAAACAAGCCCGGAGAACTCGGCCGAATCGCTGAAGCACTGGGCAAGGCGAAGCTGAACATCACAGCATTCTCCGGGTGCAGCACAACCGGTGAGAGTCCCGTTCACCTCCTGGTCAGCAGCCCGGTGAAGGCAAAAAAGGTGTTGGAGGGCCTCGGCATCCGCTGCACCGAAGAGGAGGTCTGGCGCATTACGCTTTCTGACCAACCCGGAAAGCTCGGGGAGGCCGGGGTGCGCCTCGGCGCGGCCAACATTAATGTGGACTATGGTTATGGAAGCGTCGCTGAAGGCGGTAAGAAGGCCGAGATCGTGCTGGCCGTCTCTGATCTCGCGGGCGCCGCAAAGGCCCTGCGCGGTTTGTGATTAGCGTAGGGGCGTCCCTCGTGGGTGGGCAGTAGGCCCGCCCCTACACCAAGATGCAAACGGCTGCGCGTTCGCGCACCAGGTGCGTGTCCGCCCTTCAGACGAACGGGTACCGATTCAGGTCGAGCGCGCGGTCCGCCACTCGCCGCCGCAATTCGATGGTATCCGGTGGCGTGCGCCGCAAGAAGCGCCTTAGCATGGCGAGTTGGGCGCGGAGTGTGTCACCCTCGGCGATGCGCGCCAGTGCGCGGCGCGCCCCGACATCCATGCGGTCGCAGGCATCGTAGATGAACACTCGCGTGGCCGCGACCTCAGCGGCGCACGATTCGGTTCCGCGGGCGGAGAGCTTCTTCAAGGTGCGAAGCAGCAGGCTCTCCATGGCGTAAACATCCATCACCAGGTTGCTGAGCACGCCGATCACTTCCTGCTCTTTTTCGAGCCCCATCAGGAAGCGCTCGACGGCGCTTCCGGCCACCAGCAGCGCCACCTTCTTGGCCCCTTCAACCAGCTTGGTTTCTTCCCCGAGCGGCTGATCGTCCAGCAGTTCCTCCCCCGGCCCCATGCCCAGAATCTCGTCGAGCAGTTTCCGGGCAGCGGGAATCAGCGCGAGCTGGCCCTTCATCGACCGCTTCATGAGCATATCGGTAATCAGCAGCCGGTTGATTTCGTTCGTACCCTCGAAGATGCGGTTCACGCGCTGGTCACGGTAAGTGCGCTCCACTTCATAATCGCTGGAAAAGCCGTAGCCGCCGAAGATCTGGACAGTTTCATCTGTGACGTAGTGCAGGGCTTCGGTTCCCATCACCTTCAGGATGGAGCATTCCACCGCGTACTCTTGCAGGGCTTCCATGATCTGCTTGGGCGCTGCGGGCGCTCCTTGGTCAATTCCCTCGAGCAGGGAATCGATCATGCCCGTCGTCCGATAGGAAATGCTCTCGATGGCGAAGGTGCGTACGATCATCTCGCCCAGCTTTTCCTTGATCAGGCCGAAGTCCGCGATCTTGCGGCCGAAAGCCTCGCGCTCCTTGCCCCACTTCAGGGCTTCGAGCAAGAGGTACTTGCAGGCTCCCACGCAACCCGCCCCGAGTTTCAGCCGCCCCACGTTCAGGATGTTGAAGGCGATCAAGTGGCCCTTGCCGATCTCACCCAAAAGGTTCTCCACGGGAACAGGCACGTTTTCGAGATTCAGGGGCGTGGTGGAAGAACCGCGAATACCCATCTTGTGCTCTTCAGCGCCTGCCGAGACACCCGCGAATCCCCGCTCCACGATGAAGGCGGTGAACTTTTCCCCGTCCACTTTCGCGAACACCACGTACACATCGGCGATGCCGCCGTTGGTCACCCACATCTTGGTGCCATTCAGGATGTAGTGCCTCCCGTCGGGGCTGAGGACCGCCCTGGTCTTGACATTCAAGGCGTCCGAGGCCGAACCTGCTTCACTCAAGGAATACGCACCCACCCACTCGGCGCTGGCCAGCTTCGGCAGGTATTTCTCTTTTTGGGCGTCGGTCCCAAAGAAGACAATGGGCAGAACCCCGATGCCCGCTTGCGCCCCCACCGTCGCCGCCCACGAGCCATTGCGCGCCATCTTCTCCGAAACGATGATGGAAGAAATCTTGTCCAGCTCCAGCCCGCCGAATCTCTGGGGGAGGTCCGTAGAGGAAAGGCCAACCTCCGCGGCTTTCCTCAATAGCTCCCTCAGCACGCCTGGCTTCTTGTCCTCAATCTCCTGAAGGCGAGGGACAATTTCCAGATCGATGAACTCCTGTGCGGTTTGGGCGATCAACTTGTGCTGGTCGGTAGTGTCTTCCGGCGTGAACACGTCCCCGGGAGAACGGGTCTCGATCAGAAAGCTCCCGCCCTTGGGTGCAACTTTACTGGACGCTGCGCTGGTAACCATTTTCTAGTTTCTGATTTCTAGTTTCTGAATTTCTTATTGCAGGTTTTCAAATATCCCTGCTGCTCCCATGCCACCGCCCACGCACATCGTGACCATACCGTACTTGGCGCTTCGCCGCTTCAACTCAGCGAGCAGGGTAGCCGTGAGTTTGGCGCCGGTGCAGCCCAAGGGATGCCCCAGGGCGATGGCGCCGCCATTGACGTTCACTCGTTCGAGGTCCAACTCTGCCAGCTTGATCACCGCAAGCGCCTGGGCCGCGAACGCCTCATTCAATTCGATTACTGCGATATCCGCGAGCTTCAGGCCCGCCAACTTCAGCGCCTTGGGGATGGCGTAAACCGGGCCGATGCCCATCTCCTCCGGCAGGCATCCCGCCGCCGCGAAGCTCACGAACCTGGCCAGCGGTTTCAGTCCTAGCGCCTTCGCCTTCTCCGCCGACATCACCACGGCTGCAGCCGCCCCGTCACTCATCTGCGAGGCGTTCCCCGCCGTAACGGTACCGTGGGCGTGGAACGCAGGCTTCAAATTGGCCAGCGCATCCAGGGAAGTATCAGCCCGCGGTCCCTCGTCGGTGTCGAACCGGATCTTGCGCGTCTGCGGCTTATCCTTGCCGTTCAGGCTGACCTCCACCACCTCGAGCGGAACGATCTCCTCTTGGAATTTGCCTTCCGCAATCGCTGCCAGCGCCCGCTGATGGCTGCGCAGCGCAAACTCATCCTGTTGCGGGCGCGTGATGTGGTGTTTTCGTGCCAGGTTTTCAGCCGTCAACCCCATGCTGAGGTACGCGTCAGGATAATGCTCCACCAGGTAAGGGTTAGGCGCGAAATGATATCCGCCCATGGGAATCATGCTCATGGTTTCCGTGCCGCCGGCAATGACCACCTCGGCGAACCCCGCCATGATGCGTTCGGAAGCGATGGTGATGGCCTGAAGACCCGAGGAGCAGAAGCGATTGATCGTCATCGCCGAACAGCTTACCGGCAGGCCGGCCCTGAGCGAGGCGACGCGCGCCACGTTGTTTCCCTGTTCAGCCTCGGGCATCGCGCAGCCGAGGATCACGTCTTCAACCTCGTTAGGGTCAATCGCCGGGGCCCGCCTCAGGACCTCCTGAATGGCGGCGGCGGCCATGTCATCCGGTCGCGTGTTGCGCAGCGTTCCCCGCGGCGCCTTGCCCACCGCAGTCCGCGCGATGGATACAATTACTGTTTCCTTCATGTTCATCCCCTGACTTATGACATTGGTGATTTGCGATTGGTGATTGGCGATTGCGCGGTTGTTCGCGACGCTTGAAAGATTCGCACCAACTCGTTCACCTCTGCCAGCAGGCTTTCCAGCTTGGATCTTTTGATAATGCCTGCATCGATGATCAATTCCAACCAGAAAGCCGTTTCGTCAGCCTCTTCAACCGTGATCCCGATCTTCGAGATAAAGTCAGCGCGCGACCTGGCCCGGCATGCACTCCGGTAGTTGGCCGCTACCGCTGTTCCCGAGCGGAGAACCTGCCGGCCCAAGATGCGGGCCTCTTCCGTTTTTGGCAGGGCGCGAAACAAGTTGATAACCCGCAGCGCAAACTCTTTAGTCCTCCGCCTCAGGTCTTCAGGACTGGTAATTGTCTGGGAGTTTTTGCCAATCACAAATCACCAATCACCAATCACGAATCACCAATGCCGTCAGTTCCTCAGCGGCTTGCCGTGTTTCAACATGAATTGGATGCGCTCGCTGGTCTTCTTCTGGCCGCAGAGGCTTATGAAGGCCTCCCGTTCCAAATCCAGCAGGTACTGTTCGGAAACGAGCTGTGGCGAAGTGAACTCGCCCCCGCCGGAGAGGATCTTCGCCAATTGAGTTCCGATCACCACGTCATAGTCGGAGATGTACTCGGCGCGGCGCATCAAGTGCAATCCCAGTTTCATTTTGACGAAAGCCGCCTGGCCGAGGACTCGAACGTCCTGGCGCGGCCTGCCCGGACGGTACCCCAAGCGGGCCAAGTCGAGTGCCAACTGCTTGGCGTCTGCGAGCTGCCGGTCGCGGTTCATGCTGATGGAGTCCTTCGCGGAAAGGTAGCCGAGCTTGCGCGCTTCCTCGGCGCTGGAGGAGACCTTGGCCATGCCGATATTCAAAAAGACTTCCTTGACGAATGTAAATGGGTCGGCCTCCGGATCGGCAGGCACGGCATCCATGGCGCGCACTAACATTTCCTTCGTCCCGCCGCCCGCCGGAATCAGGCCCACGCCGAATTCCACCAGACCCAGGTAAGTCTCCGCCGCCGCGCGAACGCGCGTGGCGTGTAGAACCATCTCCGTTCCCCCTCCCAGCGTCAGGCCAAAGGGAGCGGCCACGACGGGTTTGGGCGCATACTTGAGCGCCATGTTGGCGTTCTGGAAGGCGCGCACCGCCCTGTGAAGGTCGTCCCACTCGCCTTCCTGAATCGTCATCAGGACCATCATCAGGTTCGCGCCCACGCAGAAGTTCGCCGCTTGGTTCCCAATCACCATGGCGTCAAAGCCCTCGTTCAAGGTTTTCAGCCCGGAGTGAATCATCTGCACCGTGTCAGCCCCAACGGTGTTCATCTTGGAATGGAACTCGAGGCAGACCACGCCCTCGCCAAGGTCGATGAGGCTTGCGCCGGCATTCTTCCTGATTTCCTTTTTGCGGGCTTTGAGTGACGACAGCAGCAGGACGCCCGGCTTATCTTTGATGTCGCGGAACGCGCCGCTCCCGAAATCGAAGTAGCTACGAGCGCCGTCGCCTGACGCGTAGAAGCTCTTCTTCCCGGTGGCGAGGAGTTTTTCGACCAGGGGGGGTGTTGATCGGCCTGCCTTCTTCCAGGCATCGACGACCTTCTCAATCCCCACCGCATCCCAAAGCTCGAAGACGCCGCACTCCCAGTTGAAACCCCACTTCATGGAATTATCAATGGAGACGATGTCGTCCGAAATCTCCGGCACGCGCATCGCGGTGTAGTGGAACGTATCGAAGAGAACCTTCCGGTAGAACTGCCCGGCGCGCTCAGGTGATTGGCAGAGCGTCCTCACCCGCTCCCGCGTGTCCTCGATATTGCGGGCCATCTCAAGCGAGGGGAACTTCGGCTTCTGGCGCGCGCGATAATCGAAGGTCTTGAAATCGAGCGTGAGAATTTCGCTCTCTTCCCCGCCTTCCCTCCCCTTAACTTTCTTATAAAAGCCTTGTCCGGTTTTCTCTCCCAGCAGCCGGCGCTGCATCATCTGCTCAATAAAATCGGGAAGCTGGAAGAGGTTGCGCCGTTCATCATGGGGCAGCGACTCCGCAAGGTTCTTGACAACCTGCGCCAGGACATCGAGGCCGACGATATCGAGCGTCCGGAAGGTTGCGGACTTCGGCAAGCCCATGGCAGGGCCAGTGAGCGCGTCGATTTCCTCAATCGTGTAGCCATCCTCCTGCATGGCGCGCAGGACGTTCAGGGTTGTGAACGTCCCGATGCGGTTGGCGATGAAATTGGGCGTGTCCTTGGCGATGACGATCCCCTTGCCCAGCACTACCTCGCCGAAGCGCGAGACCGCCTCGACAACCTCTGGCAGCGTCTCGGCGACGGGAATAATCTCCAGCAACTTCAGGTAGCGAGGAGGATTGAAAAAGTGCGTGCCCAGAAAATGCCGCCGCAATTCTGCGCTGAAGCCTTCGAGGATGCTGCCGAGGCTGATGCCCGAGGTGTTGGAACTCACCACCGCACCTGGCGCGCGCACTGCCATAACCTTTTCGAGCAATGTCCGCTTGATGCTGCGGTCTTCCGTCACGGCCTCGATGATCCAGTCACAGTCTTTCAGCCAGGTTAAGTTGTCCTCGAAGTTGCCCAGGGCGATCATCCGAGCGGCCTCCGGGACGAAGAACGCTGCCGGCCGCGACTTCAGCGCCGCCTCGAGCCCGGCTTGCGCAAAGCGGTTGCGAACCTTGGCGTCGCCGAGCGTCAAGCCTTTGGCTTGCTCCTCAGGGGTCAGCTCGGGAGGGACGATATCGAGCAGAACAGAGGGAATTGAAGCGTTGGCAAGATGAGCAGAAAGACGAGCCCCCATCGTTCCTGCGCCTAGTACGGCCACTTTACGAATGTCACGCACGGTTTGCCCCCAAGGATGTCGGCAAGTACCGAACCGGTCATTATGTGGGAGGGATTCACGCGGGGTCAAGGCGCAGAAGGCAGGAGGGAGGAAAAGGGGCTGATTTTTTGGGCGGGAAAGCCTATATTGGGCAGTCGTCCTTCATTGCCACGTTTCATGGAGGTAAACGATGTTCGATGTTGTGACTTTTGGCGAAGCTATGATTCGCCTCGCTCCGCCGCATTTCGAAAGACTGGAGCAAGCCAACTCGCTGGACTTGCGCATTGGCGGCGGCGAGTTGAACGTCGCCGTGGGTGTAAGCCGTTTGGGCCTGAGAAGCACCTGGGTCTCGCGCCTCCCGAAAAACGCGCTGGGAAAGCTAATGGAAAACAGGGTCCGCCAAGCTGGCGTGGACACCTCCAACCTGGTTTGGACCCAGGAGGGAAGAGTGGGGCTTTACTTCGTCGAGTTCGGCGCTGCGCCAAGAGCCAGTTCAGTGCTCTACGATCGGTCGCAGTCCGCCATTAGCGCCGTGCAACTTGGCGAGATCGACTGGAAGAAAGTGTTCCAGGGCGCGAAGTGGTTCCACACCAGTGGCATTACGCCGGCGCTCAGCGATTCGGCGGCCGCTGTTACCTTCGAGGCCTTGAAGGCTGCAAAGCAGGCTGGGGTTACCGTGAGTTTCGATCTGAATTACCGCGGCAAGCTCTGGCCGCCTGATAAAGCACAGGCAGTTCAGGAACCGATGATGGAGTTTGTGGACGTCCTGATAACCACTGAGGAGGACACGAAGGTTGTCTTCAAGATCAAAGCCTCCGGCAAGACCGATGACAAAGGTTTTGCGGAAGTCTCTGCCGAGACTTACAAGGAGGTGGCGCGCCGGCTTCAGGAGAAGTTCAAATTCCAGGCCGTGGCGATCACCTTGCGAGAGAACCCGCTGGTTTGGCGGAACACCTGGACGGCCATTGCCTACCATGATGGGCAATACTTTGACGATGTAAAGTACGAACTCGAAATCGTGGACCGCCTGGGTGGAGGCGATTCCTTCAGCGCCGGGTTCATCTACGGCTATTTAACGAAGAAGTCTTATGCGGACGCCGTCCGTTACGGAAATGCGTTCAGCGCCCTGAAGCATTCTGTACCCGGCGACTTCAATTGGGCAACGCTCCAGGAAGTGGAGAATCTGCTCAAGGGCGCCAGCCTGAGAGTAGCAAGGTAGACCCTGGGGACTGGGTGCTGGGGACTAGGGACTGGGGAGAAGTTCGGTTCTTGTCCCCCAGCCCCTAGCCCCCAGTCCCCAGCCCCTTGATTTGAGAGGTGCAAATGTCCTGGACAAGAGAAAAGGCTCTGGCACTTATTCGTGAGGTTGGACTTATTCCCATCGTTCGCGCGCCCTCACCCGACGACGCCCTGCGTGCCGCGGAAGCCATTATAGAAGGAGGGATAGGAATTGCCGAGATCACCATGACAGTTCCCAATGCCATTCACGTCATGGAGCGCGTGGTGAAGAAGTTCGGGGATAAGGTGCTGCTCGGCGCGGGAACGATCCTCGATCCTGAAAGCTGCCGGGCAGCTCTGCTGGCAGGCGCGGAGTTCATCGTCACACCCTCCCTCAATCCCCAGGTCATCGAAGTGGCGCGCCGGTATAGCAAGGCGTGTTTCCCTGGCGCCCTCACGCCCACCGAAGTCGTTTCGGCATGGCAGTCAGGCGCGGACATGGTGAAAATATTCCCTTGTGGACCCGTGGGCGGGCCCAGCTACATTAAGGCACTAAAAGGCCCATTCCCGCAGATCGATTTCGTCCCCACGGGCGGAGTCAATCTTGAAACCACACCGGAGTTCATCAAGGCTGGGGCAGCGGCAGTGGCGGTGGGCGGAGAACTGGTGAACGTGAAAGTGCTGAAAGAAGGCAAACTGGATGCGGTGGTTGCCAATGCCCGAAAGTTCATCGAAGCTGTCCGCTCCGCCAGGGCATCGCTCGGCCAATAGCAAGGCATGAGGTCCGCGTTGCTCAATTTCGCGCTTGCCGCCGCTATCCTGGGGGGCGCCTGGGTGCTTACCAATTTGTTCGCTCGCGCCATGTACCTTGTTTGTCCAGCCTGCCGGACGCTAAACGCCCGGCGGCGGAGCCAGTGTCGGAAGTGTGGGCAGCTCCTGCGCGCGCATGGCCGTGAAGTCAGAAAGCCCCAATGAATCCGCCTCCCGGACGCTCGCCCTGGGAAGGTTGTCTAATGGCAGGTCAAGAAAACCCGGTCGGGGAGAGGTCAACTGAATGACGAGAGAGGAGCGGCTCGAGGCCATCCGACACCGGCGGGGGGTTTCGGTGCTCATCGTGGGAGGCGGGATTAATGGCGTTGGCCTGCTTCGTGAATTGGCTTTGCAGGGAGTGGACGCGCTTCTGGTGGAAAAATCCGATTTCTGCTCCGGCGCCAGTTCTGCTTCCACGCGCATCATTCACGGTGGGCTACGATACCTCGAAAACGGCGAATTTCGCCTGGTCAAAGAAGCCTTGCGGGAGCGCAACCGGCTGCTCAAAAACGCGCCGCATTATGTAAGGCCTCTCCCCACCACCATTCCAATCTTCAGTTGGGCAGATGGCCTGTTTTCGGCCCTGGGAAAGTTCCTGGGCTTCAGGGTGCGGCCCAGCGATCGAGGAGCCTTGCTGTTCAAAATTGGATTATCCTTGTACGACCTCCTCGCAGGAAATCAAGCGGTCTTACCCGCTCACCAGTTCAAGTCTCGTCATGTTTCCCTGGCCGCGCGCCCTCAGCTCCACCCGGAGATCGTTTGCACCGCAATCTACTACGATGCCTGGATCAGCTATCCCGAACGGCTCTGCCTGGAACTCGTTCTGGATGCAGAGAGCCAAGGTTCAGGCGCGTACGCGTTGAATTATGCACGCCCCAAAGGCGCGAAGGGAGATACGGTTGTCCTGGAAGATGAGATTTCCGGTCGGACACTTGAAATCAAGCCCAGGATCGTGGTGAATGCCAGTGGGGCCTGGATCGATTTCACCAATGGCGCCTTCGGGCGGCAGACTCAATATATCGGCGGCACCAAAGGCTCGCACATCGTGCTTGATCATCCCGAACTGCTGGCCGCGACCAAAGGGCAGATGCTCTATTTTGCCAATGCGGACGGGCGTATCTGCATCTTTTATCCCTTTTATGGGAAAGTGATTGCGGGTTCCACGGACATACCTGTTACGGATCCCGAAACGGCGTTTTGTGAGGAAGATGAGGTGGACTACATCCTGGAGTCCGTGCGCCAGGTTTTCCCCGCCCTCCGGCACCTGCGGGACCGGTCCAACATTGTTTACCGATTCTGTGGAGTCCGCCCACTGCCCCGCAGTGATTCCTCCACTCCGGGAGAGATCAGCCGAGATCATAGCTGCGCGGTTATCCCGGCGGGGAATGGAATTGACTTTCCGGTTTATTCCCTGATCGGCGGGAAGTGGACCACCTTCCGTGCCTTTGGCGAGCAGGTGGCGGACAAGATTCTCAACCACCTGGCAAGGCCACGCCTGACCAGTTCCGCCGATTTGCCCATTGGGGGCGGCAAGGGCTACCCGCAAACGGCGGTGGAGAAGAGTGAATGGCTGGCTTCCCTGGAGCGCAAGACTCGGCTACCAATCGGCCGTTTGACGGCCTTGCTGGACCGGTATGGGACTCGAGCGGAAGGCCTGGCACATTTCATCAGCGCTGGGCCTGACCAGCCGCTGCGTTCGTTGCCCGAATACACCCGGCGCGAAATTCAATTCATGGCGTCGCAGGAGAGCATCGTGCACCTGGATGACCTCGTCTTGAGACGGACCATCATGGCTCTTTTGGGCCAGTTGAGCCTTGATCTGTTAGAGGAGCTGGCTGTCGTGCTGGCGCCGGTGCTGGCATGGTCGCAGGAAATAACCCAGCAGGAAATCGAGCGCACGGTGAAGCTCTTGAGCGAAGTCCACGGCGTAACGCTCAATGACTCAATGAATCAATCACTCAATTCTCTTACCCCATCACCAAGCCGCCATTCACGTTGATGACCGCGCCCGTAATGTAACTGGCTTCTTCCGAGGCCAGGAACGCTATGGTTGCAGCCACTTCTTCGGGCCGGCCGAAACGCCGCATGGGAGTCTGGCTCATCCATTCCTGCTCGCGTCCTGCCATACGCTCGAGGAGTAAATCCGTAAGGATACGCCCCGGGGCCACCGCGTTTGCCGTGATTCCGTAAGGCCCCAGTTCCTTCGTCAAGGAAAAGGTGAAACCTAGAAGTCCCGACTTCGCTGCGGAGTAGTGCGCATGATTGCTCGACCCTGTGTAAGCCGCCTGCGAGGAGACATTGATGATCCGTCCCCAGCGGCGTTCCTTCATCGACGGGATGCACTCGCGCGCGTATCGGAAAGATGCGGTTAAGTTAATAGCCAGAGCTTGTTCCCAATCTTCATCTTTCATATCGACAACAGAAACATCGGTCATCTCGCCGGCGTTGTTCACGAGGATGTCAATCTTCCCCAGCCTCGCGACGGCTTCTTCAACCGATTGCTTAATCGCTCTTGGGTCAAGTACATTGGCTTCAATGGCCAGACCCTGCCCAGCGGTTGACTGGATCTGCTCAACCACTTCGTTAGCCTCTTTGATTCGGCTCCGGCAAAGTACGGCTACGGCGGCGCCCTTGGCAGCCAAGGCCAGACACGTAGCGCGCCCGATGCCACGCGATCCGCCCGTAATTAAAGCGACGCGGCCCGCAAAGCTTCTGTCCGCCGAATTGCTTCTATCCTGGTTGGGTAATTCCATTCTCATAACTCCTGCGGTCAATTGGTTCAGACCCACAGCAACCCACAGATCTCAATTGCTGGCATTCAAATGCAGGCCGGAAGAACCAGCTATTTTCGCTGGTCAGGTGGCGCAGGAAGCGAGAGAGCTTTCCTCTCCTCTTTTGTCTCGACATTGAAGAGCTTGAAATCCGAATAGCGATGCCAGTTGCGATAAATTCGGCCTCTCCAGTCCACGGTGACACTAACTTCTTGCGGGAGCCAGAAGGCGGTGGCAACTTCCTTGAAGGAAACCTCCTTGAAGTGAATCTCTGTAGTCTGTTTCTGCAAGCGGACTTTGGATTGAGGAGCGAGAAGATCGGTACGGAGGCGGACGATTTGAAAGTTTGTGGGATCGATCCACGCCAATCCCTGAAGCAGAATCAACGCAGAGCCCTCATCGGTGCTGAAGCGTTCTTCCGTCCGAGCCCTTTGGGGGTTTTGAGCAAAGGCAATGACGTGCAGGTCTTTTCCGTCGAGGGATTGGCGTCCCAGGTAACGGAAGCCCGCGCCGTCCTGATAGGCAGGATGAAAGAGCAGGGAAACAGAGGCGAAACCCGCCGTGAGCATCAGGCCCTGATCGCTGCCGTGCAGCGCCGCATTAGCGCCCTGCGCCGTAGCGCGATGTTCCTCAATCTCCAAGCCCCACTTATCGGTGGGGGCCAGGAGCAGGTACCGGAAATCCTGATCGAGCGCGCGCGCGACCTTCCCGTCCTTGCCCAGCCGCTCCTGGTGGACCTGCTCGAGTGACACGGTGTTAGGGAAGTTCTTAAAGAAGGATTCGACCCCCTCGCCCACTTTCTTAAGAACAACCTCGAGCTCATCCTGGTTCGGGGCCATACGTATCCCTTCCAACTCTGGCATGTCCGTCACCAGATCCTGAGGCGATTCGGTAAGCACCGACTTCACCTTGCCATAGCCTTTCAAGCTCAGGCGCTGCTTAACCAGGACGTACAGCGTGCGAGCCTCGTTGGGAAGAGTCTTCAGGTCGTGGCCAGCCGTGTATTGATCCATCTCGCGTCCGGCCTCGACATTGTCACCTTCCTCCAGCAGAGCGCGAACCCGCAGAAGCCGCGCTTCGTCACTAGCTCCAGCGTGGGTCGCTCTTTCAAGATACCGGTCGGCGGCTTCCCAATTCTTCTGCGAGATCAGGACGCGACCCATCTCCTGAAGCGCCAGGACACTGTTAGGATCGATCTCCAGAGCCTTCTGAAAGAAGCCCGCCGATCGGCTGGTCTCGCCCCGCCATTCCTCCAGCACGCCCGCAATCAAGGCCGGTTCAGGGCGCTTCGAGGTGGCGGCATCGTTGAGTTTCGTAACTTCCTCAAGCTGCCGGTTTGCGCCTGCCCAGCTTCCGGATTGGAGCAGCGCCAAGGTCAGAAGCAGGCGGCATTCCACGCAACTCGACGCCCCCCCGACACCCTTGGAAAGCAGCGGAACCGCGCGCACCGCATCGTGGCGGTCGATCAGCTCCTCACATCCGCGGGCGAATTCCTTTTCCTTTCGGGCGGCTTCAGCCCCGGAACCCTTCGCGGCATCCTGCCGGAGCCGCGGCGCCAGCGTGTCCACCAGCGTCGCCATGGAAAGCTGATCCGGATTCTCAGTCAATTCTCGCAAGACTAGATCGATGCCACTTGTCTTGTCGCGGGCTCCGAATTCGACCGTCTCATGTGCCGCGGCGTAACCGGACCGGGTGGCGACCAGGTTGACAGTGAGGCGTTTGTACATGTCCGCATTGAGTGTGAAAACGGTCTGGAACTCACCTTGGAGGTTGGTTTTCAGCGCTCGCACGGAGTCCATGCCGGTACCGGCGTCGACGCGAACTGCGACGCCCCCGAGCGGGTCTCCTCTCATGTCTATCGTCCGGCCGAATATGACCCAGTTATGCACAATGTCCCCCGCGTCCACCGCATGCGATAACTCACCCGGCATTTGCTGTGCCCAGGCTACGAGGGGAAAAAGAATCAAGAAGAAGAGGCTGTTTCTAACGCTCACTGAAGAACCTCCGGCTCTGCCCGCGCAGGCTCGCTCGCAAGGGGACTGTGCTCCCTTCCAAGGATACCACCGCCAGAACGGCGATGCAAAACGGCTGCGTCGCGATGAGAATCTAACGATAGTCTCAAGGAGGGCGGGCGGCGCAGACCCGCCGCGGCGGGACTCGGTCAATGTCTGGCTGCTTCAGCAGGCCGCGTTTGAGGGGATTGTTGTGCATGTAATTCAACTTCTCCTCCCGCTTCTTGGAGCTTCAGATGTTCGTATCATAGAACCAATCGATATGCCATCCCTGCTATAATTAATACTTAGGTTCGGGGAGCGAGGTCGAATCCCGATCTGATCGGGATGCGGCCCCGATATTTTTTTCTCCGGGAAGACTGCTGGAGATGAAGCAAATCCTTTTGACCAATGACGACGGAATCCAGGCGCCGGGGCTGAAGTCTTTGGAAGAGGGCTTGGCGACGATAGGCGAAGTCACCGTGGTAGCGCCGGACAGGGAGATGAGCGGCGCCAGCCAGTCCATCAGCGTGCACGCGCCGCTGCGCGTTCGTCAGCTTGATGAGCGGCATTACGCTGTGTCAGGCACACCCGCTGACACCGTCATTATCGCTCTCTACCACCTCCTTCCGCAGAAGCCCAATCTCGTAATTTCCGGCATCAACCCGGGCGGCAACCTGGGGGAAAGCGTGGTTTACTCGGGCACCGTGGCGGCAGCCATGGAGGCGGTGCTGCACGGTGTGCCGGCGATCGCAATATCCCTGGCCACGCGCAAGCACCTGGATTTTTCCAGCGCCGCCACATTCGCCGCCCAACTGGCTGCAAAGGTCCTGGAAGAAGGCTTGCCCGAGGGCGTGATGCTTAACGTGAACGTCCCGCGCGGCGAAGTGTCCGGCGTACGTCTGACGCGCCAAAGCCAGAAGATTTCGCAGAACCTGGTGCTGGAAAAGAAGGACCCGCGCGGCCGCCCCTATTATTGGCTTGATGAAACAGTGGAACTTAGTGAGGTCGAGCCGGATTCCGACTATGCCGCCATCCTCGCCCACCAGGTTTCCGTTACCCCCCTGCACGTTGACCGCACACATTACCCCAGCCTCAATCACCTTTCCCGCTGGCTGCCCGCCCTACAGGTGGCCGTGGGCAGGTAGCGAGGAGCTGTTTTTTTTGACAACAGCAACCCTGGGGAAATAGAATTAGTTTCTTGAGGGGATTTCGAGACATCAACTCAAAAGATGACTGTTTGCTGCAACGCGTCGTCTCAACGTTGCTCAGGTCGCAGGAAGGCTGACCGACTGCGCAGCAGGGATGGCTTTAATCTGTTGGGGCTTCCTCCATGGCCCAGATTTTTCATCGCAGCACCAATACCATCTCGCGCGTGAGTATCTATGGGGCGGT
This sequence comes from Acidobacteria bacterium UBA7540, assembly GCA_002478145.1. The sequence goes on from DLMI01000125.1 coordinate 15,941, forward strand.
ATTTGTCGTCGCCGCTCTCTGCTACCTTGGGTGGGCCATCACCCAATCACCCTACTTCACCGACGTCAACGTTGCCCGGCAACAACCGGTGCCTTTCAGCCACAAACATCACGTGACCGATGACGGGATTGATTGCCGCTACTGTCACACCTCCGTTGAAAAATCATCCTTCGCCGGCATTCCCTCAACCCATATCTGCATGAGCTGTCATTCGAAGCTATGGGTTAACAGCCCGATGCTGGAACCCGTGCGCCTGAGTTACGAGACCGACAAGTCGCTCGAGTGGACGCGGGTCAACGCGCTTCCCGACTTTGCGTATTTTGACCACAGTATTCACATCCATAAGGGCGTTGGGTGTACCACGTGCCATGGCCCGGTTGGAGACATGCCTCTCACCTGGCGAGCCAACACGCTTTACATGCGCTGGTGTATTGATTGCCATAAACACCCGGAGCGTTACGTCAGGCGACGCGAGGATGTTTTCAAGGCCGATTACAAACCGCCCAAGGACCAGCTCGCCCTGGGGCGACAACTGGTGAAGGAATACAAGATTAAGGATGCGCGGCAACTGACTGACTGTTACACATGCCACAGGTAAGCTGTAAGGGCGGAAAAAGTTAATGGCGGATAGAGAGAACGCAATGCGGGCTCACGATCTGGTCAAGCACGTAGCGCCGGTCCCGCACGCGGCGGGACCGGCACCTGCCGCCCCTTCTCCCGCGACTGCGGGATCAGGGCAGGCTCTAAAGGTCGGCGCTACATCAGTCGCGAATGACGCCAAGAAGCGGTTTTGGCGCGGCCTGGACGAACTGGCGGAGACTCAGGAGTACAAGGACTTCCTTCGTCACGAATATCCGTACGGGGCCGTCAGCGAAGTCAACACCCTCGGACGCCGCGATGTTCTCAAGCTGATGGCCGCGTCCGCTGCTTTTGCGGGCCTTACCGCGTGCACGAGGCTCCCCACCGAGAAAATCGTCCCATACGCTCAACAGGCGCCTGAGGAGTTCATTCCGGGCAAACCGCTCTTCTACGCTACCGCCATGCCTTTCAGTGGTGTGGGCACGGGACTGCTGGTGGAAAGCCACATGGGCCGCCCCACGAAGGTCGAGGGGAATCCCGGCCACCCGGCCAGCCTTGGGGCCGCCGATATCTTCGCGCAAGCTTCTGTGCTCGGCCTCTACGATCCGGATCGCTCGCAGGTGGCCATCCGCAACGGCCGGATTGGGAGTTGGAGCGCATTCCTCACGGCAATGGATGAGCTTCGGCTGCAGCTCGCCGCCAACAAGGGAGCAGGGTTCCGGCTGTTGACGGAGACTGTCACTTCGCCGGCGCTCGCGGACCAGATTCATGCTCTTCTGACTCAGTTCCCATCCGCCAAATGGCATCAATTTGAGCCCTGCGGACGCGACGCCGCGCGCGAGGGCTCGCGCCTGGCTTTCGGTGAGTACGTCAGCACGGTCTATAGATTTGACCGGGCAGACGTAGTCCTTTCTCTCGATTCCGACTTCCTCTCCTCAGGGCCCGGCAGTCTGCGTTACGCGCATGACTTTGCCGGCAAGCGACGGATTTCCGACCCTCAATCGACGATGAACCGGCTGTACGTTGTGGAGAGCACCCCCTCGGCTACCGGAGCCATGGCGGACCATCGGCTGCCCCTGCGGGCTTCAGACGTGGAAGCTTTTGCCTGCATGGTTGCGGAAGGGCTGGGAGTCAAAGCGCTGGTGGGAGCACAAACAAGGTTTCCCAATCTTCCTTCCGATTGGGTCGGCGCGCTCGTCCGTGATCTTCAGAATCACCACGGGGCGAGTTTGGTGGTCGCAGGCGATCAGCAGCCGCCCGTCGTGCACGCGCTGGCGCACGCCGTGAATGAAGCGCTGGGGAACGTGGGCAAGACCGTTTACTACACGGCGCCCATCGAGGCAAACCCGGTCAATCAACTCCAATCCCTGCGCGACCTGGTTTCAGAGATCGAAGCCGGCCAAGTCGATGTGCTGGTGATGCTGGGCGGCAACCCGGTTTTCACTGCCCCTGCGGACGTGCAATTTCGAGAGAAGCTTCTCCAGGTTGGCCTGCGAATCCATCTCGGACAGCACGAAGACGAGACCGCTGAACTCTGCCATTGGCACATCCCCGAGGCACATTATCTCGAGTCGTGGGGCGATGTCCGGGCCTTCGACGGGACCGTAAGCATCATCCAGCCGCTCATTGCCCCGCTTTACGAGGGCAAGTCCCCGCACGAGCTGCTTTCGGTGCTCCTGGGCCAGGCAGGCGGGCAAGCCCACGCCGTTCTCCAGGACTATTGGAAACGCCAGACGCCTGGTGCGAATTTTGAAGCGACCTGGAAATCCTGGCTCAACGACGGAGTGGTTGCCGGGACGGCTTTGCCTCCCAAGCTAGTGAAGCTCGTGCCCGATTTCCGCGCACGGCTCTCTCAGAACGCGGCCGCCGGCCACACTCAGAGCCGCGGCCTTGAAATCATCTTCCGACCAGACCCCGCAATTTGGGACGGGCGGTTTGCTAACAATGGCTGGCTCCAGGAATTGCCGAAGCCGCTGAGCAAGCTCACCTGGGATAACGCGGCCATGCTCAGCCTGGCCACCGCGGAGCGCCTTGGGGTGAAGAACGGGGAGGTGGTGAAACTCCGCTTCGAAGGTCGCGAAGTCCAAGCCCCTATCTGGGTCATGCCGGGTCACGCGGATGAGTCTGTCACGGCGCACCTGGGCTACGGGCGAAGGCGGGCGGGCAAAGTGGGCTCGGGGATCGGGTTCAACGCCTACGCGATTCGCCCCGCGAGCGCGCCGTGGTTTGGCTCCGGGCTTGAAATCGCGAAGACCGGCGACAAGTACAGTCTGGCGACCACGCAGCATCACCACATCATCACCGGTCAGAACCAGAAGAAAGAAGAAGAGGAAAGCGTTGCGGCGGCCCGGCGAGACCTTGTGAGGGTTGCCGCAATCGAGGAGTATCGGAAGAACCCGGATTTTGCCAAGGACCCGGAGGAACAGACCACGCATGCCCCCTCGCTTTATCCCGGCTTTAAGGACGAGGGATACTCCTGGGGCATGGCGATCGATCTGAATAGCTGCACCGGCTGCAACGCCTGTGTGGTGGCATGCCAGTCTGAAAACAACATCCCGGTGGTCGGCAAGGACCAGGTGGCGCGGGGCCGCGAGATGCACTGGATCCGCGTGGATACCTACTTCCGCGGCGCTCTGGAGAATCCGGAGACTTACCACCAAATCGTACTGTGCATGCAGTGCGAGAACGCCCCCTGCGAATCCGTCTGTCCAGTGGGCGCCACGGTCCACAGCCCCGAGGGTCTTAATGAAATGGTTTACAACCGCTGCGTGGGCACGCGGTATTGCTCCAACAACTGCCCCTACAAGGTAAGGCGCTTCAACTTCAAACTCTTTCAGGATTGGACGACGCCCAGCTTGGTCCCCATGCGGAATCCGAACGTGACGGTCCGGAGCCGGGGGGTGATGGAGAAGTGCACTTACTGCATCCAGCGCATCAACGCAAAAAAGATCGAGGCGGAAGAGCAGAACCGCGAAGTGCGCGATGTAGAAATCCTCACGGCGTGCCAGCAAACCTGCCCTACGCAGGCCATTGTTTTCGGAAACATCAAGGATCCAAACAGCCGCGTATCCAAGCTGAGAGCGCAATCCAGAAACTACGCGCTGTTGACGGATTTGAACACGCGACCACGGACCACTTATTTGGCCAGGCTGCGAAACCCCAACCCGGAGATCAAGGAGTAATCGTTGAGCCCCGACGCACCAGACAAGACAGCCGCCGCTCAGCCGGCTAGTCCCTTTCTTGGGCCCGGCCATTCCTACGCGTCGGTCACCGACAAGATCAGCTCCATTGTCTTGGTGGAAGGCACGAGGAAGGGCTGGTTGGCGGGGTTTGCCATCGCCTTTGCACTCTTCATGCTCTTCAACATGGCGGTGGCTTACCTGCTTTACGTCGGCGTTGGCATCTGGGGAATCAACATCCCCATTGCCTGGGGATTTGCCATTGTCAATTTTGTTTGGTGGATCGGAATCGGTCACGCAGGGACGCTGATCTCAGCCTTCCTGCTGTTGATGCGCCAAGCCTGGCGGCAGTCTATCAACCGCTTTGCCGAGGCGATGACGCTGTTCGCAGTTGCCTGCGCGGGGATGTTCCCACTCCTGCATATGGGCCGCCCGTGGCTGTTTTACTGGCTGGTGCCCTACCCCGACACGATGGGAACCTGGCCGCAATTCCGCAGCCCGCTGGTTTGGGACGTCTTCGCGGTATCCACGTACGCAACTATTTCGCTCCTCTTCTGGTTTGTGGGGTTGATTCCCGATCTAGCCACGATGCGCGATCGCGCCAAGCAGCGCCTGGCTAAAGTCGCCTACGGCGTGTTAGCCATGGGGTGGCGCGGCTCGGCTGTTCACTGGCGCAATTATGAAATGGCTTCCTTGCTGCTCGCGGGGCTCGCCACGCCGCTGGTTGTCTCCGTCCACACGGTCGTAAGCTTTGATTTCGCCATTGCCATTGTACCCGGCTGGCACAGCACCATTTTCCCGCCCTATTTTGTTGCGGGCGCCATTTATTCGGGCTTCGCCATGGTGTTAACGCTGGCAATCCCGCTCCGATATTTCTACAAGCTTGAGGACTTCGTCACCGAACGCCATCTGGACAACATGGGGAAAATGCTGCTGGCGACGGGCTTGATCGTGGCCTACGGCTACGTGATGGAGACGTTTTCGGCCTTTTACAGTGGGAACCAGTACGAGAAGTTCATGATTATGAATCGCATGACCGGCCCTTATGCTCCTGTCTATTGGATCCTCATCACGTGCAATATTGCCGTCCCATTGACCTTGCTGTGGTCCTCACGGATCCGGAGAAACGTGCTGGCGCTTTTCTTGATTTCGCTGGTGATCCAAACCGGGATGTGGCTGGAGCGCTTTGTCATCGTCGTAACCAGTTTGCATCGCGATTTCATGCCCTCTGCCTGGGGGATGTACTACCCGACGATATGGGACTGGGCGACTTTTATTGGAACTATCGGCCTGTTCTTCACCTTGTTCCTGCTTTTCATCCGCTACCTGCCGATGATTTCGATCTTCGAGATGCGGGAACTGGTGCACAAGACGGCGGAGGAGAAAGCTTAGCGAATTGAATCATTGATTCAGTGAGTCATTGATTCATTGAACGACATGAAGCGACACGCAATTTACGGCCTGTTGGCCGAATTCGAAAACTCGGAAGACCTGCTCAGTGCTGCCCAGGGCGCGCACGAAGCGGGATACCGCGGGTTGGATGCGTTCTCACCGTTTCCCATCGAGGGATTGGCGGATGCGGTGGGTTTTCGCAGCACGCGCGTCCCGCTCCTCTGCCTGGTGGGAGGACTCATCGGATGTCTTGGGGGCTTCTTCCTTCAATACTGGCCGAACGTTTTCGGCTATCCCCTGGACATCGGTGGCAAGCCTTACAATAGCTGGCCTAATTTCATCCCCATTACTTTTGAGCTGACGATTCTCTGCGCGGGTCTGGCGACTGTATTGGGAATGCTGGCGCTCAATGGATTGCCCACTCCCTATCATCCGGTCTTTAACGTCCCCCGTTTCGAGCTGGCCACGCGGAACCGGTTCTTCCTGTGCATCAAGGCGTGGGATCCGAATTTCGATTTGCAAAAGACCAAGGAGTTTTTGGCGACCCTGAAAGCCAAAGAGGTTTCAGAGATTGAGTCGTAATAGGACGCTGAAAAACCTGTGTAGCCTGTCATTCCGAGGAGTCCGTCAGCAGACGGACGACGAGGAATCTCGCAAGTCCTCTGTTTCCGGAGCGAGATTCCTCGCTTCGCTCGGAATGACAACGTTCATGAGGGTTTTTCAGCATCCTGCTAAGATTTCATTCAGCGCTGCTCTGCGCTGGGTTTGTGTCGGTCTCTGCGGATTGTTCCTGTTCGGGTGCCGGCTGGACATGCACGTGCAACCAAAGTACAAGCCGCTCGACCCCAGCAACTTCTTTGACGACGGCAGGTCCGCGCGGCCGGAAGTTCCAGGTACCGTGGCGCACGGGCATTTACGCGCCGACGACCTTCTGTTTACAGGGAAGGTGAATGGGGAGCCGGCTGATGCCTTTCCATTCCCCGTCACGCGCGAGGTCCTGGAGCGCGGCCGCGAGCGATACAACATTTACTGCTCGCCCTGTCACGACTACACGGGCAGTGGACGGGGTATGGTCGTCCAAAGAGGGTTCCCGCCTCCGCCTTCTTATCACCTTGAGCGATTGGTGAAGGCCCCGGCGGGGCATTTCTTTGAGGTCATGACCAACGGTTATGGGGCCATGTATAGTTACGCGTCGCGGGTGACTCCGGAGGATCGTTGGGCCATCGTCGCTTACATTCGGGCCCTCCAGTTGAGCCAGCATGCGACGCTGGAGGATGTGCCACCACAAGAAAGGGAGCATTTGACGGAACAGGCTAAATGAATTCGACGGAATCCATCCAAACCGGTCTGGGCCGCTTCCAGAGGGGTTCGCTGGTCGTCGGCCTGCTGGCCCTGACGGTCTGTTTCGCCGGGGCATCCCACAGCCCTGTGCAGTTCTTCCGCTCTTACCTGCTGGCGTTTGTGTTCTGGGTCGGTGTGGCGCTCGGCTGCACCGCCATTTTGATGTTGCACCACATGGTGGGTGGGAGGTGGGGCTTTCTGCTGCGCCGCCTGCTCGAATCGGGGACACGAACATTCTATTTGATGGCCGTTTTGGCGCTGCCTCTACTGTTCGGCCTGCGCCTCCTTTATAGTTGGGCGGATCCGGAGAAAGTCAGGCTGGACCCCATCCTGCAATACAAGCAGCCTTACTTGAACGTTCCGTTTTTCATTCTCCGGACGGTGATTTACTTTATCGCTTGGATCGCGCTGGCCTACTTCCTCAACAAGTGGTCCCGGGAGCAGGACGAGACCGCGAACCCCCACCTGGCGAAGCGCCTCCAGAACCTCAGCGGGCCCGGCATGGTCATTTACGGGCTGACCGTCACCTTCGCGTCGATTGACTGGGTAATGTCGCTCGAACCCCGGTGGTTCTCGACGATCTATGGCATGATCTTCATGGTCACGCAAGCGTTGGCGGCGATGTCCATCGTGACCATTGCCGTCATCCTGCTTTCAACCCAGAAGCCTCTCTCAGGCCTCGTTTCCAGGCGGGTCCTGAATGACTTTGGGAACCTGCTCCTGACCTTCACCATGCTCTGGGCGTACCTCTCTTTCTCACAGTACCTCATCATCTGGTCGGGGAACCTTCAGGATGAGATCCCCTGGTACGTCAGCCGCGCCTCGGGTGGATGGGCCTGGGTGGCGATGGCACTCATCGTCTTTCACTTTGCCGTACCCTTTCTTCTGCTCTTATCCCGCTTTGTAACACGCAGGACGCTATGGCTGGGAATCGTTGCTGCCATTCAAATCGTCATGAGCGTGATTGACATCTTCTGGCTCACGGTGCCTGCCTACGAGCGCTCAGGTCCCCAGTTTCACTGGATGGACTGGGCGGCGATTCTGGGCATCGGCGGCGTCTGGATTTGGCGATTCACCGCAGGTCTGAAAGGCAGGCCGCTGCTGCCACTTCACGATCCCCAAATGGAGGGCATAGGTCACCATGAATAGGAGCAGGGGGCCTCGCGACCAGCTCAGGCGCGGCCACGAAACAAGCGATGCCAATATCCGCAATTTAGTTATTTTTGGTGTCGGCTTGTGTTGTCTGGTCATCGCAGGTCTCCTCGTCAGTGGAGGTGTGTTCCATTACTTTGTCGGGCATCAGGGATTAGGTCCTCCGGCGTCACCATTCGAGAATGTTCGGATGCTGCCACCCGAGCCGCGCTTGCAAGTTTCTGCGCCGAAGGACCTCAAGCAGTACAAGGCGGCGCAGGAAGAAATCCTGAATAACTACGGGTGGGTCGATCAGAAAGCTGGTATTGTGAGGATTCCGATTGACCGGGCGATGGATATCCTGGTTCAGATTGATAGGGTGCAACACCGTCCTGGGGTGAAGAGGCGAGGGGATGAATTTGATGGCGACCGCTAATCACTGGAGAAGGTTTCGGCTGTGCGTTCAACGCGAGGGGCATGGCTTTGCTTGGCGGCGGTGGATGGGTTTATTGCTAGGGTTTCTCGCCGTTTGTGGAGCGCCAGGCGCCCGCGCGGACAATTCGAAGATCCTCCCGTCCCTCCTCCAAGGAATCGGCATCGACCAGAGGCTGAATGAACAGGTCCCTCTCGATTTGCAGTTTCGGGACGAGGCAGGCAAGACGGTGACGCTGGGCGATTACTTCGGCAAGAAGCCGGTCATCCTCTCCCTGGTTTATTTCGGTTGTCCCATGCTTTGCACCATGGCTGAGAATGGCTTGCTGCACAGCTTGCAGGAAGTCAAGTTCAGCGTGGGAGACCAGTTTGACGTTTTAACGGTGAGCTTCGACCCGAACGACAACGCTGAACTTGCCGCAGCCAAGAAGGCGGTTTACGTCGGCCTTTACGGGCGCCAGGGAGCCGACCGAGGCTGGCACTTTCTTACCGGAGATGAAGCCTCGATCCAGCAACTCACCAGGGCGGTGGGGTTCCGGTACAAATACGACGCCCAGGCCAAGCAGTACGTTCATGCCACGGGGATCATGGTGCTTACCCCCAAAGGCAAAATCGCCCGCTACTTCTACGGGATTTACTATCCTTCGCGCGACCTGCGCCTGGGCTTGGTCGAGGCGTCCGCGAACAAGATTGGCTCGCCGGTTGATGAAGTGCTGTTGTTTTGCTGCCGGTACGATCCCGCTACCGGCAGGTACGGCATGGTTATTTCGCGCCTTATCCAGATTTCGGGGCTGATAACCGTCCTTTGCATTGGAGGGCTGATACTGGCGCTCTCCAGGAGCCGGAAGCCGGCTAGCTTGTGATGATTTTTGCCGTTCGATTCTGTTCGATGTCTCGCACCCACTTGCAGTTGGTCAACTTTTGACCTTCGACTTTTGACTTGTTGAACTGAAGGTGACTGAGGAGAATGTGGCAAGGGTTCCCAATACGGCCTGAGCAAGCCTCCACCATCGCGCGCGGAGTCGATCATCTTTACTATTTCCTGACTGCGGTTGATTTGTTTTTCACCGCCGTCATCTTCCTGACCGTATTCTATTTCGCCCTCCGATACCGGCGCCGGTCCGAAAAAGAAAAGGCCACCCAGGTCGAAGGGAGCCTCCCGCTCGAAGTGCTGTGGACCTTCATTCCGCTGGTCTTCGTTGTGGTGACCTTCCTTTGGGGGACGAATCTCTACATCCGAAACTCCCGTCCGCCCGAAGCGTCCATGGAGATTTTTGTCATCGGGAAGCAATGGATGTGGAAGCTCCAGCATCCCGAAGGCCCGATGGAAATCAATGAGCTGCACGTGCCTGTCGACCGCCCCATCAAGTTGACCATGACCTCCGAGGACGTCATTCACAATTTCTATGTCCCCGCCTTCCGCGTTCAAAAAGACGTGGTGCCGGGAATGTACACCAGCATCTGGTTTCAGGCGACCAAGACGGGCCGATACCATTTCTTCTGCAATTCATACTGTGGCACAAATCACGCCCTCATGGGCGGGTACGTGACCGTCATGAAGCCGGGTGACTACGAGCAGTGGCTTAGTGGCGGCATCCGCGGGGAATCGATGGTTTCCGCAGGCGCCAAGCTTTACGAACAACTGGCCTGCATCACTTGCCATGGAACCGGCAAGGGCCCGCCGTTTGTGGATCTCTTCGGGAAGCCCGTGAAACTAAGTAACGGGGCGACGGTGATTGCCGACGAGGCTTACATCCGGGAGTCGATTCTTTACCCTTCGGCGAAAATCGTGGCCGGATATCAGCCCATCATGCCCACCTACAAAGGCCAGGTCTCTGAGGAGCAATTATTGCAGCTTATGGCTTACATCAAGTCTCTGAGCTCCGTGGAGGGGAAGGTAGCAAAGTGATGGGAACGGCAGCGGTTGAAACAGGGATCGAACCTCGCGTCCATTATCTGAACGCCAGCTACGGCATCAAGTCATGGCTGCTGACCACGGACCACAAACGCATCGCCTTACTCTATCTTGCCTCGATTACCTTTTTCTTCTTTATCGGCGGGTCAGCCGCAGTGCTGATGCGTCTGAACCTGATTGAGCCCCAGGGCGCCCTACTCGAACCGGCAACCTACAACAAGCTGTTCAGTATGCACGGAATCATCATGGTCTTCCTCTTTATGATCCCCTCCATTCCGGCGGTGCTGGGGAATTTTCTCGTCCCCATGATGATCGGGGCACGCGACCTGGCTTTCCCCAGGCTCAATCTTCTGAGCTGGTACGTTTTCATGGTGGGCGGGTGTTTCACGCTTTATGCCGTGATTGCCGGCGGAGTCGATACGGGCTGGACATTCTACACGCCGCTGAGCACCACGTATTCAAATACCAATGTAATTTCTGCGGCACTCGGCGTGTTTATCGCCGGCTTCTCCTCCATCCTGACCGGGCTGAACTTCATCGTCACCATCCACAAGATGCGCGCCCCCGGGCTCACATGGTTCCGGCTGCCGCTTTTTCTCTGGGCGATCTATGCCACCAGCGTCATTCAGATCCTCGGGACGCCGGTCCTGGCGATCAGTATCGTACTGGTCGCCCTGGAGCGGCTCATCCATGTGGGGGTCTTCGATCCGGCCGTGGGAGGGGATCCGATCCTCTTTCAGCACTTGTTCTGGTTCTACTCACACCCCGCGGTCTACATCATGATCCTGCCTTCCATGGGCGTCATCAGTGAGCTGGTCACCGCATTCTCCAAGAAACGGATCTTCGGTTACAAGTTCATCGCCTTTTCAAGCGTTGCCATCGCCGCGATTTCCTTCCTGGTTTGGGGTCACCACATGTTCGTCGCGGGACAATCTGTTTACGCGGGGATTGTATTCTCCGCGCTCAGCTTCGCGGTCGCCATTCCCTCCGCCATCAAGGTTTTCAACTGGACCGCCACGCTTTACAAAGGCTCGGTCTCCTACCAGGCGCCGATGCTCTATGCCATTGGCTTCATCGGGCTCTTCACGATGGGTGGATTGACCGGCCTGTTCCTCGCCACGCTGGCCGTTGACGTGCACGTCCACGCCACTTATTTCGTGGTGGCTCACTTCCACTACATCATGGTGGGTGGCGCGGTGATGGGTTACATGGGCGGCATTCATTTTTGGTGGCCCAAGATCACCGGACGCATGTATCCGGATGGATGGGCAAGATTGGCGGCGGCAATCATTTTCATTGGCTTTAACCTGACTTTCTTCCCTCAGTACATGCTCGGCTACCTTGGCATGCCGCGCCGCTACGCCATCTATGCGCCGGAATTCCAGGTGCTGAACGTGATGTCCTCCGCCGGCGCATCGGTCCTGGGCGTGGGTTACCTGCTCCCCCTGGTTTACCTGGTCTGGTCGATGCGCTACGGACCTGTTGCCGGGCCCAACCCCTGGGGCGCCAAAGGCCTGGAATGGCAGACGCCCTCTCCGCCTCCGACTGAGAATTTCGAGGAAACACCCATTGTCACGGAGGAAGCTTACGCGTACGGAACGGAGGAGACCCAAGTTGCGTAGCAGCAACACCGCTCTGGCAGAACAATTCGACGATCTCGAACAGCAGCACGAAGCCTCCAGCCTTGGGATGTGGGTATTCCTGGCTACGGAGGTCATGTTTTTTGGCGGCTTGTTCACGGCCTATATTATTTTCCGCAACCTTTATTTGCCCGCCTTCGAAGCTGGTAGCCGTCTGCTGGACGTCCGCATTGGAGCCTTCAATACAGCGGTATTGCTGTGCAGCAGCTTGACCATGGCGCTGGCCGTTCGCGCTGCCCAACTGGGGAGAAAGGGGGCGCTCATAACCTTTTTGCTGCTTACCTTGCTTTTGGGACTGACGTTCGTCGGTGTCAAACTCGCCTTGGAATGGAGGCACGACTACCTCGAAGGGCTGGTGCCTGGGGTGAACTGGACTTTTGATGGGCCTGACTCGCGACACCTGGAATTGTTCTTCTGCTTTTACTTCTTCATGACCGGCGTCCACGCCCTGCACATGGTGATTGGCGTCGGAGTCCTCACGGTACTCATCATCATGGCTTGGCGGGGGAAGTTCTCACCGCAGCGCTACAACACCGTTGAGATGTCGGGCCTCTACTGGCACTTCGTGGACATCGTCTGGATTTTCCTCTTTCCTTTACTGTATTTGATCGGGGGGCGCTACTGATGTCGGGCCACGTTGTTCCCAAGAAGCTCTATATCCTGGTTTTCGCTGCACTGATCGTGTTTACCGGCCTCACCACAGGTGTCGCGTTCATTAACCTGGGCAAATGGAACACCGTCGCGGCGCTCGTGATTGCCGTTTGCAAGGCCTCGCTGGTAGTCCTTTTCTTCATGCACCTTCGGTGGAGTTCTAACCTCCTGCGGATCGTGGTCGCCTCCTCCCTCCTCTGGCTCGCCATCCTGATCGGCTTGACCCTCAGCGACGTGTTCACCCGCGATTGGACGCCCGTCCCTTCCAATTGGGAAGCCCAGATTCAGCAAGATGTGCGCTAGGCGCAAGGTCCCCGAATTCCGCGCAACAAGGTCTCAGGGTGTTCAGGCCCGGAGGGCCGCAAGAAGGTGTGAAAGAATCGGACTGGCCATTTGTAGCGGCGCTCTATGAGCGCCGAAGTCATTGATTCTAAAATGCGCCGGTCATAGGCCACGGCTGTCCAAATTAGCGAACGCTTCGAATGGTCAACGCGGCTCTGCCGCCGGCTGTGCGGAAAGCCTCTGGCTTTCCGGCTAGACCCGCCCCATACTTCCTCCTGCGCGCAGGAGGTTGGTTAGTGAACCAGCGCCACGGAAAGGCGAAGCCTTTCCGCACAGCCGGCGGCAGAGCCGCTGGTTACCGCCCGCCTAATTGAGTGCAATTTGGACAGGCTTGGTCATAGACCACCGCATCAGCGCGATTTTTTCACACGTTCCAAGCCCTGGGACCCCGGCCCGCCGCAATAAACCCGTAGCCCCGGCAGGGGCGTAAGAGTCTGCACAGTCGAAGCTTCTTTCGCCCCTTCCGGGGCTCACTCCCGTGGCGCGACCCCAACCCAGGGCTTGCGCCCTGGCCTAAATTCTCCCGCCCCTAACGGGGCTAGGTCGGTGGAATCCCGGTCGCTGCGGTTGGTCTTTCTGACGCGAGTTTCCGTCAGTAAGAACTGGCATCGCTGGTCGCGAAGATATAGCGGTCATGAAGGGACGGACGCGACAACCTGGACATGCGATCAATCTACCCCCGGTGCGGTGCCGAGGCAACAAAGAACCGAGGCCGCGAGCGCTCGCGGACGCGAAGAACCGCGGACCTCACACGCCGGAGGTCCGCGCTACTTCCTCCGCGCCGAGCGTGGCGAACCGGCCACGCAGGCGCGCCATGTGGTTTGCTTTCCAGGCGCTGGTGCCTTGCCTCGCCGTTTATGGTATAACCAACCCTGACTCTGGAGGTGCCTATGGGTGAAGAACAGCCTCAGGGAGCGACGGGCAAGCTGGAACAGTTGGCTCGAGCTAGATTCGGGGAGACCTTAACGCCGTCCGAGCTCAAACTCATCCGCGCTGCGCCAAACGCCCCGCCAAAAAGCTATTGGGCGCAGTGCGGCCCAAACCTCAACGATGAGGACCCTAACAACGACCCCAGCAAGGCAGACAAAGAATGGGGAACGGAGCGCGAGATTCGCGCCGAGGTGATTCGTTGGCTCTGCGTTGACGAGAAGGCCAAACACGAGGTAGACCCGAAGGGGATCTGGGTGTATGGCGCTAAGGTCACCGGGAAGCTTGACCTGTCTTCCGTCATCGTCCCTTTTCCCATTGTGCTGCGGCATTGCCGCCTGATGCAGGATGCCCGGCTCTTCAATTCTCAACTTCCGCTCCTCAGTCTGGAAGGCAGTTGGGTGCGGGTGATAAGCGCCGACAGGCTGGATGTCGAGGGCGACGTTTTTCTGCGCAACGGATTCCGTGCTGAGGGCGAGCTGCGGCTGCTGGGGGCACAAATTGGGGGCAATCTGGACTGCTCCAGCGGGAAGTTCATTAACTTCCCCGGAGATGCTTTAAGCGCCGATGGCATGAATGTTGACGGCAACGTTTTGCTCCGCGACGGGTTTCATGCCGAAGGCGCGGTGCGGCTGCCGGGAGCGCAGATCGGAGGCAACCTTGAGTGTGACGGAGGCACGTTCGTGAACCCCCCCGGAAGAGCTTTGTTCGCCGACCGCATCCATGTTCACGGCGACGTTTCCCTGAGCGACGGGTTTCGTGCGGAAGGTGAGGTGCGGCTGCCGGAGGCGCAAATCGGAGGCAATCTTGGGTGCGACCGAGGCAGGTTCATCAAGCCCTCGGGGAAAGCTTTGAATGCCGACGGCATCGATGTTCGGGGCTACGTGTTTTTGCGCAACGACTTTCGCGCCGAAGGCGAGGTGTCGCTGCCGGGAGCACAAATCGGAGGCGATCTCGACTGCATTGACAGCACGTTCACCAAGCTCACCGCTTACTCCGCGACTGTAAGGGGCAACTTCTGGTGGCGGGGCTTGAAGGATGCGGCGGGCGCAACGCTCAATCTCGGAAACACTTCGGTCGGCTCGATCATCGACGACGAGAAGAGCTGGCCGACGAAGGGAAACCTCCTTCTCGACGGCTTTGTGTACGGTCGCATCTCCGAAGGACCGACGAAAGCAAAAACCCGCCTCGAGTGGCTTGCCCGTCAGGATCCCTTCAAACCCCAGCCCTATCGTCAACTCGCCAAAGTGCTGCGGGAGAGGGGAGACGAGGATGGCGCGGTGACGGTTCTTGAGGAAATGGAAAGCCTGCGCAGGAAGGAGGAGGACCGTACCGCGGTCGCACGCCTCGAGAGCTGGGCTTTCAAGGAATCAATCGGCTACGGGTACGACCCCGCGCGGGCGGTTTGGGAAATTGTGGGCCTCAGCGCCCTGGCATGGATAGTCTACAGAAGGACTTACCTTGCCGGAAACATCGTGCCTACGGAGAAGGACGCCTACGAATCCTTCAGGCGCGACGGTCAGCCTCCGCCGCACTACACGCCGTTCGCACCGCTGGTCTACTCGGTGGAGAATTCGCTGCCTCTGGTGAAACTCGGACAAGAGGACAAGTGGCATCCCGAACCCGATTCAGGGAGTGCCTTGTCGCGAAGGAGCAATTGGCCGACCCGACTTGCCGGCCCGCGTACTTGGACACACTTCCAGTGGCTGCAGCGCCGCTTGATTCTTCGGGGGCTACTTCGCGATCCAGTACCGAAAGGAGAACCCCCGCGGCTGCAGCGCTTCCTGGTGTTTTGCGGCTTGCAGCCGCACCCGGATCGGGAAGCCGCGCGGTCGCGCCCCAGCCGATGGCTTACGTCGCCGCGGTTCGTGCGGTGGTTCCTGTGGATTCAAATTTTGCTGGGCTGGCTGTTGGCCACTTTATTCCTCGCGGGCCTGACAGGCATCGTCCGCAAGGAATAGACCGGCGGGGCGGCAACCGTAGCGCGGACCTGCTCCTCAAGGTGCGCAGCTTGCAGCTTCAAGTCCTCACCTTCTCGGCGGCTGGCAAACGCACGAGGTCAATCGTCAGGGCACCCTGCCAGCGGTCGGGCAGCGGATGCACGGGCTTTGCTCCGTAAGATCTGCAACACCGAAGTGGACCTGTTTCCCGACGCCCAAAACAAAACCTTGACCGTGCGCGTGCCCCATCTGACGCGGGCGGCGCATGATGAGGCAGCACGTCATCTCTGCGATGAACTCAACGCTACCGAGACCCTGTTCTCAGGTGCGGACCTGCGCTCTGTCAGGTGCGCAGCCCTTCCCCGACGAAACGCACGTGCCGCAGAGCTTGCCGAGTAAAGTGAAGTGGCCAGAGGGCGGACCGCGGCGCTACGTCTTGCTCACATGCCCCGACCTGAATCACCCCACAAACGATTTCTCCGGCATGTTGATGTAGCGGTCGGGTCGCTCGGACTTATTCCGGATGGCGAAGAATCGGCGCTCGATTTCCTTGAGCACTGCGGCATCGTAATAGACCATGCCACAATTCAGGCAGACGTCTACTGGAGTGTTGGGGACAAGCAAGTGCTCTCCCTGATGGCTGTAGAGATATTCGATGCGACGTTCTTCATGCCGATCGCTGCCACAGAAATTGCATCTTGATTCGGTCACTCGGTTCCTCCCGCCCCGCGAGTCCAAGGGTCGGAAAACTTGGGTGGTCGTGGAATGTAAACCGTTATCACCGCGACGCTTTCGCCGCGCCACCCGCAGACCACGTGGATCGGCACGTCCCCAGATAAGCCTACCACAAGACAACTCTCTCCGCGACCGGTGTCAGGATACTCCTCCAGGATTCGCCCATTGAGTATGGCTTGTTCGATCTGAATGAAGGTAAGTGACTCGGCTCTCCGCTCAATGACGGCGTGATGGCTGTAAACGTAGCGGTTCTCTCTGACTCTCCGTTTGATCTCTTCGATGTCCATGCGCAAGAAAGCCCGAACCAATTTTGGGCCGTGCGGAGCCTTCGCGGGTGGCGCGTACGCGCCACGTTATGGACTCTATGCGATTTCAAAGGTTGGAATCAAGGCGAAAAAGAAAGTCCACCGTCGATAGTCGATATTAGGTAGAATCCGGGGCTGCCCGCGAAAGTAATGCCAGGAAAGTGGGTGCCCAGGCAGCCGGTTTTTGGTAAGATGCGCTACAAGGAGGTGTCGGGGTGCAGCTCGAGAACTCTTGCCCAACTAATTCCGGCGGCCTGAACCCACTTTTTACGGTAGGTCACTCGATCTTGGAGTTCGAGCATTTCGCCAAGCTGCTCAAGGACTTCGGAGTCGAGCTGGTGGTCGATGTGCGCAGCTTGCCGCAGAGCGCGCGCTTGCCTCATTTTAGCCAGCCGGCGTTCGAGAAGCTGCTGGGCGCCGAACACATCTCCTACCTCTTCCTTGGAGAGGAGCTGGGAGGTCGCCCGGACGACGTCGATGCCTATCGCCCCGACGGGTTGGTTGACTATCAGGTGCGCCGCAAATCCTACGCCTTCCAGAGGGGGCTGGAACGTCTTTTGAAGGAGTTGGAGGGCCGCTCGGTGGCGATGATGTGCGCGGAGGAAGACCCGCTCGAGTGTCACCGCTTTCTCATGGTCTGCCCTGAACTCGTCAAGCTTGGAGTCCATCCGCTGCACATCCGTAAGGACTCGCGAATTGAAACGCAAGAAGCCGCTGAGAACGGGCTGCTGGCTGCCAACGGCTTTGCCGGCGTTGCCGCCAACACGCTTTTCCCCCAGGCTCGTACCGATGCTTTGGAGGATGCCTACCGACTGCAAGCGGAAAAGTTCGCCTTTCGCGTCAAGCCTTTCGCGCTCGACACTTGGTAGCGCTGCGAATGACCTCAACGATTTTCACTATCGGCTTCACCAAGAAGACGGCGAAGGAATTCTTCCGGCTTCTTCAAGAGGCCCAAGTGCAGAAGCTGATTGACATCCGGGAGAACCGCGTCGGACAACTCGCCGGATTTGCGAAGTACCCCGACCTGGCCTTCTTCCTCGATCGAATCTTGGGAATCGCCTACGACTATCAACCCATCTTCGCCCCCAGCGTCAAGATTCGGACTGCCTACCGCAAGACGCGCGACTGGGCGCAATTCGCGAAGTCTTTTCGGGAACTGATGAGGCAAAGGAGAGTTCTGGATGGCGTGGATTCCGCCTCGTTTGAAGGAAGAGTGGCGCTTCTGTGCTCGGAGGCTGAACCCGATAAGTGTCATCGTCGCTTGGTGGCGGAAATGCTGGCAAAACACTGGACGTCGCAAGGCCACCAGATCGAAGTCAAGCACCTGGGCTCCCCCAAGCCAGTGCCTCGCAAGAAACGAACCCGTAGC
This sequence comes from Acidobacteria bacterium UBA7540, assembly GCA_002478145.1. The sequence continues at coordinate 33,819 of DLMI01000125.1, forward strand.
AGCCATGAGGGACCTGATTCTATCTGACATCACCGTGATGGGGCCGGCGGGACGGGAATGACCGGCGTTTCGAAAGGGATCCCATCCCAAATGACACCACCACCTGGGTGCGAAGTGCATCTTGTGCTTACGCCAGTGCCCTGAGTCAGAAGTTCGTTGAATAATTCAGCCCCGACTTGTCGGGGCGAAAGAATGTAGCCCAGGGCGCAAGCCGTGGGTCAGCGAGCCCTCCCTCACCCCCGTCCCCTCTCCCGCCCGAGCGGGAGAGGGGTGGCGAAGGCGGGGTGAGGGTCCTCCCCCAGGGCTTGCGCCCTGGGCTACAATCTTCCGCCCCTGACGGGGCTGCGAAAAGACCGCCCGCATGAGGAAGACTTTGTAAGCGAACTTCTGACTCAGGACACTAGGATTCAATCCGAGGCTTGACAAACTCCCGTCAGTCGGCTATTGTTGTAGCGTATGCTTCCCCAGCGGAAATTCCAGGGAACATTGGCCACCTCCGCACCCTTCCCTGTCATGGTGACAACAAGTCCATGCGGGCCGGAAAAGGCAATCTTTTCGTCGGCGTTCACTGTAAACTGCCTCGGCGCAGCGGGTCGGCTGTCCATCGTAGGGTGGACTGGAAGCAGGAAAAAGAATTCCTTTTTTTGCACGAGCAACGCGGGAATGTTATTGAAAACAAAGGACCGCTGTGGAAAAAGGCCGAAGAAGCGGGAATGTTATTGAAAACAAAGGACCGCTGTGGAAAAAGTGGGAACGAAGCGGGAATGTTGTTGATTACAAAGGAGATAAGCGCAGAAAGCGGGAATGTTATAGAAAACAAAGAGGATAATCGGTATGAAAAGAGTTAGTGGGCTTGGCGGAATATTCTTCAAGGCTGACCATCCCGAGAAACTCTATGCGTGGTATGAGAAGCATCTTGGCTTGCAGCGTCAGGCGCAGGAAGCAGTGGTTTTCAATTGGCGTCAAGCCGACGATCCAGAAAAATCCGGCATGACCGTCTGGGCGATCTTCCCGAAGGATACGAAGTATTTCGACCCCAGCCGCTCCGGGTTCATGATGAACTTTATTGTGGAAGATTTGGACGGGTTGCTGGCCGCGCTCCGCGAAGAAGGCGTGGAGGTCGATCCAAAGCGCGAGGACTACGATTACGGACGCTTCGCCTGGATCATGGATCCCGAGGGCAACCGTATTGAACTCTGGGAGCCGCCCAAAAAGAAGCAGAGTGACGAGTGACAAGTGATGAGTGACGAGTGACGAGCAAAAAAGAGTGACGAGCGACGGATGGGTAATGAGTGACGACGAGCAAGGTTGGCTTCTATCCTCCGCTCGTCATTCGGCACTTATCACTTGTCACTGCTCGTAGGAAGTCCCCGTTTCTGGACGGGCTTCTCGCCATCGGGCTTTGGAAGGAAGATATCCTGCCATGTTAGCCCGCACTCCTTCACCATTTCCACGGCGTACTCCATACGGCCCAAGTTCTTGTCACTGTTGTTCGTGCCAAAAGAGAACTTGACGCCCGCCTTCTTGGCCGCCTTGATGAAAGCCGGGCTGGGCACTCGGTACCGATTGTTTATTTCGATGGCCACGTCGTTCCTCCGCGCGGCGTCGATCACAGTCTGCATTCGCTCAGGCGTCCAAAGTCGATCGTAGTCGGCCGCGATAACATCCGGCAGAAACGTCGGATTGGCGTGGATGTCGATCGGCTCATGATTGAGCACTCCAAGGATGCGGTTGACGTACATATCCATGAATCGTTCCTTGTCCTTAATCTCTCCCACCTCTTCCTTGATCCAAATCCGCATTCGCTTGCCGCTGTCGTCGGTGAAGGTCATGGCGTCAGTAAACACGTAATCGAATTTCGCCACCGTTTCCTTTGAGAACAGCTTCACCCATTCCCGGCCTTCGCCTTGCAGCGCCACGAAGATCGGTTGCCCCTTCATGGCGCGGAGGAACTCCTCGGCTGCGGCATCGTCGGTGACGGGAAAGCCGAGCCCGCCGTTGATAGCGATTCCGTACTGGATGCCGAGCCGTCGCGACTCCTTGAGCGCCTCTTCCAGTGTGAGCCCGCCTTTCAGGTGAACGTGGTAATCCACCACGGGGAAATTCTGGGCATTCATCCGCAGCAGTTCTCGGTAGACGGCGTCTACGACGGGCCGCTCGGCAGTGTCTGCGGGGAGATCGTCCGGCAGCGGCTTCACCTGGATATTCCGGAACAAGACCTTCGAGTTCGCGTCGTGGCATTCGAGCGCGAGTGTACCGCGCCCGAGAACACGTCCGGCGTAATCAGCCTCCACTGCTGGCGGGTCAGGCTCGAGGTAATCCACCAGCAGCGTGTCGTTCAGCCGGACCTGCACCTGTTTACCCCGGACCAGAATGTGCAACTGGGACCATTCGTTGTCGTTTGCGAACGCCTTGTACACGTCGCGGACGCCGTAAAGCGAGCCGGTCTTCCTGCGCTCGCGGTAATCGCCCTCACCCGGGTAGGTGTTGTTGATCTGAACCTTGAACCCCTTTTCCGGCCGGCCCCTCGTCTGGAACCCAGTGTGAAAGTAAATGCCAGACTCGGCCCCCGCGCGCGGCATCACTTCCGCCCTTAACTCGAAGTTCTTGAAACTCGCATTCCGCGTCCGTCCCGTGTAAAACAAGTGCGAGCGCGGTCCACCGGCTGCGATCTGCCCGTCCACGACCCGGAAGGAGCGGCTGTTCTCGCTGGCCTTCCAGCCGCGGAGCGCGCGGCCGTCAAAGAGCGGCATCCAGTCGGGGTCCGCGCGGAGCGTAGCAGGCAGAACCAGCAAGGAAGCCAGCAAATCGCGCCTTGATATGGGAACCATAGGTATTCCTTTCAGGGCTCTCGTGTCCTGAACAGCTCCACAACCGCGCCAAGACAGCTTGCGCAAACCGCGCCAGAGAACTCCGGGGACACTGTACCCCAATCGCCTGCCCGCCACAACCCCATGCGTTGTCGGGTACTGGTGTCATTTGGAACGCAGTCATTCCCGTCCCGTCCCGCCTTGCAGGAGAGGAATCCACGCGGCGACATCGTCTTTATTACCACCGGTTGGCGCGTGGGGGAAAAGTACGAGAAGTACAAGAAGGTTTTCGCCGCCGTCCTTGCTTCCTTCAATCCCACTGGAAAGTAGATTGACGGCCCTATACCGGCAGTTATAGGTTGAATCAATTTAATGAATTGGATGAAGGCGGGTCAGGTGGAGTAAAATAGCTGATGAGATGCAACAAACTAGCCAAATTCGGGAACTCACCTGCCTGTTTTCTTCCGCCATGGTGTTGATGGCCGAGTCACGCAAGGGTCGAGAAACTCTACTGTAACAATGGCCATTTAAAATAAGCCGACCAAGGAACTCGATCAAACAGGCGAGTTGGGGTTACAGGCCTGAGGAGGAGATGTCTATGCAAGTGACAACTCAGATTGCTAAACAATACCTGGTAGCGAGCGACTTTGACCAGACGCTCAGCTTCCACGATTCCGGCGTAGTTTTGAGTGAACTGGTGGGAATTTCCAGTAAAGAGTTCGAGCGAAAGACGGCAATCCTGTCGGCGCAAAACCTGGTGCAACAGGGCGGGGAATTAGCTTACCTGCTGCTTCACGATCCCGAGTTTCAGGCCCGAGTGAGGAAAGATCATTTCAAGGAAGCAGGGAAGAAAATCCGTCTGAAGAAGAATATTAAGCGGCTGCACGAAATGCTGGCCAGCGCCGTGGATGGCTACCAGTTCGAGTTCCATGTGATCTCGGCTGCTCCCCAGGAGGTTGTGGAGTCGGCACTCGAGGACATCATTGCGCCAGACCATATCCACGGTACCCTGTTGGAGTATGACGATGCGGGTTGCATTGCGGGGCTCGTTCGAGTGAATGCCGGTTACGGCAAAGTGGCCGTGTTGGACGACCTGCAGGCGAAGCTGCAGATCGGCGCGGACCGGATCGTGTACATTGGTGACGGCAGCTCTGACATCCACGTGATGTTGCATCTGAATCAGCGCGAGGGCTTCACCGTAGCGGTTTCCGAGGCGCGAAATATTACGCAAATCGCCAAGCGTACTGTGCTCAGCGACGACGCGCTGAGCGTGCTGGTCCCTATCCTGGAGGAGATCGTGGGTTGGGGACGGTCTCAAATCCGCGCTCTCTTCGAGGCGCAAGGGCTCGTCATCCAGGATTGGGACAAGGCTCAAGCCGACTGGCTCACCATCCGCTCCACGCAGCCTGCGCAGGACGCCAAGCCGGAAGAAGCCACGCCAAGCTGGGTCAATTCGTGAAACCGGCGCTCACAACCCCAGTCCAACCCTTGCCACGCGCCTCCAAGCCGCTGGCTCACTCTTGATGAGATACAAGTGAAGACCACTAACCTTGAACTCGAGCTCGAACCGCCGGCCAAGGGAAGTGGCGATTCTTTCTTTCACGCCTGAGGGCAAATTGGCGTACAGAAGGCTGAGGTGGGGCATGAAGGCGGGCTGCTTCTCGAGGCTGAAGACTGCCCGCGCAGCCTTGTTCGCCTTCATGATGGGGTGAGTCGTCGCCACCCTCACGAACAGGCAGCGAAAGTATTCGTCAAGGAAATCGACCTCGGCAAGGCGAACTGTAAAAGGTGGGATTCGCCTTGCCAAGTCCGCCATCTTCGACGCGACCTCCCGCGCCGGCCCCACAATGCCGCCGGCCAAGGTGACGTGAGGCTCAAAAGTCGGCGCGGCATATTCCCGGCTCAAATCGAGGATTGTTGCTGCCAAGCGGCGACGAACTTCCCCGGTGGGCATCAACCAAAGCGAATAACTAGATGGTTTCTGGTGTGGGCGCATACCGATCTTTCGGGCTCATTGATAAGTTGGGCTTCCACCTGTGCTTTTCCTTGCGCGGAATCCTCGTTCCCGTGTACACTTCAGGTGTACATGGAGTCACTGCATGGGCACACATAAGGTCAGCGTCCGGGAAGCGCGAGAAGGCTTGCGCCGCTTGCTGGATCAGGTCCAGGCGGGCGATGAGGTCGTGGTGCTGCGCCGGGGCGTCGAGGTCGGAAGACTCGTCCGGCCCGAGCGAAAGACCCCGCCCCTTCCTGACCTGAGCCGCCTTCGAGCCTCGGTCAAACTTCGCGGGCGAGCATTGAGCCAGGACATTCGGGACGCCCGCCGGAGCAGCCGCTATTGATTTATATCGACACAAGCGTGCTGGCTGCCTATTACTGCCCCGAGCCGCTGAGCCGCCGGGCGCAACAGGCGTTGCACGAAGAAGACGAGCGGGCCATTAGCTGGCTCGTAGAAGCGGAATTGGTGTCCGCGCTCGCCCGCAAGGTGCGCGCCCGCGAAATGCGCCGGGCGGACGGGCATCGTATCCTGGCTGTCTTTCAATCCCATCTCGAGCAAGGAATTTACACCCGGCTTGCAGTGGAGGGGGCACATTTTGCAAAGGCACGCGAGTGGCTCGCGACTTTCACAGTCCCGCTCCAGACCCTGGATGCCTTGCATGTGGCGGTGGCCGCCATGCAGGATTGCCCCTTTCTGACTGCTGACGCGGCGCTCGCCAAAGCCTGCGCGAGAATCGGCGTCACGGCACGTCTGATCAGTTAATCGTCAAGAATAGTCTTCCCCTCCGGCGGACACCACCAGTTCAAGGATCACTCGAGCGATGGTCCGTAGCCCCTCCATCCCTAACCAGCGGGCCTCTGATCGATCACCCGCCAACCCCGCTCCGGGCGTGTATCGATTTCATCGTGACAACGCCATTTTATACTCCTGAAGAAAGCCAATCAACCAGCCGCTACGGCGGATCAGCGGACGCGACCGCTGTGGTCTTCTTCCGGGTCATACCTTCCTGGGAATGCATGATCCGCTTGCAAACCTCCTCGTGTGGGAATAACTTGGAACCGGTCCTCAGGAGGTCATATGCAACGGCGTTTTTTCCTGCAATCGGTCGGTTTGGGAGGAGCAGCGGCTCTAGTGGCGCCTTCGAAGGCGACTGCCTCGCCTACGCCCATGAAGATTACACGCGTTCGTTTCTACCACAACCCGAGCTCTCCCACTCATTTCAACCAGAGCTTCCACATCGTGACCGTCGAAACGGACCAGGGCATCACGGGCATTGGCGAGGGCGGTTCGCGCGACCCCATCTCGCAGTGTGCCGCCATGATTATCGGCGAAGACCCATTCCGCATTGAGCATCTGTGGCAAATGATGTTTCGCGGTTACTTTTATCCTGCCGGGCGCGAAAAACTCGACGCGCTGGGTGCAATCGACCTTGCGCTCTGGGACCTCAAAGGTAAGGCTCTGGGCGTGCCCGTCTACGAATTGCTCGGAGGTTTCTCACGCGACCACCTGGAGTGTTACTCCACCGGGTTTCCAAGCAAGGGAAGCCTGAAGGAAACCGCCCGCGCCTGCCTTGAGGCCGGTTTCCGCGCTTTCCGCTATGCCACTGCGGACCCCCCGGCCGGCCAGCCTTTCAACTCACATCAGATGGTGCGGAAGACATACGAGGACTGCGTCGAGATACGCGACGGCGTGGGAAAAGACGGCGATTGGGCGCTGGATTACCACACCCGCCTCGACTTCCCGGATGCCGTGCGGCTCAGCACACTGATTGAGCCGCTCGAGCCCTACTTTGCCGAGGATCTGATCCGATCTGAAAATCCCGAGGTCTATAAGGAACTCCGCGCGCACGTCAAAGTACCCATTGCGGTCGGCGAGCAGTTCGGAACCCGGTGGGACATCAACCCGTTGATCGAACAGCAACTCATTGACTACGCACGTGTCACTTTGCCGAACGTAGGAGGCATCACCGAGTACATGAAGATCCTCGCCCTCTGCGAGACGCACTACGTCGGTTTGATCCCGCACTTCACGGGGCCGGTTGCGGAAGCCGCATTGGTCCATGCCTGCGGAGTTTTCTCGGGACCGGTGTTGATGGAAATGCTCGGCGAGGGAAAGGCTTCTTACCCTCATTTGCCGGAGGGCTACGATTTCCGCCATGGCAAGATGTGGCCGAATCGCCGTCCAGGCCTCGGTGTAACGTTGGATACCAAGCCGCTACAACTCGCGGCCGAGATCACGGAACGCGCCCGCCCCATCCCTATGTTCCAAAGGCCCGACGGGTCCATCACGAACTGGTAAGCTCGGGCGCCTGCGAACCCCGACTGGCATTTGCCGGCCATTCTTGCCCTGCGACTTTGGTCACATGCAAGGTCTGAAATGAGCGCTACTATGGAGAGTGTGAATTGCAGAGGAGGACACATGGCAATAGCAACCAAAGTATTGCGGCACGAACATGAAGCTATTCTAAAAATGCTTGGGGCAAGTGAAGAGGTAGCCCGCCGGCTGGAGCGGGGTGAACAAGTGGAGCAGCAAACGCTCGACGGCCTGCTGGAATTCTTCCAGCTCTTTGCTGACCGTTGTCATCACGGCAAAGAGGAGGACTTGTTATTCCCGCTCCTCGAAAAGAAGGGCTTTCCACGCGATGGCGGACCCATCGGTGTGATGCTTTTCGAGCACGAGCGCGGCCGATCGTTAATCCGCCAAATGGCGGAGGCAACGGCGGCCTACCAGTCCGGCGACAAGACCGCCGGTATACGCTGGGCGGGGGCGGGCGCAGGCTATGCCGCACTGCTGCGCGCCCACATCGATAAAGAAAACAACATCCTGTTCGCAATGGCGGAAAAAGTCCTTACGCCCGCGGAGCAAGCCGACCTGGCAGAAGGGTTCGAAAAGCTGGAGGTCGAAAAAATGGGCGCCGGAACCCACGAGAGGCTGCATGCTATGATGGACGCCCTGCTCGCCCGGCTCTCAACCTAGCGACCAAGGACAGGCGATGCTCATGCAAACGTTTGCGCCTTGCATTCTTGTCGGCGGCGCGCAACAATATTTCTGCGGCTGGGGACGGAATCAAATTTGAAATCCTGACATGGAGAGCAGGTCATGGAGACAGCCACGTTTGGCGGGGGGTGCTTCTGGGGAGTCGAGGCAACGTTTCGGCAGGTGCCGGGAGTCGTCTCAACGTCTGTCGGCTATATGGGCGGAACACTCGACAGCCCAACTTACCAGGATGTCTGCACCGATGAGACCGGACACGCAGAAGTAGTGCGAGTCATCTATGACCCCTCCAAGACATCCTACGACAACCTCTTGAGGGTCTTTTGGCAGAACCATGATCCGACGACGTTGAACCGCCAAGGCCCCGACGTGGGGACTCAATACCGATCGGTGATTTTCTATCACACTCCGGAGCAGGAGGCAGCCGCCAGAGCATCTAAGGAAGGTCTGGAGCGCGCCGGAGCATTAGAAAAACCCATCGTAACGGAGATCGTTCCCGCTTCTGCCTTCTGGCGAGCAGAGGAATATCACCAGCAATATTTGGAAAAGCGCGGCCTCGCCCAATGCCACATCAAGTAGAGGCAGGGCACTGCCTTGTCCCTTGACGGGTCGCGGTCTTTGGAATGCGGCCCGCCGTGGCGGGCTGCCGCTTTTCTCTTGCGAGCTTGCTCGCGCTTCACCGGTCTGAGTACCGCGCTCCTGTGCAGGGCCAGCAAGCTGTCCCGCGATGCGGGAAAAAGCGGCAGCAAGCTGCCGCACTCCAGAGCGCTTCGTCACATTGGAGGAACACATGTCAGCGATTCGTACCCTCGAGCCTTATGCGCGCTCCGTGCTCCGCGTGGTTGTGGGATTCACTTTCTCCCTGCACGGAATGCAAAAACTGCTCGGCTTCTTTGGCGGCTTGGATGGAAAAGGCGCGACGGTTCCATTCGGCTCCTTTTTTTGGTTTGGCGGCGGCCTGGAACTGATCGGCGGGCTGCTGATCATCTTGGGGCTCTTCACCTCTCCGGTGGCGTTTATTCTGTGCGGGGAAATGGCCGTGGCCTACTTCAAGGTGCATTTTCCCCACGGGTTCATCCCCCTTCTTAACCACGGAGAGTTGGCTGTGCTTTACTGCTTCATCTTCCTCTACCTGTGCATTGCCGGGGCCGGGCCCCTCAGCTTGGATTCCCTGATTTGGAAAAAATCCAGTTAGGCCGTCTCCGGACTCACACGGTGATTGCCGGGAAGCATTGGTAACTGGTCCGCGCGCGCTGGCTTCCAATCAGCCGGCGAGGGACAGGCCATGGTATAATACTGATTTAGCGCTTGCTGGAAAATCGCGATCGCTTTCTTCAGCAACCTGATAAGGCTGCTGGTTGTGGCCAGTGCGCCTCAAGAATTCCTTCGGCTTCCACCAACCCATTCCAAACCAAGTCTGGTTGAAGCGGCGTCGAGCGGAAAAGGAACGCGGGCGCACGGGAATGTGAGAGGGGTTTAGACTCTTGACCCAACAGATCCGCAACATCGCCATTATTGCCCACGTTGACCATGGGAAGACCACGCTCGTCGACACCATGCTGCGCCAGAGCGGCATCTTCCGCCCCAACGAGGCCGTGGTGGAGCGCGTCATGGACTCGAACGATCTCGAGCGCGAGCGCGGCATTACAATTCTTGCCAAGAACACGGCGCTCTTTTTCCAAGGCATCAAGATCAACATTGTGGATACGCCGGGCCACAGCGACTTCGGGGGCGAAGTTGAGCGGGCGCTCATGATGGTGGATGGGGTGCTTCTTCTGGTGGACGCGAGCGAGGGCCCACTGCCGCAAACCCGCTATGTTCTCCAGAAAGCTCTCGCGGCCAAGCTGCCTCCAATTGTCGTGCTGAACAAGATTGACCGGCAGGATGCGCGGCCCGCCGAGGTGCTGAACGAGATCTACGACCTCTTTATCGACCTCGACGCCACGGAGGACCAACTCGAATTTCCGGTCCTTTACACCAACGCCAAGAAAGGCGTCGCCCACCGTCAAATCGGCGACGGCTCGCAAGACCTTTTGCCACTGTTTGAAACGATTGTGAACTCCATCCCCGCCCCCGCTGGCGATCCGGAGGCTACCCTGCAGCTTCAGGTGGCAAACCTCGACTACAGCGACTACCTGGGCCGCATCGCCATCGGCCGGGTGTTCAACGGCGCCGTTCACTTTGGGGACGAAGTGGCTATCGCCAAGCTCTCGGGGGAATTGGTCCGGACTCGAATCACCAAGCTCTACACCTTTCTTGGCCTGGAACGGGAAGAGGTGCAGGAAGTGCCCGCCGGCGACATCGTCGCCCTCGCCGGAGTCGAGGGCATCCAGATTGGCGAAACCATCACCGACCCCGAGCAGCCCGCTCCGCGCGAGCGCATCGTGATCGATGAGCCCACGATCGCCGTCGTCCTCACGGTGAACACCTCGCCGCTCGCAGGCCGCGAAGGCCAGTACGTGACCTCTCGCCACTTGCGCGAGCGGTTGGAAAAAGAGCTGCTCACCAACGTCTCGATCGCCGTGGACTGGCAGGACTCAACGGACACCTTCCGGGTGCTGGGGCGCGGCGAGCTTCAGCTTGCCATCCTGATCGAGACCTTGCGCCGCGAGGGCTACGAGCTGGTCGCAGGCAAACCGCAGATCGTGGTCCGCAGGGAGAATGGCAAGCTCCTGGAACCCGTCGAGCTCCTTGTGGTGGATTGCCCGGAGTCGTTTACCGGACTGGTGATTGAGACCCTGGGAAGCCGCCGCGGGCAAATGACCAAGATGGTGAATCACGGGTCCGGCCGCGTCCGCCTGGAACTCCGCATTCCCTCACGCGGGCTCATTGGATTGCGCAGCCAGTTGCTCACGGAGACGCGCGGCACGGCGCTGCTTCACTCCCTTTTTGATGGCTGGACGGAATACCAGGGAGAAATGGCCACTCGCCCCACGGGAGTTCTGGTGGCTGACCGTGCCGGCGTCACCACCGCCTATGCCCTCAACAACCTTCAGTCGCGCGGCGAGCTTTTCTATGGGCCTGGCACGGAGGTCTATGAGGGCATGATCGTGGGTGAGAATTCGCGCGCCGACGATATCGACATCAACGTCACCAGAGAAAAGAAGCAAACCAACATGCGCGCCTCGGTGGCCGATGAGGCCATCCGCCTTATTCCTTACCGCCCGCTCAGCCTCGAGCAAGCTCTCGACTTCATCGCCGACGATGAATACGTCGAGGTCACACCTAAGTCCATCCGGCTGCGGAAGAAAATCCTTGCAGCCAACCGTCGCCCCAAACCCTGGGAGAAGAAGCAACTAGCGCCGGCGGTTTAGCCCGCAGTGCCAGTCTATGACGGACGATCGTCCAAAACCTCGCGCAGGGTGCGGCGCTATAGTAATTTTGGATTGACCCATTGAATCATTGATCCATTGATTCAATGAAAGGCCGTATCACTCGTGACTCTGCAAATGATTCAATGAACCAATGAATCAATGAATAAATTTCCTAGTACTGTCGAGTCCCCAACCTCCGCCTACGGGTTTACGAGGCCTTGTTGGTCTTACCGCCTGTGTCTGACTCTGCCGCCTCGTAACCCCGGCAGAAGAGCACAGGAAGGCGGGGGTATTGAGGGTAACCAGGGTCCATAAGGCTCCGGCGGCACAGGTAGAAAACCGAACCTCGATTGGACCGGATGGTCCGAACGTGCCTGCAACTGGCGCATTGGCCAGCTTCGTTTGAGTCCTGGGAAGGGTGTTCCGTCGTCAACAGTCGCCTCGAGTTACCATCTGCCTGAGTAACGGTAGGATAGCACGAACCCCAGGCAGGGAGTTCGACGCAAATGCCGAAGGGGTGGACTGGCCCGAAGACCTTGCGCTACTCTGTGAGACTGAGTCAAATCGTGTCCTTTGAATTCCCATCCCGCGAAGGTCGTTCCTTTCAGGAGGGCCAGGCGCCGCGCCGGGTGGCTGGGGCGGGCGGGCTTGGTTCACCGCGCAGCACGCTCATTTTCATTGTCCCGATTCTAGTGGTCCTCATTACGTTTCTTTTCTGGTACCAGACGTGGTTTGGGAGGCCACTGAGCGAGCGGGAGATGAGCCAGTATCTATCGGACACCTCAGTACCTCACAAAACCCAGCACGCGCTGGTGCAGCTTTCGGACCGGATGGCGCGCGGCGATGGGAGGGCGCGGCGCTGGTATCCCGAGATCATCGCCTTGGCGCAGAATAAGGAGCCGCAGTTGCGGTCCATGGCTGCTTGGGTGATGGGCCAGGACAACCATTCGGAGGAATTTCACCAAACACTACATAGGCTTGTTGACGACCCTGCGCCGCTGGTGCGGTGGAATGCGGCGCTGGCGCTGGCGCGCTTCGACGATGCGGCGGGAGAGCCGCAGTTGCGGGAAATGCTGCAACCCTTTACACTGGCTGCCCCACAGGCTGGGACACTCAAATTCTGCCTCAAAGAACAGGACGCGGTTCAAAGCGGGGGCATCGTGGCGCGCATCAGTTCCGCGGGCGGCGCGAACTCCGTGAACGTTGTCTCACCCATGGCCGGAAAAGTTGCGCGGCTGGCAGCAAAAGAGGGTGGGCAAATCGGCGCCCGCGAGGCGATTGCCGTCATTGAGCCCGGGGAAGCACAAGTGTTTGAAGCCTTGCGAGCCCTCGTGTTGATTGGCCAGCCTGAAACCTTGGCCGATGTGGAGCGTTTCGCCGCCGGCGTGCCGGGAATGTCCGAGCGCGTCCGGCAGCAGGCGCTCCTGACCGCGCAGGCTAGCCGCCAGAAGGTTAGGCAAAAAAGGAAGGCAGAGTAGAGAGGCTAAAACTTGAACTTCGTCCCCAACCGGGCTTCCACTTCTTCCGTGGGCACCATCTCGATGGCGTCCCATGGGCAGCCATCCAGAAAACATCCGTCGGGGCCTTTGCTGGTACACTTCTTGCAGCCGATACAGAGTTGAGGATCAACCTCGATGCGACCGAAGGGAGGGTTCTCCTCGTCAACCACCCAATACATGCAATCCAGAACCGGGCAGTAAGGAACGCAGGCCGGGGAACCGGCGCAACCGGTGCAACACTCGGTGATAACGGCTATTTCCTTGGGCTTTTTCTTGCGCGGGGTGTCAATGCCTTCGGACTTCGGCTCGAGCTTGACAACTTCGCCGAGCGGAATGTAAAACTGCGCCACCGTGTCTCTCCTTCACCACCCATCCTACATATTGTCCCAAATTCGACGCGGCCTCGTCAACGATGAAGCCCGTGGGCGAGGACGGGAATGCACCTGCCAGTCTGCGAAGCAAAGAACTCTCAGATCGGAGTCTTGCGTTTCGGCAGCATTTCGATTGCTTTCTCGGTGCGCCGCCCGCGCGTTTCTTCCTTCTTTGCCTCCGTGATCCACTTCACATACTCTTTCTTATGGCTGAAGGAGAGCAGGTCGAAAGCGGTTTTCGCTTCTCCATTTCTCGCCAGCGCCGTCTTGAAGTCTGATGGCACGACTACCACCCGGGGTTCGGAATCCGGTTCCATGGTGACCCTAACCGTGTCGTCGGCTTCGATGCCGGCTGCGTCCCTGACCGATTTGTTGACCACCATGTAATGCTTGCCGTCGCCCATCGGAAACACGGAACTGCGGTAGGGAATCCCGTTGATGGCGCCTTTGACGGGAACGCGCGCCTTGCTCCCAAAGACTTCCTGAACACTGAAAGGAACCGTGAAACGCGCGGCCCCGCCGGATCTTTCAAGCTTGATCCTGAACTCCTTTCGAGTCATTCACATCCTCCTGCTGCGCGATGCCTTACCAGTTCTTGGTCTCGAATTCGGCGAACAGACCACTTCCTAAATCATAGCGCACTGCCGTAATTTGTGAAGCAAGCTCTCGATGCGTCCGATGTGAACAGTACTGTTATTACGCCGCAGGGTTCAGAATTACCCTCGGGCATATCCCGTTTACCGCATTCCTGTCCCGAAGTCTGGTTCGAGGACCCCAACGCTGTCTCGGAGGAACCGAGATTGAACGCCATTTGTCCGATTTGCCGACATAACCGGCCAATC
>DLMI01000100.1 GCA_002478145.1 Acidobacteria bacterium UBA7540
CATAGGCTGGCGCCTCTCCACCGTGCCAATCACCGGAGCATCCTCCATTCCATCGGCGTAAGCCATGGACACGAACCTCTGCTCGGAACATAAGCGGTCGATCAGGCGCTGCTGCCAAGAACTCAGTACGGCATGAGGAAGAATGGGAAAGTGACGGAACATCCACAGAAAATACGCGCGTTGGAGAAAAGATGGCATCAAGTATCGTGGCCCGATGGGAGTTTGCACCTGCACCACACCGTCCGCTAATTTATCAATCCACATAAAATGGGCCCACCTAACCTACTGAGTTTGGCCAGAGCAATTCTAGGGCCGCTATTATTGCACCAAAGTCGGGGCTAGGGGAAGGGTTTTCTCCAACATTTCGCGAAATATCCTGCGCCACGAGTGGCTTCAGGTCTTGCGCCTATGGATTTTTCGGGAAAGTTGGGGCTGGTTACGGGAACTATGCTCGCCATTTGGGGCAAAAGCACTCTGCGGCTTGCGGCGTCACAACTATCTTAGATCGGGATTTCCGGGAGTATGTCCATCCGCCGAATCTCGGCTGCAATGCCGAAGTCCGTGCCGGGTCCCTGTTCCACGCGCAATACGCGCGCATGGCAGCACACCCAACACTTTCCGCCGGAGGTCAGTTCGGGGGGGAGCATGAGGACCAGTTCGACATCGGAACCCTCGGCCATGTGGGACTTGGTATAGAGGAATACGCCGTTGGTACTGACGTCGCGGGTCTCGGCCGACAACTCTCCTCCCCCGACTGCGCGCTTAACGCGAACGGGCACGCGAGCAAGAACTCTCTGGCAGGAACGGCGATTGATCGTAGCGTTCATTAATCTTCGGGAAGCAATCAAAGGCCAACGCCAGCAGAAAGGTTCTTGCCTTCCAGCTGGCGTTTGCCAGTATAGACCAACTTTATCGCGAGGAGGATAGTGACAGCTTAGATTTCTGGTCGTCGCAGGCGCGCGGCGGGAACCACGAGCGCTTGCTCCATGGTGGGAACATTCGTGCTTCGCAGCTTGGCCTCGGCTTCGGCCAGCTTGTCGGATTGACTGGTCTGGTAATAGGCCTGCACCAGTAGTTCCATGGTGAAGGGATTGTCCTGGTCCTCTTCAAGATAGGTGATGGCTTCGTTGAACTTTTTCTGGTCCATCAATAGAGTTCCGGCCGCACCGTTGTAGGAACTTTGGATCACGCGGTTTCGGCTTCCGCTGGCCATCGCTTCTAGTTGCTTCAGAGATTTGTCAGCCAAGGCGGCATCGCCGGCATGGGCGGCGCGCACGGTACGGTTGCGGAGGATGCGGGATAACTCTTCAGTTTTGTCGGACTGAGAAATTGCGCTGCGGTGGTCGAGAGACTCTTCGGCACTCTGCAGAGATCTCAACGCGGCCTTATCGTCTGCCTGATACTCGGCCATATGCCGGTAGGCCTGTGCTTCCTGCAGGTCCTGCTCTTTGGCGTGGGCTGTCTCGGCTACCTCCAGAAATAGCTTGTCCGCCTCAGCGAACTTACCGTCGCGCACCCAGGTCATTCCTTTCTGCATGCTGTAGGTCAGCCGGTCTGCCTCGTTGTGGGCATAGCGGATCGCCTTGTCGTATTCAATCCGAGCCTGCTCTTGATTTCCCATCAGGGCATAAGTGTCGCCCAGTCCAACCTGGGAGGTGACGAAATCAGGATCGATCTTCAGCGCGGCGCGGTAGTGCTGCAATGATCCCTCAAAATTTCCCGCCATGCGCAGCAGTTCACCATAAGAATCCTGCGGATTCGGTTCCTTGGGAAGCATCGCTACGTACCGGTCCATTGCTGCAAATGCCTTGGCAAATTGACGGTTGCGCGCATCCAGATAGGCAAGGTCGTTCAGCGCGGCGGGAAAATTCTTGTCGATAGCCAGCGCTTTCTCCATGATCTTTTGTGCCTGCTCGTCGCCATTCTCTCCCATCAGCCAGTTGCCGGCGAGGTAGAGCAGATGTTTGTCCTTGGGATACATCTCGAGCATGTCGTTCATAGCGGAAATCCCGCCGATGAAATCGCCTTCCTGCACCTTGACGATCCAGGCAATCATCAACTGCTCTCCCGGCGTCAGCTTGGGCGCGAGGGCTTTGGCCTTTTCGCGGGCCGCACTCACTTCCTTCGGATCGCTGCTGTTGAAAGCGATCCATGCCCAGGCCACGGCCAGATTGGGATCTTGTTTTACCGCGGCGCGCCAGTCGTCATTGCAGCGTTCCAGGTAGAGGTTCTCGTAATCCTGCATGCCCTTCTCGTAGAGCGCCCGAGCCTGCGCGGAAGAGGTAGTTACTGGCAGCGAAGTCGTGCCACCCTGCTTGAGGTGGTGGGCATAAACCGGCGCGGCAAAGCACACGCCAAGGATCAAGATAAGGACGGCGCAGATGGAGCGACGCATTAAAGTCTCCGCAACAGACGCTTTGGGGGAGTTATGAGAGCAGCGTAACATCGCAGTAACCGCGTGACCTAGTGACGGAAGACTTACGACGTCTGGGAGGGTGGCGGGGGAAACGCTCTTGTTCGCGAATGCTGACACTTGGTCTCCTGTTTCACCTCTCAAGAATGCGCCGAGGAAAATAAAAAGCCCCTGTCGCAGGTGGCAGGGGCTGAATTGGTAGAGTTAGGAGAACTAGCT
>DLMI01000141.1 GCA_002478145.1 Acidobacteria bacterium UBA7540
CTCGGCACGAAGTTGTCTACTGCCTACTCTCTCGGGCTAGGGGTTCTGGCTCTCCTTCTCCAGGAGCTCACGGACCTTGCGGTAGGTCGCATACATTTGCGGAAGCCGGGCATAAGCCGCGACGCATCTGATCCAGAGCGAGTTGTCAATAGCCGGGGAGCCGGACATTATGCGGTTGGGTTCGACATCACTGTGAATGCCGGATTGGGCGGACACCACCACATTGTCTCCGATGGTCACATGGCCCGCTATGCCGACTTGGCCGGTGAGGATCACGTTCCGGCCCAGTTTGGTGGTTCCGGCAAGGCCCACCTGTCCGCAGAGGAGAGTATTCTCCCCGATCTCGCAGGCGTGTCCTACCTGAACGAGATTGTCGATTTTTGCGCCGCGGTGGATGCGCGTTTCTCCCACGGCGGCCCGGTCGATACAGGCATAGGCTTGAATCTCGACACCATCCTCGATGGCCACCGTCCCGGACTGCACTATTTTGTAGTAAGAGCCATCCGCCTGGCGAGCGAACCCGAAGCCATCCGTCCCGATAACCGCGCCATTCTGCAAGGTCACGTCGTCGCCGATGCGAACGAATTCACGTACCACCGCATGCGCATGGGCGAAGAAGCGGCGTCCAATCCTGGCCCCTCGGTAAACCACCACGTGGCTTTTCAGCACGCAGTCATCCCCAATCTCCACTCCTTCTTCGAGGACCACGTAGGGGCCGATGGAAGGAGCGCGGCCCAATTGGACGTCCGGGGCGATGACGGCTGTAGGGTGAATGCCCGGCGGAGGCCGGTAAAGAGGATGGAAGAACTCCAGGGCCTTGGCAAACGTGAGGTAAGGATTCGCCGAACGCAAGGCGGGCCGGCCCTCCAGGTCCTCCTCCGGGCTGGCAATGATGGCCGCCGCGCGTGTCGTCTTGATTTTGCGCAGGTACTTAGGATTGGCAAGAAAAGTCAATTCGCCGGCTGTGGCCTCGTCCATTCCGGCGACGCCGGTGATTTCGAGTTCTTCCGGACCGTCGAGCTGGCATTCAAGCCGCGCCGCAATTTCACCCAGTTTCATTGTCGTCTCCTTTTCAGAGTTCGTCCGGGGGAACAACCACCTGGACTGAGGCGGCAATCCACCCCGAAGCCGCAAGGTTAGCAGCGGTCCGCCGTTTAGGCAATGCCTCGTACAGAAGTAATGGTACGCTGGTACGCTTGGCAGAGAGGGGGAAACAGAAGTAAGCTCTTGGAACACCTACCTCTCCGGTGGCCCGATGGGAAGGCTGATGGAGCCGGCCGCCAGAGAGTGACATGATCTGGCTCCCGGTCTGGCGCGAATAGCATCGTGCCCTCTTGGCGTGTGGCGGGGATGGGAAACGTGGCAGTGGCTTTCCACTGGTTGAGCGTCGCCACCGGGTTTATTTCCGGGGTCAGGTCGGAGGTTTGCGCCCAAACATTTCATTGACCGCTAGGAGTTTCCTCTTGCCACGATGGCAGAAACGAGATAAGCTATGCTTGCCCGTGAGGCTCGTTTCAATGGAGAGCCTATGAGTGACGATCAACGCGCCGGAATCCGCATTCCGGTGGAATTCCCGGTAGAAGTGCGCTGGAAGAGTCGCTGGGGCCGCTCTCGCCACGTGGAGGGAAAGACCGGAAACATGAGTGGGAACGGGTTGTTCATGCGTATTCCCATCCGCGCTCCCCGCGAGACACCCGTAACCATGAGAGTAATCCTCCCTGTGACTGTTACGCGTGTCCCCGTTGAATTGCTTTGTAATGGGCGGGTCATCCGTTGGAGCTGCCCCGGCGAGTCGAGGGGGATGGGCGCCACGATTGACGAGTACGAATTCCGGCCCACGCGCACGCAAGCTGTTTGACGCTATCTGAACAGAGGATGCAAGATTCCTGGCGATTCAGCCATCATGCACGGCGCGGCGCAGTGCTAGTGTATTCCCAAAGACCAATCAAGAACTCCAGGGGCGGCGCGCGTCGTGGAGCCAGATCGCCCTCGCAAACACGTAGCATTGGGACGTGATTCTGGATGAGCCTCCGCAACGGCGGGAAGAAAAAGATCCGGGTTCTCATAGCCGATCGTGAAGGCATCTTCATGATCGGACTGAAAAAGCTCTTCGCGGTGGAGGATGACCTGCGCGTCGTGGCGCAAGCCCAGTCCGCCCCGCAGTTGATCGAACTGACGAAATCCCTGCGGCCCCATCTGTATTTTATTCAGGCGGAAATCATAACGGAAGCTGGCGGCAATCTGCTTGAGGACATTCGTCGAGTGTCGCCTAAGTGTAAGATCGTGGTCACGTCCTCCTCAATAGCCGAAGAAGAGGAGGGCATGCGATTCGTCCAGTTGGGCGCTTCGGGCATCATTCTTAAGTCAGTGGAACCGTCGCTGTTTATTAAGTGCGCTCGCAAGGTAGTTTGGGAAAACGAAGTCTGGTTGCCGCGTCAGCAGGTTGCCCGCATTGCGAAGATTGCGGAAACGAATTCCTCCCGACCACTAAGACCCGTAGATACGTTGACGCAGAGAGAGAAGACAATAATCAGCTACCTGATGCAGGGATGGCGAAATCGGGAAGTCGCCCAGCATCTGTCCATTACCGAACAAACGGTGAAGAATCACCTAAGGTCAATCTACGATAAAGTTGGGGTTTCGGACCGTCTGGAACTGGTGCTTTACGCCATCCATCAGAAGATGGTACTTCCCCCCGTACAACCGCCCGCCTCCGGCTGAGGCACGCACCCAGCCTGCCCGTTAATATTACTCGTTAAATTCCGTGCACTCGGAATGATGCAAAGACCAATGAGATTTGCCCGGGAGCAGCACCCAAGTGCGGGCTTCCCGGCATCCTGCTAAGGCTGCTATTTTTCCTTCCGCTCTGCAGCAGGGAAAAGACCAATCTGGCTTTCGGCAGTTGCGGTGTCACCCTGAAGTCCGCTCCCCTTTTGCGATAGCTTTCTCGGTCGCCCAATGGGTATCACGCCCAGGACAGTAATCTCGCTCAGCGCAGTTCGGGGAACGAAGATTCGCAAGTTGTTGGAGTAGACGTCCACCGGCGTAACCAGAAATCCCTCCGGGCTGAGTTCCACGAGGTTGCTGGGCAGAAGTCCTTCCAGTACCTCCTTATCCTTGAAAGTCGCCCGAACCCAAAGGCCGGCCAAACGGGGGCGGCTCTGGAAGAGTTTGCGTTCTGACCGCTGGGGGTTGCCGTCGAAATCCCTCACGAAGAAGACGCCCTTAATCTCATGCAAGGGAATAGTCAGAGTCCGGCCTTCACGGTCGAGCATCCGGATGCCGTTTGGCCCTAAATAGGAAGCAGAGTCAACAAATCCCTTCATGAGGCCATGATCCAGCCTACGTACCACCACCTTCTTGTAAGTCGATTTGTGGTTGTCTTTCACGAGAGGCGCCATCCGCGGGAAATTTGCTTGCCGTGAAATGCAGCTTGGCCACGGAAAACCGCTTGTGCTAGTATAGGTGCTGAGCTAGGCCTGTCAAGTCTTTCGGCGCAGAGTCGGAGTGCGAATTCTTGAAGAAGGCTCATAATCTCTTGAAAAATAGTCGCTTAGTTTTCAGAGCGCAACTCGTGTCGTGGCTCTGCGGCAGCGCATGCGCGTTCGTTGGTTCTTGTCGCGTCCCTTGATTTCTCTGGCTACACTCCTGAGGCAGAGTGACGAGAATGCCCGGCCGAAGCAAAGCTGAGCAGGAAAACGGAACGGCAGCGGACCACTTTGATCCGAAGCCGGCAAGCAGAGTGGCTGGCAGGAAAGCATTTTGCGGCCGGCAAAATGGTTTGGATTCTTCATCGGGGCTACGCGAAGTCCATGACTACCTTGATTATGCACGTGTGGAAAGAGGCCTTGCCGCCAACAGTATCTCGAATTACCAACGGGACCTTATCCATTTCTACGAATTCTTGCGTGGCCGCGGGAAGAGTTTTGCGGAGGCAGACCGAGATGATGTTCGCGGCTTCCTGGCCGCCCTTTATGGCCGGGGGCTGAGCGCTCGAAGCGTGGCTCGGCATCTGATTTCCCTACGAAATTTCTTTCGATTCCTAGCGAAGGAGGATAGGATCCACAGCGATCCGACGGCGGAAGTCGATGCGCCCAAATTGGAACAAACGCTGCCGAGGTATCTCACCACCGACGAGGTTGACACTCTCCTAAGACAACCTGATATCTCCACCCCCCTTGGCCTTCGAGACAAGGCTATGCTAGAGCTCTTGTACGCTACCGGCATGAGGGTTTCTGAGCTGGTTCATCTTCGTTGGTCGGATCTTGATTCCGGCCTGGGCATCGTTCGTTGTTTGGGAAAAGGAAACAAGGAGAGGCTAATCCCCGTTGGCAAGTCTGCTCTGCGCGCTGTGGAAGCTTACTTGCTTGGCAGGCGCTCGGCATTCGGCAAGAACGGTCAGGAGCCCTTCCTCTTTCTCAACCGCCGGGGAGGGCCACTATCACGGGTGGGATTTTGGAAGATTCTGGCTGGGTATGGCCGGCGGGCGGGGATTGCAGTTCCCCTGACACCGCACCTGGTGCGTCACTCTTTCGCCACGCATCTGCTCGAACGCGGAGCTGACCTGCGCTCGATTCAACTTATGCTAGGTCACAGTGATATCTCGACAACTCAGATATATACTCACGTTTTGACGCAAAGGTTAAAGCAGGTCTATCAGACTCACCATCCTCGAGCCTGAACTTCAGGCCCCTGGGTTTTCAAGGAAATGGACGCCCAACTCCCATGAGCGACTACAACTTTCTGATGGAAAGCAAGCTCTCGCAAGAGCAATACAGTGTACTAAGCCTGATCAGCCGCTCGGCCTACGAACAGGGGTTGAACCTGTACCTCGTGGGAGGCGCGGTCCGCGATCTGACGTATGGGCAACAGGTGGTGCGTGACCTGGATTTCGCCCTCGAAGGCGATCCCAGGAAGATTCTTCGCCGCTTGGGATCAGAAGACTCATCACCCATGACGGGGTTCTCATCGCGCCCAGTCATGGGCAACGGAGAGCCTCTGGCGCTCGAGTATCAGGAGTTTGACCCACATATTGCCGCGGCGGAACTTTGGTTCACGAATGGAGTGCGAGTGGAACTGGGCCAGTGCCGGGTGGATGTCTTTTCGAAACCCGGCCAGCGTCCGGAGATGCGACCCGCCACCATATTTGAAGATCTGAAGCGGCGTGATTTTTCACTAAATGCCATGGCGATTTCGCTTCATCCAAACTCGCGCGGCTTGCTTCTTGACCCTACCAACGGCGCTGCGGACATTGAAAGGCGGGAACTCAGGGCTCTGCATCCCCGAAGCTTTTCTGAAGACCCACTTCGGATTTACCGACTTCTGCGGTTTGGACTGCGCCTTGATTTCACGCCCGACGAACGGACCAAGAACTACTTCGAGACGGCCCTCCAGAATCACGCCTGGGAACGACTGGGTGCGGACCAACAGGGCCGTGAGCTCCGGGCGATCCTGCAGGAGGAGAACCCAGCCCGTATTCTCAAAGTGCTTGTCGAGCGGAAACTCCTGGGGGGGCTGGACAAGAAATTGGCGTCCGCACGGCTAGCCTACGACCGCTTTTCCAGGAGCCGGTCGGCGGCCCAGACCGTTCCGGGGGCCGATTCCTACCTGGTCAATTTTCTTTGCCTGGTGGAAAAGCTGAGGAGCAGTGAAAAACTAAGGATGGCGAAGAAGGTACTGAGAATCGGCAAAGTGATCAAGGAAGCCCTGAACATGGAGCGGGACGCCACGAAGCTCGCCCGGGTACTCGCCAGCTCGAAAGCCGCACTGCCTCGCCAGGTCTACACTCTGCTCGCCAAAGAGTCCCGCCACCTCTTGCTCTTCCTGCTGGTTTATTACCCGCAGGCCAAGGTTCATTCTCGCGTCAAAAACTACCTGACCAAGTACTTGCCGCTTCGGGCAAAGCTGCCTCGAGCGGAATTACAGGCCCTGGGATTCAAACCCGGAGCCAAGTTCGATCAGATCATCGAGGGCGTTTTCCTCGATCAGGTGGATGGCAAGATTAAGACCCCTCAGCAATTGACAAAAGCCTTGCGCGAAAGGGCCGGCATCAAGGAGCCGCCGCCTGCGCCTGATACTCACATGCACCGCCCACGGAAGCCCAAAGAAATGGCAAAGCCCAAGCATCTCGGTCAGGAGGCGGGGGCGCCTTCGCTCAATCCTCCGGAGAGCCTATCTCCGGCCCAGAGTTCGCCGGGGGCGAAGAATAAGGGAAAACTACCTGCCAAGACCCATCGGGCAGGGCGACCGAAGTATTAGACCGTTGTGGGTGGCGGAACGAGAATTTGGTTCTGGTCATTTCACCTTGTCGAGTGGGGAGGAAAGCATTCTGGTAGGATCGCGGGCCGATCGGTTTCCGCCCCGACCGTGGGTTTGTCTAGGAGAACCTGTATGCGCACGTCTGCCAATCCCTCGAGTTCGTGGAGAAGTGCGCTGTAGGCGTCGTGATTATCCCTCAGCAAAATAACTGCGTCGTCCGGATCCCCAACCCGACACGCATAACGCATGGGAATCACCGTCAGGTGGCGATAAAAGGACTCTACCACCTTCTCATAGGCGAGAAGTTTCGAGGTATCAGGAGGCAGGTCGGGCTGGGCAAGCTCGGAAAGTGCGGCGCCCAAGCCATGGTAATTTACAGTAAAGACACGATACCCCCCCCCGCCGTCGGGGATTTCGAAGGCCGCCGGAAGGGGCGCGCGAAAGATGCAGTAAAGTAAGTAACTCACAGGCGCACCCTAGCCTCGAACCCCTGGGCCGTTTTCTTGGCCCATTCTGGTTCTGCCGTCGAAATCCTCCGCTCGGAAATGGGTGTTACTGGCGACGTGCTATCGGAATCCGAGCCCATCATTTGATTGAGTCCCGCTGTCTCGGTACGGAAGGAATCAGGAGCGCGGCGGCGGGTGAGTCGCCTGACCGTATCACCGCATCCTCCAGGCCGATCAGTGGTCGAAGCACCCCGGGCCGCCCTCGAGTCGTGCGGTCTGACCGATTCAGCCCTCATTGCGTCCGCGCCACTCTTTCCTCCCGTCCCTACTTTCCCAACCAAAGGTGCGGAAAACTATTGATCGACCTTGGCAGGAGGTAAGAAGTATTCTCTGGATGTCGTCGCGAATTTCCCGCGCCGCAGCATAGCGTTGGGCGCAGTCCCTTTGCAGGCAACGCTGAACGATGGTAGCGAGGCGCGAACCGATCCCTCGCGGCAGTGTCGGAGATGGCTGCGTCATGATCGCCAGGCTGATTTCAAAGCACGTTCGACCGGTGAAAGGCAACGTACCTGTGGCCATTTCGTAGAGCAAAACCCCGAGCGCCCAGATGTCGCTTTGAACGCTGGCCCGTTCGCCCCGTAGAACCTCTGGGGCCACATAGGGCAGCGTGCCCCCGGCTTCTCCAACCTCCTCCAAGGGTGCCGAGGAGGCGTACTTCTCTAACTCCTTTTGCCGCTTCATGCGCCAAGCCAAGCCAAGATCCACCAGCTTGGCAACCCCGGTGGGCATGATAATTACGTTCGAGCTTTTTATGTCGCGATGAATTATTCCTCGCTCATGGGCATGGGCCAGGGCCGCAGCAAGCTGCGAGCCGTAAAGGAGGATCTCCTCTTTCGGCAGCCCTTTGCCTGCGAGCATCTGTCTCAATGGACGACCCGCAACGTACTCCATGGCTATGTAGGCCTGTCCCTGGTCCTCTGCCACTTCATAAATCGCGCAAAAGCCGGGATGATTCAGGCGCGAGATGGCCCGTGCTTCATGTAGCATTCGCCCCCAGGCCACCTCGTCGACCTGCGAGTCCCGTCTTAAGAGCTTGAGCGCCACCTGCCGCCGTAAGCGCAGATCGTGAGCGCGAAAGACCACCCCTGTTGCCCCTTCTCCTAATAACTCCTCGATTCGATACTGATTGAGAAGACTCCCGGGGGTGAGCGTTGAATTGATGGCTTGCGGATGAGAGGGCTCTGATGTTGCCATAGGTTCCTGGGCCTGAAAAACCATTTGGTTGCACCTTGCTCAAAACTCACAGATAGGTTACCGGTCTGATTTTGACCCGATTGGCCTCCAATGTTGAATGCGGAATAGGAATCCCGGCGGCGTTGATCATGTCCTGCGCTACGGCCGAACTTCGGAAAATCTCCGTTGCTTCAACCCTGGCATGCATCGCCTGTCGCCTGACAACCTCTAGAGAGCTGTCCGCAATCAGCACACTCACACGAAATCTACTATCGCCTTCCGCAACTCCCTGCGCAATCATCGAGAATATGATTACTGCATGGAATGATCTATGAGTGAGAGGTCGTGGTTTGAATGACCAGTGGGGTGTGCATCGAAGCACCCCCGACTCGTTTTGTGGCTGGGAGATTGGGAACGCCCTCGTGTTGCAGTGCTTGGCCGCCCACCGAGGCTGTTAGCCGCACGGCATCCGTCCTTAATAAATGAGGTGATTCTCGAGCGCGTAGCGCACCAGCTCGGCGTTGGTCGTCATGGCGGTCTTTTCCAGAATGTGAGCCCGGTGGGTGCTGACCGTGGATGCACTCAAGTGCAGGTCCTCCGCGATCTGCGAAATCGTCCTTCCCGAGGCAATCATGCGCAGCACCTCGAATTCACGGTCGGAGAGTCTCTCATGGGGAGGTTCCTCGCTGTGCTTACCGAAGTTGAGCGCCAGCTTTTCCGCCAGCGTGGGGCTCACATAGGTCCCGCCAGCCAACACCTTGCGGATCGCCTTGATCAACTCCTCCAGCGGGCACTCCTTACTCATGTAACCGGAGGCCCCGGCCCGTAGGGCTCGCTTGGCGAATTGATCCTCGGGATGCACGCTCAGAACCAGCACCGGAAGCCTGGGACGCTCCTTCTTGATGTCCCCTAGGACGTCCAAGCCACTGCGTCCGGGCATCGTGATGTCCAGGATAAGCAGATCCCAATGCTCCCGCTGAACCTGGAGCAGGACCTGCTGGGAGCTATCCGCCTCACCATAGTAGGCCCCTTCGAGTTCGTGCCCCAGGAAACCCCTCAGGCCCCGGCGCAGGATGGCATGGTCGTCAGCAATAAGGATCTTGATCACAGTCTCACGCTCCGACGGTCGGCGATGGGTCTGGGATGGACACGGACACAGTAGTACCCTCGCCCGGGCGACCGGCAATTTCGAACTGCCCGGCGAGAGCCAGAGCGCGCTCGCGCATGCCCAAGATACCGAGTGAGGCGGTGTCTATCAAGTGCTGCGGCTGGATTCCCACTCCGTTGTCTCGGACCTCAAGGATGGTATTGGCGTTCTGCCTGTAAAGCCGGACCTGCAGTTCACTGGCGCCAGAATGGCGCGTCACGTTAGTGAGCGTTTCCTGAAAGATGCGGAAGATGGCCGTGGTGCGTTCCCGGTCGAGGACGATGCCCCCTTCCTGCATTTCCAAGTGGCATTTGATCCCAGTTCGAGTCTGAAACTCCTCTGTGGCCCACTCGATGGCGTCGGGGAGGCCTAGATTATTCAGGATTCCCGGCCTGAGCTGACTGGCAATTCGGCGCACGGTCCGAATCGTCTGGTCGACCAGCTTCAGGATCGACTCGGGTGCGCCCGCCAGCGGCTTTGCGTTATCGCCTAGCTCCCGAAAGATCGAACCCAGGTCCATCTTGATAGCCGTCAAGGCCTGTCCAAGTTCGTCATGAATCTCACGCGCTAAGCTGGTCCTCTCCTCCTCGCGCACAGTTTGTAGCCTGTCTGCTAAAGCATGCAACTGACCGACGAGGTCGCGTAATTTCCCCTCCACGCGCTTGCGTTCAGTAACGTCGAAGGCTATCCCCACAACCGCCAGGCTCCCCTGGAGTTCGAAGCGCGCGCCGCTGAAATCCAGCCAGCGTTCTTCCCTTGCCTTGGTCACAATCTCGATTTCGTAACGCAGTGGAGTGCGTTCTCTCCCCTCTCGCGCCAGTTCGCGCTCCCTAACGAGTTCCTGGACATCCGGATGCGCGATCTCCCAGAAGCTCATTCCCAGAAGTTCATCCAGGCTGTAGCCTGTAATGACTTCCATCGCGGGATTGGCATAGAGAAACCTGTTTCCCTGGTAGATAAAGATCGCTGCCGCCGCACACTCCGACAAAGCACGAAACTTCGCTTCGCTCACTCGCAGTGCTTCCTCAGCCTGTTTCCGCTGGGATATGTCCTCTACCATTCCGAGGGCGTATTTGGGCTCGCCCCCCTGGCCCCGGACCAGGGAAGCAGACAACCGGCCGCATACGATTTGGCCATCCTTCCGACAGAAGCGCTTATCGAGTTGGTATTGGTCCCGTCTTCCTTCCACCAACTCAGTAAACAGGCTCCAATCCCCTTGTGAGTCGGCGGGATGGGTGTACTCGGTAAAGGCCATCTGCGCCAATTCAAGTTTGCTGTAGCCCAGCATTTTCTGGAAGGCGGGGTTACTCTCCACGGGATGGCCGTGCATGTCCACCAGAGCGATACCAATGGCGGCATCCTTGAAGATCGCTCGGAAACGCGCTTCGCTTTCCCTTAATGCTTCTTCCGCGCGTTTGCGCTCGGTGATATGGAGGGTGCGGGAAATGGCCAAGCCAGCCCTGAGATGTTGGAAGAGCCTGTTGTACAGGCGCGTGGACACTGACGGCTTCTCATTTTCTGCCATGTCCGTGGCCGACTAA
Organism: Acidobacteria bacterium UBA7540; assembly: GCA_002478145.1. Next base: position 10,626 of record DLMI01000141.1, read on the forward strand.
GGGGGCAAGCTCCGCCACCTTGGAGCGTAAGGAACCGAAGCGCACCTGAACGCAATCAGGTGGCCCTGAGCCTGTTCCCATAAATATATTATATACCTGATAATCGAGCGGTCAAGCCCCTAGGAGCGAATTGTGGGTTCTGCTCTTGAGGCAGGCGGCTTCCGCTTCTGAGACGAGGGGTGAATCGCGGCTCTAATCTTTTCTTCATCCCCGCTCCTCCCTCCGCCGATGTAAGAAATAGCTAATGAGAACCGGCACGCGGGGGGGTGACGAATTTCGGAGGGAGACGACGGGATGAAAAGCAGGGAACCATCAACGGTGCCTCCAGAGCAGGAATGTAGGCCTTCGCAAGCCGTGCATGCGCTTCCGGCCTCCTCCCCGCGCGGGCCCAGCGCTCGGCAAAGCGGCAAGAGTGACCCTCGGCGCAACTCGCTGCCAGACAATGATCGGAGGCCCACCTTCCGCCATCAATTGAACCAGACCTTGACGTCTTTGCGCGGTACACTTGAATTGGCTCTCCTTGTTGACTTGGACGCGCAAGAGTACCGGAGGGCGATCCAGCAGTCACTTGTACAGACGGAGAGCCTGGTGCAATTGTTCCGGTCGTTCCGGGCAAGGGCCGGGGCCGAGACCCCCGACTTTGCCAATGAGGAGGTGGGGTTAAGCGAGCTGGTCCGGATGGTACTGGAGCGGTTGCGTCCCCTCGCGGATTCTCGTCGGCTCCCCATCCATCTGGAATCAGGGGACGACTGCCTTGTTCAAACCGACCCGGCACGGTTACTCCTTGCCCTACGGCCGGGATCGCTCCGTGCTACCGAGGAGAGTCCGACAGGAGGAAAGTTCGAAGTCAGACTATCTACCAAGGAGGGCAGCGCTTGTCTCATGCTCGCGGCAACTAGGCAGCCGGCCGAGACCCATCCACTTCCGCAGTGCGTCCAAAACCGCGAACACGAACCCAAGAAGGTATTAGTGTCGGACAGGGTCGAGAGGGATTGGAGCCCGGTCCGCGTAGCAGTTGGGGCGGTCGGAGGTGGCCGCCTAATCACAAGGGGCATGGCAGGTGCCTGGGCTGGTGAAGCCGTAGAAGACAGGGTGTCAGACGACAAGCAAGAGACCTCGGCCAGTTCCGAACGACCTTTGCGCATGGCGGAAGAGGCGCTGGATCCGGAAGCCGTTTTGCCGGTTGACCTGCAGGCCAGCTCGGATCACTTGCTGGAACTGGTTGCCGACAACTTGCGGCAGCTTGACCAACCCTCTCATGGCGCCTTCTTGCAGAGACTCCTGAGGGGCCTTACCAGCGTCGAGGTAACCGAGAGGGAGAGCATCGTCCATTGGGAAAGGATCTTAGCCCGCCGCAACGAGTTGACGGAAAAGCTCCGCCGCCCCTCCTCGCTGAGGACCGCAGTGGTGGATTACTTTGGCGAATTACAACTCTTGCGGAAACCCATCCTGTTCGAGTACGAAGAACTCGAGAAATTGCGTCATAACGCCGCCACGGACCCGTTGACTGGTCTCAAGAACCGCCGTATGTTCGAAGAACACTTGGCGCGGGAGATCAGTCACTCCACCCGTTACGGGACCTCGTTTGCCTTGCTCTTGCTGGACCTTCGCAGGTTCAAGCTTGCGAATGACACTTACGGGCATGCCACGGGAGACGAGATTCTGCGCAGTGTGGCTCGTGCCAGCGCTGAAACCATCCGTGCCTGTGACATTTCCTTCAGGATTGGTGGCGATGAGTTTGCCATCCTCCTCCCTCAAGCCGAACGGTCCAGCGCCGAAGCGTCTGCAGAACGGATCGCGCGGAAGTTCGAGCTTTATGCCAAGCTGCTTGCGCCCGACACTCCGGCGGGAATCGATTATGGGATTGCCATTTTTCCTGAAGATGGTGAGGGGGCAACAAAGTTGTTCCAAACGGCGGACAAGAAGCTGTACGAAAGCAAGCAAAGGCCCTCTCGCCTGCCCCAGGATCCCGTCGTCACAGGTTGGGGTTCTGCGCCCGCAGTCGAAGGACTGGTGCGGGAAGTTGGTGCAGCGACAGAAAGCGGCGACCGGCGTCACCCTACCAGCTCCGTATGACCTTGCGCTACGTGCGCGTCACACAACAACAGACAACTGGATCGGATGGGCTAAGCCGCAAAATGAGGAAACATTGGCGGGTCAAGCCGCGCGCCCGCTCCTGCACATCCGTGCGCCACGACCTGACCGTTTCTGTTACAATGTTTGCGGGATGCCATCCGAAAACTTTGTCCATCTTCATCTCCACACTGACTACAGCCTGCTCGATGGGGCCTGTGAAATCGGTCGCCTGATGGATCGCGCGGCTGAGCTCAAGATGCCTGCCGTCGCCATCACGGACCACGGAAACCTCTTCGGCGCCGTAAAGTTCTACGACGCTGCGCTGAAGCGGGGGCTGAAGCCGATTCTGGGCTGCGAAGTCTATGTGGCGACCACGAATCGCTTCGACCGCTCCCCGGACGCCGACCGGCCATACCACCTGGTTCTCCTGTGCGAAAACGAAAGAGGATACCGGAATCTTCTCAAGCTGGCCTCGTCCGCCTTTCTGGAAGGTTACTACTACAAGCCCCGAATCGATAAAGACCTGCTGGCGCGCCATGCCGATGGATTGATCGGCCTGTCGGGTTGTTTGCGCGGGGAAGTCCCTGTGGCCCTCAGCGCCGACAAATTCGATGCGGCTTGCCAGGCCGCCTATGATCTTCGGGACATCTTCGGTAAGGGCAATTTCTATATTGAAATCCAGGACCAGGGAGTCGCAGAACAGAAGCGCATTAACCCGCAATTGGCTCGCTTAGCACGCGACACCGGCATACCCCTTGTAGCCACGAACGATTGTCATTACCTCACGAAAGCGGATGCGCGCGCTCAAGACGTTCTGGTCTGCATTCAAACCGGGAAAACCCTCAGCGATCCGAACCGGATGAAGTTCGCCACAGACCAGTTCTATTTCAAGTCTTTTGAGGAGATGCAAGCGGTCTTCGGTGAGGCGCCGGAAGCCCTTTCTCGCACCCTGGAAATTGCCGACCGCTGTAACGTACACCTGGAAGAAAAACAGCACGTCTTTCCGCATTTCGAGGTTCCGGCCGGCGAGACGCTCGACAGCTTCTTTGAGAAGGTAACACGGCAAGGGTTTGCGCATCGGCGCGAAAGGCTGGAACGGTCGGCGGCAGCGGGAAGACTGCGTTATCCGCTGCAAGCCTATGAAGAACGGCTGGAACGTGAGATCGAACTGGTCAAGCAAATGCGCTTCGCCGGCTACTTCCTGATCGTCTGGGATTTCATCCGGCATGCGCGCGAGCAATGCATTCCCGTGGGTCCGGGGCGCGGTTCGGCAGCCGGAAGCCTGGCGGCCTACTCATTGCGTATCACGGACATCGATCCGCTTCAGCACGACCTGCTCTTTGAGCGCTTTCTGAACCCCGAACGGATCAGCTTCCCGGACATCGACATCGACTTCTGCATGCGACGCCGCGGCGAAGTCATTAGCTACGTTACGGAAAAGTACGGCCGTGAAAACGTCAGCCAGATCATCACCTTCGGAACCATGGGTGCAAAAGCGGTGATTCGCGACGCCGGCCGGGCTCTGGACATTCCCTTCGCCGAGGTCGACAAGATCGCCAAGCTGGTTCCCAATACGCTGAATATTACTCTCGCGGAGGCGATCAAGCAGACCCCTGAACTCCGCCAACTGAAGGAAAACGATGAGCGCGTGGCGGACTTGCTTCAGATAGCGGGCCACCTGGAAGGTCTTGTGCGCCACGCTTCCACTCACGCCGCTGGGGTCGTTATTTCACCCCAACCCCTGCAAGAGATCGTTCCGCTTTACAAGAGCAACAAAGATGAAATCACCACGCAGTACGCCATGGATGACCTGGAAAAGATCGGCCTGCTGAAAATGGACTTTCTGGGTCTTACCACCCTCACCGTCATCGATGATTGCGTGAAGCTGATTGAAGCGACGCGGGGAGAGAAACTGGATCTGGAAAACCTGCCTCTCAACGATGAAGAGAGTTATGCCTTGCTCGGAAAGGGACTGACGGCAGGAATCTTCCAGTTTGAAGGTCGGGGAATGACCGACATCCTCCAGCGTGTCAAACCCAGTCGCCTGGCGGACCTCACAGCCCTGAATGCCCTTTACAGGCCCGGTCCCCTTCAGGGTGGCATGATCGATGACTACGTTGCCCGCAAGACCGGCAAGAAGCGCGTGGCTTACGACCTCCCTCAACTTAAAGAGATTCTCGAAGAAACGTACGGTGTGATTGTCTACCAGGAACAAGTCATCCAGATCTTTAACAGAGTCGCCGGATTCACTCTCGGCGAAGCGGATGTGGTCCGTCGCGCCATGGGGAAGAAGAAGCACGAGGAAATGGTGGCGAACCGGGAAAAGTTCCTGGCGGGTGCGAAGAAAAACAATGTTCCCGCAGCGAAGGCAGGAAGATTGTGGGAACTGGTGGAACAGTTTGCGGGTTACGGCTTCAATAAATCGCACTCGGCCGCCTACGCTCTGGTAGCCTATCAGACCGCCTATCTCAAGACGCATTACCCGGTGGAGTTCATGTCGGCGCTGCTCTCCTCAGAAATCGGGAACCAGGACAAGTTGACGAAATACCTGAATGAATGCCGGGACATGAACATCCCGATCCTTCCTCCGGACGTCAATTCGAGCGATCTGGCCTTTACGCCGGCAGGGAACACCATCCGGTTTGGGCTTACGGCGATCAAGAACGTCGGGGCCGCAGCTATTGAATCCGTGCTTGCCGCAAGACGCAAACTCGGGCGCTTTGATACGCTCCTGCAATTCTGCGAGAATGTGGACTTGCGCCTGTTGAACAAGCGTGTGATCGAGAGTCTCATCAAGGCGGGGGCCTTCGATTCGCTGGGCGCTCGCCGCTCCCCGCACATGGCAGTATTGGACCGAGTCATGGACCTTGGCCAGAAGCGGCAGCGTGAAAATGATAGCGGCCAGCATGGTTTGTTCATGGGAGATGCGAACGTCGAGCCACCTCCGCCTCTTGATTTGCCCGACGTGCCGGATTGGACGGAGTCGGAGCGGCTGGCAGGCGAAAAAGAGGTTTTGGGTTTCTATGTCACCGGCCACCCTCTTGAAAAATACATGGGACGGCTGGCTGCGATAACGCGCCACGATAGTTCATCACTGGAGGAAGTGGCTCACGAGTCACAGGTGACTTTGGCCGGAATGCTGACCAACCTGCGTGTCCGGCCCAGTAAAAAGGGCGATCTCTGGGCCAGCGGCATGCTGGAGGACAGCCGGGGATCGGTGGAGCTGCTTGTTTTTCCCCAAGCCTATCAGCAGCTTCAAGGAGTCCTAAAGCGCGACGCAGCTCTCCTGATTAAAGGGCGAGTACGCCACGAAGAGAATCAGCGCACCAAGGTGGTGGTGAATGAAGCGCGGCCGCTCGATGCCGCGGTGAACGGCCCAAAGTCGCGGCTCCGAATTCGAGTGAACCTTGCTGACGCCCGAGATGGCCTTGCCGGAGAACTGGCGGATTTGCTGGCTGCCCACCCCGGTAGCGATTCGGTAATCTTGGAACTCACCCGCCCCGGGGATTTCGTAGCTGATCTTCGTGTGACCCGCCCGCGTGCAGTGCAGGCGAATGACGAAGTCATCAGTCAGTTGCGGGCGCTCTGCGGCGAGTCCGCGATTGTGGTCGAAAAGCAGGAGTAGTGGCGGCTTTACGCCGCCATTTGGCGAGGTAAACTCGCCGCTACGGCATCAAATTGACCCACTCCCGGAAGCAAGAGTGAGTCGACAATAAATACCTGGTTCGAGTAGGATATTGAGCTGATGTCAAACCCCGACACCCAACTTGCCGTTGTGCGCGAAATCGAAAAGCAGATTGTAGAGCTGGAACAGGCCTCCGACTCAGAAGTCACGCGCGAGGAAATCGAACGTCTCCGCCAGCAGTTGGCAGCCCTTCGGGACAGGGTCGCCGGCACAGCGAACGATCCCTGGGATCGGGTGTTGCTGGCTCGTCACCCTCAGCGTCCCTACACTTTGGACTACATCCAAATGCTCTTCACGGAATTTACCGAGCTGCACGGTGACAGGCGGTTTGGAGATGACCAGGCGTTAGTGGGCGGGCTGGCCAAATTCGAGGAAAGATCAGTTGTGGTCATGGGCCATCAGAAAGGCCGTGACACCAAGCAGAAACTGCTCCGCAACTTCGGCATGACCAACCCGGAAGGCTACCGCAAGGCGCTGCGCCTGATGCGCACTGCGGCCAAATTCGGCTTGCCCATCATAACCTTCGTAGACACGCCTGGCGCCTATCCCGGAATCGGGGCCGAAGAACGCGGGCAGGCCGAGGCCATTGCCTATAACTTGAAGGAGATACCCAAGCAGCGCGTTCCCATCGTTGTCGTCATTCACGGCGAGGGCGGCAGCGGAGGGGCACTCGCCATAGCGGTGGGCGACGAAGTCCTTATGCTCGAGAACGCCGTCTATTCGGTGATCGCCCCGGAAAGCTGTTCCTCAATCCTGTGGCGGGACTGGGACCATAAACAGGAGGCCGCGCGTGTCCTCAAGCTGACCGCGGAAGATATGCTTCGCTTAGGAATTGTCGACCGCCTGGTGCCGGAGCCTCCGGGCGGCGCACACAATAGTCACCAACTGGCCGCCGACATTTTGCGGCCAGTGCTGAGATCGTGCCTCCAGGACCTCGCAAAGCTGTCCCCCGATGAGCTTCTCCGCCGCCGGCATGAGAGGCTGCGGAAGCTCGCCACCTGTGTTACCGGCGACTGATCGCTTAGTCGCACTCTTCCTGTGCGCTTGCCCCAGCACCCAGCCCCCAGCCCCTGTTACCGACACCTGGCACCTAGGACCTGCTCTTTCACTTCCTGAATCCCGAATCCTGAATCCTGTTCTTCCCCCACCTACTAACTACCTGTATTTTCAACAACATTCCCGCTTTCAGCGCGTAAATACCTGTGTTTTCTACGACATTCCTGCTTTGCCACCGCCCTTGGAAAGCCGACCCTTTGTTTTCAATAACATCCCCGCTTCGTTCGGTCAAAAAAAGAATTCTTTCTCCAGGCTGGTAGGCTTTCTTGAGTCGCAGGACAGATTGAGCGAGTGATGCTCGCGCGCCCATGAGGGCCATGGCTCGCCACTATGCGAAACAAGAGCGCGAGGTGTGATACGCCGGCAAAGTTGCTCACACACATAGGCTATCATAAATCCCGTGGCCTGTCAATAGACGCAATGTCCACGGGTGTGCGACGCAAAAGCGTGGCTTCGACAATTTCGTCGTCCGGAGCGTGTCTCGGAGCGCAGAAAGTGCGCTAGGAAAAGGCCCTCAGGGCCGATCCCGCCTTGCGGGATGCTGGTGGTCATGTAATGAAGATGATTGAGCGCGTAAAAATGCCGCAGCGAGGCATGAAAAGATTCTAACTCAGCCTCAAGAGGCATCAGCACGTCGCAGAGCCGCCGCGGCCTATGGTCCGCCGATCCTAATGGTGGGCGGGTCTGCGTCACCCGCGGAGGTTCAGGCGAACTCATAGAGAGGCACGCTTCGGCTGGGTGGGGGAGTGGCTTTGAGCAAGGCTTCGATGCGGCGCACGGTTTCGGGTGCGAGTAGGACATCGCCGCAAACGTTGCAGACCTCTGCGGGAACGTGGTCGATCACCATCACCTCACCCCGGTGTTTGACAGTGTGGACGACCGTCCGGGGGTCATAGACGCCGGGGCATCCCGCAATGGTGCATTGTTCCGCTTGCGCCGCCTGGGATTGGAAAGGCAGAAATCAGGAGTCAGAAGGCAGAAGTCAGAATGAAGAGGATCTGCTTTCTGCAGCGCCCTTCCCGCCATCCGCTTCGTGCGTACCGCGTGTAACTTCTTTAGCGATCCCGTCGTGGCCAGGCCGAACGGTTCGACCCCTCCAGGGTCGAGAATCTTGGATGGCACACAATCCGTGGGCAGCGGGCGCAAAACCCCGCGCCCTTGCCCACGGCTACTCATCTTCAACCCCTTCGGGGTTCAGATGCACCCACGGCCAATTGCCACCTGCGCCCAAGAAACGCCTTGGCACTTGCGGGTGGCCCATATATGGTCTTGAGATGTTTGCGACCGCTTGGCAATTGGGCTGAATGCACTAATCCCCCGGGAATGGCACTGCGGCGTGCCATGATCCCATACATGACAAAGGGCGGCATGTATGCGCCACGCACGGAAGCTCGCCACGTCTGTTACCGGCGATTGATTACCATGACTTTTTCCACATGACTTCCACTTGACAACCTCCCAGCCTTGGTTCATCCTATATTGCGTTGGGGGAATAATTTTTCCAAACAAGTCGGCTTTGTAGGTTAACTAACTTCGTTCTGCCAAGGAGGCGGATTATGAACAGTATCCTTCGATGCAGTTTGAGTTGCAGTGCATTTCTCCGGTTTGTTGTGTTGGCAATGACCGTGGGGTTATTAGGCTCTGTTTCTGCCGCTGGACAGACCAGGGCTTGGGGAACACCCGGAGCGGGCTCCAAACCCCCGGTGAGTTCCAAGGTATCCGCTCAAATCGATCCGTTTATGACTTACTCCGGCGCCTCATACGGAACCGGTGGAATTGCTCTGCGCAATCGCGGCACCGGCGTACTTCACGTCAGTGGCGTGGTCGGCCGCGTTCAGGATGCCTATCTCTACTGGGCGATCCTTTTCAGCACCCCGACACCGACCAGGGGCCTTTCCAGAGCCTCCCTGAGTCGCATATTTCCCAATCCTGGTTTTTTTGGCCTTCCTCGAGTCACCCTGGAAGGGACCTTGCTGGGAATAGGTGCTGATCCGTGCTGGGACAGTACCGGTATCGCTGTCTATCGGGCGCAAGTTCCCAGATGGCTAGCTACGGGTAACGGAGCCTACCAGGTAACAATTGCGAGTGCACTTACTGATGGGAGCGACCCGTGGGTCAGTGGCCCCGTTTTCCCGGCTGCCGAAGGCGCTTCCCTGGTCATCGTAGGCACCGGAGCTTACACGGTCGGTATCTATGATGCAGGGTTTACGGCCACTACCTTCTATGGCGACACACCGTTCACTTACGCGTTGACACTTCCCGCGCCAGTCACTACCGACGCGTTGTGGGATAACATTGGCGCCGATGGACAGACCGGAGCTAGCCGCCTTGATGAGATTGGTACCGACTCAGAAACCACCACTATCAACGGCACGCTGATTGCCGGTCCTACGAGTCCTATTCCTACAGTGGGCAACTGGACCCCCGACAGCGACTGGAACGGTAGTGCGGGGCTCCCGATTCCTCAGCTTTGGGATGACACCGGCCACGACATTTTCTCAGCGGTAAAGGCGGCTGACGATCCAATCACCGCAATTACAATTAGCTTCCTCGCTACCGGCGATTGCGTAGTTACTGTTTCTAATGTGCTGGCAGTCTACTAACGTGGTTAACGAGGCCAGCGCCTTTCCAAAATCGGAGATCTAGTTCCCGCGGGCGAGCCGGTCAGGTCATGCTGGCCGGCTCTGCTTGTTGCGCGTTCGAGGGAGGAACTGTTTTTCTTGACGGCGTTAGTGTCTGCTGACGCAGATGTGGCGATGCCGCGCGGTTAATCGAGGCCCCTACCCAAGTTCTGCAGCTAGCTCTTTCAACCCCAGAAAGTTGCTCTAACGCGAAACGTCCGTGACGCGCAACCATGCCCACCACGGCGCACGCCGGAACATGGATCGCGGGGGCGTATACATGCCGCTGTTTGGCATGTATGTGATCATGGCACCGCGCATTGCCGTTCCCGGGGTACCAGAGCATTCTAGCCCAATTGCCAAGAGATCGCATAGATCACAAAAACATGTATGCGCCACCCGCCAAATCCGGCACGCCTTATTTCTCTTTCAAGGATATTGACGAAAACAAGCCGACGGGATCGATCAAGATTCGCGTCGAAACCATCAGCTACTTCCTGAAGCGCTGTCGCGAAGATATGGTCCGGCGCAGGCAGAAGCAGGCCGAGATCGATGCGAAGCTGAAGGAGTTTGAAGCGAAGCTGCGCGCTGAACTCGACGCCTCACCAGTGGTGGCGCCGCCCGCTGCTGGGTGGCGCCTTGACGCCTGGACTGCAAATAGTGTTGTGGCAAACGAGCCGAAGGGGTGTATAGTGTCCCTGCCCAGGATACCAAAATGAAAATCCTGGCCTAGGGCAAAAGGCCGAAGGATTATGAACATTCTTCTGTATAACCCGGACAACGAAACCACCCATAACTTCATGCCGCACCTCTGGATGTTTCTCCTGAAGTCGCTCACACCTCCGGGTCACCAAGTGTTTCTGGTGGACGGCAACGCGCAGCGTTTGAACAAAACCGAGCTGGTGCAATACCTCAAGAAACATCAAATCGGACTGGTGGGGATTGGCGCCATGACCCGCATGGTCAGGAAAGCGTACGAGATGGCGGATGTGGTGCGCGCCGCAGGTGTCCCCGTCGTAATGGGGGGGCCACACGTCACCGAGGTGCCCGACGAAGCGCTGGGCCGTGACGGCGGCCCTCGCCATGCTGATTCCGTAGCGGTCGGTGAGGCGGATTATACCTGGCCGCGCATTGTGGCCGATGCCCAGCGTGGTGCACTCAAGGAAGTTTATGCACCTGTGGACGAGGGCGGCACTGAAGTGAAGCCTTCGCTCGCGAATTATCCCGAGATTCCTTGGGACCACATGGACCTTGATCAGTTCAACCTCATCCGGCACTTCCCAACGCTTGTCCGGCGCATCCTTTCACTGGTTGGAATGACCTGGCAGACTTTTCACTTGGTACCGATTGAGTCCGGCCGGGGATGCCCTTATGGATGTGAGTTCTGCACCGTGACGGGGTTCTTTGGTGATTCCATCCGTTTCCGCTCAAATGAAAGCGTCGTCAACGAACTTTTGAAGTTGAAGGCTTTGGAGAGGCGACAGAAGGGAAAGATTGCGGTCTTTTTCATCGACGACAACTTCGCCATCAATCCCAAGCGTACCAAGTTGCTGTTGCGGGAGATCATCGCGCGCGACGCGCAGGTTCCCTGGGTGGCGCAGATCAGCATGAACTTGCTGCGAGATGAGGAACTCGTCTCATTGATCGCACAGAGCGGAGGCAAGTGGATCTTCATGGGCCTTGAGTCCATTGACCCCGACAACCTCAAGAGCGTGAGGAAGGGTTTTAATAAACCGGCGGAATATAAGGCGATTCTGGAGTGCCTCGCTAGGCACAGCCTTTATGCTATTACTTCCTTTATTTTCGGGATGGACAGTGACCGTCCGGGTGTGGCCCAGCGCACTCTGCAAGCGGTTCGTTCCTGGCCTCCGGGATTGCCCGTGTTCGGCCTGCTGACACCTTACCCGACAACTCCACTCTATGATCGGTTGGCATCAGCCGGCCGGCTTGCCCGGCCAAAGCACTGGCTGGAGTTCAAACCTTTCACCATGGACTTCTCGCCCCTAGGAATTTCCCCCGAGCAAGCGGAGGAGGAAGTAAGACAGGCTTGGGGGGCGTCTTATAATCCAGCGGCGAATGTTTCCGCCATAGGGCAACTGCAGTCGAAGGCTTTTGCGGACCGCCTCATCCACTTGATCGGTCGTTTAGCCTTCCGGGGAATCTATTTCCCGCAGATGAAGAAGCGGGAGTGGACCTGGCTTCTCTTCCAGAATCGAGGACTCGTTCTGCAAATGATTGCCCAGGCGTTGGAGATGAAATTGAAGCCGCCGCCAAGTGAGTCGCTCTCTATCGAAGCGCACCAACCGGAGGCAGATTCCGCCTGATGGGTAGTGCCGGCCCGCCTGTCTCCCCCTGCCTTATTCTGGAGTTTGCGTTTTTTCTCCGCTCCTGCCCCTTTCCTACATCTTGACAGGCACCGGCTGGCGTCTTACGATGTAAGACATGGGTGAGAGTGTTACATTTCGGCTGGACCCGGAAACCGCGCGGATTCTTCGCGCCTTAACACGGCGGCGCAAGCGCACGAAGTCCGCGGTAATTAAGGATGCCCTGCGCGACGCGTGGAAGAGTGATGCCAGTGAGGCCCGACCAACCTCGTGGGAAGTATACTCACAGCTCTATCCGAAGCTTGGGGCCGCGCCGCCGGGTCCAAAGCGTGAGCGCGCTCGTAACGTCAGCCGCTTGTTAAGAGAGATACTCCTTGCCAAGCGTCGTGCAGGCACTTTGTGATTCGGGACTGTTGATCGCTCTTTTCGACCCGTCGGAGGGGTCTCACGAGCGCTGCCGTGCGGCGCTCCAGGAGTTTCGCGGCCGCTTCGTGACGAGTTGGCCGGTATTGACGGAGGTTTTTCACTTTCTTGATCGGCCAGTGGGCCGGGCCCTCCTCTGGGATTTCGTGTTGAGTGACGCGGTCCGGGTGGAGGAAGTCCTGAAAAGCGATCTCGCAAGGATGCGGGTATTAATGGAGCAATACGCAGACCTGCCCATGGATTTTGCCGACGCTTCCTTGGTGGCCCTGGCAGAACGACTGAGAGTCTTCAGGGTCTTCACCTTGGACCGTCGAGGTTTTACGGTTGTTCGGCCACGACATGCGGAATTCTTCGAGATTTTCCCCTGATCAGGCATAATCATCAATCGGTAGTTTCTCGCGGGCCGCTTGGCATAGGCTGCCCAAGGGATACTGCTGTCAGGGCCCCATGGCCACAACCAACATTCTGAGGTCAGACTGTGCCATTCGAATCTGACAAGATCATGTTCGAGGTCTGCAAGGAGGCCACCTACTCGGGGAAATACCGCGTCGTCTATTTCACGGAGTTACAGGATCACAACAAGCAAGCGGAAATCAACCGGGCCATGGCAGGGGAGCATTTCTTTGATGGGTTCATCCGAGCCTATCGAAAAGACCAGGCCAAAGCTGCAATCGAAAAGCTCTTAAGCCGTCTGAATGATGGCGAGCCTGTCACCCAGGCGGACTTCGAGAGGGAACTTAAGCTCTTCACACCCTCTTGAGAATTGATTCATTGATTCATTTGTTCATTGGTCCATTGAAGAACCCTCGAAAGGCTAGACACCTCCCCCCCTCGCACGAGTCAATGACTCAATGATCAAATGAATCAATGAATTGATTCATTTGTTCATTGGTCCATTGAAGAACCCTCGAAAGGATAGACACCTCCCTCCGCCTCGCACGAGTCAATGATTCAATGACTCAATGAACAAATGACCCAATTAAACTCATTCCCCAATCTTTAAGATCTGGTCCAGTGCATCCGCTGCCCCCGAGGCCCTGAGCTCGAGGCGTGAACCGTTCTGGCGGGCATCCAGATTTTGGAGCAGGGAAGCAGGTCCGGAACCGCCACCCGAGGCGGGAGGCAAGGGGGCAGACTTGAGAATGTTCAGAAGCTGGAAGAGTCCTGCGGCACTTTCCCGCGTCTTGCAAACAACACTGATGTGTGCCGTGAAGCCGCCGTCCCAATCCACACGATAAAGGACGGCCTGGACCGGCTCCAAGAAGGCGGTCAAATCAATCGTGTTCTTCCTTCCGCCCGACAGCCACGGCGCAGCAACATTCGCAGCAGCTTTCCCAGTAAGGATCCCCCACTGAGGCGCTGTCCCCTCGAGTTCGGCTTCGTAACTTCGGAAGGCCTCGTTTGTTTCCAGGGCGTCGGCTGAGCCTTCCCTGACGTCAAGGAGAGCTTTCAGGTCGTGCAATCGGCCGAAGGCCGCCATCGAGGAATCCAGGAAAGTGAAGAAGGTGTCCGCCGGGTCCGCGCCCGAGCCGAAGGCAAATAGTTCAGAACCAGCGTAGGATTGGACCGGCAATTGGGTTTGCGTGAAGAACTCCCGCACTTTATCGGGTTCAAAACGTCCGGCCGCAATGCCAAAGCTCCCCGTGCCACTCAGGGACTGACCGTGCCACCCCAGCATCAACTCGTCAACGTCCTTTTCAGGGTCAACGCCGACTGAGCGGAGGAACTCCTGAAATCCGCGGAGCTGCTGGTAGACCACATGTTGACGGATTTGCGGATAATCGGGTGAGGAACGCAGTTGCGCGAAATTCGAGTAGGCAACCTGCTGGGTATCTGCCGGGAAACTCGCCAGGCCGGCACGGGCAGCTTGCTGGGCACAAAGGGGAAAGGAGAGAAGTACCCAGACCACCGGCACCGCGCGAATCAGCGCCACCGACCTTGCGGCATTAAAATCCGACATAAGATGAACCCAAGGGTGCTCTTCGACCTTTTCGTCACGGTCCTTTAACAGGGTGCTGAAAAAACAGTCTAGCCTGTCATTCCGAGGAGTCCCGATCTGATCGGGACGACGAGGAATCTCGCCCCGATCAGATCGGGGTTTCCGGAGCGAGATTCCCCTCCCGCAGGGCGGGCTCGGAATAACAACGTTCACCAACGTTTTTCAGCATCCTGCTAAGGTAGCTGATGGACCTGGCTTGCCACCTGAACATTGGCGGGCACAGTCCAACTCTCCACCCCAAAAGAGGTTGTGCTCTGCTCATTGAACAGCAATCCTTTGACGAGTAGGAAGTACGGGTCCGGATTGGTCAAGCTGTACGGAGTCAAGCTGTACAAATTCGAAATGCCTAAGAAGGCCGTCTGCTGGGCAGAAAGAACCGTAATCTGCGCGGGCTGGAATAGTGGCGAGCAGGGAAGCAGCGTGAACCCCCCGTCCACGCCATCGTTGGTGGCTACCGGTGTGCTTGGGTTTGTGGAAAGGTTCCCCAAAATGGACTGGAGACCCAGGAATACCGACCGAGCGATGGCCGTCTGCGCCGTACCTGAGCCGCTGGGCAGGGTGCCGTGGACGACAACTCGCTGACCTGCGGCAAGGTTTGCAGTGCCAAAAGAAAAGGTGGCGAAGTCGGCAGCTTGGGCGGTGAGACCGAACCTTGTGGACGACGGAGCGATATTGAAGGTCAGAGTCGAGAAGAGTCCTACACGGCTGCTCACATCGGGGTTTTCTTCGCCGACAAATAGCGTGAACTGAGTGGCATTCCCCGTCTGTGGCGTCACTGAAGTGATCAACCCGGCAAATGCCGCTTCGCCACTGGCCTGATTTTCCTGATCCTCCGCCACCACGGTGTTTGCCACGATGTTCCCGTTCGAGTCAAGGAAGGCATCCATCTCCACAAAGGTCCCGGCAGTTAGACCACTCAGCCCGGAGACCCCGTCGAACCGCGTCGAGCTCGTGACGTAGATCGTAAAGGTCGGAGTATTGGGGCGAGAGATCGTGAAGCTCCCAACAAACGACGAATTCGTGGAGCTTGTGCTGACGCTTTGAACGAGACCGCTCAAGTCATCGAACTCAGCAAAACCGTTGCTTCCCGAGGCCGAGGCCAAATTTGCGCTGAAAGTCGGGGTCACCGTGAATTGATTGTTGGAACCGATGGAAACGGAATTCAGGAGGTTAAAGTCGAGTTGCAGGCCGACCGTGCCGTTGCTCGCGATAGTAATTGCCGGGTTGAGATTGAGATTGATAGTCAGGGAAGTCATCGTCGGGGCTATCGTCTTGAGAGAGGGAGGGGTGGTAGAGGTATCCAGGTACGTCAACTGCGGATTGGAAAGTGTTATTCCCAGCGCGTTGTAAGTGTTGGGTGGGACGTTTGACACGCTGAACATGGTGGCGAAATCCATTAGGGAGGCAAAATCCACCGTGACTGCCTGTCCACCGGGAAGGACCGAAACCGGGCTCGAAGCGGACTGCGGCGTCAACGTCAGGCCACTAATCGTGACCGCGAAGGAAATGACGCTGCTGCATTGGGGAGCGTCGCCACCGAAAACCGCTATCGTCCCCGGGGTGGCGACAATGTGCAGGGTTGCACCGCTGCCTCCGCACCCACTCTGGATGAGGATGCCTATCGCTGCTACCGATGCCATAGCCAGAATATATTTCCTCACGGTAACTTACCTTCGACAAAGCGGGGCAGCCAAGCCCCGTGCCTCCCGGATCGTCGCGGTTCCACCGGCAATCATCCCAACTATGTTACTGAATAATAAGCCTTCTTTCCAGGTGAATCGCCGCTACAACCCCCAACTGACCCGCTACCACTTGGCATCCAGCTTGATTTCTGTGCATCCCTCTGATATGTTGGTTCATCAGATATTAAGGGTGCCAGACTGAAATCAGGTTGCATAAGGAGTTTTAGATGAGAATAGAGCTCACTCCCAAGGCCGTTACGAAGGTAAAGGAAATCATGGCCCAACAGAATCCCGCCCCTGCCGGTTTGCGCGTTGCGGTAGTGGGCGGCGGATGTTCTGGATTCTCCTACCAGATGAATTTCGAGAACCAGACCAACGGGGTTGATAAGGTTTACGAATTCGACGGCCTGAAGGTGTTTGTTGACCAGGCATCATTGATGTACATCAACGGCACCAAGATCGACTACATCGAGACCTTGGAGGGCGCCGGTTTTAAGTTCGACAACCCGAATGTGAAAACCACCTGCGGCTGCGGAAGTTCTTTCAGCGCCTAGACTCCCCATTTGCGATTGGTGATTTGCGATTTGCGATTGACAAAGTGGCGTAACGGCTTCGTCCGTTGTCATTCACGAATCACAAAAGCCAACCATTTGCCATTGCTGATTTCCGATTGCGATTGACAAAGTGGCGTGGCAGCTTGCGTCGTAATCTGCGAATCGCAAATCGGCAATCTGCCTCCATCACAAATCACAAATCGAACCATTTGCGATTGCTGATTTCCGATATCCGATTAACAAAGTGGTGGTGGCGGCTTTCTCCGTTGTCAATCACAAATCGCAAATCGCAAATCGAACCGCCTTGCTGCCTCCAACACCCATGAAGTAAACTAATAGCGAGCCATGAAAATTGCCCTCGCACAAATCAATACCACGGTTGGCGACTTTGGCGGCAACATCGACCGTATCGTGAAGTATGCCGGCCGCGCCCAGGAGCGCGGGGCAGACCTGGTGGTCTTTCCGGAGTTGGCGCTTTGCGGATACCCGCCTCGAGATCTGGTTGAAAGGCCGGGCTTCATACGGAAGTCCGAGACCGAACTGGTACGTTTGGCGGGGTTGCTTCCCCCCGTCCCGGCGCTTGTGGGCTACGTGCGTCGCTCCCACGCTGTGCAAGGCAAAGCTGTGGCGGACGCAGCAGCTTTAATTAAGGACGGCAAGGTGGTGCTCGATTACACGAAGATCCTGCTGCCCTTTTACGATGTATTTGACGAGTCGCGTTATTTCGAACCCGGCCAATCCATCGGGCTCCATGAGTTCAATGGTTTCAAGCTCGGCATTACCATCTGCGAAGACGTCTGGAACGACAAGCATTTCTGGAAGAAACAACTCTACCGCCGAGATCCTGTTGATGAGTGCGTTCGCGCCGGGGCCAACTTGCTGCTGAATATTGCCTCTTCGCCGTACAGTACGGAGAAAATCCAATTGCGTCATGACATGCTGAAAGCCATCGCGGATACCCGCCACATTCCGGTGGTCTACGTCAATCATGTGGGGGGAAACGACCAACTGGTTTTCGACGGCTCCAGCATGGCTTTTAATGCCCGGGGAGAACTCTGCGCGCGCGCCCGCTCCTTCGAGGAAGACCTGGTGATTTTCGACACCTCGGATGGTCAGCTCGAAATCCACCCCGCTCCAGCTTCCGAAACCGAGGCGGTCTATCAAGCCCTCAAGCTGGGCGTGCATGACTACGTGGTGAAGTGCGGGTTCCAAAAAGTGATCGTCGGCCTGAGCGGCGGCATCGACTCCTCACTCGTCGCCACTCTGGCGGCGGACGCGCTGGGCCCCCAGAACGTCACCGGGGTGGGCATGCCCGGTCCCTATTCCTCTCCGGGAAGCATCCGGGATGCCGAAGCGCTGGCCCGCAATCTGGGCATCGACTTCCGGATTATCCCCATCACCCCCATCTTCGAAAGTTATCTCACCGCGCTCGACCCGGCCTTTGAAGGTAAACCACGCGACGTGACGGAAGAGAATATCCAGGCGCGAGTGCGCGGCAATATTCTCATGGCCCTGTCCAATAAGTTTGGCTCACTTGTCCTCAGCACCGGCAACAAATCCGAGCTGGCCGCCGGCTACTGCACTCTCTACGGCGACATGGCCGGGGGCCTGGCCGCCATCGCCGACGTCCCCAAGATCATGGTTTACGACTTGGCGCGTTACGTGAACCGCGCCGGGGAACGCATCCCGCAAAAGTGTCTTGAAAAGCCCCCTTCGGCCGAGTTGCGTCCCAATCAGACTGACCAGGACTCTCTCCCCCCTTATGAAGTCCTGGACGCCATCCTGAAGGACTACATCGAGGAGGCCCTGTCCTCCCAGGAGATTGCGGAAAAGCATCATTTCGACATCTGCTTGGTAAGGGACGCGATCCGCAAGGTCGATGGCGCCGAATACAAGCGGCAGCAGGCCCCTCCCACACTCAAAGTAACCGCCAAGGCTTTTGGGATGGGGCGGCGTTATCCCATCGCACAGAAGTACACCGAGTGAACTTCGGAATTGAATCATTGATTCACTGGGTCATTGATTCATTGGAGGAATCGTAGCCCAGGTCCCGCCCTGCGAGGCTGCGGCTCCGCAGTGGGAAGGGGCAGTCTTCGCTTACTCGAACCCAGGAGGGGATTCCCGCGAGTTGCACGCAAGGCCTCGATTTCGCATCATCACATTGTGCGGCTCAATGATAAAATCAGAACTTTGCAGTGAAAACCTTTTGAGGTTTGGAACAGGTTGCTGAGAACCTTCCATCAAGCCCCCAGGGCGCGCGCGGTCATCCTCGCGGTCGTTCTTTTCCTTCTTACGGGGATTTGCCGTGAGGCGGAAGCCGTCACCCTCCCTCGAACGACGATCCGAGCGCTGACCCTTCCCAACGGTCTCCAGGCCTGCCTTGTGGAGGACCACCAGGCGCCCGTGGTCAACGTTCAAGTCTGGTACCACGTGGGCTCCAAGAACGAGGCCCCGGGAAGGACCGGTTTTGCCCACCTGTTCGAACACCTGATGTTTGAGGGGACCACGAACATCGACCCCGACCAATTCTCCGACTATGTCATTCGGTCTGGTGGCGTCGATAATGCTTACACGACCGAGGACTCCACCGTCTTCTGGGAAACGACACCCAGTTCCCAACTTCCCGTGGTCCTGTGGCTGGAGGCTGACCGGATGCGCCACCTGGACATCACGGAAACTGTTTTCAACAACGAAAGGGAAGTGGTGGAAGAGGAAAGGCGCTTAAAGTTTGATAATCCGCCTTACGGGACGGTAGTGGAGACTTTGTATCAACATGCCTACAGCGTGCATCCGTACCAGCACATGACGATTGGCAGCCTGCATGACCTGGACAATGCCAGGCTGGAGGACATTCGCGACTTCTACGACACCTACTACGTGCCCGACAACGCCACTGTGGTCATCGTCGGCGACATGGACCCGCAGGAGACGGAATCCATGATCCGGAAATACTTCGGCCCTCTTGAACGCGGAGCGCGCCTTCCTACAAACCACATCCAGCAGGAGCCGCCCCAAACTGCGGAGCGGGTTGTGAAACTCTCTCTGGACGTGGCGCTTCCGGCCTTCGTGGAAGGCTACCATATGCCGGCGGATGGTACCCCGGACGCTTACCCGCTCCGGCTGGCAGCCAACATCCTCTCGGAAGGTGAAAGTTCGCGCATCTATCGGCGGCTGGTTTATGACAAACAGATTGCCCTGGAGGCGCAGAGCACCGGCAACTTCACGGAAGACCCCAATCTCTTCTTTGTATTTGCCGTCATGAACCAGGGCCACGCGCCAGCCGAGGGGGAGGCTGAAGTCGAGGCGGAGCTGAGCCGGCTGAAAACTCAAACGGTCAGCAATGACGAACTACAGAAAGCCAAGAACCAAACCCTTCGCGATTTCATCTTGAGCCGGCAGACGGTCCAAACGCGAGGGGAGGAACTGGGCTATGCGGCAGTCATTTTAAAGGATGCAAACCTGGTCAATACGGAGCCCGCCCGATTCCTGGCTGTCACGCCGGCGGATATCCAGCGCGTGGCGCAGAAGTATTTCGTGGCGCAGAATTTGACGCTGGTGGAAGTGTACACAAAGAGTGCGGCGGGCGATAAGCAAGTAAGCGAGCAAGGAGCGGGTGGCCAATGAGCTCACAAAGGGACCAAGGAAGGGCCATTCCCGAGCAGATGTCATTCCGAGCGCAGCGAGGAATCTGGCCCTGCGCTGAAGTTGATCGGTGCTCAAAGCGGACCCGGGGGGGAGGTGGGGCAAAGAATCAGAGCGAGATTCCTCGCTGCGCTCGGAATGACATTAAAGCGGCAGCAAGCTGCCGCACTCCAAAGAGCTGCGTGTTCTGTCTGGCGGCTCTGCTTTTTGCTGCCCTCGCATTGGCTCGTGACTTCCCGCCGGAGGCGTTGCCTCCCAAGCCCCTGGTGCTTCCCGCGCCTGCGCTACGCGTTCTTCCCAATGGTTTGAAAGTGGTCGCCATCGAGCGGCACTTGCTTCCACTCTTGACGTTGAGGCTGGTGGTAAAGTCGGGAGCAGAATCGGATCCGGTGACCTTGCCTGGAACAGCGCAACTGGTGAGCGCCTTGCTGGCGGAGGGAACTTCAACACGCAGCGCGAGCCAGATCTCCGAGGCTATTGACTCGAGCGGAGGATTAGTTGATGCGGGGGCCGATTGGGATGAATCCTATGTAAGCCTGAGCGTCCTCAATGACCATGAGGAGCTGGCTTTCGATCTTCTCTCGGACATGGTGATACATCCCACCTTCATGCCCGCGGAAGTCGAGCGGAAGCGCAAGCAGACCCTTTCGGCCCTCGAGGTTGTTCGCGACGATCCTGACTACGTTGCCGATGCGGTCTTGAGGCGCCTCGCCTTTCTCGGGACCTCCTACGGCCACCCCGAGGACGGAACCATTCCCTCGGTGCGTCGAATGACTCCGGAAGACCTCCGCGCCTTCTATAACAACTATTATCAACCCTCGAATGCAGTTCTCGCCATTGTGGGAGATATCGAGACAGGCGAAGCTTTTGAACGCGCGGAAAAGCGCTTTGGCGCATGGACGAACCGGGCGACGCCCCTCATTCCTGCTGCGTCTCCGGCAGTGGGATCACATAGGATTGTCGCCATCGACAAGCCGGATGCGGTTCAGACGGAAATCCGTATTGGCAACCTTGGGGTGCCAAGGCAGAGCCCCGATTATTTGGCGCTGAGCGTCGCCGATCAAATTCTGGGCGGACCCTCCGAAAACCGGCTTTTCAAGGCCCTCCGCAGCCATGAGGGTCTGACGTATGGGGCTTCCAGTGAGCTTCTCTCCTATCAGAGTGCTGGGGTGTGGCTTGCCAAGACCTTTACCCGCACACCCGAGACCATGAAGAGCGTCCATCTGGCTCTCGAACAAATTAAGCGGATGCACGATCACCCCATCACCCCCCAGGAACTTGAAACAGCTCAGGGGTACTTGATTGGCCATCTCGCGTTGGATTTTGAAACCTCGGAAGATGTCGCCAGCCAGACATTGGAACTGCTGGTGTATAATCTGCCGCTCGACTATTGGAACCGGTTCCCTGAGAAGATCCGGGCCCTCACCGCTGAGGAGGTTTGGAACGCCGCTCGCCAGCGGCTTGCTCCCGACAACAATATTATTGTGTTGGTAGGGAATCTCTCCGGCTTCGAGAAGGACTTGAAGAAACTCGGCCCCGTGCAGTTTATCCCCCTGGCCGAAGTGGACTTCGGTTCTGAGGAGCTTGTCCCCAGCGGCGGGAGAGCACAAGAGCGAAAATAGGCAGGAAGTGATGAAAAGAGCAGCCCTTCTCCTTATCGTTTTGATCGCCATGTCTGCTGCGGCTGAGGCCGCCATCCTGCTTCAGGTTCATCCTGACCCCACGCGGCTGGCGGCCATACTGTTGAGTCTTTCCCTCACCCTGTGCGCGTTCGTGGGATTGAGCCAGGCGAGCCTCGTCCGCTACCTGCGCCAGCGGGCGGCGGAATCGGTTTGGGCAGCCACCGGCTTGCCTTTGTTCTTGCTGATCCCGTACCTCGTTTACGCCTTTGGAACGGGCTCGTTCTCGTTCCTGGGGGCCGGCAAATTACTGGCCTACATCGTAGTGCCCACCTTGTTGCTGCTGCCCGACCGCCTGCATCGCCCCCCACACCTCGGGTGGCGGGATGTCGTGGCCATGGTGGCGCTGGGGCTTCCGGTCGCCGCAAACTGGTTAAGGGGAATTTGGACCTGGCCGTTCGACCTTTACATCTTCCGCCCACTCTTTTGTGTGTGCGTAGGGATGTACGCCTTCGCGGTCGTCCGCAACCTTGAAGGCGTGGGGTACCGGCTGTTATGGAGGAAGCAGGACGTGGTGGACGGTTTCGCCAATTTCCTCGCTTTTTCTCTCTTCGGAATTCCGCTGGGGATGGCGCTGCGTTTTATTCACCCCCACTTTTCCAGCGCCTCCTTCGGGCAGTTGCCTCTCCAGTTCTTTGGTATGTACCTCACGATTGCCATCCCGGAGGAGCTGCTTTTCCGGGGAATCCTCCAGAACCTCTTGTGCCGGAGCATCCGGCGAGGGCCCACGGGCGTATACGGCCTGGTGATTGCCGCGGTCGTATTCGGGGCGTCACATCTCCAGCACGCTCCGGTTCCCAACTGGAGATACGCGATTATGGCTACGCTGGCAGGGGTGTTCTACGGATACACGTTTCGGAACCGCCAAAGAATTTCCGCCTCCGCCTTGACCCACGCACTCGTCGATACGACCTGGCATTTCTGGTTTTGAAGAGCAGTCAAGAGTCGACAGTCGAGAGTCGAGAGTACGTAACCTGTCGACCGTGAACTCTTCCGCACGCCACAGACTACGGTCGAGGGAGCAGTAATTGACAGAGCTCCGAGCGTAATGGGAGTTGCCCTATGCTAGGTTTCCCAAAGACCAAATTGTTGTTAACTGTCGACTCTCGACTGTCGACTCTTGACTGTTCTTCTAGACGGAAAAGCCGGGGCCGCAGTAAAATGGCTAGGCAGCCCATTCAATGAGATTGGATAAGGAGCAAATAGATGAAGATGAGGCAGATGGTTTCAATCGTTCTGTGTCTGGCGGTCGTTGCACTAGGAGCTACCTTACACGCCGGTGAGAAAAAACCTAAACCCGGCCCGCTTACCGGGACATGGGAGTGCACGGCGCACGGGGGCGCTCAAGGCGACATGCCATTCACTCTGTACCTCGAACAGACCAAGGATACGCTGACGGGATCAGTTTCGTCGCCTATGGGCGGGACTCAGATAAGCGCGGGAACTATTAAGAAAACTGATCTTGAAATCCACATCGACACGCCACAAGGCAACTACCAGCTAACGGGACACCTTAAGAAGGGGGAGCTTTCCGGCAAGTGGTCCAGTGATACGGAGAGCGGCGCCTGGGAGGGCAAGAAACAGGCCTCAGGTGGCAAGTAGCGCCTCCATACCCCTGATGATCACCTCAATCCGCCCCTAACGCAGAGTCGTTCTGGAGGTCTGGGGGTTTAACCGGGCTTGGACGAACCGCGGACCTGCATTCAGGTCTGCATGGTTCGAGTCCCGCGGGCGCCCGCTGCGGCGGCTAGCCCCGTTTCATCAACGGCCCAGCGACCACGCACACGATGTTGCGCTCGTGGACTTTCCGTAACCTGAGGACTTAATCTCAGGTTGCAGCGAAATCGCTGGGGGCAAGTACGACGCCGGGTGCGGAGTGTTTTCATGCGTGTAGTTGTCAAAGTCGGGACCAGATTGATAGCCCCGGATGGCCAGATCAACTTCCGTTGGATGCGGTCGCTGATCGATCAACTCGATCTGACGCACCACGAGTATGTGATCGTCAGTTCGGGAGCCATCGCTTGCGGAATGTTCTCCCTCGGTATCAAGCGGCGGCCGAAGAAACTGGGATTGATGCAGGCCACCGCGGCTGTGGGCCAGAGCCGGCTGATGCACACCTACGAAAGGCTGCTCTTTGGGAAGAAGGTCGTTGCCCAACTGCTGCTTTCGAGTGACGACTTTTCCTCCCCGGTTCGGTACCGTAACCTCTGCAATACGCTCCGCCAGTTGCTGCACATGAAGGTGCTGCCCATCGTCAATGAAAACGACAGCGTTTCGGTCCGGGAGCTCGAAGGGGCGTTCGGTGACAACGACGAGTTGAGCGCTCTTGTGGCTTCCGCCCTGGGGGCGGACTGGCTGGTTCTGCTCACCGATGTGGACGGCTTCTTCCGGCCCGAGGGCCCCCGAGGAAAGCCCCGGTTGGTGCGGCTGATTCGTCGCGTCACGCCTGCGATGGAAGCTGCCTGCAACGGGAAAAGCCAGCTTGGGCGCGGCGGGATGCGCTCCAAGTTGCGAGCGGCACTCAGGGCCACGGCGGCTGGAATCCAAGTGGTGATCGCCAACGGAAACCATCCCCAGGTTATTCCACTTGCCTTGCAGCGCCGCGTC
The DNA here is from genome assembly GCA_002478145.1 of Acidobacteria bacterium UBA7540. Next base: position 34,974 of record DLMI01000141.1, read on the forward strand.
GGGACCTATTTTTCGCCACTGCGGATCAAGAGTGAGAACCCTTCATGAGTGTTATGCGGTGGGCAAACCTCACACCCTTGAAAACGGCCTGTCATTCCGAGCCCTTCGCCTGTCATTCTGAGCGAAGCGAAGAATCTCCGCAGTTCGCTCAGGGTAAACTCCGCGAGGAATCTCGCTCTGGCCCGGAAACAATGCGAGATTCCTCGCTTCGCTCGGAATGACAGGGGTGCAGCGGTGAGTGGAAGGATTATGGAATCTACGCCCGACAAACTGCGCAGGGCCCGAACCGCGGCTCTCGACATGGCCTGCTTAAGCACGCAGGAAAAGAACTCAATTCTTCAAGAGATGGCGGAGCTTATAGCGGGGAACCAGGAGGCAATTCTGGCGGCGAACAGCCTTGACCTTCAATCCAACGACCTCCGTCCCGCCAGCCGCGACCGTTTACTGCTTAACCCAAAGCGTGTCGACGACATGCTGGTTGGAATCCAGGCTGTCATCGGCTTGCCCGACCCGGTGGGTGAAGTTCTGTTCGATTGGGTTCGTCCCAACGGCTTGCGCATACGGAAGGTGCGAGTGCCGCTCGGGGTTGTGGGCGTAATCTATGAGTCCCGCCCCAATGTGACGGTGGATGCCGCGGTCCTGGCGCTCAAAGCCGGGAACGCCGTGGTTCTGCGCGGCGGGCGCGAAGCTGTCCATACCAATGAACTGCTCGTGGAACTTCTTAACCGGGCACAGGGGTTGCCGGAGGGGGCAATCGAGTTGCTCGATTCCCGTTCCCGTGAGTCTGTGCATGAGCTCATGCGAGCGCGCGGCTACGTGGACGTTCTGGTGCCGCGCGGCGGAGCGGAATTAATCAATCGCGTGGTGGAGCAAGCCATCGTCCCGGTTATCGAAACCGGGGCAGGGAACTGTCACATTTACGTGGATAAGGACGCCGACCTGGATCTTGCGGACAGGATTGTGATCAACGCCAAGACCCAGCGTCCCTCCGTGTGCAACGCCGCTGAAAAGCTGCTCGTCCATCAGGAAATCGCTGCGGAATACGTGCCGAGAATTGTCGACCGGCTGCGGGCTGCCGGTGTAGAAGTGCGGGGCGACGAGCAGACTTGCCGGCTGGCCGGCGAAGACAAGGTGCGAGCCGCTTCTCCGGATGATTGGCTGACCGAGTATTCGGACCTGAAGATGGCTGTGGCGGTGGTGAGTGATGTGGACGCTGCCATCGCCCACATCAACCGGTACTCCACCCGGCACTCCGATGCCATCGTCACCCGTGACGCGACGCGAGCGCAGAGGTTTCTGGACCGGGTGGACTCGGCCGCAGTCTATTGGAACGCTTCCACACGCTTCACCGATGGAGGTGAATTCGGCTTGGGCGCTGAAATGGGCGTCAGCACCCAGAAACTCCATTGTCGAGGTCCGTTTTCCTTGCCCGAACTCACTTCCGTGAAGTTCCAGATCGTAGGCTCCGGGCAGATAAGACAGTGACGAGCGACGAGTGACAAGTGACGAGCCCTGGTGTCATTCCGAGCGCAGCGAGGAATCTCGCTCTGGATGCTTCCTTCACAAACCAGGGCGGGATTCCTCGCTGCGCTCGGAATGACACCGGAGTGACGAGTCTTCTGATTTCTAATTTCTGACTTCTGAATTACCGAGGATTCATATATGTCGAATGTGCCTTTGGCAGTTGGGTTGGCATTGGTGGCTGGAATTCTGAACGGCAGTTTCGCCACCCCGATAAAGTACGCCAAGTTTTGGAAATGGGAGAACATCTGGTCAGTTTGGGCGGTGGTGGGAATGTTGATGTTTCCGTGGTTCATGGTTTATGTGACCGTACCCCACATGGTGGCGTTCTACCAGCAGGTGGGCGCTCAGCAGATTCTTCTCCTGGTGGGATTTGGTGTTGGATTTGGTCTGGCCCAGATATTCTTCGGGCTGGGCATAGCCGCGCTTGGCATCGCCTTGAATTTCGCCATCGCTATAGGCCTTTCGACCGCACTGGGGTCGCTCGTCCCACTGGTGGCACTGCATTCGGAGATGATTTTCACGACCAAAGGCATGGTCATCATCTTAGGGGTCGCCTTGATGCTGGTGGGCATCGTGCTTTGTGCCGTGGCGGGAAGACATAAAGAGAAGGCCATGCAGAGTTCAGTTCAGGACCAGCAAGAAGGGGCAGGGAAGAGGATGAGTTTCAAGGCCGGATTGATCATCTGCATTCTGGCCGGGGTTGGTTCTCCTCTGATCAACTTTGGTTTGGCGTTCGGAGCCCCGCTCATTTCCCGTGCCGCCCAACTGGGTGTCAGTCCCAGAAGTCAGACCAATGTAATATGGGCCCCCTTGGTGACGGCCGCACTCGTGCCCTACCTGATTTACTGCGCCTACCTGTGGAAAAAGAACAAAACGGCAGGCCTCTTTTTCCGCCCTGGAACGGCCATTAACTGGCTACTGGGCGCGATGATGGGAGTGCTCTGGTTCGGAAGCACACTCATCTACGGTGCGTCCACGGCTGAGCTAGCGGGCCTGGGTCCCGTATTGGGTTGGCCGCTTTTCATGTCGTCCATTATCATTACCTCCAATGTTTGGGGATTTGTCACAGGCGAATGGAAGACAGCCGGGAAGAAAGCGCTGACCACAATGCTGGCGGGGATTCTGTTTCTTATCCTGGGGTTCGTCGCGTTGGCCGTCAGCGGGCGCTTGGCAGGGTGATGAATAATCTTCTCTGCATGCTATTCCGAGCCGGCCAATCTTTTCGCCGGGCGAAAAATCTCGTCATTTATAGGAGGAAGCATGTTTGGAGCGCTGCTGTTTGCTGTGTGTGTCGTCCTACAGTTTCACTATCACGACTCGATTCCGTGGTACATCTGGGTGCCTGCACTGATTGGACTCTGCGTCTCGTTCGGCGAACCAGCTATGAAGTTGAAAAAGGAATGACTGCCTTGTAGGAGGGCCACACAGGCTGCGGAAAAACCCGTTTGGCCTGTCATTCCGAGGAGTCCCGATCTGATCGGGACGACGAGGAATCTCGCACTGCATTGAAAATACTCAGAGCGAGATTCCTCGCTCCGCTCGGAATGACAGCTTGGAGGGGTTTTTCCGCAGCCTGTACAGCCGTCCGTCACGCGAACAGAAAAGCACGGGGTTCCGAGTGGGCGTTTCGGGTTCGGGCGCGAGTTGGACTGCCTCACAACCGCGCCAGGCAGCCTTTGCCGCATGCAACCGGAGCATTTCGAAACAGCGAGCAATCTCTCACTCCCACCACCTGGAGGCAGCCGAATTCGGCCTCGCGTTGGTCAGCCAAGACTTTGGCGCCAACCCTCTTCTCCGGGCATCGAACAGACCTCCTCCTTAAGCCCGGCCCCCACTTCCAAATCGCATGGGCAAGAACCACCCAGCAAACCACCACCCCCGATATTTCAAGTGCAATTATGCTGTTCATGACCGAGTTCCTCCTTGGCGAGGGAAAAGGCTCTTGGCCTTTCTAGCAACTGTCAATCACCGCTTGGGCGCACCGGTTTGGTGAAGCTGGCCAACGCTTCTTTTTCGGTTGGATAAATGTCGAACGCCTGCAGTAAGCGATGGGTGGAAAGGATGTTATGAATCAGCCGCGGAACATTCACAAGTTTCAGTTGTCCTCCCTCCTTGGTAGTTACTATTACCGACTCCACCAACATGCCGATCCCAGTGCTGTCAATGCGCGTCACATTCGCGAGGTCCAGTAGAATGTTGCTCCAATGATTGGCCAGGAACTCCTTTATGAAACTGCGCACGCTATCGCACTCAGGGCCGGCGACGATTCTGCCGCTAAGATTCAACACGCGGACACCCTGTACTTCCCTGTGCTCGATTGTCAGTTGCATGAGGGCTGTCTCCTTTGCCCTGTATCTTAGGATTTGCCAAGGGATATGTCAACGCGAAGAGCCTGCCCTTTCTCGAGCAGGATACGGCTTAGCCGTCGATGACACCCGGACAGGTTGAAGCAGGCTGCGGAAAAACTCGTTTGGCGTGTCATTCCGAGTAGCCGCAGGCGACGAGGAATCTCGCATTGTCTTGAAAACACTCAGGGCGAGATTCCTCGCTCCGCTCGGAATGACAGCTTGGAAGGGTTTTTCCGCACCCTGTCAAGCCCTTGCCAATGAATGCTCAAACACGTTGCTGTAAAAAGCCATCCTGCTGTCATCCTCCGGAGTCTGCCGCGCCTTGACGAAGGATATAGTAGTGGCGGTTCGCGAAGCGCCTCTTGACCGTTACCAAAACTCTCAAAGGAATATTCGCCGTCTTTGACTGTCGCGCCGCGGCCGGTCAACTTTCGACCTCCCTCCTTGTAACACTGCTGTAACATTTCATAACAGGCAATTAATTATTGACAGAATTCGCGTCGCCCTCTATATTACACAATCATGTGGGACGAGAAGCTTACGATCACAGATACACAGGGCGCGCACGAGGGGGAACGAATCCTCCAACTTAATGGTCCACTAACTATCTCCACTCTGTTTGGCCTGCGGGATACTCTGCGGGCTGAAAAGGCGGCCAGAACGGTGATTCTCGATTTCAGCCAGGTTCCCTACGTGGATTCGGCAGGAGTGGGGGCCATTGTCAACGCGCACGTTTCCCTTCTCAATTCCGGACGCCGCCTGGTGTTGGTGGCAGTGCAAGACCGGATCACGACGCTGATGAAAGTGACCAGGGTGGACGAGGTCCTAACAATATACCCGACCCTCCAGGAAGCCCAAGCCGCCGCTCAATGAGAAGCGGGGGTTAAGGCAATTATGAATAGTGAATTATGATAAGTGAATTGGTCACTGCGTTTTGCTTACTTCCATCTGCGTGCTGCCTTCTGCAATGAATCAATGACTCAATGAGTCAATAAACCAATTTAGTTAGGCCATCGGCCTTCTGCCCTGGGTGTCAGACCCGATGCGAAGACGCATCACGGAGACTTAGTCCGGCATCCGTAGCCCGGATTTCTCACCACGTTTCGACGCTGTTAATGGGTTGCCGGAAGGGCGGGGCTTCAGCCCCGCCGTTACAAGGCCTTCCTGATTATTTGTGCGTCCCGTGCCCCGCGCAGTCCCGCAAGCGCGGGACTGCGCGGGGCACGGGACCAACAGAGGGCGGGAGCCGCGATTCCGGCGGGGCTGAAGCCCCGCCCTTTCAGACCCGTGGTGAGAAACGCGGGCTAGAAGCGCAAGGTTGCTCGAAGCCTGGTCGGCTCAAGCAACAGGTCGAAGGCGTTCACCGCACCGACCACAAAAATGTTTGCAGCCAGAATCGCGTCCAGCGCGCAACCCTCTCCGTTCTCAACCGCAATTGCCACCCCTCCGGCTTCTTTCACGACTTTCAAGTGCAGCCTGTCGTTATTCCCGTTGCCGAAGGATGCGACGTATCGGGGATTCAGCCCCACGGCATAGCACCGCTTCTGGACGTCCTCGTTCTCTCCCTCCAGCCTTCTCCAAACAATCGGCAGGCCTTTCAGCTCTTCTTGCGCTGTCCCGAAGGAATCCGCAGTGACAACGTGAATATCCACGAGCTCCGCCAGCCGCAGCAGCCGATCTTTGACACCGGTCACAAGCTTTCCGCTGAAGGCCAAGGTCCCTGTGTAATCGCTCAGGATGGCGTCGATTTGCACCTTGCCGAATCCGGGAATGTCGACTGTGATGCCAGGTTTTTTCATAGGATAAGTCTCTGGGGATTCTGTCATTCCGAGCGCAGCGAGGAATCTCGCTCGGATTTCTTCCACCTACGCCCCAGCCACGCCACCTTGAGTTTTGCACCAAGCGTCGCTTAGGTCTTTCCAATCACGATTCACGGATTCAATTAGGGCAATCTTCTTCTTTCGGCTCCGCTTTTGATCTGCTTTTCACGCGCGATGGCGGCTAAGATTTCCCCAGACACCTCATAGTACACCAGGCGGTTAATGTTGTAGCGCGCAGTGAACTCCCCCAGCAGCTTACGGCGGTGTTGGAGCACCCTACGTCCCAAGTTGTTGGTTACCCCCGTGTACAAGGTGCGGGAGGTGCTCGCCATGATGTCGACGTAGTAATTCTTCAACGCTCGCACTCCGAACTTCGTCCCTTGGCCCGAAAGCAGGGCGAGATTCCTCGCGGAGTTTACCCTGAGCGGCCAGAGAGAGATCCTTCGCTGCGCTCAGGATGACAGCGAAGGGCTCGGAATGACACAGTTCTACAATCCAAAATCTAAAATCCAAAATCCAAAATGCTCCACATGCCGTCCACCTTTTTCTTCACCGCCGGGTCCATCTTGATCTCGTCGGGCCAGGGGCGGGTGAAGCCCTCGGACGGCCATTTTGCGGTCGCATCCACACCCATCTTGGAGCCGAAACTAGGGAGGCGGGAGGCGTGCTCGAGCTGGTCCACCGGGCCGAGAGTGAACTGAATATCGCGCTCCGGGTCGATATGGTTGAAAGCTTTCCAGGCCACCTCGCGCAGGTTGTGAACGTCCACATCGTGGTCTACCACCACGATGCACTTGCTGAACATCGCTCCCGGCAGACCCCAAATGGCGTTCATCACTTTCCGCGCATGTCCTGGATAGCTTTTGCGAATCGCGATAAGCAAGAGATTATGAAACACCCCTTCTGCGGGCATGTGCATATCGACAACTTCAGGCATCTGCTTGCGAAACAGGGGAAGAAAGATGCGTTCCACGGCATAGCCCATCCAATAGTCTTCCATGGGTGGAGGGCCAACGATGGTAGAGACGTAGATGGGGTCGCGGCGTCGCGTCAGGCAGGTAAGATGAAAGGCCGGGAACCTGTCTTCCAACGAATAGTACCCGGTGTGGTCGCCGAACGGCCCCTCGACACGAATGTCGTCGAGATCCACAAAGCCTTCCAGCACGATTTCCGAGTTGGCAGGCACCTCCAAGTCAACGGTTTGGCATTTGACCAGTTCGACCGGTTCCTTGCGCAGGAAACCCGCGAAGAGGAATTCATCCAAGTCTTCGGGCAGTGGCAGAATGCCGGAAATCATCGCGACCGGGTCGGCCCCGATCGCCACCGCAACTTCCATGCGACGCCCTTTGCCCTGGCGCTCCAGCCAGCGGAAATGTTCAGCCCCGCCCTTGTGGATCTGCCAGTGCATGCCGGTGGTCCGGGAATCGTAAACCTGCATGCGGTAGCAGCCCACGTTGCGGCGGCCGTTCTTGGGACTTTTCGTGATCACCAGCGGGAAGGTGATGAAATGCCCGCCATCCTGCGGCCAGCACTTCATGATCGGCAGACCAGCCAGCGACATTGTGTCCGTCTCGACGATCTCCTGCGCGGGGCCGGACTTCACGCTCTTCGGGAAGAACGATCCAAGCTCGGATAGCTTGGGGAGCATGCGCACCTTGTCGAGGAAACCCTCGGGCGGTTTCATGTCCAACAGGTCTTCGATACGCCGGGCCACGTCCTCAAGCGAGCTGACCTCCAGCGCCAGCTCCATTCTCCTCTTGGACCCAAGCATGTTGATGAGAAGTGGCATGGAGTATGCGCTGCTGTTCTCTGCCGAGCGCGGCTTCTCGAATAAGAGTGCGGGTCCTCCAGCCTTGGATACTCGGTCCGTAATTTCGGTGATCTCCAAATCCACATCCGCTTCCACGGAAATGCGCTTCAGCTCTCCCTCGCGCTCCAAGCGCCTCACGAACTCGTGCAAGTCTTTGTAAGCCACAGGGACTCCTCAACTGGAAATGAAATCGCTTCGTCGTGGAAGCATTACAGATTGCACGGACCAAATCAAGGTGTGCTTTGGGGGAGGGTGGGGAACACGAAGGACAGGAGTCAGGATTCAGGAGTCAGGATTCAGGAAAAGAACAAGACGGACCTCTTCAGGGGATCGACTTTCCCCCGTCCACAACCAACACCTGCCCGGTGATGAAATCGCTCCGGGTGGCGAGAAAAAGCACCATCTCCGCAATGTCTTCGGGGCGGCCGGCCTTCCTGAGCGGAGTACCACGGATTATCTTCTCCATCCTTGCATCGCGCCTTTCGCCCGGGAAGAGAATCGTCCCCGGAGCCACGCTGTTCACCTGAATGTGCGGTGCCAGTGCCTTTGCCAGGGAGCGCGTGAGCGAAATGACGCCCGCCTTTGAGGCGCAGTAGTGGATGTAATCCGGCCATGCCTGAAGCCCGCCGAGAGAAGATATGATAACGATCCGGCCGTGGCCCTGGCGCTGCATGATCCGGGCTGCTGCCTGAGCGCAGAAAAACGCCCCCTTCAGGTTGATGCCCAGGATCTTGTCCCAATCGTCTTCGGAGAGCTTGTCCCACTTGACGGGAAAGAAGATGCCCGCGTTGTTGACCAATAAATCGAGGCGCCCGAAACGTTTCTCGACCGCTCGGAACATCGCCGCCACCTGTTTGGGCCGGGAAACGTCCGCGCGGGCGGCGATGGCCTGGACCCCCAAACTCTCAATCTCGCGCACGCTGGCTTGTGCGCCTTCCTTCGATTCGTTGTAATGCACCACAACATTGGCCCCGGCGCGCGCTAGGGTCAACGCGATGGCACGACCCATGCGCCTTCCCGCGCCGGTCACTACGGCGACTTGGTCTTGAAGTGGACGATTGTTCATCACGCCTGCATTGATATCACGCCCCAGCGGAATGTCAAGCCTGTTTGTTTCCGTTATACTCCGCAGATTCCGCCGATGACACAGATTAACACCAGTCTTGACTCATCTGCGTCATCGGCGCAATCTGCGGATTTGTCTTTGATCGTCCACCGTATGGGCTCAACCGTCTTGATCTTGAACGGCTCGATAATCGTTCGAACCGGCATGATGGCCCCCCCTGACAAAGAATTTGTACTTAGCTTAACCCATGCAGGGTAGCACTGACTAGCGCCTGACCCCAGCGCACTCCTACTTAAGATTCCCATCTGGCAGCGCAATTCCTTGACGCTCCCCCGCCCATCCCCTAGAATCGCAATTTAGGCCATGAATGACGTGGTGGTTTATTCCAAGCCCGGCTGCTGCCTGTGCGACGAGGTTAAAGAGAATCTTAAAAGGCTGAAGGCAAGCTACGCTTTCAACTTGCGCGAGGTAGATATCCTCGAAGATCCCGAAGCTCACGAGAGATTCAAAGAAGAGATTCCCGTAGTCTTCATTAACGGCAAAAAGGCGTTCAAGTACCGCTTAGATGAAAAGCAGTTCCTGAAGAAACTGGAGAGCGACAGGGGATGAATCACAAATGAAAACTCCTCCATCAACCGCTCGAAATCCCAAACCCATGAGACTCGACATTCTCGCCATCGCCGCGCATCCGGACGATGTCGAGCTAACCTGTGGAGGCGCCCTCATCAAGATGGTCGAAGCCGGCTACAAGGTGGGGATCGTTGACCTGACGGTCGGCGAATCGGGTACGCGGGGGAGCGTTGCGCTGCGCAAGAGAGAATCCGATCGCGCTTCCCTGGTGATGGGCATTGTTCACCGGGAAAACCTGGGCCTGCCCGATGCCGGAGTCGAGGACCGGCGCGATTATAAGCTGAAGATTGCGCAGCGCATTCGCGCCCTCCAGCCGCGCACAGTGATCTTACCCTACTGGGAAGGGCGCCATCCCGATCATTACATTGCCGGGCAAATCGGCTATGAAGCCTGCTTCCTTGCCGGTCTTGCCAAGTTGCCGCTCGAGGGCCCTCCGCACCGCCCGCACAAGATCATTTACGCCTCACTTTATGTGCCCGCATTGCCCCCCACCTTCGTGGTTGACATCACCGACCAGTTCGAAAAAAAACTCAAGGCCGTCCTTTGCTACGCCTCGCAATTCTCGCCTCGCCAGGATTGGCGGAACTTGTTTCCCTCCCGCGTGGACTGCCGCGAGCGGCTGGCCTCCCAGGCTCGCCATTTCGGGGACATGATCGGCGTGCGCTACGGCGAGCCGTTCGTTACCCGAGAGATTGCGGCCGTGGACGATCTCGTCCACATGCCCGTAGGCTCAATTTAGAGCGATCACATACCGTCAACGGTAGTGGGTCAATTTGATGTAGAGGCGGCTTTACGCCGCCATTTGGCGATCCCGCCTTGCGGGATCGCCGCTACAGCATCAAATTGACCCACTTCCGTCGAGTTGACAGCGAAGAGTTGGGGCCAGTAATGTTGTGTTAATCCGCAATCTAAGATGTGCGAACGCGGTTTCTCCACCGGTCGCGGATGAACCAGACGGCGGCGAGAACAATGAGAACTGCCAGGACGGTGTCGAAGCGGCGGAAGTAATGCCGCAGGGTTTCCCAACGCTCGCCGAGCTTCACACCGGCATAGGCAAGCGCCAGACACCAGGGAAGTGAACCCAGGAAGGTAAAAAGATTAAAGCGCAGAAGATCCATGCGGGCCACTCCCGCTGGAAAGGCAATGAAGGTCCGGACCACGGGCAGCAGACGTGCCAGGAAAACTGCCCAATCACCGTAGCGCCGAAAGAAGCGGTCCGCCAATTCCAAGTCATGGTGTGTCACCAGAACGTAGCGGCCATATTTCTCGACCAGTGGCCGGCCTCCCAGCGAACCCACGTAATAGGCTACCAGCGAGCCGACGTTGCAGCCAAAAGCACCGGCAATCGCCACCCACAGCAGTTTGAATCGACCCACGGAGACGAGGTATCCCGAAAACGGCATGATGACTTCCGAAGGCAAGGGGATGCACGCCGATTCAATCCCCATCAGCAGCACTATGCCCGGGTAGCCCGAGTGCGAGATTACAGAGATGATGAAACCAGCCAGAAACTCAAAGAAGGTTGTAACCATGAATTGATCGTGCCCACGCGCGGCAGGAATGCAAAATTCAACGATAGCCGGTAAGCGGCAGGAATCTCCGAGCCAGAGCAAACCGTGAATTCGCTAGAGAGATTCCGACTCCGGAGTTAAAACGAAACCGGGAAGCGCAACTCCCTCGGCCGATTTCTCGACCTTTACGCGGCGAACGTCCTGGTCTAATCCATCCACCTTTCTTAGCACGGCGTAAGAGGCGAAGACCTCTGAGTATAGCTTGGTGACCAGCCAGCAGTCGCCGGTCTCATTCAGACGCCAGAGTTGCCCCAACTGGATGCTCGCCACAGCCACAGGTTAGCACTCCTCGGTTGAAGACATTCCGAATTCCCTGTCATGCTGATCCCGCCCTGCGGGAGAAGCATCTCCGCAGTTCCTTCCCAGGGCTAAGCGGCCAATTCGGCATGCGAACCGCCGAGATCCTTCGTCGTCCCGATCAGATCGGGACTCCTCAGGATGACAGGCACCTTGCGATTTAAGATTCGGTGCTGTGGGCATTAATCTAACCTCTCCAAGCCCCGGAGTCAATAGCCCGGGCCACAGTTCGGGCCACAGCAACCTCTGCGCGCAGAATGATGGGGTCCTCATTCAGGAAGCCAGTTCCAACACCCGGTCAATCTCCTCCTCGGTGTTATAAAAATGAGGGGCGATTCGAACCATCCCGCATCGCGCAGCTACCTGCACACGGTGGGCGAGAAAGCATTCCAGGAGACGCTCCGCCCCAGCTTGACGCGGCACAAAAGAGACAATCCCCGAGGCTTCTTCGCGGGCGCGAGGACCGAACACAGAGTGGCCTTGTGCAAGCAGTCCGCCGCGCAACCGATCAGTCAAATCCAGGACGCGCTCGGCAATACTCGCAATTCCAACCTCGAGAAGGAGATTCACCGCGGCGCCCAGTCCGTAGACCCCCACTGTATTGAGCGTGCCGCATTCATATCGGCGGGCGTCCTCCCGCCAGGAAAGGTCTCGCCGGGAGAAATCGCTCCAATGGCGAACTGTCATCCACCCGATTTCCGGGGGGGTGATCTTTTCCATCACCTGGCGATTCACGTAGAGCAACGCCGAACCCTCCGGTCCCAGCATCCACTTGTGGCTGTCTGCGGCAAGGCCCGCAATGTTGGCTCTCCTTACGTCCACCGGAAACGCCCCCAGTCCCTGGATGGCATCCACAAAGAGCAGACAGCCATGTGCAGCGCAAGCCTTACCCAACTTTTCGAGGTCCAGACGGAACCCGCTAAGGTATTGCACGAAGCTTACCGTCACCACGCGCGTGCGCGGCGTCAGTGCCCTTAGGATCGACTCCTGACTCACCCGGCCTTCTTCTGCCGGCACCAGCCGCAAAACCACTCCTCGCTTCTGCAACGCCTTCCAGGGATAAAAATTGGCCGGAAACTCGCCTTCAATGGAAACAACTTCATCTCCCGGCTGCCAATCCAGGCCGTTCGCGAAAGACGAGATACCCTCCGAAGTGTTCTTGGCGAAGGCAATTTCATCCGGTTCCGCATTGATCAACTGCGCCAGGGATCGCCGCACCCCCGCGTAGGTTTCCACCCAACGTTGCCAGTGTTCGGCGCCGAAATGCTGGACATCGTCAAGCAGGCCGACCATGGCGTCACGGACTCGTTGCGAGATCGGCGCCACCGCCGCGTGATTCATGTAAATCGACGAAGCAGTGACTGGAAACTGTGAACGGTAATGCTGAACATCAAGAGGCATGTGAGAGTATCCGGTCCATGGCAACGTTCTGAGAACCATTCAGTATACATGCGCCGCGCTGAGGCGACCAGGGCAGAGAAGACCCCGCTATGGCCCAGTTTGGATTGTTCGATTCCTGCGCTGTAGAATCGAGTGAGCCGCACGCCGCCCACGCCAGAGAGACCTGCGCCCCAGGCCGAAGGGAGAGCGTCTGTTTCCTGGTTGAAGACGAAACTGGCGTGCCGCCTCGACCAAACCAGAGCCCACCCAGCGCCCCAGGTGCTCGCTTAGCCGCCATTGCCTCACGTATCGGTGAGCCACGCGAATAGAAGGGCATGTCAAAACTTCAGGTGATTCCTAAGAACAATTGGCTATCTATAATAAACAGAGTGAGTTAGATGTCAGTAGATCCCGAGGCAAGGATTTTGGTTGGGCTAGGTTGTTGAACCCACTAAATCCTTTCAAGAGGGAAGCCTCCGGCTGGCCTAAAGATCGCGAAAGGATTTGCCATCCTCTCCACCGCATTGCATGGGCCGTCGCAGCCCACGGTCCCCGATCTTAATGGTGGGAGACCCTTGTAGCGTGGGAGCGCGTCATCCCCGCCAAAGCGACGACCCCGCTTTGTAGCGCCGATGCCCAGTTTGCCTAGCCGGATCCTGTCGGCGTGGCGTGCCTTCGGGGCGGCGGCGCTACTGTCAGAAAAGTAGAGAAGAGTGCAGCCAGACATCGCCCCCCTTTGGCGAGGCTCCGGTTCAGCGCCAGACGCTGAGCGCGAGTGCCGTCATGCTGAGCGCGAAAGACAACTGTAGTCCCGCTCCAGCGGGATCGCCCGCCAAAACGCGGCGGACTCAGGATGACAGTTGGCTCCAACTTCGGAATTCAGGTTTTTGATCTGCGACATCTATGTTCTGGGCGCCAGCCCACTTTATTCGCACGGGCTTTCTCGACCGCGCGCTTTCGGGCGGGGTGAGAGGGGGAATCTCGTTCACAGATGTGGCGAGACACCCGGGGAAGAGCGGCAGACAGGCGCGGAAATCGAATTGTGGGGCAGTTCCAAGCAGGAGCGCTACGTCTGATAAGGTATGTTATGTTAACTTAAGAGAGGGGCGAGCTTTGAAGTCGCCGACCGCACCCGATGCGAGAATTGGGGCCATTGCCTTGGTGATGATGGCGTCGGGGAGGCTTAGCAGAATGCCAAGAAACAATCCGACAGCCCAGCCGGGCCAAGGCAGTCGTATGTTGCAGATTACGAATCCGAGGGCGAAACGAGCGATGAACGCGCCGAGCATGGCAGCGCGCTTGTCCGGATAGCTCATAGGAATCATTAACGCAACATCAATGCCACCGAAGATGAGCCCACAAAGTACACCTAGATATATTCTTGACGTTGTTCCCTCCTCAGACCGTTGTCGAAAAAGTGCGGCCGGGCCCAAGTCCTCAGGCTCGTATTGCTCCCTTGAGCACTTCGCGAAGGCGTCGCGCCACGATCAGGTCCTCAGATGATTGCAGCATCCACACGCCCACAACGATGGTATTGGGCCCGGAGGGCAATCCCCCCATGGCAGGCCCCGCCCCGGTCGCGGGATTCAACTCAATGCGCGGACTTCCCTGCCGCAGCTTCTCCATTACTTGCTGCCCGGTGATGGGGATGCGATTCTGGTCGTAAGTAATCAGCAAATGCGGGACGTGGTTGGCAACGGGAGGAAGAAAGATCTTGGTCTCCACGGTGGGAATACCCTTCACATGGTCGGCGATTCTTTCGGCACGTTTCCGGAACCCCGCCTGCATAGCCTCCTCGTCCTGGCTCAAGAGCCAATCCACTGCGGCGACCAAGCCAATGATCTCTTCCTTTCCGACCTTCATGCCGCGACCAATTGTGTTCGAGTAAGGAGAGTTGTTTTTTAGCGCAAACTCAATCAGGTCCTTCCTTCCCAGCAATAGGCCGGTGCATTGCGGCCCCCGAATTCCCTTCCCCCCGGAAAAAGTCACGAGATCAAATCCCATTTGCACGTAATTCCAGAGATTCGCGATGGGCGGAATATCTGCCGCAGCATCGTTGAAACAGGGCACTCCATGCTTGTGGGCCACCCGCACCCAGTCCTCGCGGCTGATCTGGCCACCCTCGGCGGCGTTGAAGAAGTTGGTCATCACGGTCCGTTCGTTGAATGCCGCCTCGTATTCTTGCAATGTTTCAATCTCGACGAACCTGATCCCACAGTTACGGAGGGCGTGGTCGTACCCGTAGCGATGGGTTTTCTGGACGATGACTTCGTTCTTCAGCCCTGACATGTCGACCGGTACATTCACGATGGCCTGCTCGTTCCCGAGAGTGATACAAGCGGCGGTCCCCAGCGTCAGGGCTGAGGCTGCACCGGCCGTCACCAGAGCAGCTTCACAGTGCAGACGACGCGCCAGGTACTCTCCTGCCGCTCGGTGCAACTCTTCGATGTTGACGGGCTGCTGCGCGGCTCGAGTCATCGCGGCCTGCACTTCGGGAGGCAGAACTGACGCCGAAAGAATGGTGAAGGTTCCAGCCGCGTTGATGAACGGAGTGACACCTAGTTTGCTATAGTAATCCACTCCTTTTTCCGAGGGATGTCCCTTGGCTCGAGCCTCGCCGGCTGCACTTCCATACGCCACAGCCCCGCTCACCATCAGCGTTTGGCCTGTTTTGCGAAAGAACTTTCTTCGGGTAATGGCGCTAGGCATGGGATGCTCCTCCAGTCTCCTTTAGCGTGTCTTTACCGCGATTGCGGTAATCTCAACACGAGCCTTGCTGACCAACGCCGCCACCTGCACCGTTGCGCGCGCCGGCCTCGGCTCAGGGAAAAAGGTCTTGTAGACCTTGTTCATTTCCCCGAATTCAGCGATGTCCGCGAGATAGACGTTCACAGACACCACATCTGTCATCTGCAGGCCGGCAGCTTCCACGATTTTCTTGATGTTCTCCAGTGCTGCCTGGGTTTCGGGCCCAATTCCTCCCGGGCGCAGCTTACCCTCGTCCAATCCCTCCTGCCCGGCGACGTAGAGGGTGTTGCCCACCAGGATGCCGTTGCTAAAGGGCAGTCCTTCTGCAGTTCCAGGCGGATTAATGGCGCGTTTTGCCGAGTTGAGGGGCTGGCCAGCAGCCATAAGCATGGCTGCCGCCCAGAAGGTAATTCCCAAAACTACCAACTTCGTCACTGTTTTGATCACCGGGACAAGTCCTCCTTCCTCCTGATGTCATTCCGAGCGCAGCGAGGAATCTGGCTCTGATTCCTTTTTTCACTGGAGCGATGGGGGGATTTCGCTAATCCTGGAGTTCCAGAGCGAGATTCCTCGCTGCGCTCGGAATGACACCTTTCACATAGGAATGACAGCTTTCACATTCACTCGGAATGGCAGCTTTCATGCTAATTTCTCGGGTAGTCGTCCGCCCGCGCCGGAGGGGAGCTGCCCGATTCCGGCGTGGTGAAGTACTGCTTGGGGGCCTTCTCCCACTCGACCATGCTCAGACCCGAGGGATCGTACAGGATTCGCCCGGCCCGAATGGTCATGCGGGCAACTACCTTTACCCTTCCATCCATCCTGGCATATCCGTCGTCGATGAAACCGAAGTGACCGTGGAGTACTTCGAGTACAGCGACATCCGCTTCGTGTCCGACTGACAAGGTTCCTAGATCCGGGCGGCGGATTTCACTCGCCGGGTTGACCGTGGACCTTCGAATGGTGTCCTCCAGCGGCACGCCCATAGCGAGGAACTTCGACATCACTTCGGTCATACTAAGAACAGTGAAATCTCCCAGGTGCAGGTCCGTCGATATGGAATCCGGAATGAATCCTTGCTTTACTGCGGGCACGGCGTTCCGGAACCAGAAACTGCCCGCCCCATGCCCTACGTCAAAGACCACTCCGCGCCGCCGCGCCTCTCCTAGGATAGGATTAAGCTTGCCGTCGGCAAGCAGGATGGGAAATTGCTGCGCAAACACGTGCGTGTGAATATCACCCGGCCGCATCTTCTTCAAGATGAGGTCGGCGTAGGTCCGCTCCGGGCGGGGCCAGAAATCGAACATTACCGGCACATTGGCTAACCTGCCACATTCTTCGGCCTGATCCACGGCGGCCCAGGGTGTATGCACCGCGTCCCAGGGTTTCTCTGTCCAGTAGTGCGCCGTCTTCACTCCGACAATGACATCCTGGAATTTCTTGATAGTCTGGGCACAGAGTTGGGGATCCATCTGCTCGATGGTTTGCTCGAGGCCGCCGTTCATACCATTAGCGACGATATTAAGGAAAGCCAGCACCCGCACTTTGGCGTGGTCGATGACTTCCTCCTTTTCTTGCAGGAAGGTATCGGCCCCGGCGGTTCCCGCGTCCACAACCGTGGTCACTCCTGCCGTAAGCGCCACGTCCGCCGGGATACCCAAGGGGGCGGTGCGTGAGCGTGCTTCCGGCGCAAACCAGTTAAGGGGAGCTCCCCCGTGGCCCACATGAAAGTGAATATCGATAAGGCCGGGAGTTACGTACAGGCCGGATACATCGACCACTTTCTCCGCCTCGCTTGCCGGAATGCTCTCGGCCACTGCCGCTATCTTCCCCCCTGAAATCGCCACATCGGCGATTTTATCGACGTCGTTGGCGGGGTCAATTACATGGCCGCCTTTCAAGAGAAGGTCATAATGCGACGCCTGTGCCGCGGCGGGAAGTTGCGACCCGAGCGCAATTGTGAATGCCCAGCTAAGGGCGAAGAATCCCGCTTTCCCCCACGTCCACATTATGCGCCCCCCTTTTTTCGGAAGAATCCGTTTCGCAGTCTTAAGGCCAACCTCGAAGAGATTGCTCGGAACGGATGGGTGTGCTTGGTGGAGCCCCGGAATGGATTCACTGAGCGTGAAAAGCCGATCCCGTCATATCCGGCCCCTAGCTTATCCCTCACCACGTGCTATTTCAAGCCCGTGGTCGCGAGTAAAGCGTTCGTCGTACGCCATTCAGTCAAAATGGTGGGACGGTGCGGCATGTGACGCTGCCCTACGAGGCCCATGGCTACGTGGGGCTGGAATCGGTGGAGCACACGCTGTGGGAGATGCTCACCTGGTACGACTGTTGGGTGAAAAATGCCCCCGCATCCGCCAGCGTAACGGCGAAATAAGAATCACAGCGCGGCATAGCCGCAACCAAAACCAGATTCTTCGCTACGCTGCGCTCCGCTTCCGCCGCGGCGGGACATGTCATCCTGATCCCGCCTTACGGGAGAAGGATCTGCTTTTCTTCGCGCCTCGCGATGAAGTTGGCGCCTACTGGCGGTCCCTTTCAACTCCTAAGCTTGGGGCCGGAGCTTCAGGCGGCTCTTGCTCGCTTCCAGGAAAGCCCGCAGGTCCTCTGCGGCATCGAGCAGCCTGATCCACTGTTCGTAATAGAGGGTCACCGGAAAGCGCCCCAATCCGTAGACGCTCACGCCCCCCTTGTCGCCGACCTTGAACTCCAGCTTCCCACTTTGTTTCGATCCCAGTTGCTTCTCAAGCTGGGCAATCCGGGCCATCAAATCTTCTTTGGTTGCCTCTGACATCGGACGCATCCTCCTGCCGTAGACCGATTGTCGCGCTACTCTTGTTCAGTCCCCGGCTCCGTTCCCGACAACGCGGGTCGATGCGTAGCACAAACGCGTTGCCAGTTTCGCGAACCCGCTATGATAACCGATTTTGCCCTAACGAAACAGCCGGGCCAAATCCTCACTCTCGTGTCGCACACCACGGTAGGGCTTTTACGGCAATGGTAGTGCCCTAGTATGGGACGTAGGGCCGGGTCCCGCCTTGCGGGACCGGCCCAGGCCGCCCCGTCCCGCCATGGCGGGAGAGGAGGCGGCCCTACGTTCGAATTGGGGCACCACCAGGGTCGCGTCAAAGTCCCCGAAAGGTAACATCCCAAAGCGGCTCTGCCGCGACCCTGGGGACACCACCACGGCGATTGATTTCGGGTTTCCAAAATGGTAAATTATTACAAGGGAATCGCCCGCCGGCAAGGGGGGACGGAACCATGAAGTGTCCAATCGCAAGAGTTTTGACCATGGCCCTGGTTTTGGGTCTGGGGAGTGGCATAGCCCCGGCACAGAATTCGACGAGTTCAGTGCCGCTTGGTGATCTTGCACGCCAACTCAAAGCACAGCGCGCAAAGTCCGGAGAAAAGTCCAAGGTCTTCACCAACGACGACCTCGCCACCCTGTCGCCGTCCACAACCGCCAAGGAGACAAGCGGGAATGAAGCCGGGAAGGAATC
This sequence comes from Acidobacteria bacterium UBA7540, assembly GCA_002478145.1. The sequence continues at coordinate 53,671 of DLMI01000141.1, forward strand.
CGCGAAAGCGCCCCCGGCTGAAACGGAGGAGCAAACGCACGGGGAAAAGTATTACCGCGAGCGCATGAGCAAACTACAAGATCGGTTGCAAATCGACCAGCGAGAACTCAGTGTGCTCGAGCAAAAACTGGGCCAAAATCAGATGCAATACTATCCCGATCCTAACAAGGGCCTGCTCCAGGAAAGCGGTCCCGCCGCTCTGTCGGATATTCACAAACTGCAAGACCAGATCGACAAGAAAAAGGCAGAGATTGCCGCAGATCAGGAGGCTATCGATGACCTCCGAGAGCAACTGCGGCGCGAAGGCGGTGACGCGGGGTGGCTTCGTGCGGAGGCCTCGGCGGGACAAACCAGGGAGGCACAGGAGAGGGGCCAAGCCGCTAATGAACCGGAGAAGCCGGAAAACAAGAAAGGCACTAAGCAATACTGGCAAAGCAGGTTCAAATCTGCGCGCGCCCGACTAGCCGACGCCGAAGAACGGCAACAGCTCGCAGAAGACGAATTAAACCTCCTCCAGATTCAGGATGTACGCGAGCTGAATCCCAATGTAAAGGCTGAAATTGCCGCCAAGATCAAGGCCAAAGAGGATGAGGTGTCAGGGACGCGAGCGGCGACTGAGGAGGCCCGGAAAACTCTTGAGAACCTGGAGAACGAATTCAAGGCGAGCGGCGCGCCGGATGAATGGAGTGAAACAGAAGCAGTGACAGAGACCTCCAAGTGAGTTCTCCGGTTGTCAGCCATCAGCGGTCAGCTATCAGCTCCAGCCTTTATGCGGCTCAAATCCCACCCTCCTCACTGCCAACTTCCTTCTGCTTTTGGAGAGCCGCCCCGACAGGCCGGGGCGCTACGCCTACTGCCCAGCTTCGGTCTCCCGACTTCTGACTCCTGACTCCCTCGCGGCAAACAACATGCCAGGAGCTTGCCTCAGCAGCCGGTCAAGCCTTTTCCGCCAGATGGAGTGCCGCAACCCCGCCCGTAAAATTAGCGTAACGGACGTTTTGAAAACCCTCCGCGCACAGTAATTCTGATAACGCCTGCTGGTTGGGGAACTTTGACACCGAATCGTGAAGGTACTGGTATGGCCCCCGAACGCCGGAGATCCAGGTCCCAATCTTCGGCAGCATATGGCGGAAATAGAACCGAAAGAAGAGTCCAAAAACGGGCCAACGAACCTCTGAAAACTCGAGAATGGCAAGGATGCCCTGGGGCTTGAGAACCCGCCGTATCTCCCTGAGGCCTCTCCCGTAGCTGGCCAGGTTCCGAAAACCGAAAGCCATGGTTGCAACATCCAGAAATTCGTCAGGAAATGGCAAAGCTAGAGTATCCGCCTCGAGGAACAGCGTTGAGTGACGGCGGGCCTTCGTCTTGGCGAGCAGGAGCATGGGGTGGCAGAAATCCGTCCCGAACACTCTGCCGGCCGAATACAGTTCCAGCTCGAAGGCAAGGTCACCCGTGCCGCAACAAAGGTCCGCCACCTTGGAATCCGGACGCTCCAGGACGCGGCGCAAAGCCTTCGCAGTGGCCTTCCGCCAGGCGATGTCCCGACCCGCAGAAAGGAAATGGTTCAGGAAATCATAACGCGGCGCGACCGCCGAAAACATCTTCCGGACCACGCGGGGGGTGGGGTCAATGGCGTCCGGAGAACCCGGTGGGCTTTCCCCGAGAGGAGCGTTTGCAGCATCACTCATGCCAGCCGCCCCGCTGCACGTCCCGGAAAGCGGCTTCGACGAGGTTCATAGGGACTTGATCTGAAATCCGGACTTTGCCGATCCGTTCCGGAATAACCCAGTGAATTCGGCCTCGGACAGCCTTCTTATCCTGCGGCAAAAGCTCTAAGATTCGGTGCACTCGAAGGCCATGTAGGGTGGGCAGGGGGCTGACCTGCCGCACTAAGCGCGCAATTCGCTCGCCCTCCGCAGGCTCGAGCACTCCCAACAACTCTGCCAGGCGTGAGACTATGAGAATTCCCCAACCCACCGCCTCCCCATGCAAAAAACGCCTGTAGCCGCTCGCTTCCTCAAGCGCATGGCCGAAGGTGTGGCCCAGGTTAAGAACACGCCGCAGACCGGCTTCGCGCTCATCGCGGCTCACGACCTCCACTTTGACTTTAGCCGCACGCGCCAGGATTTCCTCCAAATCCCTGGCCTGCTTCGGAAGAAACCTCGACGCCTTCGCTTCCAACTCTTTGAATAAGCCCGGCCCCGAAAGGATGGCGTGTTTTGCAACTTCAAAGAAGCCGGACCGGAACGATCGCTCGTCAAGCGAAGCAAGAACCATAGGCTCCGCGAGCACCATGCGCGGGGGGTAAAACGTCCCGAGTAGATTCTTCATGGCACGCACGTTGACCGCCGTTTTCCCGCCGATGGAGCTGTCCACCTGGGCCAGGACCGTGGTGGGCACCTGCAGGCAGTCAATGCCGCGCATGTAAGTGGAGGCGACAAACCCACCCAGGTCGCCAACCACGCCCCCACCAAACGCCACAAGTAGTGAGCGCCGGTCTGCCCCTTTTTCCAGCAACTCAGCCCCAACCTCCTCCACCATCTTGACGCTTTTCGAATTCTCGCCGGGCGGGACGAACAAGGGCTGGGCGCTTTTCACCCCGCCTTCGCGGAGAAGCTTCTCCCCCCAACGCTCCCACAAATGTCTTTCGGTGAGGATGAAAATCGATGAGTAGCGATCTTGTGGGAAGTCGGCGAGGGCCCGCCAAGCCCCGCAACCCACGTTGACGCTGTACTTGAAACCTTTAGACCTCACCCAGAAACGTTGCATATGTAATCCGTCACCATAGTCAGCCGTCAGCTTTCAGCGGTCAGCTATCAGCTTCCCATTCTACTTGCAAGTCTTGGGGTTTGGAACCTACCCCCACCTACTACGTACCACCTACCACCTGCCTTCTTCTCGTTGAACCTGTTGCAGGCGCGTGATGCCAAGGCTATCATTGAAGTGCCATGTCAGGAAAGAGAGAGCTGCAGGTTGATTTCCTTATCCTCGGCGGAGGAATTGCCGGCACGCGGGCCGCCCTTGAACTCGCCCGAGCCGGTCAGGTTTTGGTTCTGACCAAAGACGAACTGTACGAATCCAGTACGGAATACGCCCAGGGAGGAATCGCCGCGGCCCTGGGTGAGGACGATGAAGTAAGACTGCACCTCCATGATACCTTACGTGCCGGCGACGGGTTGTGCCGGGAAAAAGCCGTGCAAATCCTGGTGAGCGAAGGGCCACAGCAGATTGAGCAGTTAATCGCCTGGGGGATGCGCTTCGACCGCGACGGAAACAAGCTGGCCTTCACGCGCGAGGGGGCGCACAGCCGTTCGCGCGTCCTGCACGCGCATGGCGATTCCACCGGCAGCGAAATCCTGCGGGCCTTGATGGCGAAGGCAAAGTCCCGCCGTGCCATCCAGTTCCTGCCTCGCGCCTTTGCGGTCGACCTATTGGTGGACGTGAATCGGGTTGGCGGAGTGACCTTTCTCGATGAAAAGACATCCTCGCTCAAGACACTGTACGCCAAAGCGGTGCTGCTGGCGACGGGCGGGCTCGGGCAGGTTTACAGGGAAACTACAAATCCTCCGATCGCCACGGGTGACGGCGTGGCCATGGCGCACCGCGCGGGCGCGCTGAGCAGCGACATGGAGTTTGTGCAGTTCCATCCCACGGCCTTGTACGTCAAGGAAGCCCCACGTTTCCTTCTCTCCGAGGCCTTGCGCGGCGAAGGCGCTTATCTTCGCAACATTCTCCTGGAACGGTTCATGCCCCGCTATCACGAGGCGGCGGAATTGGCGCCACGCGACATCGTTTCGCGCGCCATTATCATGGAGATGCAAAGGACCAAGAGCGAATGCGTTTACTTGGACCTCACGGAACTTGAACCCAAGCATGTTATGCAACGCTTTCCAAGAATCTACTCGACTTGCCTGCACTACAACATCGACATCACCGCCGACCTCGTCCCCATTCGCCCAGCCGCTCACTACGCTATGGGAGGTGTCGCAACGGACTTGCACGGCGCCACTTCCTTGAAGGGCTTGTACGCAGCCGGTGAGGTCGCGACCACAGGCGTCCACGGCGCCAACCGTCTGGCCAGCAATTCCCTTCTGGAAGGCTTGGTGTTTGGCGCCAGGGCGGCCTCCGCCATGATCGACCAAAGGCGAGAATTCAAGCCACCCCTGCCGCGCAAGGCTCCAAACCCCATAGCAGCCCGCGCTACCCCCGGGCCGGACTTGAATACGCAGGACGCTGAGCCGGCGCGCCTGTCGCCGCAAGAAACCGTGAACGAGGTCCGGTGCATTTTGTGGAATAAGGTGGGTATTATCCGCACCGGCAAGGACCTTTGCAACGCCATCAAGCGGCTCGATTCGGTTGTGCTGGCGGGTCCGCCTGCACCATCCCGTCAGTTTTACGAAGCCCGCAATATTCTACAGGTCGGCAGGATAATCACTCGATGTGCCCTGGCGCGGGAGGAGAGCCGCGGCGCCCACTACCGGTCAGATTTCCCCTTGAAGGACGAAGCCACACCAGCGAAGCACTCGTTTGCAGCAAGACACGCACCCGTCTTCTTCGCCTAGGAAAGCCAGGTTCCAGGTGTCAGGGTGCCTGGCAAACTACTTCGGTCAGTTGTCAGTTGACCCGAGTTCGCACTGCGGCGATGCTTCGCTGCGCTCTCCTGAAAATCAGCCCCCCGGACACTCATTTTCTCGCGTGGGCCGCCGGCCCGTGGATATTCCGTCCTGCCGGTCAACCCGCGAAAGCGGGAATCCAGCCAAAGGCCGGTCCGGGGCCGCACAGTTTTGTGCCGTCTTGTCAGCTGCCTGCGCGTCGAGGGGCGCTTACCAGAACCTACACCCTGACACCCGACACCTGGAACCTGCTCTCCCGCCCGTCGCGGGAGCTAATGCTTATGAGGGGATTTCTCCAGCTCGATGAGCGTGGCCGTCACTACGCGGCCCACTATGGTCAGGCTCTGAGGACTGCAATGATCGAGCGTGTCCCGGGCCGAATGCCAGTAGCTGTTATTGGGTCCGTAATCAAAATCGATCAAATCCACTGCCGAGACGCCCGCATTAATGAATGGCATGTGGTCATCGTCGATAGCATTCTGGCTGTTCACAAAATACCTGCCGTAGCCCAGGCGCTGGGCAACGTTGAAGACCAAGTCACTCAACCAGGGCGTGGAGCTGCTTTCGCGGGGTATGCGGAGCTGCGCATCACCAATCATGTCAACCAGGATAAGAGCCTGAATGCGGCTGAGTTCACCGCTCGCGGAAAGCTTCTCGACCAGGTGCCGGCTTCCGTAAAGGCTGTCTGTAGCGGACCAATGCCGCACGGCTTCTTCCCCGTCAAAGAAGACCAGCCAGTAATCCAGCGCATTGCGTCTTGTCCCCAGGACTCGAGCAAGTTCAACCAGGAGAGCAGCGCTGGAGCCGCCGTCATTGGCGCCCAGGAAACGGAATTCGTCGAAACGTTTTGTATCGTAATGACCGGCCACGATCACCGTCTCGCGACCCGAACCGCGAAACTTGGCGATCAGGTTGTTCATGGGGATCGGCCCGATGGGGGTATTCGCCACAAAAGGATCTTCTTCCACCTGTGCCCCCGTGCCTCGAAGTTCTTGAATTAACCATTGGCGGGTTTGGGTCAAAGCCGGGGAGCCCGAAGGTCGGGGGCCGAAACCCACAAGGTGCTTGAGATCCTCAAAGGCACGCGCCCCACTGAAGCTCGGTGGCTCGGCTCCAGGCGAGAGTGAAGCAAGCGCGAGGCACACCCACCCTACCATCAAGGCCAGGGGACGCCGCCGCTTCGCACGTTTACGTCTGAGCACGCTTTTGCTTCCACTTCTTGCGCAGATAGACAAGCCAGGAGAGCCCGATGCTGAGGATGTAGAGCCCCACCATGGGAATCCAGAGCATGAACAGGGTGGCCAAGTCCGGGGTAGGAGCAATGACCGCGGCAGCTACCGCCGTCACCAGCACCGCGTATCGCATTTGCCGAAGCAGGAATTTGGGCGTCACGATCCCGAACAGAGACAGGACCAGAATAATAACCGGTAGCTCAAAGACCAGTCCCACGCCGACGATGATGGTCATCGCAATACTGAAATACTCGTTGATAGTCACCATCGGTTGGAATCTGTGGCCGAACTCCAGCAAGAATCGCAAAGCCGGGGGGAAAGCCAGCTTGTAAGCAAAGAGCCCGCCCGAAATAAACAGGCCACTCGTCAGGAGCACAAACGGCCATATGTAGCGCTTTTCATGGCGGTAAAGCCCCGGGGAAATGAAAAGCCAAAGCTGGTAGAGAATGTAAGGCGACGCCATAAAAATCCCAGCCATGGCGGCAAGCTTGATGTAGAGATTAAATGGGTCAATGGGATTCGTAAAAACCAACTTGTCCGACATGTGAAGGGCACGAAGGGTGTCAGTGAGGGGTTTGGCCAGGTAACCATAAATGTTATCAGCAAAGTAAAAGGAAATGCCGAATCCGATAATAATCGAAAGGACGGACCGGAGCAGCCGCTGGCGAAGCTCCTCGAGATGCTCGAGGAACGACATTTGCTTGCCAGTCAGTTCTTCATCCTCAGGATCATTGCCCGGGTTCTTTGGGGGTGGGTTCTGGATCGTTGTGGCCATACGTGGGGCTTGAGTCGGGCGGGCCCTCAGGGTAGCGGTCCAAGTTCTTGATTTCCTCTTCCAGAGAACTCTTCAATTCGTTGGACGCGCGGCGCAATTCGCCCAGACCCTTGCCAAGTGTCCGCGCGATCTCCGGGAGTTTCTTGGGCCCAAACAGTAGGAAAGCAATAAAGAGTATGAACCCGATTTCGCCAAACCCGCCACTGAACAAGGTCAACCTCTCCCACAAATCATAGGTGACACGAGCGGCGTTGTCAAGATAAACCGCAGGGCCAAGACACAGAAGTCAGGATTCAGGGCCGGGAGTCAGAAGACAGTCAATATCGAAGCCCCTTGGGTCCCCTCGGCCCGGGGGAGGAGCCCTAATATTATGGAGAACCTGTGGGCAAGTCCAAGCATCCAATGATATGTGGGAAAAGGGCAGGGACCCAGGCTGCGCTTTAAGCCGGAGAATCCCTATGTTATACTCAAGCATGCAGGCTGAGGAGCTGCATTGAACATGAAACAGGCGCCACGGTGGTTGTGGTTCATTCTTTCCACGGTTCTGCTTTGCACACTGCTGGGAGGGCTGTACGGCCGGCAAGTCGAAGCCACGACGGGCGCGGACGACTCGGATGTAAAGAGCAGTCTCACCGAGCTTACCCGTGTCTACAACTTGGTTGAGCAGAACTACGCAGATGTGGTGGACCCGGACAAGGCCATCTACGGCCCCAGCGAAACCAATGTCGGCGCCATCCCCGGCGCTCTCCGAAGCCTGGACCCTCACTCTAATTTCTACGATCCGCTCGCCTTTTCGCGGCTCCGCGAAGACCAGGAGGGCAAGTACTACGGCGTCGGAATGCAAATCGGGCAGCGCCCTGGGAAGTTGGGCAAGCTCGTCGTTGTCGTAGTAAGTCCGATCCCCGGCTCGCCTGCGTTTCGGGCCGGTCTGCGGCCCGGCGATGTCATCGCCAAGGTCAACGGGCAGTCAACTGAAGGAATGAATACCATCCAGGTTGCGGAGAAGTTGAAGGGGCCCAAAGGAACCCAGGTACACATCACCGTCACGCGCGAAGGGTACGATCAACCTCTCGAATTTGACATCACGCGCGACGAGATTTCGCAGCTCAGCGTGGATGACGTGTTTATGCTCAAGCCTGGGATTGCTTACATCCACATCAACAGGTTCAACGAGAACACGAATGACGAACTCTCCGAGGCGCTGAAAAATCTGCTGGAGAAGAACCTGCAGGGACTGGTTCTCGACCTTCGTGGAAACCCCGGCGGCCTGCTTCAGGAAGCGGTTGAAGTATCCGACCATTTCCTCGAAAAGAGCCAGTTGATCGTCTATCACTACGGTCGCCACTCGCAGGAAAAACGCTACTACACGACAAAGGGAGACAGCGGCAAAGAGTATCCCATCGTGGTGCTCATCAACCGCATGACAGCGAGTGCGGCGGAGATCGTCACGGGAGCTTTACAGGATCACGATCGCGCCCTGGTGATGGGCCAGCCCAGCTTCGGCAAGGGCCTTGTTCAAACTGTCTTCCCGCTCAGCGAGCACACGGGCTTGGCGCTGACCACCGCCCGCTACTACACCCCGAGCGGCAGGCTGATTCAGCGCGACTATGACAACGTTTCTCTTTACGATTATTACTATCATCCGGAGGATTCCCCCACGCCGCACACGGATGTGCGCCTCACCGACGGCGGTCGTGAGGTTTATGGCGGTGGTGGCATCACGCCTGATATCAAGTACGAAGACCCCAAGCTCACTCCCACTCAGGAAGCGCTCTTGCAGCATGGCGCTTTCTCCGAGTTCGGCCTGCATTACCTTGGAATTCACAAGACCATTCCGAGCGACTTTCAAGTAACGGACGCTGTTCTTCAGGAATTCCGGCAGTTTCTTGCCGAGCAGAAAATCCCGATATCCGATCAAGGCCTGAAAGACAATTCGGATTTCATCCGGACGCGTATCCGCCTCCAGTTGGTTGGCTCCATTTTCGGCGAAACAGTAGCCAGCCGGATCGACATTGAAAACGATCCGTTGGTGCAGAAAGCTCTCGACAGCATGCCACAGGCCAGCGAACTGCTTGCCAAAGCCAAGCGCTACATCGCCAGCAAGACTCAAAGGTAAGACGTTGGCCGTACCGTAGGGCCGCCTCTCCCGCAAGGCGGGACCCGGCCCTACGTCGCGGTTTCCGGGGTCTCCCCCCCCCAGCGGCAGCCCATCCCCCCACGCTACGAGCGCAAATCCTTTTCTCAGTCTCGGCGAAGTCGCGAGAAGACGTACTTCAGAAGCGAAAGGCCGCCCGTCAAAGGGATCAAAAGGATCTGCTTGGCAAGCGAGGCCTTCTCCTTGCTGTGCCTGCGCTTCTCCTGCGCTCCTTCTCTTGCCTGGAAGACTAACATCGCTGCGTATTTCGCGAAGTCCACGCCACATTGGTCGCATTTCCCGCCGTGGTCTTGAACGTGCCGGCAGGCGGGACAGGTAAAGCGGAGAGGCGTGTGGCAGCGCGTGCAGAACAGCGCGCTTTCGGGGTTTTCATGACGGCATTTAGGGCATCGCATAGGTAACCATAATCGGCCAAGGCTTTCTCTCTGGCAAGCGGGGGTAAGCTGGGCAAAAGGGGAAATGTTCTCCTGGTAGCAAGAAAATGAAATGGTGGACGCGAAGGGATTCGAACCCTCGGCCTCAGCGTTGCGAACGCCGCGCTCTCCCAACTGAGCTACGCGCCCACGCCTCTCGCTGCAACCTGCAAATATAGCACGCGGGCAGCACCGTGTACAATTATCCGGGTGGTAGGCAGTGACTCACTTTGCCTTTTTCCAGCGAATGAAGGCGATCGCCGCCCAAACCAGTTCCACCATGCCGAAGGGCCATGCTCCCTGCAAGAATCCATATACCGAACCCAAGATGCAAGCGGCGGAAAAGGCCAGGATAAAGGCCCGGTGTCGGCGTTCTAGTGCGTAGCAGACTACCATTGCTGTCACTGAGAACAATCCGAAAAGGCTTAGTTCGCTCACGCGGCTCTCTCCCCTTGAGAATCGAGTAGCCCGGCCACTTCCTCAATAGACCAAACATGGCCGCTAATTTCCGCTTCCGTCGCAGGTGTAACCGTCAAAGTCTGTTGAATCCGCCAGAAGTTATAGTACATGTAGTGCAGAGAAAAGGCCCTTTCCTTTTAGTTCCCAGGGCCTCTGTGTCTCCGTGGTGAGAAGTTTGTTTCATAATTCTTTCACGGCTTCAGACGCCCCTACTACAAGGGTTTGGGCGTAAGCCAGAGCCTCCTCCAAGCGACTTTCTTCCAGGCCCCCGCCCTGGGCAAAGTCACGCCCTCCACCTCCCTTGCCACCGAACTTCGTAACGGTCTGTTTGAGGATGGTGCCCATCTCTGAAGGTCCGCCCGAGGTCTGCGCGAAGAAGAGAGTGGTCGGCTTTCCCTTTACCCCGAGCAGGGCCACTGCTAAGGGCAACTTCGCCAAGGCATGCGCCAGCATCTTGGCCTGCGCGGATTCTTCTGCTAGGAAGACCTGCCGAACTACGCGGCGACCGTCGATTACAGGCGCAGCCTGCCACAATTCTCTGGCTTGATATTCGGCCAGGCGCTCGAGCAGCTTTTCCCTTCCCCGAATCCCTTCGCGCAGTTCCTGGCTTTGTTTTGCAATCAGTTCTGGCACCGTGTCCAGAGCGGCGGAAAACAGACGCGCTGCTTCGCTTAATACCCTGAAATCCCGCCGCGCCTGTCGGTGGGCGCGGCCCCCGCACATGAACTCCACGCGGGTCAAGCCCTTCATGCGCTCCACCTTGCGCACCAGAATCAAGCCGATGGCTCCCGTACGGCTGACGTGAGTTCCTCCGCAGGCTGATAGATCAAATCCCTCAACCTCCACCAGCCGGACCTCGCCCTCGCGAGACGTCGGCTTGCGCAATTCCAATCGGCTTGCCTCCCCCGCCGGCTGAAATGAAATTCGCACCGCGCGATTCTCAAAGACCACCTGGTTTGCGGCCTCCTCGGCTTCCTCCAGTTGCCTGGAACCGAGGCGGTCAGAATCCAGATCAATGGTTGAACTCTCCTCCCCTAAGTGGAACGAGACGGTCTTATATTCACCAATCCTTTCGAAGGCCGCCGATAAGACATGCTGGCCGGTATGTTGCTGCATGTGGTCAAACCGCCTCGCCCAATCGATTTTCCCACGCACGCCTTCTGCCTCCGGCGCTTGGCGGAGGATGTGCGCAATTTCGTCTCCTTCGTCAACAGCTTCGAGGACTTGGATGCCCGCGATTGTGCCGGAATCCGTCGGCTGCCCACCCGAGGCGGGGTAAAAGGCCGTGCGGTCGAGGTAAACTTTGAAACCGTTTGGCGCGGGTTCCGAACGAAGGACACGTGCCTCAAATTCACGCAAATAGCCATCGGTGTAATAGAGCCTCTCGGTCTTTGTCATAGGATTGAATTACTGTGGCTTACGGTCATTGTCTCAAGCACTTCTTGATATTTGTATGCACTGGCAGTGAGGAACAAAATGATGCTCTCAGGACCTGCCAGAAAGCCGTCCCATAACAGCTTCTTGAGTGCCGCGAGAGTTGCTCCTCCTTCCGGCGAGGTGAGCACACCCTCCGTTTCCGCAAGTTCCCGCATGGCAACAAGCATTTCAGAATCGGATACGGCCAGAGCGGCCCCGCGGCTTTCGCGGAGGACCCGCAACATCATGAAGTCGCCGATTGCCGATGGCACTCGCAGACCGGAGGCGATCGTCTGCGGACTCTCCCACTCCTCGGCCCGGTCGCCACCCTTGGCGAAAGCTCGAACGATGGGAGCGCAGCCCTGCGCCTGCACTGAGAACATTCGTGGCCAAGGCCCGCTGGTCCAGCCAAGTTCCTCCATCTCCGCAAAGGCTTTCCACATACCAATGAGCCCCGTCCCACCCCCGGTTGGGTAGATCATGGCATTGGGAACTCGCCCGCCTAGCTGCTCCACAACTTCATACGCCATGGTCTTCTTCCCTTCCAGCCTGTAGGGTTCGCGAAGAGTTGAGACGTCGAACCACTCGCCGTCCTTCAGGTGCTCCTTCATTTCTCGACCGCAGTCTTTGATGCTTCCTGAGACGAGCACGACCTTCGCCCCCAGCAAGGCACACTCCTGCCGATTCGCTGCGGGCGTTTCATTGGGCATATAAACCGCCGGTTCCATGCCCGCCTTGGCGGCATACGCGGCCAATGCCCCGCCGGCATTTCCCGCCGACGGCATCGCCAGCTTTCGAATGCCCAATTCGTTGGCCATGCTCGTTGCCACAGCAAGCCCACGTGCCTTGAAAGAGCCGGTGGGATTCTGGGATTCATCTTTCAAGTACAAATTGGGCAGTCCGAGCTTCTTGCCGAGACGCCGGGCATGTATCAGCGGCGTGAATCCCTCACCCAAACACAGGATTGATGAATCCTGTGTTACCGGGAGAACTTCCCGATACCGCCACAGTGTAGGTTCACGCGAGGCCATGCGGTCAAGTACCAATGTCTCCGCCGCCCGGCGAAGGTCGTACCGTACCAGAAGGGGTGCTCCACAACTACACAGGTTGTAGACCCGGCCGGGCTCGTGGTGTTTTCCGCAGCGGGCACACTCGAGGTGAGTAACAAGGGACATGGGATTTGAAGTCTAACATGCTAAAATCCTGATTGCATGCCGATTCGTCTAGTTGCCATTGATCTTGACGGCACTCTCCTTAACAGCCGTCGGGAAATATCGGAAGGTAACCGCCGGGCGCTGCTCGAGGCGGTTGAGCGCGAAGTCCAGGTGGTCATTGTCACCGGGCGCAGGTTTCATTCTGCCCTCCCGCTGGTCAGCCAAATCCCCTGCCCCGTCACTCTGATTACCTCCAATGGCGCCCTGATCGCAAACTCCTCGGAAGAGGTTCTCTATCGGGATTTCCTTCCCCGAGATGTGGCACAGCAGGTTCTGGAGTTTGCGCGCAAATATCGTCCTTACTCCGTGGCCATCTTCCACACGCCCGGCTATGGCCAGGTCACCATGCAGGATAACGCCGTGGATGAAGGGCCTCTCGGTTGGTATGTCCAGACCAGCGCTCATTGCCTGCGACTCGTCCCGGACCTGGAAGCGGCTCTTGACAGGGATCCTATCCAGGTAATGATCGGAGGCCCCCCCGCACAAATCGAACCGGCGGAGATGCTACTGGCAGAATCCCCCATCCGTTCCAGCATTCATCTCACCTGGACCAAGTACCTGACCACGAATATTTCCATCCTCGACGTCATGAACCGGGGCTGCTCGAAAGGACGCGCGCTGAAGATTTGGGCCGAGCAGTGTGGAATCCAACCCGGCGAAGTGATGGCTGTTGGAGACAATTTCAACGACCTGGAGATGCTTCAGTACGCGGGACTACCGGTCCTCATGGGAAATCACTGCCCCGAGCTGCACCGGCCTGATTGGACCCTGACTCTCCCCAACGACGAAGATGGCGTCGCCGAAGCCATCCGTAGGTACGTTCTGGCATGTGGCTGAAAAAAGAAGTTTACAGTCGACCCGCCGCGGCGGGAGAGTTAACAGTCAAAGCCGCCGAATGACCCTTTGCCGTCCTGCGTAGCATTGCCGTGGCATGCCGAGCAGAAATCAGAAACCAGAAGCAGGAACGAGCGAAGTATTTCACACTTCTGAAATCTGCAATCCTCAATCTACCGTTTGCTCTGTCCCGCTCGCCTCTTCAATCTGAACAAAAGCCGCAGAGTTACAGAACAACTCTGCGCTTGTATCTACCTGCTGCATGCACCGGTACCGGCTCGGGTTCTCAAAAGGCGTGTTCAGGATCGGGTCTGACACTTCGAAGGCGTATTCAACATCTTTTGGCCGGGTTTACTCACTCTGCTAGCAGGCCCTGTTTATGCCGTTGCGCGTGACTTCCCTGTTTCGAGCCGAGCTCGGCAGACTCCCTGAGAACTGTGAACCAAAATGGAACCAACTGTTGGTCCCTAGAAAACGGAGGGAGCCCGCCCCCTCAGCGCAGGGGGGTACCGTTTTCTGGCCGGAATGAGGACGCCCCTAACTCAGTTTGTCGGCGCACTTGAATCCATGAGGCTTTGGGGATCGAGGAAGGAGGACAGGAAAACCGCTTCGACCGTGTCGAAACCAACCAGCAATGATTTACAGTTTGCCATCACTGGACAGTACTTTAGTGCTTACTTTAGTGCTATACCAGGTAATACGGCGGAGAGATAGTGTGCCCTATGGAGACATACACGCCGAGGAAAACTCGATGACCGTACTCGTGATTTGCTGGATAGCGGTTTGGGTCGCAATAGGCATTTATATAGCTCACAAGAAGGGCTTTCCGAAGGCACGAACAATAGCCGACGCGTTGCTTTTGGGGCCGTTCATCCTCTTACTGTTTCTTGCGAAAGAGACAAAGGAGGGATGAGCACATTGCGCGGAGTGGGTCAAGCCTGAAGCCACGGTTTGCAGGCGTTGCCATATTGACGGCAGGAATCCACGACGATCAGTTTGGTTTACGGGCCGGCGGTGGGGATCAATGCTGGTCGATGACTTCGGTTCGGGGCGGGGGCGTGAAGCGAAACAAAGAGCGGCTTAGCGGCACATTCCGCCCAATGTGGTCAAAGGAAAACTCCATGGTGCTCTGGTCGGGAAGGATCACGAGCAAACGCCGGATATCAAATTGGGGACTCACCACCATGAGCACCTGGTGATAATCCCCTTCGTATCCCTTCTTGGGGTATGCGCGCAGGACGCGGTCAGCGGGCTGGTGCTCGAGGGCGTCCGGCGCAAACTCAATCCGAGAAAAGACACGACGCAAGTCGAGCCTTGAAAGTAAGAGGCGAAACGGAATACGAATATCGTCGCTCGCTTTGAGGGGTGAGCGCGTGAGTTGTTTCTCCTCCGGGATGTAAAGCATCAGAGTCTTCCCATCGGAGAGAAACAGCTTGGGTTGAGGCCGCTCGTAATCCCACCGCATCAAGCCACCGCGCGCGAAATAAACCACGCCGGACTCGACGCGTGTCCGGCCTCCGCTAACGTAGGTCTGCGTGAAGTCTGCACGGATAGTCTTGACCGCATGATAGCTCGACTCGAATTGACCCACGTACTCTTCCAGGGAATCCGTGCTTCCATTTCCAACTGGAGCGCCAGTTCCCCCCGTGCAGCCGAGTAACAAGAACACCACGATGAAGCACGACACGCCAATCGGATGATCGGGAGATCGGGTGATCGGGAGAACAACAGACCGCCAATCGGGTGATCGGGTAATCGGATGATGGGGTGATCCGGAGATCGGGTGAACGAGAGCGCGCCAATCGGGTGATCGGGTGATCCGGAGTTCGGGTGAACAAGAGCCCGCCACTCGGGTGCAAGGGTGAACAATATCCCTGTTCTCCCGATCGCCCGATCTTCCGATCACCCGATCACCTGTTCTCCCGATCACCCGATCTCCCGACCTGCCGATCTGCTGTTCTCCCGATCTCCCGATCACCCGATCTCCTATTCTCCCGATCTCCCGATCATTTAGAAGTATGTAACAATTTCTCCAAGCGTTCCACGGATTCAAGTGCAACAGGATTCCTGGGATCAGTTTGGAGGCCTGCCTCATACTGATTCAGCGCTTCGTTGGTCCGGCCCTGCGCTTCCAAGACAGCTCCCAGACCGAAGTGTGCCCGGCTGTCGAAAGGGTCCAAGGCCACCGCCTGTCTGAAGGCGTGCTCGGCGTCCTGCCTGCGGTTCCAGCGACTGTAGATCTCACCCAACGAATTCCAGGCCTGAGTCGTACCTCCACTCGATACGGAGCTGCGAAACTGCTGCTCCGCCTCCGCGAACCGCCCGGTATCCAAATAAAACTTTGCCAGTTCGTTCCTGGCCTGAACGTAAAGGGGAGCAAGGGCAATGGCCGCCCTCAACTGCACCTCCGCCTTTTCTCCGGCCCCAGTTTCGGCATAGGTTCGCCCCAGGTTCATGTGGGAGTCCGCATAATTTGGGCGAAGCCGTATGGAGCGCTGAAAATCCTCGATTGCTTCGTCGTAGCGCTTCTTCCTGGCACAGGCAAGTCCCAGGTTGTTCAGAATCAACCAGTGATTGGGGGCTCGGCGTAGCGCCTCGCGCCACTCCGCCTCAGCTTGATCTGGAGAACCCAAATTCCAGTAAACCGCGCCCAAGTTGATCCGAAGAGCGATGGCGTCCGGCTGCGCTGCCAACGTGCTCCTGTAAAAGGTCGGGTCATCATGCCAAATGCGGTTTCGCGTGACAATCCTAACCAGGCAAAGGATGGCCACCATTGCCAGCCCTACTGCGTAGAACTTGCGAGTCCTGGGACGTCCTGCCAACCTCATCCACAACAGCCGCACTCCCCATGCCGCGATCCAGCAGAAGCCCAGAGAAGGAAGGTAAAGGTACCGCTCCGTAAAGACGTTAGCACCCAGCCAGCGCGCATTGAGGACCGGCGCGATATTCACGAAAAACCACAAAAGGCCGAAGGAAATAAGGCGCTCCCTCCTCCAGGAATAAGCAAACGCGACTAGGGCTAGTCCCAGAACAAGGAACCCGACGACCACTCGAGGGTCAGACAGCGCAACGCATTTGTGGAAAGCGTAAAAGGCGCAAGGATTCACAGGCCAGAGGAGTTTCCAAACGTATCGTGCGACTAAGGCGAATGACGAGTAGAACGCCTCGCGCCGGCTAATCTGCGACAACTGTAGTACCGGCGCCAGTCCGCCAAAGATTCGGGTTCTGAACAACAGGTAGGCGATGTCGAGCAGCCACAAGGTGACGTACCGGGAAAGCTTCTGCCCCAGACTTGTTTGGGCCCGGTCGT
Source organism: Acidobacteria bacterium UBA7540 (assembly GCA_002478145.1). Next base: position 70,092 of record DLMI01000141.1, read on the forward strand.
CGCGCAGAAAGTGCTCATAAAAGGTTGGCAGGAAAGGTAACATCGCTGCCGGTTCTTTGGCCAACAGCGCCAGTGTGAAGCTCAGGACCATTCCAAGTTCTGCTGCGCCAGAGCGCTTTCCGCCTGGTTTCGCAACCCGGAGGAAACACCAGAAGGTAAGCAAGTAGAACAACGTGAGCTGGAGGTCTGTTACGGCGGCGATCCAGTCAACGGACTCGCTATGGATCGGATGCAGCGCGAATATGACCGCCGCCACAAAGCCCACCGTTCGGTCCCGGAAAATCCGTTCGGTAACGAGGAAAACCAAGCAGACCGCTCCTGCATTCAGGACCACGTTGGCCAAATGAAACCCGTAGGCCAAGGGTCCAAGGAATTGGTAGCAGAGGAGGTACCCAAACGTCATCAGCGGGCGGTAGTAATTAGTCGCGCCTTGCGCGCCAACGTACGACCACACATTGGTGGCAAAGATTTCCCGTAAGTGAGAAAAGCTGCGCAGGTAGGGGTTGGACAGGACCTGACGGTTATCGTCTTGTACAAAGCCATTTAACAGCGAGTTAAGGTAGGGCAAGACCGCAATGAGGATAAGAACCACGAGCAATTGGTGAGTAGCAAATCGGACGAGGCCGCGAGGGGCTGAGGCCCCAGAGGCCTGCTCCGCTTGAGCATCTTCCCTGCTGAGGCGATCCGCGCTCATGGTTGTTCCTCAGTCTTGCCTGACGGCTTATTGGCTTTCCCCGTGCCGGTGACCCCCAATCGAGCTAATCCATCAGCCCATGCGGCCGGGATTGGGATTGAGAGCGCCATGTTGCCGAAGCGCCCAAATAGCCAGTTGGCGAGCAGGAAACTCGCGGGAGCCAGGACGAAACCCGCCGCGACATCAACGAGGTAATGGTAGCGCAGGTAAATTGTGGAGACCCAAAGGCTCAAGATAAGCGGGGACAACACCCAGAAAAGAGGCCGCGAGTTGCGAAAGGCATAAAGCCACACGAGAAAGGAAATCGCCACGTGCATGCTGGGAAAAACGTCACGATGGATGCGAGCAAAATCCATGAATTCGAGTTGCTGGTTGAAGAGGGAAATCGGCTGGCTGAGTGGAACGGTGTAGAGGTCGTGCAAGGTGTACATCGGACCGATCGCGGGAACCAGAAGGTAGCCGAGAAGTCCCAGGAAAGTGACCACCATGAGCCCGCTCATCATTTCCCGGAAGCGCGGGCGAGGGCGGTACAGATATACAAAGCAGGCGACAATGGGGATGTTCAAGACGTGAAAGAAATAAGAAAACTCCATCCAGGCCGTCAGCGGCGGGGTAATGAAACGCTGGACCGCCAAGCTTGCCTGAAAACCAAACAATCTCTGATCCAGGATAATCAATTCCAGGTCACGGTCCTGTGGGACCAGGAGATGCGTAGCGTCACCCCAAAGTGAGTAGTACATGAGCAGGATCACCAGAAACGGGAACCAGTCTCGGACGATTTCCCAATAGGGCCGGACGAACGATCGCGGGTCAGCGGAGGAACCGGAAGACTCCTTCTTCCCGAAGACGAAATAATGGACCAATTCCTTTGCCAGCAGCAAAGTCACGGCGGGAATAATGATCAGGACGTCCGCCGGGCCACGGCTCGTATGGTCCGCCCCGCGGAACACGACACGCAAAGCCAAGTTGATCAAAAAAAAGGCTAGAGCCACCAAGTCTTCCAGACGCGGACGAATAATCAGCCGGCGGTTACTGGCCATACAGGCCTTTCAGCGCCTCGAATCTTTTTTGCGCCTCGGCTGAAAAGGGGAGCTTGGATGTTTCATTCAGAACTTTGAGAGCCTGCTGGCGGTTCCCTTCCAGGAAGTAGGCGTGCGCCAAGCCTTCAACCGCCGCCTGGTCAGTGGGAAGGATTCGGAGCACCGCCACAAAGGCCTGCTGGGCTTCGCTATACTTCCGTTGGGCAGTCAGGACATTCCCTTGAAGAATGTAGGGAGGCATATAAAAACGATTTTGACTGATAACTCGCTTGGTGATGCTCAGCGCCTCATCGTATCGTCCCAAGAGAAACAGACAGACCGCAAACCGATATGAATCCACTTCGTCCAAATCTCCGCCCGTGAGGCGCTGGATGGCCGGCAAGTCGTCAACTACGGAGGCAAACTGGCGCAAACTGAATTTTGCCGCCTCGAGGGCTTGCCAATAACGTGGAACCCCCGGACGCAACACGACCGCCTGAAGAGCGTTGACGTACGCGTTGGAAAGTCGGGAGTTCTGTGCATCGCTCAAACTGGCCCCGTAGTACACCTCCGCCGCTATATCGTAACCCAGGTTCCAGGCGCCGAAGCCGACCAGCGCCAGAATAACAGCATACAGCCACGGCTTGGCGCGAGCCAACCGGCTCGCCAGGCTCTTGTCTTCTGTCGCCTTCCGGCTCGCCACTGCCTTGGCCGCCAGCAGGCTGGTAAACGCCACCCCCAGGATTTTCAATAATTCCCAAAAAATGAAACGCAATTGCTCCACTTCGCCACTCCCGGCTTGCAGGCTGGAGGCCTACTCGAGCAAGCTCAATTCAACCGAGCTTCGAGGATTCAATCGGACACGCCCGCCGGCATCAAGGATGTAAGGAACCCCCGAAGGATCGCGCGGCAGAGCGCGCAGGTAACCTGCGACAACCAGTGCCTGGAAGGAGCGCGCGGGTCGTCCTTGCCGCGAGTTGTAGAGGGCGATCAACTCGTTCAGTTTGGTTATCTCTTCCTCCGCCTCGATGGCCATCAGGTGGTCCTCAGCGTTCTTGCGTATCTGCTCGTTGCCAGCCTGGCGGGCGATTTCGGACCAGAGGAATCTGGAAGTGGCGAGTTGGCCGCCCTGCGCCGCCACCTTCGCTGCCATAACCCGCATCCACACCATGGCTCCCGGCCTCTCGCTCCCGGCTTGAAACGCTCGCGCCGCAGCAGGGTAGTCTTTCAAATCCCAGTAGTAAATGAAGCCAACATCTTCCCATAGCCGCCAGCGGTCTGGATTGGCAACGATGCCACGATGCAAAAGCGCCAGTGCTTCCAGGGGTTGACCCGCTCCCCGAGGTGGCTTCTCCGCAAGGAAAATCGAGCCGAAACGGTAAGCAACGAGCAAGTGGGGATCCAGGTCGGTAGTGATCTGAAGCAAAGGCCCCAAAAGGTTGAACTCTGTGGAATGGGCCAGTCGTTTTCCACCAAAATATTGCACTACTCGCGTCCAATAAATGTCTGCGAGTAACCCCTCGTATCCCAAGCTGAGTTGACGCAGAAACTTGCCCGAGGGCAGAAATAAGACGTCGGCGGCTCCCCGGTCACTTCCCCTTCGGAGGTCAATGCTCCGTTGGATTGGGATCAATCCTAAAAGGCACAGCAAAAGCAAAAGCCAGCAGACATGCCGGCGGAGGCGAGGTTGAGAGAGGGACTCAGAGGAAGTTGTCATCGGAATTCCCGTTCCTCGAAGATAAGGACTGCCATGCCCAGAAGGGCTGCTATGTATAGAAGAGCGTAAAGAGAGTTTCCAAGCCACAGGTAACCCGGGATCTTCTCCGCGTGGGCTACCTGACTGATAACATTAAAATCCCCGAAATTGGGCAGCAAGTAATAAAGGACGTCACACAACGTCCCGAGCAGCGCGCTCTGGGTTTCCTGGCCGAAGGCGCGTAAGTCGGCCGAGAAATTTCCGATTACATAAAGGCAAAAAGTGTAAACGGCGGATAGCACCGGGGTGGATATACAGGAAAAGACCACAGCGATCCCCACCACTATGGCCAGTTCGAGCAGGATGAAATAGACAGCACCGAGAAACCTAAGGTCGTCCAGCAGCAGGGCGCGCTTTTGATAGAACAAAGCCGCGTAGAAGCCCGCCGTCATGATCGCCGTGTTCACAAAGAGGGTGAGCAGAAGTCCCAAGTATTTCCCGAGAATGAATTCCGGGCGGGAGACGGGCTTGGAAAGGATATTGTAGATCGTCCGGCGTTCGATCTCTTTCGAGACGAGGTCGATTCCAATGAAAATGGCAATCAGCAGGCCGAAAACCGAAATCGAGGTGAGCCCCAGAGTTATCAGGATAATCTGTTCCACACCCACCGAAATGCTTCCGAACAGGATCGCGGCCCCGATCAGCAGGAGTGCAAAGGCTACCAGATTGTACAGAACTTTTTCGCGAACCGATTCCTTAAATGTATGAAGGGCAATTGTGGCCACGCGCATGCTCGCTCCCGTGATTAACTCGGGTCATAAACACTCGCCACTTCTTGGGAAGACTCCGAGGCGCCGACTTTCTGAAGGAAGTAATCCTCCAACGACCTCCTTACCGGATTTACGGAGATCAACTTCGCTCGGCTGCGCAGGATAACCTCAAGGGTTCGTTGAACTTGGCTTTCCTCCGGTATCTCAAGGCGCACTCGTTCTCCTGTCCGAACGAGCGACGACGAATAAGGCATGAGCTCTGCCAGGACCTCTGCGGACGGGCCTTCGAGCACCAACTCGGTGGTGGACACTCCCAGGCAAAGGATTGTGTTCAACTCTCCACAACCCTGCAGCCGGCCGTGGTGGAGAACCGCGACTCGGCCGCAAAGCGTCTCAGCATCCGCGAGAATATGGGTGGAGAAGAATACTGTCTTCTGCCGCTCCTTCAACCGCAATATGACCTCACGGACTTCCCTTCTGCCCAGCGGGTCCAGGCCGGACATGGGCTCGTCCAAAAACACCAAGTCAGGGTCATTGATCAAGGCCTGGGCAATTCCTAAACGCTGTATCATGCCCTTGGAAAACCTGCGTAGCGGAACGTGGCGGGAGGCGGAGAGACCCAACTGGTCGATGAGCTCGCCGGCGCGGCGGCGGCGTTCAGTAGCCGACAAACCAAACAGGGATGCTACGTAGTTTAAGAACTCCTCCGCCGTCAGATGCTCATAGAAGCTGGGATTCTCTGGCAAGTAGGCGACGCGGGACCGAACTGCGATGTCTTCGAGTGGCTTCCCCAGGATGCGAGCCGTTCCTGAGGTGGGGAGAATCAAGCGAAAGAGCAACTTCAGCGTAGTTGTCTTGCCGGCGCCGTTCGGTCCGAGCAGCCCGAAAACCTCGCCGGCCTCCACCCTGAGATTAAGCCGGTCGAGCGCTCGCTTAACCCGGTTGCGCCAGAAACCCTGACGGTAGTCTTTGGTCAGCTCGATGGTTTCAAGGGCCAGCATGCTCAACGCACCGTATCTGGGCGGCTACCTCCCTCCTGTGGCGCGGTCGCATGCCGTCGCCACGCACCCGAGACTAATATACCTGATGACAACAACTCCAGGGAAGTCTAACCATACATATTTGAAATTCTCCGTGCTGGGCGACACAAGTCAAGGGTCGAAGGTCAAAGGTCAAAAGCAGACCAAGCGCAAATGGACGCGGCAAATTATAGGCCCCCTTGTGGGTGCCCATCGCCTGAGGGCAGGCATCCCGGCCTGTCGGGACCTGCCCCTACGTCCAATACACCGCCTCGAAAGATCGACCCGCCATTGTCATTGGCGGGCCGATGGCATCCGACAAGCGTCTTTCATAGCAGACAACTGCATCCGCCTCAATTCGGGTGACTGGAATTCAAGTTTCGGATTCGGAAAGCTTCGGCGGAGCGACTGCCCCCCAGCGCCAGTGCGCTTCTCAATTGGCAGCTCGAAGGTGATTTCATCCTGAGAGTTTATTCTGCAATTGCAAAGCGAAACTGGAGGTCAGCGGATGCTTCGTTCCAAGGCGCCTACAAAAACAAAGGGAGGGCCCCCTGCCCTCCCCCTGCGTGTAATTTCGTTGTTTCCAATGTCTAACCAGCCAGAGGCGAGTCGGTCGAACCGGCCACCGCTGTGCTGTTTTGACGGATTACGCCGGACTGATCGGTGTAGTAGAAGTTGGTCCCAGTCGATGCCACAGTGACCGGCGTGGCGGTGATCGAGTAAGTGTTATATCTGCCAGTCGTATCAACGGCGCCCGCCGAGTAGACAAACGTATAACCACTCTTCGAACTCGTTGTGGCCGCTGAGCCTGCCGTACCTGAGGTTCCTGCGAGAACACTGTCAATTAATCCCGAGGCAGTAGCAACAGGGTTCTGTCCGGCAGCCGGTGGGCCCAAGTAGCCCAAGGTCGGAGTGTAGCCGGTGTTGTAAGTAACAGAGTAGGTGACCTCCGCTGTGTTGAGGGTGCGGAGTGATCCCACCGCAGAAGCCTGATTGGCTGCAATACGCGAACGCAGGAGATTCGGGATGGCGATTGCCGCAATGATTAGAATGATCGCGACAACGATCAGCAACTCAATCAGTGAAAAACCTCGTGAACTTTTCTTCATTCATCCTCCTTCATAAACTCAACTCCCATGAATCCATGCCGCTTATGATATGGCACTTTTCCTGCCAATGCAGCATTCCAGGACCTTTTTCCATCAAGGCCAACCATCTTGTATTCAGATACTTAGCGTAGCAATTGAAAACCCTTCCAGGTTCTGCGCCTTCCGGCACATTTTCTTTGCCGCTTTTTGTCCAAACGGCGCGACGGATTTTGTCACTCCGATAATATTTATAACATTTTCAAGGCAGTAAGTAAGACGGTGCCCGAGCGTTCTATTTGTGGCTCTCTTTGCGAATCTGCGGACAAGACGGAGCTCAAGGCTTTAGCTTTCGCAGGGCCATCTTTACCGTATCCTCATGGGGGTCAAGGAGCTTGGCAGCCTGGATTTCCCGCCTCGCGCTTGTGGCGTCGCCCAAATCGAGGTAAGCCAGACCAAGCTGCGCGTGAGCTAGGGCTGACTTCGGCTGAGCCGCGACCGCTTTCCCAAGTGCACTGATCGCCTCATCGCCTTTCCCCATTTTTAGCGCGAGGACGCCAAGCCGAAACTGTGCGTTTCCAGAGTTGGGGGCGGCCCTCACAATCTGCCGATAGATGTCGAGTGCCGCCACCAGCTTGCCTTGATCTTCGTAAACACCGGCAAGCGCCAGGAAAGGCGCCTCGCTGTCTGGAGCGAGCTGGATGGCGCGCCGGAACTCGGCTTCCGCGTCCCCGAATTTCTTTTCGCGGCAGAAAACGGCCCCCAGGTTCAGGTGAACCAGGGCAGAAGAAGGCTCTACCGTTGCGGCCCGGCTGAGGAGTTTCTCTGCCTCGTCGAGACGCCCTTCCTGCAACGACAAAAGCCCGAGCGCGAAGAGGGACTCGGAATCATTCGGGTCATCAGACAACGCTCTGGCAAACAAATCACGAGCTTCTTCCCGGTCACCTCGCCCGAGCGCAATCTTACCCAAGGCGAAGAGTGGCTTCGAAAAAGTGGGGTTCATCTGAGCGCCGCGCCTCAGGACTTGCTCGGCGGCACTCGCGTTCCCGTCGTCCAAAAAGACACCCGCCAGGTTCACGAAAGCTTCGCCGGCAAGGGGGTCCGAGGCTATCGCCGCCACGTACTCGATACGTGCGAGCCCACGGTTGCCCTCCCATCTGTAATTGTTCCCCAAGTAGATATGGAACGTGGCGGCGTTGGGGTCATCACGTACAGTGGCCAGACCCAGGGTGAAATTGTTCCGCCATGCCGGCAGTCTCACAAAGGTCCGTAAAGCCGCCGCCAGCAACAGAATCAAGCCGAGCGCCCCGCCCGCAACTCTCAACCATGCGCGGCGGCCTGGGCCCTTGCTGACCATGCTTCCCAGGCCTTCGCCTAACAGCCAGCAGATTCCCACCGAGGGGATGTAAAGGTATCTCTCCCCATAAGCGGAAACACCCACTCCGGCGATGTTGAGGACAGGAGCAAGAGTCAAGAAGAACCAAATTATGGCGAAACTGACAGGCCGGTCCTGCCTCCACCAAGCCACCACCACTCCTGCCGCCCAAAGTGCAAACAACATTCCCAGGAGCACTGCCGGCTCCCGCCAAGTAAGGGGGGGATGGAACTTCCAGGAATAGGAAAGGTGTTGAGGCCAGAGAAGCTTGCCGGTATATTCACCGAGCTGCGTAAAGCCGAAGATGAGGGATTCCCTCAGACGCATGCGACCGGGTGGCCCGACGCCGGAAATATCCCCGATCACGGCCAGATGAACGACGATATAGAATGCCGACACCAGGAAGGTGGGCATGTAGCGGCTCAGGCGCTCGCCGAATCGCGCTGCTTCGTCGCCGCGCATGAAATGCTCGAAGAAGACCATGAGCACAGGGATAGCCAGCGCAACCTCTTTGCACAGCGCCGCCAGGAGAAACATTACCGCGCTCATCCACGCTCGGACCCGCGAAAAGCCTCCTCCGCTGGCGGGCTTGGTGTAGATCAGAAGCGCTGGCAAGAAGAATGCTGCGCATTCGAGATCAGAAATCCCTGAGACGGTCGCCACATCCTCGGTGTGAACAGGCAGGGCGGCGAACAGTAAGGCACCCCACAAGGCTCCGCTCCCTTTGGGCCAGAACCTTTTGCCGAGTTGATAGACCATCACTACTACCCAAGCATTCAGGAGGACATTGAAGAGATGAAAGGGGCCGGGTCGAGGACCAAACAACATCGCCTGCACCAGAAAAGTGAACATGACCAACGGCCGGTAGTAGATACTATCCCCACGCGCGCCGCGAAAGCTCCAGAAGTTTTGCGTGAAGATCTCGCGCAGAAAATGGAAGCTTCTCACGTAGGGATTGCCCCCAATCAAGATGGCGTCATCCCCAACCAAGTCGTAGCCGGTGGTTGCGATATACAGGGCGAGGGAAAAGAGAATCAGGAGCGGGATGGCCAACCGGTCAATGTTTTGGCCGAAAAAAAAGGCTCCACGGCTCGCGGGTTCTTCAGAAAGAGGGGTGGGTTGGAGGTGAGACGCTGCATCCAATTCACCGGCCTCAGATGTTGTATTTCTTGGCATAATGTCGAAACGATCGGTAGGACATGTGAAGAAGTTCCGCAGCATGAGTTCGAACGCCTTCCGCGGCACGCAAAGCAGCAAGCAGGTACTGCTTTTCGATTTGCGATAGACGGGTCTCGAAATCCAACCCTCCTTGGGGAATTTGAATTGTGGTCTCACCGCTCAGAGTGATACCAGTCACTGATTGAGGCAGGTGTTCCAGGCATACCCGGCCATCGCGTTCCCCACACACCGCCACCGCGTATTCGACCGCATTTTCGAGTTCCCGGATATTTCCCGGCCAGGGATAATGTTCGAGAACATCCAGGATCTCTCGATCGAAATCCAGCACCCCCTTCCCCATCTGCAAGCCAAATTTCCGCAGAAAGTTGCGTGCCAGAGGCCCAATGTCGTCAGGTCGCTCCCGCAAGGGAGGGACGTGGATAGGTATGACACTGATGCGGTAGTAGAAGTCCTCCCGAAACTGTCCCCCTGCCACCATGCGTTTTAAATCGCGGTTCGTGGAGGCAATCAATCTCACGTCGATCGAAATATCGGCGCTTCCTCCCAGCGGTCGTACCTTTCTCTCCTGCAGGACGCGCAGAAGCTTGACTTGCATCGTGGGGCTTGTCTCCCCGATTTCGTCCAGGAATAACGTGCCCCCGTGGGCGGATTCGATGATGCCCTTACGGTTGGCATCCGCTCCGGTGAAGGCCCCCTTGAGATATCCAAACAGCTCGCTTTCCAGCAGGGTTTCCGGAAAGGCCCCACAGTTGATGGAAACGAAGGGCCTTTCGCGGCGCAAGCTGGCCTCATGAATGGCCCGCGCTACCAACTCTTTGCCGGTCCCGCTCTCGCCCGTAATCAAGACCGTACTGGCGGTGGGGGCCACGGTCCGCACCATTTCGAGGATGCTCTGAATCTGCCGGCTTTGGCCAATAATGTTGTTATGCGCAAAGACGCGGAGCAATTCCCGGCGCAGGCGCACATTCTCTTCACGCAACGCCAACTCTTGCAGCGCCCGATTAACGGTGAGTTTCAGCTCCTCAACCAGTTTATCCGTCTTGATGACGTACTGATAGGCTCCCAGGTTGAGAGCGTCGATGGCCGTGGACATCGTGGGGACAGCCGTAATCAAAATGAAACCCGCGGGATTGCGACTTTCGCGGAAGAACTCGAGCAGTTCAATGCCCGTCAGGTCCGGCATACGGATGTCGCAGATAATAAGATCGTAAACTTGGGATTCGATCTTCTTTTTCGCCGCTTGGCCGCTGGACACCGTCTCGACAAGGTGGCCGTCCTTGCGGAAGACAATCTCCAACATTTGGCACAACGACTTTTCGTCGTCCACAATCAGCAGCCGAGCCATTTACCTTCCCCTAAGCACAATTTCTCTGCAAAACCTCATCACCGACTGGCAACAGCCGACGTGAAACGCATTTGCTCTGCAACCACTGGAGTAGGCTTCTTGGGTAATTCAAGCACAAACCTTGCACCCTTGCCAGCTTTCGATTCCACCCTGATCGTGCCCTGGAGTCCCTGCATAATCTGGTAAACGATCGCCAGTCCGAGGCCTGTGCCACCGCTGAATCCCGGTTGAAAGGGCTCAAAGACTTTTTCGAGCTGCAGCTCCGTAAATCCCACTCCAGTGTCACTCAGGGTCACTCGGACGGTCTTTTCGCTGGCTTCCTCCACTTGCACCGTCAACTGCCCCCCATCCGGCATGGCTTTGAGCGCATTGTCCGATATATTCCAGAATACCTGACGCAACTTGTCGGCATCCGCCCAGATCAGGAGGGGCTTGGCAGGAACCCGCTTCTCCACGCGGACATTGGCTCCGAACAGCGGATGGTGCGAAAGCAAAACCAGAGTCTCTCCGATCAGATTGACCAGGTCAACTTCCTGGAGTTCATGGTGCTGCTCCCGACAATAGAGAAGAAAATCAGACACCAGTTTATTGAGTCGCTCAGACTCACTGCTCACAATCTCGATTAACTTGGATTGGTCCTCATCCAAACTCGAAATTGACTGCAACAGCTTGACGGAGCCGGCAATAGACGCCAACGGATTCCTGATCTCGTGCGCGATGCCGGCTGCCATGCGGCCCAGTGTTGCCATGCGGTCCTTGGTGCGGTACTCGGCTTCCCGGCGTTTTTCCTCCGTGAGGTCCTGGAAATTGTGTACGTAACCGACCGCACCGATTTCCGGGACAATCAGTGGAGAAACAGAAATACCGAGGATGCGGCGCTCGCCGCGCGGATGCAGATACGTTATTTCCTGCCGCGTAGGGAAGGCGTTTCCGTTAGGGACTGAAGGCGCCTCGGCCTGCAAGTCGGGGAAAAGAGATTGAATCGGTTTTCCACGCAGCTCTTCAGGCTTCCGGCCCAATATGGTGGCGCCCGAGCTATTCAGCTCGCTGACGAAACCTTCCAAATCCGTGCTCATCAGCCCATCGCGCATGCTCTCCAGGATGTTCTCGGTTTTTGCTTGCAGGCTGACGACCTGCCCGCTCTTGTCCCTGAGTTCTTCTCCGACTTTTCGGAGACTCTCCGCCAGATGACTGGAGAGGTAGGCGACAGCGAAGAAACCGAAAAGGCTCCCCCCGATCTTGACCTGCAGGGTGCGCAAGTCCACCGCATAGGGCGAGGAGGTCACGAGAAAGCGGAGGGCCGGATAATGGTCCGCGAAGTCGGGATAGATACTTGGGAGATATGCCAATTCCAGCACTCCGCCCATGCAAACGAAGCATACCGCCGCCACCAGGAACACCCGTCCCCGAGGAAGGAGGATAGTGGAAAGAATGATCACCACCAGGTAAAGCGAGAAGTAATTGCTTTCCAAGTCTCCCGTGAGGTGCAAAATGGCGGTGATGATGAGGATGTCGGAGAAGATCTGCAGGTATGCTTGCAAGAGGTATTCCCGACTTAACTGATTGTAAATAAGATAATACAAGCCAACGACGTACCAGAGAATAATGACGATGCCGAAGTATTTGAAGGATGCAGGGTTGGGAGGGTTGGCGACAAGGGTTCGAATGGCGTAATCGATGGCGAAAACAAAGCTGATAATGACGAAGCGGATTTTGGTCACCCAGGGGAGCCACGTCTTTAACTGGTCAGGCAACCCGGCGGAGACGGTGGTCGAATTAAGGGAAGAGCGTTCTTCCATGAAGAAGCCTACCAGCCCACAATTCTATGCGCTTCAGCGGAGCCGTCAATACCCTTTCGCGCGCCAAAGGAATTGTCATCATCCCTGGTCCGGCTTCGGATGCCGCCACTAAACCCTGAGCAGTCCTGGGCAGGATTGGGTCCAGCCAGCGGAAAGGACAAGCCTGCGCCCCCTCTTCAGGAGCCCTGGACGGAATCGTGGGCGAGTTGCGGAAACTAACCTGCCAGTTTTGAGATCAAGCTGAACAAGGGAAGATACATCGAAATTACCACCCCTCCCACGACCACACCCAGGAAAAGAATGATCATCGGTTCCATCGCCGTTAAGAGATCGCCGACTGCCGCATCCACCTCATCTTCGTAAAAGTCGGCAATCTTCTGGAGCATGGCGTCCAGTGATCCGGTCTGCTCGCCCACCCCGATCATCTGCACCACGATGTTGGGGAAAACGCCGGTTTCGCGCAGGGGATCCACGATGGTCCGGCCTGTTTCGATGGCCGTCCGAACCTCCAGGATGGCCTTCTCAATCACCGCATTGCCCGCCGTGCGCGCTGTAATACTCATGGCCTCCAGCATTGGAACGCCGCTCGCAATCAGGGTACCCAGCGTACGAGTAAACATCGCCACCGAGATCTTGCGCATCAGGCCGCCCAGGATGGGGAGCTTGAGGATGAAAGTATCAATGACCGTGCGTCCCTGGGGCGTGGCGTAGTAAACCTTCAGGCCGTATCCGACCAGGCCCAGCAGAACCACTAAGGGCAAAGCAAAGCTTGCGATGGCGTTGCTGAGACCAATAACTATGCGGGTCGGCAAAGGCAAGTCCACACCCAGACCGGCGAAAAGGGTGGCAAAAATGGGTACGACCTTCCACAGGAGGAGGAAGATCACGCCCCCCGCGATGAGCACTACGGCCGAGGGATATATCAAGGCTGAGGTCACCGCCCTCCGCAACTTGACGGCTTTTTCAATATGCCCGGAGAGTCGCTGCAAAACGCCGTCCAGCATACCCCCGGTCTCGCCCGCCTCGACCATGTTGGTATAGAGATCGTCAAATACCTTGGGATATTCGCGCAGCGCATTGGCGAGAGTCGAGCCGCCTTCAACCGTCCTGCGAACCCCGGCCAGCACCTTGGCAAAAGCCTTGTTCTCCTGTTGGCAGGAGAGGATTTCAAGGCACTGAACCAGCGGAAGACCGGCATCAATCATGACCGAGAACTGGCGGGTGAAAATCGCCAGTTCTTTGGCGCTCACTCTCCCCCGCACTTTCGGTTTGGGGATGGCGATGACGCGCTTCGCTACGATGCGGGCCGGTGTGACCTGCTCCCGGCGCAGTGCCGCGTCCAGGGCCTCGCGGTTCGGCGCCGCCCGCACCCCGCTGACCAGCGTGCCTGTACGTGACGTTCCTCGATATTCAAACTGCGGCATCAGTCCACCTCACGGTTCCTTGCGCTGCCCCCACGCTTGAGGACCGCGGCAAGCAATTCTTGCGGGTCCAGTATTAGCCACCGCCACTACCTGCGGATAGGACCATGGGAGGCCAGCAGTTGTTGCCCTGCTCCGCCTGCGGCGCTGCCACGGTCGATCATATCTTTGAGTTCGTCCACGTTGCTCGAACGCGACAAGGCTGTCTCCAGGGTAATCAGCCTTTGCGAGTATAGAGAATTAAGCGCCTGATTGAAAGTCTGCATGCCGAACTTTTCTTGCCCCAACTGCATGGCAGAATAAATCTGGTGAACCTTGTCTTCCCGGATGAGGTTCCGGATGGCGGGGTTTGGAATCAGAATCTCTGCCGCCAAGATTCGGCCCTTCCCGTCCGCCCTGGGCAGAAGCGCTTGGCACAGAATGCCTTCCAGCACCATCGAGAGTTGAGCGCGAATCTGCGCCTGCTGGTGCGCAGGGAAGACATCAATAATGCGGTTAATGGTGGAAGAAGCAGAGTTGGTGTGCAATGTCGCAAAGGTAAGATGCCCGGTCTCTGCTATTCGCAGCGCTGACTCGATGGTTTCCAGATCACGCATTTCGCCGATCAGCACAATGTCAGGGTCTTCGCGTAGCGCGGCACGCAACGCGTTCGCAAAGGAATGGGTGTCCGAGTGAACCTCGCGCTGGTTCACCAGGCACTTTTTGTGGGAATGGATAAACTCGATAGGATCTTCGATGGTAAGCATGTGCTCGTGGCGTGCTTGGTTGATCAGGTCGAGCATGGTCGCCAGGGTGGTTGACTTCCCACTCCCTGTCGGCCCGGTCACCAGAACCAACCCGCGTGGCTTCTCACAGAGACTCGCCAGCAGGGGAGGCAACTGCAACTGTTCAAAGGTCTTGATTTCAAAAGGGATCATCCGGAATACTCCGGCCACGGCGCCACGCTGATTGAACAGGTTGCCCCGGAATCTCGCCATATTCTTGATCCCAAAGGAAAAGTCGAGCTCAAGATTCTCTTCAAAACGGTGCTTTTGCCCGTCGGTCAAGATGCTATAGGCCAGTTGCTTGGTATCCGCCGGACCGAGAGGTGGCACACCCTCCAGCGGTTTCAGCTCGCCATGAAGGCGAATTCTGGGAGGGGAGTTCGTGGTAATATGCAGGTCGGAACCTCCCGTATCGACCATCCGCTTCAGAAGATCGTTAAGACTCGGCACTGGCATAAATTCGCTCTCCCCGCCCCCGCCAGAAAACCCCCCATTCGCGAAGACACCCTATAGAACGCTCTCCCGCATCACCTCTTCAAGAGTCGTCACCCCAGCGGCGGCTTTGATCAGCCCGCTGCGGCGAAGGGTCATCATACCTTGCTCGATGGCCTTCTTCCTGAGTTCAAGCGCCGAAGCTCCCACAAGGATCAGTTCGCGCATCTCGTCGGTGATTTCTACCACTTCATACAGACCAATACGGCCCTTGTAGCCCTTGTTGCCGCAAGTTGGGCAGCCCTGCCGCTTCCAGACTTTGACGGTACGGGCCTCATCCGGCGTATAGCCGGCGTCCATCAGAACCTGCGGGGAGACATTATCCTGTATCTTGCACTCCGCACAGAGGCGGCGCACGAGGCGTTGCGCGCAGATAAGATTCACCGAGGTCGCTACCAGGAAGGGCTCGATCCCCATGTTCATCAAGCGCGATATGGTTGAAGGGGCGTCGTTGGTGTGAACTGTTGAAAAAACCAGGTGGCCTGTAAGCGCCGCCTTGATGGCTATTTCCGCCGTCTCAAAGTCGCGGATCTCTCCCACCAGAATGATATTGGGATCCTGGCGGAGGAACGACCGCAAGGCCGTAGCAAAGTTCAGGCCGATCTGCTCTTTCATCTGAACCTGGTTGATCCCGGGCAACTGGAATTCCACCGGATCTTCAGCGGTCAAGATATTAGTATCAGGGCTGTTCAACTGGGCAATGGAGGAATAAAGGGTGTTGGTCTTGCCGCTGCCCGTTGGACCGGTGACCAAAACCATTCCATAAGGCTTGAATATGGCCCTCTGGAACTTTGCCAGGGATTCCGGTTCGAACCCCAGCTTGGTCATGTCCAGATGCAGGTTCTCTTTATCCAGCAGCCGCATGACAATCTTTTCCCCGTGCAGGGTGGGAAGAACCGAAACGCGAAAATCGAGTGCCTTCTTCTTCCCATCCCTTAACATCTTGATCATGATGCGGCCATCCTGCGGAAGCCGCTTCTCGGAAATATCCAGCCTGGACATGATCTTGACGCGGCTGGTGATCGCGTCCTTGAGCTTATTGGGCGGGCTCATGATGGTCTGCAGGACGCCATCAATCCGGTACCGAACACGGTATTCCTTGTCGAACGGTTCCATGTGAATGTCGCTGGCACCCCGCTTCACGGCATCGGTCAGGAAATAGTTCACGAGCTTGATGACGGGCGCTTCCTCCGCGGCCTTTTCGAGTTGCTCCAGGTTTAATGCCGCTTCATCCTCTGCCTCGAGCTCAAGCGTCTCATGTTGCCCCTCGTCGATGAAGCTAACCATTTCTTCCAGTTCTCTCGCCCGTTCCTGCTCCTCGACGCTCCCGTAATTCTTCCTAATCGCTTCGGCAATGGCCGTTTCCGACGCCACCACAGGCTCAATGTTGAAGCCCGTCATGAACTTGATGTCGTCCATGGCAAAAACGTTGGTAGGGTCAACCATAGCCAACGTCAAGGACGACCCCACTCGGCTCAGCGGCAGCACTTGAAACTTCAGCGCTGTTTCCATGGGGATCAATTTGGTGACGCCCGGATCAACTTCAAAATAGTCCAGATTAATGGAGGGGACACCATATTGGCGAGAAAGGACCGCCATGACCTCCTCATCACTCATGAAACCGAGTCTCACCAGCGAGTTACCAAGCCGCCCTCCGTTCGCCTTTTGGTGTTCGAGAGCCTGCTTGAGTTGATCGGGGGTGATGAGGTTCTCTTTTAGAAGGACTTCACCGAGCTTTCCAGCCATTTCCCCAACCCTCACCTGACTTTGGATGAAGCGCCATCAATGGGCATTGTTCCACCGCTGCCTGTGGTCATAGCAAGTCTTTTGCATTCACGCAGGAATGCGCATCCCACGAAAACTCCCGTGGTCTTGTCAAGGTTATGATCAAACATGGTTATCCGGCAATTGCACCTTCGTACTATGCGCAAGGCGTGTCATCCCAGGCCTGTGGCGCTACACGAGTTCGCCCTCCAATCCATCATGATATTGTCCGGGTTGCACCTCTGGCACCCCCAGTTCTCCCATTCGGCCGCCGGTAGTGTCCTAGTTTGAATTTGGGGCATGGAGGTTTGGCAAGGGAATTGCCCCTAGCACTGGAAAAGTGAGTTGATGGATTTATGCCTTCATTTCGCCTTTGAATCAGGCGTGCAAGTGCTCGTTTTGGCTGTCTTAATGCCTTCCTTAGTGAGCTCCCCTCCGAAGTACCAGTCGGCCTCAACAGCGCATGGGAATATCGCAGTCTCCCAGTATTTCTCTTCACCCTTTCCAAGCCGGTCGCGGCCCCAGGTTTGACGCTGAGTAAGTAAGCCTTGAAGGAAATTGTTTAGCACATCGGTGACATGCTTATCCTCGGCAGTCTTGGCTTTTCGTCTAGCCTCTGAGACAGCCTTTTCAGCGTCCAAGCGCCTAGGCTCATAAGAAACGCTTGATTCCTCACCAGTTTCATCGAGTCTTTTGATAGCTTCGAGTGCTAGCTGACCCGCTGTTTGAAATTCCTTGGAAAGGGCTGGCGGCCTGTCGCTATTCGCAGTTCGCTTGGACGGTTTTGTCTGCGCGCCAACTGATTGCAGAGCGATGAGGGCGATAATCGCCAAGACTGCTTTCATGGTTCTCCTCCTCACGTGCAACCCAATCTCTTTGCGATTTCGGAATCAAAGCGCATCGTTTATTTTGCGCAGGAGAATTACTGATTCCCTAACAGTTCTTCAATCGCTGATTTAGCACCTAGAGCAATTTGACGGACAACCTCATATCCGCCCGGCGCTAAACGGGTCTCCGATGTAACGAGATTATCGGTCACTAGTTTGTCCAACACGGATGCAGCAGCTTCCTCGCTGCATCCGCCCGGAAGTGGAGAGAGTTTCCCCATGACATGCTTTATCATTTTTCCATGTCTTAATAGGTTCCGTAAGATGGATTTTTCAATCTCTCCATAATTCTCAAAGAGGCTTCTTATATCTTGGTATTCTTTTTCTTGAAGTGCTGTGCGCTCACATTTCTTGCTTAAAGTGCGCATCTCCTCAAACGTCTTCTTGTAGAGTTCGAAGTGAGCACCTATCAGCGACACAATAATAAGTGAGAAGATTGCCCAGTGGGGAACTAGAAATGGCATGGCCCGCCATCTTTCTAGCAGTCCAATCAAACCGAGGCTCACGCTAATGTAGAACCATACCGATCTTAGGGCTGCTCCGATGTAGGTTCTGTCTGCCTCGCCGATAGACATCGTGGGCGCGCTCCGTCGAATAGGTATTTGGCTCTTGCGGCGGACACACCTATATGCTATCGTTCGAGTGTCGCGCCCGAACTAAAGATTCCAGGAGAGGCCCGATTCGCGGTCGGGCCTTTTTCGTTACCGCCCAATCTTACTCAGCATTTCTTCGATTGTCCAGACATGATCGGTAAGGCCCGCTTCCATCGCAGGTGTCACACGCAAGGTTTGATGAACTCGGCAGAAGTTGTAGTGCATGTAGTAGAGTGCCACGGCTGCCGCATGGTTCTCGACTTTCTTGCTGAAGCCATTCGTTAAGCGCGTGAACCGTCGAATCCCCATTCTCATGCTGAGGTTCTGGCGCTCTACATAACTGGTGGAAATGTATTGAGGAGCGGGGTTGCCCATGATCGGTTTTGCCTCAGCACTTGTGCAAACCGCAGGACTGTAGCGCGTCTCTTCTTGGCTAGACTCGTAGGTTTTAATGAGCATCGCATAGTCAATCTCAGACCCAAACGCACCTTCGACTGCTTCGAGATAAACCTTGAGTCCATCCGTGGTGAGTTGAATCCGGCTCTTGAGTCTCCCTTTCAGATCGTCAATCAACTGACAGGCGGCTCTCGCGTCCCGGTTTCCAACCGTGAAAGAAGGAATCAGTTTGGTGTCCGCGTCAATTGCGGCCCAGGTCCAAATATCTCCGAAACCAAATTTCCCTTGTTTGTCGGCGGGAACATTCTTTTGCTTAGCGTAACAGAAAGCCCAGATTTCATCCACTTGAATGCGTTTGCAGGAAAGATTGCGAAACACTTTGTCCTGATAGTCGGCGCAAGCGTAACCGGCTTCGACTTGAAGCTTTACCACCGTGTCTTTCGAGACGTTCATCATGCGTGCGGTGGCTCGAATTGAGTTCCCTTCTACCAGCGCCGCGATGATCTGCGCTTGTTTTTCCCGCTTCAGTCTGTTCATGGCATCTCCTCACTTACACGCCTATTATACGTGACCCCGTCGCGAATGTCAAGCATTATTTTCAAAATATTTTACTTGACTACGTGAGGGGGTTCTGTAATAATCGTGGCATGGCAAAGAAACTACCACCTGATATCCGCGAGTATTTTGTGAAGAAAGGCCGACAGGGAGGCAAGCTGGGAGGCCCCGCCAGGGCTGCGGCTATGACTCCAGAGCAAAGGTCTGAAAGTGCCAGGAAGGCTGTATTGGCGAGATGGGCAAAGGCCAAGATCAAGAAAGATTAGATTTGGGGGCTTTTTCAGCCGCCCGCTTCTTCGCTTCCTCAGCTCTTGCAATTTGCTCTCTGCGATCGCTTCTCCATTTAATTATTGTATCTTTGAGGAAATCCACCAGTGGCGGTATGCCATTATCGTCCTCCGCAAGATTAGCCGATGGAATCATAATCATGTCTACAGTCTCTTCGAAAATGGAAAGCCAAGTCTCGGTAATAGCGGGAGTATTCCGTTCAATGCGTCCGTCTCTGTGCAACGTAACTAACCTTGTGTCCCCTCCACAGTAATTGTCATATCTCTTGGCCACTGCAATCACATAGGTCGCTAAGATTTCGATGGTGGGTATGTCATATCCTTGGCCCTTTAACCTGTCTAAAACATAAGAAGCAATCTCCACCCCACTACCCAAGACTTGGTGATCGATTACATTGAAAACAGCGGTAGAGTTGGATGCTAAAAGTTTCAAGCCTTCGGGAGAGTGGATGGCAACAAGCAATTGAACTTGAGGTTTATTGCCGTATTGGTCTGGTGGATGAGGAAAGATGTGCTTCTTATGCACCCATTCAACCGTCGAGCCGATCACACCAACCAGATCAGATACCGAATGCAAAGTTTTGCTGACTAGGTTGGAAATGAGTTTGTCGGCAGTCATTCTGATGTACGGTACATCTCCAGCTCCGGCCAGGATAAGACGGTAATCGCCGTCCCCAATAACATCATATATTTTGTCGCCATTCGTCTTTGTGGAACCGACTGTATATTGGGTGTCGGCAGCAAGAATAATCCCGTCCGCACAAATGAACCCAGCGGCAATTGTCATAGGATGTCTCCCAAGCAAAGGCTTTGGCTTGGGAGGATATTGCGGCCTGCGAGGCGTGTCAAGCGGCGGGGGATAGTGGCATAGCCCTGGTACATCGT
>DLMI01000174.1:0-28276 GCA_002478145.1 Acidobacteria bacterium UBA7540
CAGTTAACAGTTCACAGTCAACAGTTGACAGTGAAGAACCCGTCTCATAAGTAGGGAAATCGTCTTATGACGGGATCGGCAAGTCACGAATCACACGGAACGTGTCGCGAGCGATGAGCAACTCCTCGTTGGTGGGAATAACCATGATGCGGATGCGGCTGGAATCCGTGGAAATCTCGCCTTCCTTAGCGACGGCCTCTCCATTCCGGACTGGATCAATCTCATAACCCAATTCTGCCAAGCCCTCGCAGGCCTTCTGGCGGACCAAGGGAGCGTTCTCGCCGATGCCTCCCGTAAACACCAAGCCATCGACGTGGCCTAGAGCCGCCGTATAGGCGCCAATATACTTCCGGAGGCGGTAGCAGAAGGCATCGATTGCCACTTGGCATTGCTTATCTTCCTTTGCCGCTGCCGCGATCAGCTCTCGCATGTCGTTTGACTGCGCCGAAATGCCGTAAAGGCCGCTGAATCTATTCAAGAGTGTGGACATGTCGTGAAAAGTCAACTCATCCTTGGACATCAGATAGAGGATGATTGCCGGGTCAATATCCCCGCAACGGGTGCCCATCAACAATCCTTCCAGAGGAGTGAATCCCATGGAGGTATCGACGGATTTCCCTTTCTCGATAGCCGTAATCGAGCAACCATTTCCCAGGTGGGCGGTGATCAAGTTTGCCTCGCCCTTGCCCTTGCCAAATATCTCCCTGTAGCGGAACGCCACGTAACGGTGCGAAGGGCTGTGGAACCCATAACGCCGAATCCTGTACCGGCGGTAATAGGCATAGGGCAGACCGTAGAGATAGGCCTTCGCTGGCATGGTTTGGTGGAACGCCGTGTCGAACACAGCAACTTGGGGGACCTGCGGCATGAGCTTCCGAGCCACAAGATATCCACGTAAGTTGTTGGGATTGTGGAGGGGAGCCAGTTCGCTGCACTGTTGGATCGCCTTCTCTACATCCTCGTCGATCATCACCGAAGCCCAAAAACGCTCGCCGCCGTGAACGACGCGGTGCCCCACCGCCTCGATTTGTGAAATATCCGCTACGACTTTGGCCTCTTTAAGAGCTTGAATTGCCCGGGTGAGAGCCGCCTGGTGGTCAAGCATCCCCTCAGTTAGACTCCGCGCAGGGTTGGGCGGCACGGTCAAATGCAACACGGCCTCGTCCGTCCCGATCCTTTCAACGCTCCCTTTGGCGATACAACGGTCGGCGTTCGACGCGATCATTTCCACATCCGTCTCGATCAATTGAAACTTTATCGATGAGCTACCACAGTTGAGTACTAGAATTTTCATCACTCACTCCCTAACCCGGTCGTTTAGTTGTTACAATTCCTGAATCGGATAACCTTCAACAGATTGATGACGAAAATTAACACATATAATCCTGAGCCTGCATGCCCGAAAACGCCTATCCGTGACGTCAGGACGCCGCCGAGAGGCTGGCCCAATCGAACCGTTGAAAGCAAAGGGCCTGCGCTACGACGTTCGCGAGAGCGCCCGCTCACTGTCATGCTGAGTCCCGACTTGTCGGGACGAAGCATCTCGCCCTGCTGTTTGTCCGCGGAAAAGTCCAGAGCGAGATTCTTCGCTCCGCTCCGCTGCGCTCAGAATGACAGCATGGCAGACGAGTGCACGGATGTCACGCCCCTCCGCCTCCTCAGAATGACACCATGAGGCTTTTTCGGCAACCCGACCAAAACATCAAAACGTGCACATGGTAGTCTCCCCCGAGGCGGCAGAATCAAATGTCGCGCATCCGGTTTGACATTGTAAGGGCTATCCGTGTCCGGTATCATGGTTACACTTGCTCATGGCATCGCTTGAGGAGAACTCGGTCCTCGTAAGTGTCCAGAACCTGCACAAGCATTATGGTGATTTAGCGGCCCTGCAAGGCATCAGCTTCGACATCCTTCAAGGCGAAGTATTTGGCCTTTTGGGGCCCAATGGGGCGGGAAAAACCACCACCATCGAGATCATCGAAGGCCTGCGCCAACCCGACAGCGGGTCGGTCGCCGTGTGCGGGCTTGATCCTGCGCAAGCGAGTATGGCGCTCAAGGAGCGAATTGGAGCGCAACTTCAGTCCACTGTACTGCCAGACAAAATGCGTGTGGATGAGGCCCTGCACTTGTTTGCGAGCTTTTATAAGCGCTCTGCCTCCGTGCACATGCTCCTGGAGCGGTTCGGCCTGGTGGAAAAGCGTCATACATTCTTCGAGAATCTTTCCGGAGGTCAAAAGCAGCGCTTGGCACTCGCCCTGGCACTGGTGAATGATCCCGAGCTGGTTCTGCTGGATGAACCCACGGTGGGCCTCGATGCACAGTTGCGCCGCGATATTTACGCCCTCATCGAGCATTTTCGGGCTGAGGGACGGACCGTATTATTGACCACTCATTACATTGAAGAAGCCGAAAGGCTTTGCGACCGTGTGGCCATAATGGACCGGGGTCAACTGGCGGCTCTCGGAACTCCGCGTGAGTTGATTGCGCGCTCCGGCCATGGAACGCGGCTCGAGGTTCGCCTGGCGAGACCGGTCGGTCTCGACCGCTTGAAGCTGATCGAAGGGGTCATTGACTGCCGCGAAGCGGATGGCGCCTATCTTCTCCACGCGCAGCCGCCAGCCCTGACGATTGCTGCCTTGGTCCGCTTTTTGGAATCCAACGACAATGCCCTGGTTGACTTGCACATCGCCCAGCCCAGTCTCGAAGATGTATTTGTGGAAATGACAGGAAGGAGGATGGAAGACTGACGATGCCCACGCTTCGGATTGCGCTGCTGACGATACGGCTGGTGATGCGCACCAAGGTGGCGCTCTTTTTCACCTTCCTCTTCCCCCTGGTTTTCTTGTTCGTTTATGCCGTTCTGATCGCCCGTGGCAACCCGGAGGTCGTTGCCTACATGTTTGGGCCCGTCATTACGCTGAACATCATGGGCAGCGGGTTCTGGGGACTTGGCATGCAATCCGTGATGCAGCGCGAACGTGGCAGCCTGCGGCGTTACCGTCTGGCCCCCATCGGCGCGCGCACTATCCTGATGAGCAACCTGCTTGCGAATTACCTGCTCCAGCTTCCCACCATCGGCCTCTTGCTCTTTACCGCTCGGGTTTTCTTCCACATGCCGATGAAGATCGGGTGGCTGACGCTGCTGATTCTTGTGACGGTCGGCACCTTTGCGTTTGCGGGTTTCGGGCTCACGATCTCGAGCGTGGCGAACACCATGCAAGAAGCACAGATTTACAATAATCTCGTCTGGATTACGTTGTTGTTTCTCTCCGGGGTTACATTCCCCTTGCCGATGCTTCCGAGATGGATCCAGCGGCTCGCGATGTTTTTCCCTTCCACCTATCTCGTCAGCGCCTTTCAAGGCGTCATGGCGCAGGCAGAATCGCTCCTGGACCACTGGCCGGAGATGCTGGTCCTGGTGACCTCGGGGGTCTTCGGCTTGCTCTTCGCTCTGAAACTCTTCCGCTGGGAAAAGGAGGAGAGGATATCCACCAAGGCCAAACTATGGTCCGCCGTTTTTGTGCTGCCTTTCCTGGTTATGGGCATGTGGATGAACACGCGCGCCAACCCCACGGCCATTTGGGCCCGCTCTTATAATGTGATGGGGCAAGCCAGCGCTGCCTCGATGAATCCCGAGGCGGAAAAGCCAAACCTGATTGAAAACTTCGACGGCATTCAGGCTTCCGAAGACCTTTTGAGCCGCTGGCAAATCTCCACAGATTCTGACGTGTCGGGCCATTCCATGGCAGAGACTTCCCTGCTGACACCCGGCGCCGAGGGAACCCCGCACGCTATGCGCCTGAAAGGACATTTAGCGCCCGGACCCAAGGACGCTCAGGGTCATGTCTCGGCCCGGTATGAAGTGAGAGTACCCGTGGGCTCGCGAAACCTGCGCGGCATCGAGTTCGAAGCTCGCGGCGAACCTCGTATCTACCAGGTAGGATTCCAGCCCCCAAAAGCAGCAGTCTCTCCTATCCCCGAGATCAGTTTTGTTCCGGGCGAGGCATGGCAAAACGTGCGGGTGCCTATCGCGTGGTTGGCGGACCCTTCAGGGTACGGGCTGGCGGACGGCCCTTGGATGTTGGAAATCTCAGTGACAGGCCCAGCCGGGGAGTTCGCCTTGGACCTCGATGAAATCCGATTTTACTAGCCCCGGAATGGGCTCATTTCCATAAGCAGTTGATAGTCGTCCCGCCCCAGCGTGACAGATCACAATCAGATCACCCGTGTATTCCCGCGAGGATGGCGGGTAGTGGGTCAGTTTGGCCAATTTCAGTACGGGCGTTTTTCATTCCCAATCCGGCGAAGTCCCGACTCAGCATAGTCTCCGAGTGCGCCGTGTTTCGGGAGCAATCGGCTATCTATCAAAACAAGCAGTCAGATCTGTAGCCTTGTCCCGTCTTAATATCTGTCTTCAAAGGCTATGGTTGGATTACACATGAGCCTGCCGCACCCTGGGAAGGATGCGGCAGGCGTGATTATGTGCGAGCTACATTACAGTGAGGGTGACCGTGCCCGTTGCCGTGGTCGAGCCTGAAGTGCCAGTTACGGTCACGATGTAGGTTCCCGCCGTAGTGGCGGGGGGGCAAACACGAGTAAGGCTTCCACCGCCACACGCCAGCATACCGCAGGCGAGAGTGACGAGGAGAGCCAGCATGGCGAGCGTCCTCCGCCAACTGCGCCGCTGCCCCGGGATGCCAAAGAGCAGGAGGCAGGCCAGAGCCGCGGCGCCTGCGGGGTACCAGGGAACTCTGAGGCCAATGAGATTACCTGGAGCGCAGTTGCTGGGCGTGGTGCCGATGGTGAGAGTGGCCGTCCCAGCGGTGGCGCCGGTAATGCTCACCGGGCTGGTCCCTCCGAAGCCCAGGGTGGGTAGGCTCTGTGCGCCGCCCGGGCTGGAGGTGATGGCGGCCGTCAGCGCTACGCTGCCCGTGAAGCCTCCAGCCGGTGTCACGGTAATCGTGGATATCGCGACTGGGCCGGGGGTGACCGTGACCGCTGTACCGGTGATGGTGAAGGTGGGACTTCCAGCAGTAACTGTGACCGAGGCGGTGCCGCTGACATCAAGGTAGTTGCCGCCGTCGTAGTAGACCGTCAGGATGTCAACACCCGGGGCCAACGATCCAGCGGGGATCGTGATGGTTGCGCTGCCGCCCGTCAGTGCCGTTGTCGCAGACATGTAGCTGCCGCTGATCAGCCTCACCGTCCCGGTGGGTGTCGGGCTGCCGCTTCCGGCGCTGACGGTAATCGTTACCGCCAGAGCCTGCGCCGTGGTGATGCTCGATGAAGAGGGCGCTACCAATACCACTGCACCCACAATGGCCACGGCGCTGCCGGCGATGCTGACCGGAGCGTAGTTGCTATCGCCGGAGTAGCTGACGTACAGGATATTAAAACCCATGGTCAGCGTTCCGGGGGGAATGCTGATCGCCGCGCTGCCGCCCGACAGCGCGATTGCCCCGGAGCTGTAACTACCGGTGGTGAGTGTCACCGTGCCGGTCGGCGTCGGATTGCCGGTTCCACCCGTGGCGACCATCGCCAGCGGAAGAGCCTGCGACTGAGATTGCGCCCAGGTGAGGGTCGACGAGGATGGCGTCACCAATATTTCGGCCGCGACCACGGTCACCGATCCCAGTCCCGAAGCAAAGTTGTAAGTAGAGGAGCTTGCCGCGTCTGGTACATACTTGGCTATCAGCCCATCCCCTCCGTACCCGGGAGGCTCGGCAAGCAACGATCCAGCAGGAATATCGATCGTCGCGCTGCCGCCGCTGAGAGTTGTGGCCGCAGAGACGTAGGTGCCGCTGGCCAGCGTCACCGTGCCGGTCGGCGTCGGATTGCCGCTCCCACCGCTAACGGAAACCGTCACCGTCAACGGCCGCGCCGAGGTGATGGTCGATGAGGCCGGCGTCACCGTCACCGTCGGCGTGGTGGCGGTTGAGGTCGCGCTCATATCCAGCTTGGTGACAAATGCGTTTCCGGACCCGGATTTGACCGTCGCCTGGAATGCCCCCGCGGTCACCGGAAAATCGTACGATACGGCCGATCCCGTCACGTACACGTTGCCGGAGCTGTCAAGAGCCAAGGCGCTCGCCTGGTCTCCTTCTCCGAACTCGAGGACTCCGACAAAGTCGCCTGGGTTGATGCCGTTTCCGCCCAGGTAGGTAGCGTAGACCAGGGCGCTACCCGTGGAGTTCAGCTCGGTGATGAATGCGTTGTAACCGCCGATACAGCCGCCCACACAACCAGGTTGATCCTGATTCGTCGTCTGGTAGGCTCCCTGAGTCACCGGAAAATCGGCGGAGGCTGTGCTCCCGGTGACATAGACATTGCCGGGGCTGTCGATGGCCAGCCCTCTCGCCTGGTCTCCGCCCACCATCACGAGGGTGGGCGTGAGGTTTATGGCGCCTCCGCTCCCACCCAGGTACGTGGAGTAGACCAGCGCCGTGCCGGCGGAATTCAGCTTGGCGACGAAGGCATTGATGCCCTGGTTCGCCGCAGCGTGATTCGCTGTTTGGAAGGCCCCGGTCGTCACCGGAAAGTCGGTGGAGCCTGTCTGGCCGCACACGAACACGTTGCCGGCGGAGTCCACGACAATCGCATTGCCTCTATCAGCGCCGCCTTTGCCGCTACCGCCGAGATACGTGGAAAAGACCAGCGCCGTGCCGGTTGGATTTAGCTCAGTGACAAACGCGTTGCTGCTTTCGTTCGCCGCGGCCTGGTTCGTGGTCTGGAAGGCGCCCGGCGCTACTGGAAAGTCGGTGGAGAATGTCGCACCGGACACATACGCATCGCCGGAGGCATCCACGGCAATCGCATTGCCCACGTCGCCGCCGGCGAAAAATTTGAGTTGGCCGCTCCCGCCCAGATAGGTGGAGTAGACCAGCCCTGTACCGGCCGGATTCAGCTTGGTGACGAATGCGTTCCAAAGGTTGGGCGCCGCGGCGTGGTTCGTTGTCTGGAAGGCCCCCGCCGTCACCGGAAAGTCGGTAGAGTACGTCTGGCCGGTCACGTACGCGTTGCCAGCGGTATCCGCAGCGATAGCATTGCCTACATCGCCGGGGAAAGTGGGGTAAATCGTATTGCCGCTCCCGCCCAGATACGTCGAGTAGACTAGTGCTGTGCCGGTTGGGTTCAGCTTAGTGATGAATGCGTTGCTGCTTTGGTTCGCAGCGGCATGGTTCGTTGTTTGAAAGGCCCCCGGCGTCACCGGAAAGTCAGTGGAGTACGTCTGGCCAGTCACATACACGTTGCCGGCGGTATCCACAGCAATCGCATTGGGCGTACCCCCGCCGGAAGAAGTGCCGCTGCCGCCCAGGTAAGTGGAGTACACCAGCGCTGTTCCGGTTGGGTTCAGCTTTGTGACGAACGCGCCGGTGCTTATTGTCTGGAAGGCCCCCGGGGTCACTGGAAAGTCGGTTGAGGACGTCTGGCCAGCCACATACGCATTGCCAGCAGTATCCACGGTGATAGCGTTGCCTGTATCGTAGCCGCTGCCGCCCAGAAAGGTCGAATAAGCCAGCACCGGATCAATCACCAGCGCCTTGGCGTGGTTGTAGCTCCCCAGCCGGAATCCCACGGTATGCTTCGCCAGCAGCGCGAAATCTCCCTCAACCGTATGGCGATGCCCGTCCACAATCTGGTAAACCAACGGCTTGTGGAAGGCCAGCCCCCCGTTCGCAGCCGTCACCACCAGATCCCCATCCGCCGCCAGATGCAGTTCCCTCGCCCCGGCAAACCGCAGCCGAATGGGCTTCGGGTCGACACCGGGGGCGACCACGAAGTCGCACTCGAGCTGCCGCTGGTTGCCGTAGTAGAGCAGATCAATACCGGGATAGATGCCTGTGTAGCGCACTTTGGCGTAAGTGGGAACGCTCGTGTGCCACTGGGCCGGATCGTTGCCGATAAAGTAGTTGGCCGTCCCTGGCAACTGCTCCTCGCCCATCGCCTCCGTCTTGCCGCTCGCTCCCGTCAGTTGCATCCGCACCACATCGGACGGTGCGGATCTCTGAATGGGGCGCAGTTTACGTTGCAAGCCGGGCCGGGCTGCGCCGTAAACAGTCTTGCGCAGCGACAACACCGCTTCGTTTCCGGTCAGATACAGTCCATAACCGCTGCCCCGCGAAAGAAACTTCACGCTCTTGTCCGCCTGCCCTGTGTTGGCCTCAAAGCTTAGCGGAAGCTTTCCGTAGTCTTCGACAATCTGCGCTTTTTGTGCAGGCGAGGTCTTTTGAGATGGGGATGCTGGGCCAGCCGAGGCAGCAGTTAACGACGTTGTCGCAATGAGTCCCGTTACAAACAGGGCCCGTAGATATGAAGCTTGCGCGTCTGCAAGCATAAAGGCCCCCTGTAGTTGACGTGGTTAACTTGGAGGAACTTGTCCCCCCTGAAGATGATGCGGTTAACTTGGAGGAAGTTGTCCCCCCTGAAGTTGATGCGGCTAACTTGGAGAGTAGCAACCGCAAGTCCCTTCCTATGCCCGTTAATATATGCCTACGCAGCCCACCCTGGGTCTTAATGTATGTAATTTTCCCATTCTTTCGTGGAGTTGAACCAGTACCGTATCGCCGGCCACTCAGAAGTTACTCTCCAGTTGGTCGCGGAGGGATCATTTCGCTCGTCTCACTTCAACTCGCGGCCGGATAGATAGCTCCGGCGGTGCAAATGGTTCAGCCCGTAAAGATGGCTTACCGGAAACTGACCCACTACAAGAAAACCCAAACTGTACCGCTACTGGATGGCGTCTAATCCACACCCCTGCACAAGATTCAAGCATCGCTAGACCTGTCCCGGCCATTTCGAGATGCCCTTGCCCCGTCAAACCGGGTCGCACCGTGTTTTATCGGGCGATTGCATCGCTCGGAGAACCAGCATAATATCTCCGCGCCCACAGATGTAGGTTTGAGACTTCTCGACGTATTTTGCGTGGCGGAGTGCCGGAGAGCTCAGTATGAACATTATTAGCATCGGTGAAGTATTATGGGATGTATTCGGGGACACAGAACACCTGGGTGGAGCTGCTTTCAATTTTGGCGCGCACGCCAAAATATTGGGGCACTCGGTATCCTTGATCAGCGCTGTAGGCGAAGACCCAAGGGGTCGACGCATCCTGGAAAGGATGGACGCTATGGGCCTCCCTACGCGTTATGTCCGCCAGGAGAAGGATCACCCCACCGGGATAGTCACCGTCAGCCTCGACACCTCAGGCCGGCCGCATTTCATCATCCACCGGCCCGCTGCCTACGACTTCCCCGCTCTTTCCGATGGGGACCTCGGAGAACTTTCATCTCCCCGCCCTGACTGGATTTACTTCGGAACGCTGTTTCAGATGAGCCCCAAAGCAAAGGCGGTGACCTTGAAGGTGATTGACGCCAACCCGGAAGCCCGCCGCTTCTACGATGTGAACCTGCGCGAGAATTGTTATGAGGCCTCGCTGGTCAATGAATTGATGTCCCTCGCCACCGCCGTGAAGCTCAATGACCAGGAAGTCGATATGATTCAGTCCATGTTTGGCTGGTCATATCGTTCGCTGCAGGATTTTTGCCAAGGCGCAGCACGTAAATTTGGATGGGAGGCGGTCTGCGTCACGCGGGGAGAAGCAGGGTGCGTGCTGTTGGTGGGTGACAATTGCGTCGCAGCGGAAGGATTCGAGGTTCGCGTCGCGGATACGGTAGGAGCCGGCGACGCCTTCGCCGCCGCCTTCGTCCACGGCATGGGATGGGGATGGCCTGCCCAGGAAGTGGCTGATTTCGCAAACCGAGTTGGGGCCTTGGTCGCCAGCCGTCCCGGAGGCACTCCCTCCTGGACTGTCGAAGAAGCAGACGCGCTCAGAACCCGGTAGGTGGTAGGGCGGTATGTGGTATGGGGTATATGGTAGGTGGGGGATGCTCTTCCCCACATACGACCTACCACCTACCACGTACCGGCCGATCACTCCTCCAGCGTTGACAGGTCTCCCGTGGGCAAGCCCAGTTCCCAGGCCTTCAGAACGCGCCGCATAATCTTCCCGCTGCGCGTTTTGGGAAGCTTTTGTTTGAACTCGATCTCACGGGGCGCCGCATGTGACGCCAGCTTCTGGCGGACGAATTTCTGGATCTCGTTCTTCAATTCGTCGCTGGGCTGGTATCCTTCGCGGAGCGAAATAAACGCTTTAATGATGTGACCGCGCAAAGCGTCCGGCTTTCCGATCACTCCGGCCTCGGCTACCGCTGGGTGTTCCACGAGGCAACTCTCCACCTCGAATGGTCCCACATTCTCACCCGCCGTGATGATGAGGTCATCCACACGGCCCTGGAACCAGAAATACCCATCCGAGTCGCGGTAGGCGCTATCGCCGGTGACGTACCACCCCGGAATGCGAAAATAGGCCCGGTACCGTGCCGGCTGTTTCCAGATCGTCGGCATCATACCGGGCCAGCCCGGCTTGATCACCAGATTCCCCAAAGTATTGGGCGGCAACTCCTTACCATCGTCATCCACGATGCTCGCCGTGACGCCCGGAACGGGCCTTCCCATCGAACCGGGGCGGATGGTCATGGAGGGATAGTTTGAAATGAGGATATGACCGGTTTCGGTCATCCACCAGTTATCGTGGATCCTTCGCCCGTAAGTTTTCCAGCCCCACCATACGACTTCCGGATTCAGGGGTTCTCCCACGCTCAGGACGTGCCTGAGGGAAGAGAGATCGTACTGCTTCGCCGCCTCCTCGCCGGCTGCCATCAACATTCGGAACGCCGTTGGAGCGCTATACCAGATGTTCACCCGGAACCGTTCGATCGTGCGGTACCACTCCGCGGGGTTAAAGCGGCCGCCGCGAATCAGGTTGGTCGCTCCATTCAACCAAGCCGCGAAAATTCCGTAAGAGGTGCCCGTTACCCAGCCGGGGTCTGCCGTACACCAATAAACATCGTCTTCCTGAATGTCGAGGACCCACCTGCCGGTCATCAAATGGCCGAGCATGGCACGCTGCGCGTGGAGCACACCCTTGGGCTTGCCGGTAGAGCCCGAGGTGTAGTGGATGATGAGCGGATCGTCCAGCGTCAGCCACTCGATTTCGGTCTTGTCCTCCGCCCCTTCCACTAACGCTTCGAAACTATAATGTCCTTGGGGCAATCCATCGGAACCCGCGCCGACCAGGATCACGTGCTTGAGTGCCGGCAGTTCCCATTGCGGGACTCGGTCCAGCAGCGCGGGAGAGGTCACCAGGGCCACGGATTCGGCGTTCGCCATGCGATCGCGGACCGCATCTTCCATAAAAGCTTCGAAAAGCGGGCTTGGGATGGCCCCAATCTTCAAGATGCCAAGAATGGCGATATAAAGCTCCGGCCGACGCCCCAGGAACACAAAGACGCGGTCCCCTTTTACAACTCCGAGCTTCCTCAGGACGTTGGCAAAGCGATTCGACTGAAGCGAGAGGTCCTCGAATGTGAGCCTCGCCGTATATTCGCGGTCGGTATAAATCAGAGCGAGCTTATTCCGCCGGCCTCGGGTCAGGTGCCTGTCGATGGCCTCATGCGCCATGTTCACCTTACCGGTGTGGCTCCAATCAAACTCCTTATGAGCATCCTCCCACCTGAAGCTCTGGTAAGCGGCCTCATAATCCTGCAAGTGATGCTTCCCAGGAGCATCCGTCGGATCCAATACGTCGTTCACATTCACCGGCATCTTCGTAGCCATGATCGCGACCTCGTTCCCAATTCGAGTCAGACACCCCCCGCAAAGCAGGTGACTTGATGAGGGGGACCGCCTTAAAGGCGGTCACCCCTCGCTTCGCTTCCGTCCAGGTCGGCGCCGGAACCCCGAAGGGGTTGTCGCCGCAGCGACAGTAGCCGTGGGCAAGGGCACGGTTTTGGTGCCCGCCGCCCACGGGCCGCGTCGCCATGAATTCTGCCGACCCCGCAGGTCGAACAGTCCGGCCCTTACAGGGCCGAGCGAGATGTCGACGCGCCGTTACCGTGGGTTTCATCCCGCAGGGCGGCACTACTCATGTAGTCCCGATTAATCGGGACGCGAAACGGTCAAACCTCTTCCGGCCGCACGGGTGGAGCCCGTGCATACCTCAGTTCCAGTCGACTCGCTCAGCCCCGATAGGCTTCATCTAACAGTTCTACAACATGGAGCACCCGCCGTTCGCCTCCAGCGCGCGAAACACCAGCACGCAACTGGAGCAGGCAGCCGGGATTCGCCGTCAGGATAAGCTCGGCTTTCGTCTCCTCAATCCGCCGCATTTTATTCTGGAGAAGTTTTTCCGCCAAGTCGTTGTGAACCACGTTGTAAATCCCGGCGCTTCCACAACAGATCTCCGATTCCTTTAATTCGATAAGCTCCAGCCCCGGTACTGCCGCCAGCAACTTCCTCGGCGCCGACCGAATTCTCTGCGCATGACCCAAGTGGCAGGAGTCCTGATAAGTCGCGCGCACTCTAGTTACCGCGAATTCTTTATTAAAGTCAATGCCTGCCAGGAATTCCGTCACATCTCGAAGCTTCCCGGAAAAGGCCTGTGCCGGCTCAAAATAGTCTCGGTCGTCTTCTTGAAAGAGAAGCGGATATTCCTTCAAAACCGAGCCACAGCCCGCCGCGTTCGTAATGACCGCGTCAAACCCGTCGGCCAGGAAGGCGCGGATGTTCCGTTTGGCGAGCTCGCGCGCCAAGTCGCGAATACCGGCGTGGACGTGCAGCGCGCCGCAGCATCCCTGCTCAGCGGGAATGACCACCTCACATCCATTCTTGGCGAGCACGCGCAGCGTCGCATCATTGAGCCGCGCAAATGATAGATTGGCGATACACCCGGCAAAGAACGCCACCCTGTAGCGGCGAGTCCCCACGGCAGGAACCACGGTGCCCAGGCGCTCTGTAAAGAACGGTTTTTCCATCCGTGGCGCGAGTCCTGCTACGCGGTCCAAGCTCCACGGCAAGAGCTTCAGGAGGCGAGACGCAAGGACCAGCCTCTCCAAGCCGGACCTTTGATAGAAACGCAGAATCTTCCCCGCCATTTCCAGCCTTTGGCGGTAAGGAAGGAGTTCGTAGAAGAAGAGCTTCCTCAAAAGGGCGGTAAGAGGGGGCCGCTTGTAATACTTCTCGATTTGCCCTCGCGCCACCTCCACCAGCTTTCCGTACTCGACGCCCGATGGGCACGCGGTTTCGCAAGCGCGACAATCCAGGCAGAGGTCAATGTGCCGCACGAAGCTCTCACCCAGAGGCAACCGGCCCCGTTCCACCTGAATCATTTGATAGATGCGGCCGCGGGGCGAATCCATTTCCAAGCCAAGTTCGCGATAAGTGGGGCAGGCATTCAGACAAAGGCCGCAACGAACGCACCGGGAGTAGTCCGCCCAACGGGGGGCTTCACCTGGGCCGTACCCGCTATCCTTCCCCTCGACTTTTGTCCGCGTATCCGTCGTGCTCCTTTGGCTGTCAGCTATCAGCTATCAGCTCTCAGCCAATGAATTGCCTGTTCCCTTCTGCTTTCTGCCTGCTGAAAGCTGACCCGCCGCGGCGGGATAGCTGATGGCTGCTTTCCGCCTAAATCCCTCCCACAAACCTGCCGGGCGAAAGGACACCCTTTGGATCCCACGCCGCCTTCAGTCTTCGCATGGCTTCCAGGTGGTTGCCACTCGGCCCCCACACGTCTCGTTCCGCATTGAAGCCGTTTGGATATTGCTCCACCACCAGCGCTCCGCCCAGGCTTGCAGCAGATTTGCGAGCATTCGTCACCAGGCGGTCAGCGGCGGCGCCGAGCTTCACACCCCATAAGCCCAGATGCACGATGCCAACGCCCACCTGTGCAAAGCTGGCCATCTTCACCTCTTCACCCTCAGCCACCTGCTGCGCAAAGCTGACAAATTCCTCGGAGCTTGCAATCGGCAGCGTAGCCTTCAGAACCATGACGTCGGGGAAAGAGTCCGCAAACAATTGCTCATAATCTCTTAACCGAAGCCAGCAACTCTCCGCCATCTGCTCATTCAACTGGCGGCTCGGGACGCCCATGGATCGTCCCATTTCGGCGAGATCCCTGGCGTGCCTCTCCAGGATTCTCGGCGAGCCACCAACTTCTATCCAGAGTTCCAGTCCTTGTGCATCTCCTGCGGGTGGCCCGTTCTGGAGAAGGCTCGAGGCCTCCGTATTAAAGAGGACCATGCACAGGGGTCCCAGAGGCGAGTTCAGGATTCGCCTGCGCAAGTCTCGCGCCAGACCGAGTGTCCCCGGTTCGAGCACCAGGGTGGCGCGCCTAGCCAGCCGCGGAAACAGTTTGAAGCTGGCTTCCACTATCACTCCCAACGTCCCGTAAGAACCCACGAGGAGCTTGCAAAGATCGTATCCCGCTACGTTCTTCACCACACGGCCGCCGCTCTTGACCAACTTCCCTTCTGTCGTGGCAACTTTTATTCCGAGCACCATGTCACGTGGTGAGCCAAAACGAAGGCGTAACGGCCCCGCCGAGTTCGTTGCCAGGATGCCCCCTATGCTTGCCCTTGCCCCACCGAGCGGGTCCAAGGGGAGCCAAAGCCCCTCGCCACCCAGAAAGTCCTGGAAGTCCCCCAGCTTCATCCCCGCTTCGACGCTGGTGGTCAGGTCCGCCGGTTCATAATGCCAGACATGGTTCAATTCTTTGAGTGACAAGGCAAGGTCATAGCGGCGGGGCGGGCTGCCTAGGGGGAGTTTGGTGCCGTTGCCGCGAGGGATCACAGCGAGGTCACGGTCGGCGGCGAACTTCAAGACCGCGGCAACACTCTCCGCTGTAGGTGGGTCCACAATGTACTGGGGAACCCTCCCTCCTACCGCTATCGCCGCGCAGGCTGTGGGTTCTGAAACAACATGCGATTCACCCACGATCGCTGCGAGGGCCAGATGGACGGAGTCGTGAGCCGTGGTCACAGAACGCCTCCTGCGCCCGCCTCGATACGCAATTCGCCGCACATCTTGCCTGCAGGAAAGACCTTCCCAGGGTTGAAGAGCCCCTCGGGGTTAAATACCCCTTTGATCTTCCGCATCATGTCCAGGTCATCCGCCGTGAAGAGGAGGGGCATCAAGTTGATCTTCTCAATGCCCACACCATGTTCGCCGGTGATCGAACCGCCCATTTCAATACACTTGGCAAGGATTTCCTGGGCGGCCTCACGAACCCGTCTGGATTCATCCGCATCGCGAGGGTCGAACAGGATGATCGGATGAAGGTTCCCGTCACCCGCATGAAATATATTGCCAATCTTCACTCTGTACTTAGTCCCGACCTGCCCAATAAACTCCAGCATTTCGGGCAGCCGTGTACGGGGAATCACTCCATCCTGCACATAGTAGCTTGGGCTGATTCGTCCCAGAGCTCCGAAGGCGTTCTTTCTTCCCTTCCACAAAAGATCGCGTTCTTCTGCCGATTTTGCCCGGCGAACTTGCCGCGCCATTTTCTCCTGGCACACCGACTCGATTTGCAGCGCGTTTTCTTCAACGGCTTCTCTGAGCCCTTCAACCTCAATCAAGAGAACTGCGGCGGAATCCATCGGATAGCCTGCGTGCGTAGCTTCCTCGATGGCGCGCAGTGTGAAACCGTCGATCATTTCCAGGGCGGCGGGCGTGATGCCGCGTGCGGTAATTGCCGCCACCGTACGCGTGGCGTCGACCACGCGGTCATAAACCGCCAGCAGTGTTGCCACGGTCTCCGCCTTACGCATCAACCGAACAGTTATCTCCGTCACGATCCCGAGAGTCCCCTCGGACCCGACGAACAAACCCGTAAGGTCGTAACCAGGAGGGTCCCAAAACTTGCCGCCGGTATGAATCACTTCTCCAGTCGGTAATACCACTTCCAGTCCTAGGACGTGATTGGTCGTCACACCGTACAAAAGAGTATGAGGCCCCCCTGCGTTCTCAGCGACGTTTCCACCCAGGGTGCAGGCCTTCTGGCTGGAAGGGTCCGGCGCGAAGTAATAGCCGTCATCCGAGACAGCCAGGGAAAGATCGAGATTGACTACGCCGGGTTGTACTCTGGCACGCTGGTTCTCGATGTCGATTTCAAGGATGTCCTTCATCCTCGAGAAGACAATGAGGATCCCACCCTGCCAAGGAAGCGAGCCTCCACTCAAGCCTGTTCCCGCACCACGGGGAACGACCCAGAGCTTCCGACTTGCTGCAAACTTCACCACTTGGACTACATGTTCCGTGCTTCGTGGAAAAACGACGACATCGGGTGGACGAAGCGAAGAAAGACCATCGTACTCGTAAAGCATGAGGTCCTCGGGTCGCCACAGAACAGCGTCCCGGCCCAAGATACTCACGAGTTCGCGAACCAAAGCGGTGGGTTTCATGAAGTACCACACGGCAGGCCTGCGCTGATTGCACGAGCGCAGGGGAGGGGAATATCGATTCGCTCTGCCACCAACTCCCTGTTGCCCCAGCAAGCTGAGTATATCCACGTTCCTGCGGACCGTCAACGCGCCTGGCCACCGGGCTGCATGACATATCTGTGAAAGCCCTGGAGTCAGGAGCAAGTTCTTTTGTACAGCCCGTCGTGGCGGGCGACAGACCGTAGGCCAGGGCGTAAGAAGGTGGGAGATAATCCCGAGGCGTCCAGTGTCAAATCTCGCCTACTATTGAATAATCGGTAGAAACATATTACGAGGTTCTACTATTTCACAGGCTCTAACGCCATAGGCCTATGCCGCAAAGCGGGATTGGTCGTCCGGGGCTTGCCCCTGACGCATCCCCCAGGTTTGGAAACAACAGCGAGATTAGGAATCGTTGCAAACTGTCGCTTTCTTGTCGCACAGCCCGGTCACCGCGTAAGGGCGTGCGGCATGGGCGCCCTCTCCAGGCGAGCACCCGCCGCGGCGGGCCCGACACAAGATTCGAGCGCACTCCACCTATCCCTGCCGTTTGGCGAGGCCAACTCCTCGTCAAACTGACCCACGCCCGAGTCGCAGAAACTGACTCCGAGTCAGGTTCAGGTTCCGGAGCGGTTGTATACGACTGGACACAAATCATTGAATGACTGAACCCTTTCGGGTAATCAACTGTTCGATCTTGGGACGCGAAATCTCAAAACCGGACAGTCTGCGCTGCTTCGTTTTTGTGGTCCAGCGTCGAAAACGTGTGGATTCAGTTTGTTGGCGCTGGCCTTCAAATGGCACTGGAATTGCCACAAGTATTCCGTGACGCAACAGGCAGTGGGTGGGGCGTGGCTGGTAGAGCCACAGCTCAAGCTTCCGCATGCGATCTACTGTTTGGGAATGCCACACTTGTATGGAACCTCGCGCAAGGCGCATACGTACTAGATGCTGGGTGAGAAAAGCTAACCGAAATGTTCAGCGCGCGTCTAAGAAAAGGAAACCAGCACTGAGCCGGCGGTTTCAGGAGATTAGTGAACGAAAACCGACTCGTCACGCCTAAGGTGGTGAGCGGGCAAGAAAACGTAAGGGGTTAAATGGACTCTCTTCGCTGAAGGTTTGGCGGCCTGGGCGAAGAGAATCCCTCGGAAAGGCTTGAGGCCTTGTGGCCCCCCGCTTCTCATTTAACCCCGTTTGATTGTAAGGGTATTCGCAACTTAAATGCAAGAGGCGGCCGGGCAAAGGCGGAGGCGCGGTCCCGTCAGCCGACGGGCCGCTCGGATTAACGAAGACCAACCAACAACGAAGGAGGATCCAATGGATATCAGAAAGTATCTCGCGACATCAATTCTATCGGTGGCTCTGCTTCTCGCATGCGGCATTCCAGGCCTAGCCAAGAACTCGCGGACTGTGGCCGTTACCCGTGATGCCGTTCTGGCCGGCAAAACTCTTCCGGAAGGTAATTATGTTGTACGGTGGGAAGCTCACAGCCCTCGAGCAGCCGTGGAATTCGCGCAGGGCCACAAAGTTGTTCTCTCCACAGAGGGCAGACTCGAGGACCGTGGCAAGAAGTACAGCTCCACTACGGTGGTCTACGACACCGCCTCGGATGGGAGCATGACCATCAGTGAGATTCGCTTCGCTGGCTCGAGCGAGGTCCTTGTTTTCAATCAATGACACCTCACGCTGAGAGCCGCTGCTGAAGATTTGGAAGCTAATTTGGCGGGCCGCGCCCCCGACCCGCCGACCACTTTTGCCGCGACATGGACGATACATCTTTTTTTTGGCACGCAGCCCACAAGCGGCCTAAGGTGGCAAACCCACGCGGCGCACGAGGTCTTGAAAACGAGGATCCGAGCGAAGAGCGTCCAGCCTTGGCTCCGCCTTGAGGCTCATAAGCATTGAGAAGGAGCGTTCTTCGTAGGCCCTTTCCAGCCACTTGAACGCTTGGTCTGCCTCATCAAGGCCGACGTAAATAATCGCAAAATCGTATGCCGAGACAAATCTCCGCTCCGACAGCTTGTGCAATTCTTTGAGCGCCTTCTGCGCGTATCCTCTTCTCTTAAACACGGCATGGGCATGGCCGAGTGCCCCTACCTTGTCGGGACTGCCTGGGGAAACTGCCAGCGCTTTTTGGAGATGCACGATCGTTTTCTCGTACATTCCCTTTTGCTCATAGGCCCAAGCAAGGAAGTAGTGCGCCGCAGCGAAGTCAGGTTCCATCTGGACCGTCTGCCTGAGCTGTTCGATCGCCTCATCGTACCGGCGCCCCCGGTACAACATCAGCCCTAAGTGGGTTCTGATAATGAGGGACAGGGGATTAAGCTCTTGGGCTCGTCGCATCTCGGCCAGGGCCTCATCCACGCGCCCCAGCATTCCTAAATAGAACCCATGCCAATGACGGGCAGTCGCAAAGTTCGGGTTGAGCTCTATGGCGCGCTGGTAGATATGCTCGGCCCCGGCCCAGTCCCAGTCGAATGAATGCTTGGCGAAAGCCAAGGCGTTGTGGGCTTCGGGAAGCAAATCGTTAAGCTCCAGAGCCCTGATCGCTGCCGCCTTGGCTCTGGGGAAAGCCTGCTTCCCGGGAAAGACACGGAAGTGATCAGCCAAGTCCAAGGCGACAGCTAACCCAGCATATGCCACGGCATACCTGGAGTCTCTTGAGGTCGCCTCCTCAAAGTGCTCAACCGCATTCTTCACCCCTTCGGCGGTTCCTTTGTTCAAGCAGTAGCGACCTTTGAGAAACGCCTCGTGGGCTCCCTGATTCGTGGTCGAAGCCCCAGCCATTGCCGCGCGCTTTGCGGGAAGCAATTCAACCTGCAATGAGCGACCGATGTGGCGGGCAACCTCGCTGTGGATCGCCACTACATTTGCCCGATCGCCCTCAAAGCTATCGGCCCAGAGTTGAGTGCGGTCCTTGACCTGGATGAGTTCTACGGTGATACGCGCTCGGTCGCCCGCGCGGCGCACGCTGCCTTTGAGGACATAGTCCGCCCCCAGCTCTCGCCCGATTTGGTCAATGTCCTTGTCGGTGTTTTTGTATCGAATCGCAGATGCCCGGGCGATGACGCCCAGACGCTGCGGGTGCCAGCGTCCCAACCGCGCAATCATCTCCTCCGTCATCCCGTCGCTGAAGTACTCCTGCCCGGCATGACCTGTCAGGTTCTCGAACGGCAGCACCGCCACAATCGGCTTGCCCGCTCCGGGCTCTGCTTCCAAGGTTGCGATGAAGCGGTAGCCTCGCCGGGGCAGAGTTTCAATGAATTGGGGATGAGCGGCGGAATCGCCTAAGGCCCGGCGGAGCTTCTTGACCGCCGTGGCCAAACTGTGCTCGAAGTCCACAAAAGTGTTGCCGGACCAAAGTCTCTTCCGGAGTTCCTCGCCCGTCACAACTTCGCCGGGCCGCTCGAGCAACACCGACAGCATTTGAAAGGGTTGTTCCTGGAGCCTTATCTTCACTCCGTGCTTGCGCAGCTCACCGGCTTGAAGATCAACTGCGAACGCCGCGAAGCGAACCTCGTGGGGGCGACTCGAAACTTTTTCCATGCGGAAGTTAAACACTCTAGCACGTATCCCAAACGAAGGAAAGCCTCTTGGGAGAGTCGCTCCGCCTATCGAATTCGCCCTTTGTTCTGGGTAGGTTTCGTGTTCATTCAAAGTTCAACAACAATTCACCCACAGTGCATCGACATCGCAACCGGCCTAGAGGAAGATGGCTGCGTAGTAAGAAAGGAGAATCAAATGAAAAAGGAGAATCGAATGAATATGAATATCAGAAAGTTTCTCGGAACATCGGCTCTGTCGGTGGCGCTGCTTGTGGCGGGCGGCATTCCAGGCTTGGCTAAGAGCTCGGGGAGTGTGACCTTTTCTCATGATGTCGTTGTGAACGGGGCAACTCTTCCGGCAGGTGAATACACTGTCCAGTGGGAAACCCACAGCCCTGAGGCGACTGTAGAATTCGTGCAGCACCGCAAAGTTGTCCTCTCCACAGAAGGCAAAGTCGAGGGGCGCAAGGGCTTCTACCGCAGTATGACTCTCAACAGCGAAGGCAGAACCGACGAGCGTACGAACGCCTACGGCGACGTTGCGGTTGTTTACAACACCGCTTCGGACGGGACGATGTCCCTCGTTGAGATTCACTTCGCTTTTTCGAACAAGGCCCTCGTTTTCAATCCAGAACCTCAACTGAAAGCCGCCCGGTGAGAACTTGGAAACTAAACATGGCGGGCCGCTTTCACGGCCCGCCAACTATAGTTGGCAGGGAAAATGCTCTTGCCCACTCCTGCTTTTCCCGTGGGTACCGGGACCTTCCCCATGTAAAATAGTGGGTTTATGGTACCCCTTCCGCTCACCGACCACATCCGTCGGCGGAGCTTCTGGTTTGTTACTCTCGCCATCATCATCGCGAATGTATGGGTCTTCTTCTTTGAACTTGCGCACGGCCCAAATATTAACCGACTGGTTTTTGTCTTCGGAATCGTCCCGGCGCGATATGTCACACGCTATGGGTTCGCAAACCTGACAGTCGCAGGGTTTCTCATCCCCGTCTTCGCTTCCATGTTCCTGCACGGAGGATGGTTGCACCTCCTGGGAAACATGCTCTTCCTCTTCGTGTTCGGGCGGAGTGTGGAAGACCGCTTTGGGCATTTCAAGTTTCTGTGTCTCTACTTACTTTCAGGTTTGGCGGGGGCAATTCTTCACGTCGTCCTCAACGCGGGGTCCCGCATGCCGACCATCGGAGCGAGCGGAGCTATCGCAGGAGTGCTTGGCGCCTACTTTGTCAGCTTTCCACGAGCCCGCATTACGACTCTAATCCCCTTGATCTTCTTTTTTTGGACGGTCGAGCTGCCCGCCATCCTGGTGCTTGGCTACTGGTTCCTGATCCAGTTCGTTACGGGCTACCAGATGCTGGCGATTCAGTCCGCCACGGGTGGCGGGGTGGCTTGGTGGGCCCACGTCGGAGGATTCGTGATGGGGATGATCCTTGCGATGGCATTCCGGCCCGCCAAAAGAGGCCCGGTGGTCGAAATCCTGCCTTGAGTTAGTCCAAGAAGAGAAGGAGTCAGGGAATAGGGAATAGGGAATAGGAAATAGGGAATAGGGAGCAGGCAGAGGGCAGTAGGCGGTAGACAGTAGGCAGTAGCCAGTCATCGTGCCGCAGTGGGGCGGGCCTCTCTCGACCCAGGGGTCCTTCCTAGCTGTACTCCGACCGCTTCCCTTCTCTCTCCTGACTCCTGCCTCCTGCCTATTCCCTGTTCCCTATTCCCTATTCCCTATTCCCTGCTTTCCTCCCTACGTTCGCGCTCGGCCAAGTACACGCCCAACAGAATTAGTCCGCCGCCGGCGACGACCCTCAGTGTGATCCTCTCCCCAAGCAGCCATGTCCCCAGAAGCGCCGCCACAACCGGCTGGAGGTACGCGAAGGCTGCCACGCGTGACGCGGAAAGTTCGGTAAGAGCGAACGCGTAGAAAAGGTAGGCCACTACAGTACCCAGGACGACCATGAATGCCAAGCTCCCCCAGGCGGCGAGGGTCACGTTGGCCCAGCGGATATTGAGAACTGAGCGAGCGGCAAACGGGATCATCAGCAGGGAACCGATCGCGAACGTCAAGGTGTTAAGGGTAAGCGCGTCGTACCGATTGGCTATTTCCTTAACCTGAATCGTGTAGTAAGCGAATGAGACGCTGCCCGCTAACACAATCAGGTCTCCCTGCCAGTGGGCCGCGCTCCCCTTCTCGGCTCCGCCGAGCGTCAGGATGGCTACTCCCCCGAAGGAAATCAGCATGCCGAGGAACTTGGGCAGGGTTAATGGCTCCAACCGCATCAGGCAAGAAAGCGCCAGCACCATGACTGGACCCAGCGCCACGATGAGCCCGGTGTGCGCCACGGAGGTCCAAGCCAAGCCGTTAATGAAGCAAATCTGGTTGAGTGTCATCCCATTGATTGCGACAACTGTGAGGGCAAGCCATTGACGCCCGCTCAAACGCAACTCAGGCCGTCCCCGCCATGCCAGGAACAGCGCCCCAAAAAGGATGGCAGCACCCGCCAGGCGCAACTGCGCCAACCCCATTCCCCCAAAACCGTTCACAGCCTCTTTTCCTGCCACGATATTGGAGGCCCAAAACACTGTCCCCCAGAGCAGGAGAATATGCATCAAGGCGTGGCTGTGGCCATGGGCCTTTGCGGGAGCGTGTTGAACTTCTTTGGCCAGCATGCTACCCAAACAGTTCTTTTCTTACTGTCACTTTTTCGATTCGGTCGAGGTTGGGCTCATATCCCAGCCCGGGCGCCTGGGGAACGTGAATGGTTCCTTGCTCGGTCACGGTTACCTCCGGGTCGATGATATCCTCCGCCCAGTATCGCTTGCTGGCAGAAACGTCTCCCGGAAGGGTGAATCCGGGCAGCGAGGACATGGCAATATTGTGAGCCCGCCCGATTCCTGACTCCAGCATCCCGCCGCACCAAACCGGAATGTTTTTTGCCCGGCACACATCATGAACTTGTTTGGCCGACGTTAAGCCCCCCACGCGGCCGAGCTTCACGTTAATGATCTTGCAAGCGCCGATTTCGATAGCCTTCCGCGCGTCGTCAGCGCTGTGGATCGACTCATCCAGGCAAATCGGCGTGGAGATTTCCCTTTGCAGCTTGGCGTGATCAAGGATGTCGTCCCAGCCCAGCGGCTGCTCAACCATCATCAAATAGAACCGATCGAATTGCTTCAGGTGCGCCAGGTTGGCGAGCGTGTAAGCGGAATTCGCATCGGCCATCAGGGCGATTCGAGGGAACTCTGTGCGGATGCGGTCCAGAACATTGATATCCCAACCCGGCTTAACCTTCACCTTGATCCGCTGATACCCTGCTGAAACTTCACGGGCGATTTTTTCCAGCAGTTCCTCGACGCTGTTCTGAATCCCGATGGATACCCCGCACGGAATCTCTTCCAGCGTCCCGCCAATCGTTTTCGCCAGAGGAATGCTTCTCTGTTGCGCCTCGATCACCCAAAGTGCGTTCTCCAAAGCCGCTTTGGCCATGTTGTGACCACGGATGGGACGGA
Source organism: Acidobacteria bacterium UBA7540 (assembly GCA_002478145.1). Next base: position 23,369 of record DLMI01000174.1, read on the forward strand.
ACCGTCCGGCAACTTCAGAAGGCGATGTCCACTGCTTGCCTAATACCCAAGGAATGAGGAAATCGCGCAAGACATGCCAGGCAGTTTCGGGAGTTTCGTGACTGTAGAACGGCTCTTCTCCGGCGGTGACTTCGCCCCATCCAGTGAGGCCATCCGCATCGACCCGCACAAGGACGATTCTGCGCGTCGTAGTTCTGCCGAAACTCGTCTCGAAAAAATGGACGAGTGGCATTTGAATTTCCCGGAGTTCCACACGATTAATCTTCATAAGGGTCCAATAAGTAACGGGCTGATTTCCCCTCGTATTCGAATCCTGTGATCACCAGCTTGTGAGCAAAAGACTCTTGCAGTTGCCGGCGAACCGCCAACTGGCGCTGGCGCGCTTCGCGGGGGTTTGACTGCCTCATTTGATCGATATTAGCTGGAATCTCGACCACCGCCGCCGGCTTCTCTTTGCTGCCGCGTGGCAACTTTCCCGCCATCGCCCGCTTGACCCGTGATGACCTCAGCCGCCATTCCGCAATCAGGCGGTCACTGGCCAACCCCTTTTGGAGCCTGCTCTCCACCTGACCGTAGTAGTCTGGTTGGTAAAAGCGAGCGATGGCGCCCAGGCGAACAATGTTGAGGTACGCATTCTTCGCCCGGAGAGGATCAAAGGTCCACTCGATAAGGTCGATGCCGGCTCGAAGCGCCTCGCGTCTCTGCGCCATCTTCAACGCCCGGCCCAGCCCTCTGTTTTCATGCGCGCGCAAAACCCCGAGGGAGAGCGAGTGGTAATAGCGGTCCGTGCCATGCCAGGCAGGCAACGAAGCTACGAAACCCACCAAGGAGCCTTGGGGCGTGAAAGCTCCCAGCGCCTGCCCTCCTATTCGATTGAGGGTTACGAAGAGCCTTAGAGGGTAGAGTTCGTGTTCCGCGTACCCCCAAATCTCCCGCTGCACCTTGACAAGGGCGGCGAGTTCTTCCAGCTTTTGGCAAGGCCGAATCGTATACTTCAACGGACTTCTTTTGACTTCAACTCGTTCCAAAGCGATTCCATTTCCTCCAGAGAACACTCCCCCAGATTTCTTCCACGCCTCGCGACTTCCTTTTCAAGTGCCTGAAACCTGCGCTTGAATTTCTGATTCGCTCGGCGCAGGCAAGTCTCCGGGTCGGAGCGGAGGAATCGCGCCAAGTTCGCGGCGGCAAAGAGCAGGTCGCCAACCTCTTCCTCAACCCGGGATGCTATGTTGCCTGCATCTCGATTCAGCTCGCGGCGCAATTCCCCAATCTCCTCTTCGACCTTTTCCAGCAGGTCCTCGACTTTTTTCCAATCGAAACCGACTTCGGAGGCCCGCAATCCCAGTTCATAAGCTTCGAGGGTCGCCGGCAGGGCTGGAGCAATCCCATCCAACAGTGATTTTCTATCGTCCTTGCCATGAGCCGCCGACCCTCGTTCCTGCTCTTTTACTTCCAGCCAACTCTTGAGCGCTTCGTCCGCATTACTGGCGTGGACCTCGCCGAAAACGTGAGGATGCCGCCGAATGAGTTTTGCGTGCACGCGCTCGATCACGTTGTCGATGTCGAAGCGTCCTTCCTCGTCCGCCAAACGGGAATAGAACACTACCTGGAAGAGCAGGTCGCCTAACTCATCTTCCAGCCCGTTGAAATCGCGCGCGCTAATCGCGTCAATGACTTCATAGGCCTCTTCGAGCAGCAACCCCTTGAGGGTATCGTAGTCCTGCTCGCGGTCCCAAGGGCAGCCCTCGGGTCCTCGGAGATGCGCCATCAGATCAACAAGCTTAGGGAGTTTTTCGCCGGCCAGAGTCACTCCTATCTCAGGCAGGCGGCGACCCGCACCGCCTGCCATCGCTGAATCCTGCTAATCTATCAAGGCGGCAGGACAAACTGCAACATAAGTTCTGCAACGACCTCACCTTGTCGGTTCATGGAATTGTTGGTAAACTTAAGATTCGGCAGCCAGATGGAAGAATCGGCCAAGGTTTTTGGGCCGCGAAGCTGACAGGGGGAGGCGTTCGATGGCCGGGGAGGAGAGCAGTTCATCTGGATTCAAGGTGGTTGACCGCCGGCCATTTGCCGCCGACGGCTCACGCAAGGAAGAAATCCCTCCTGAGGAAAAACATGTGGAGGCTGCGCCTGAGGGTGATCGCAGCACGTTAAGCGAGCCGCAAAGCGAGCCCCGCGGCCAATACGAGGATGAATCTCCTGGGTTTGAAACGCTGGTTTCTTATCTGAGCACCACGGCAATGTTCCAGCTTGGATTAATCCCCGGGCCGTCAGGAGAGCCCATCTCTGCGGACATGCCCAACGCCCAGCGCACCGTCGACCTGCTGGAAGTTCTGCAGGAAAAGACGAAAGGCAATCTCAGCGCCAGCGAATCCCGATTGCTTCAAGATGTCCTCTACGAACTTCGGATGAGCTTCGTCGAAATGCAGAAGCGCCAGGCCCGCAAGAGCAAATGAGACTGACTTTTTTGGGTACGGGGACTTCCAGCGGGGTTCCGACTCTCGCCTGCCATTGCAGGGTTTGCACATCTCCTGATCCCCGCGATAAGCGTACGCGGCCTTCGATCTTGGTCCGGTTTGACGGGCGGGCGGTGGTGATTGATACGACGCCGGATTTCCGGGCGCAAGCTCTGCGTGAGGGCTTGGACCGCCTGGACGCCGTGCTGTTTACGCACGCCCACGCCGACCACATCCTGGGGCTTGATGACGTGCGTGTCTTTTATTTCCGGCAGAAGAAGCCCATTCCAATTTACGCTAACGCTCAGTGCATGCAAGACATCAAGCGGATTTTTAAGTACATCTTTGACGGCGACTATCCCTACGGTGGGATTGCCCGGCTCGATCCGCGCCTCATTGACGGGCCTTTCGAGGTGGAAGGACTAAAGGTTATTCCCGTCCCATTGATGCATGGCAATCTGCCCATCTTGGGATTCCGTATGAACGATGTGGCCTACCTCACCGATGTGAGCGAGATTCCCGAAACGAGTTATCCTTTGCTGCAAGGTCTGGATGTGTTAGTGCTTGATGCCTTACGACCCCATCCCCACCCCACCCACCTGACCGTGGAACAATCGCTCAACCTGATGGAGCGGTTGAGGGTTCGAAGAGGCTACTGCACGCACATCGCTCACGATTTGGGACACGAGGAAACCAACGCCAAGCTTCCGCCGCACGTGCGACTGGCTTACGACGGGCTGCAACTGGAATTTTAGGTAGCGCAGACCTGCTTTTCAAGGTCTGCGGCTTTTTCCCGGGTTTAAACGAAGAGCCGCAGACCTAAAGAACAGGTCTGCGCTACGACCTTCGACTCTCGACTTTTCGACTGACTATGCGTGTCATTCACAATCTTCACGAATTGCGTCCATCGCCCTCCGGCTGCGTGCTAACCATCGGCAACTTCGATGGGGTCCATCTGGCGCACCGAAAGCTGCTTGAAAGGGTTGTGGAAGTGGCCCGTCCCATGGGGGCGGTAGCTACCGCCATCACCTTCGAGCCTCATCCCATCAAGTTTCTTTCCCCTGCCTACGCTCCAAAACTCCTTACACCCTTTTCCAGGAAAGCCAGGCTCATCGCCACCAGCGGCATCGACCTGCTGGTCGTTCTTCCCTTCACCCGCGAACTGGCTCACCTTTCTCCCCTGGAGTTCGTGCGGAACATTCTGGTCCGGCCATTGCACACGGTGGCCGTGCAGGTGGGACCAAACTTTCGCTTTGGATATCGGCAAGCGGGCGACGTGGAAATACTCGAAGAGCTCGGCCGGCAAGAGGGCTTCAAAGTGGAAGTGGTGCCCCTGCTCGAGGTGCGTGGCCAGACGGTTTCCAGCACGCGCATCCGCGAATTGCTGGTCGAGGGCCGCGTCCATGTTGCCAATCGGCTGCTGGGAAGGCCCTTCTCCGTTTATGGGCCGATTGTCGCAGGCCTGGGGGTGGGACGCAAACACACCGTCCCCACGCTCAATCTCGCTCCCGTCGAGGAACAACTGCCCAAGACCGGTGTGTACGTCACTCGCACCAAAGTCGGTGAGAAGCTCTACGACTCGGTTAGCAACGTCGGCCATAAACCCACGTTTGGTGATCATCAGAAACTGGCCGTCGAGACCTTTCTCCTCAACTTTCGGGGCAGTGACATTCAGGAGCCGGATATGGAAATTGAGTTCTTATACAGGCTGCGGGATGAAATCAAGTTCCAGAACCCCGCCATCCTCAAGGTGCAAATCCAGGAAGATGCCCGCCGCTCCTTGAAGTTTTTCCGGCTCTTCAGGGCCTTTGCACAACCGCAAATCGGCAAGCCCACCCCTGAACGCTTAACCGCTGAGGAAACGTAGCGCGGATTGCTCACCACGCTCTGCCGTTTCGAGTCGGGCGGGCGGAAGGGCGGGGTTTTAACCCCGCCGCAGAGCGGATTCCAAAGGACTGGTCGTCTCGCGCCCCACGCAGTCCCGATATATCGGGACTGCGTGGGGCGCGAGACGGGAGAACAATTAGAAGCGTAGGCAACGGCGGGGTTAAAACCCCGCCCTTCCCTATTCGTGGTGAGGAATCCCGCCTACCGCGGACCTGCCCGTTTGGCCTGCAGCTCTTAAACAGCCGGCATCCCTGAGCACCCGAATCAGAGGGAAATGGTCAGGCGAAAACGCGGAGGATGTCGATTTTGAGCACTACCATTAGGGAGAAAACGATGGATCGTAGGAACGGATTGCCACCCGTACATCCGGGCGAGATTCTCAGGGAAGATATTCTTCCCGAGGTCGGCCTGTCCGTCACGGCCACCGCGAAGGCGCTGGGCGTGTCGCGCCAAATGGTTCATGACATTTTGGCCGAGCGGAAGCCTCTGTCTGCGATCATGTGCCTGAAGGTTTCCCGCCTGCTGGGCAGCACTCCCGAATTCTGGATGCGCCTGCAAG
>DLMI01000174.1:28358-51030 GCA_002478145.1 Acidobacteria bacterium UBA7540
AGAGTACGACCTGAAGAAGGCGGCCCAAAACAAGAAAGTCATGGAACGCGTCGCGCAGATCGTGCCGGTGCAGCCAGCGGCTCCGCGTGCATTCAGCCCCAACGGGGCGCCCTAGCACAGCCCAGGCCAACGGCCTGGGTCCAGCAAGTTTCCCCCCCTCGCGGTTTTCGAGCCCTGAAGGGGCGTGGTAGACCACCGAACCAGGGTAGGCGACCATCCGGGTCCATTCCCGGACGCTATTTCGCCCCTTCAGGGCTTGCGGCTAAGCGGGAATGCGCTGTCGGACCCAGGCCGTTGGCCTGGGCTGTGGTAGTTCGCCCCTTCGGGGCTCGTTTTCAGGTGTTCCGCAGCTCGGCGGCAGTGAACGAAGCAAGCGCGGCCCTGTTTCTTAGGTCTGCGGTTCGTACGACATGCCCTGCCAAAAGGCCGGTTGCATGACGCGCTGAATGCGCAGCCGGAGATTCAAGCACGTGTCTTCGAGGCACTAAAACGCATTAAGCCCAGCGAGCTGGTTTCGGAGGGCTGCGTCTACGGCGGAGGCCTCCACAAAGTCGAGCCCAAAGAACTCGCCCAAATCCCCGCCCGCGTGGTGCTGGAAAGCATCGACACCCACCTTCGTATCGAACAGCAGGAAAGGTTGTTTGCGTGAAGGGGGAGACGGGGAGTCATCCCGCTTCCAGCGGGATGACTCCACAGCCTTCCGCTCTTGGCTGTTAATAGACATGTTGACGTTTGTCGTGTTTAGAACCGCGGAGTAATGCGCTGCGCGCACAACTCCGCGGTACCTGCTCTCGGGCCCGCAGCTTTTCGCGTTCAAACCCCGGCTGCACGGTCTAGGGGCAAGCGGACCCGGTCAACATCGGACCGGGAGGGCAAACCGAAATGAGGCCTTGCCCCCGGAGGCGAGGTAGTGTATATGGTTACTGGCCGGGGAAGCAATTCGGAGCCCCCGCTGGAAGCGAGGACTGGAGGCCTCACATGTCTAGGAACGCTGCCACCGAGCCCAAACTCCAGCCTGAAAAGCAGTCCGTCCCCGGGACCTCGGCGGACTTGGCGCGGACCATATCGTACTGGTTCTTGGCGATCGTCGGTCTCATCTACGCGTCGGGATTCCTGGTCGTCATGATACACCTGGGCACGTACGGCGTCACCGACGTTGGCGGGGAGTTATGGAAGGCGAGAGACATCCACATCGGAGTTCTGGCGCTCGTCTTTCCCATAACGATAATGGGCACCGTCCTTTACGTGCTTGTCTCGCCAGTAAAGTGTCTTTTCACGTCGCGGGGTCGTGGGGGGCCGGACAGATGGTGGCTCCCCCATGTACGTCGGCTCATTACCGGCGTCATTACCTTGTTGTTGGAGCTGGCGTTCTATTGCTTCGCAATGCTCCACAGACCGGGGAAGGAGCCTTATAACATTCTGTTTTGGATGTTATTTGTCGGTTCCCTCGCCCCATTGATTTGCCTATTATACCTGGACCCGCCAGAGAAGGAACAACAAAAGACGCGGAACGGATTGATTCTCTGCACGGACCCGCCAAAGGGCGAACAACAGAAGACGCTGAACTGGAAACAGCGTCTGGCGTACATTATTCGCCTTGCCGCCGCAGTATGCGTCGTGGGGCTATTCTGTCTGGTAGTCGCAACATACTGGCCCTTGTTCACCAAAATCGCGAAGGACGGGTACCGGGTCAGCCTGTACTTGCTTCTGCTGTTTGTTATCGTTGTTTTCCTGTATTTAGCGTATGAACGTTATGCCCTGGCCCACGAGAGGCGAGTCCTATTCGTCACGTCTGCGCTGGTCGGGCTGATGTATTATCTTGCTCTCGTTGGATTTGCGCACTCCTTCTTTTCTTACATCCCGGCCAGCAGGGGCGGTGGCGACTACACAGTTGCCCCGAGCGTGTGCATCGACCTCAAGAAGGAAGGGAATCTGACTACCGCCGCATTTACGGTAATGGTGGATGTGTTCCCCGAGCTCCTCAAGAAGGAAGGGAATCCGACTACCGCCGCATTGGACGCGTTCATGAAAGACACCTCTCCCAAAGTGCTGATTGACGAAAATTCCACGACACTGTTCGTGGCTGCTGATCATCATGAGAACGAGGACGAGGGCGGGCCCTGTGAATGGAGGGAGAGTTATCTCCACAAGAGGCCAAAGGTCTGGGCCATTGGGCGCGAGAGCATTGCCGCTGTTCGGTACGCGCGGCCTAAATGGGATCCGAACGCGCCCGATCCGTGTCGCCCGCCTAAACGAGACCCGAACGCCCCTGATCCGTGTGCCCCGAAGCCGTCCAAAGCGAGAACCCAATGAGGACACTTGCAGGCGCGGACCTGTTCCATAGGTTTGCGGTTCGCCGCAATTGACAACAAAAGCCGCCGGCCTAAACGACGGGTTTGCGATGCTCGCTCCCCGAACGATCCCCGCGAACTGAGCCGACGTATTGAGCGTGGGGCGCCTTCATGCATCAACGCATCAAAGGCGCCATCTTCAGCGTACCGTGTTGTCAAAATGCTTCTGAAAGGAGGCGGCCCTTGCGAACCTGCCTCGGGCTTGCCTCGTCCCTAGGCCATAGTCCCTCAGCTAACGGATCAACCGGCGCATACATCCAAACCAATGTACGGGCCACCCGCGAGATCAAAGAAGCAGTAGCCGCAGTCAGCGAGGTCGCAATTGCCAAGATGAGGGAGGCAACCAATGAAAGCATATTCATACACCCCATTTCACGGAGAACTCGAATCGCTCAAGGGGCCCGAGTTGACGGCCTTGAAGGAGGTCCCCGAAGGATGGTACGTCGATTACAAGGAGAGTGCGCCTTCAATAAAGGATCTGGCAAAGCACCTCTCTGCCTTCGCCAATCAGTATGGTGGGTGGCTCTTCCTGGGAGTCAAGGAGAAGGAAGATAAGGGTATGACCGCAGGATCATTTCCAGGGGTCCCGAGTAGTTCCATACCCTCGCTCCAGGTAAGTCTTCGGGAAGCCGTCTCCGCCCATCTTAGGCCGTCGCCTTTTTTTGAGACGAGGGTCATATATGGGCCTGTGCCCGAGCTTGGTCTGCCATCCGACCGCGCCGTTATGACCATTGGCGTTCCAGAGGGAGTTGACCCGCCTTACATCCACTCATCTGGAAGAATCTACCGACGTGTCGCTGACCAATCGGATCCCAAGCCTGAGACGGACAGACACGTTTTGGACCTTTTGTGGGGTCGTAGTGCACTGACCCGCCAGCGCTTGGAGGATTTTCTGACAGACCGGCCCGTTCTCTCTAAAGCGGAAACAGACGGGCCTGTTCACGCCTACGTCTACTTTCTTGCGGACCCTCAGTTCGTTGGACACCATTTCCCTCTCACCTACGGCGATTTCGCGAGCGTGATGGAATCTATTGTTCCGCAGTCGATGTCCGATGTCGCCCTGCCTAATACGTTTACGACACCGGAAGGTTTCATAGCGCGTCACGTTGCCGATAATGATCCTCGAAACGAGCTTCTGACATTTCGGTGGTGGATGAACGGAAACGCTCGCGTCAGTATCCCAATCAATGTGCATGATTTCATCGGGTCGAAGCCCCACTTGGATACCCTTCAGTTATCGTTTCTTGAGGCAATCCGCAAGCGTGGGTTTAAAGCTGGAAAGATCGCCGAATTCTCAGTCTTCCTATCAGTTCTTACTGCAATGGGGGGCAAGTACCTTCGCCTCCGCAAAACTCTAGGCATCACTGATTCATTTTTCGGCAAAATCCGACTCTACGATACATGGCGTATCATACCGTTCGTCAACTGGAAATCTTATGTTAAAGAAATTGAAGTCCATGGATTCCCGGTTGTGCAAGACGAAACGTTAACTTGTCCGCCGGGACTCGCGAGCAATACCCTTGTTGAAATGAACGAAACAGAATTTCAAGATAACTCAGCAAGAGCGTTCCTGACGGTTCTTCCTTTGGCAGGTGCAGCATTGCAGGGCGTAGGAATCAATTTTGGCAGTATTGCGGGGGGGTTCAATCAAGAATTCATCGGTGAGTTCAGCAGTGCGTGGGCTGATTCCCTAAAGCAAAAGCCCATTCGATAAAAAGGTTTTGGGGGGCTGGCGCAGAGCAAGTAGCGCGGAGTGGTGTGCGCAACGCACTACTCCGCGGCATTTCGTCCCGCATATTGATTAACCTGCGGACGCTGGTGATGTTTAGAACCGCGGAGTGGTCCGTCAGCCGACGGACGGCTCCTCGCTACCTGCCGGCAGGCGGCGGACCCGCGACTTGCCACGATCTGAGTTGCTTCCCCCTTGGTGGATGAGACCAAACGCCCAAGCCGAGCTTGGCTTAGGGCCAGGGAGCGCGATTCCCTATCGGATGGCGCGGAGGGCGGCTTCGGGTTCGCGGCTGATGATGGTTAACAAGACGCGAGCTGCGCCGGTGGGCTCGCGTTCACCGTTTTCCCATTTACGCAGCGTCGCCGGACTCAGGCCAAAGGTGCGGGCAAAGGCCTGGCGGCTCAGTCCGACTCTCTTGCGGGCGGTTTTGATGTCCGCCGGTTTCACGGCAACGCGGACGACCCGCGCGGCGGCAGACTTATCGCCCCGGCTGTACGCGAGCGCTTCCTCCAGGCCCTGCATGATTCCCTCAAAAGCTCGCTTGCTCATATTTTTGTCCTTTGAAGCTGCTGCTTGATCTCCGCCACAACCTTGGCGAGCGCATTTCGCTCCGCCGTGGTCAGATTGGCCTTCTCGTTCTTGCCAAAGATCTCAAGCAGGTAAATCGGCCTTTCGGCGCTGTAGTGGTAATAGATCACCCGCACACCACCGCTTTTGCCTCTGCCGCTCCTGGCAAATCGAACTTTGCGGATACCTCCCGTCCCTGCCAGAACACCGCCCCGCAAGGGATGAGTTGCCAACAAATCGATAAGCTCATTCCGCTCGTTCTCCGACAGAAGTTTTTCGGCACGCGAAACATAGTGGCGTGTCTCAACGACCGTCTGCATCTTTGAATTGTGCCCCATTGGGGCTAATTCGTCAACGACGGATTGGCGCAAGATGGCGGGTGGCGCAGCAGGTAGCGCCGAGCAATCCCGCTCCGAGCGGGATTCCTTCACGGCTTTTCGTCCTGCATATTGATTAACCTGTGGACGCTTATGATGTACCGAAACAGACTCAATGTCTCTTGACAGGGGGAAAGACATAGGCTAGAATACTACGTTGAAGCTGCGCAGGAGGCCACGGCCTCCTGGGAACGCGAGGCTGAAATGCTACCGCCCGCCCCGACCCACTCCCGAGAATGTGCCAAGCGGGACGAAAGACCCCCAAATTGGCCCGCCGCGCGAAGGACACAAAGTCTGCCATCTGACCGGAAGCAAAAAAGAATTCTTCAAAAATTAACGACCAAAGCGGGAATCTCTATGAAAACAAAGGACCGCTGTGGAAAACTTGGGGCCGAAGCTGGAATGTTATAGAAAACAAAGGTACTTGCGGATTCAAGGCGGGAATATTATTGAAAACAAATGGGTTATACCATTCAGGATAAGCAGGCTGTTACTTCAGGATCGGAAAGGATGGAACAGCGGTGGGAGCGGGTTGAGCCGTAATCTCGGCGGGTGTCGTATCAATCCCAGCGGCTTTGTCCGCCACGAATCGCTCAATCTCTTCCAGCAATGCAGGAACGATCTCCGCTTCGCTGACCCGCCGGATAGCCTTCCCTTCCCTGTAGATCATGCCGTTGCCGCGTCCGGCGGCCACGCCCAGGTCCGCTTCACGCGCCTCGCCCGGACCGTTCACGGCACAGCCCATGACGGCGAGGCTTACGGGCACTTTGATGTGCGCGGTCGCCTTCTCAATTTCGGCGGCGATCTTGAACAGGTCCACTTCCAGGCGCCCGCAAGTGGGACAGGCTATCACCACCGGCCCGCGGCTGCGCAACTCCAGTGCCTTGAGCATCTCGTAGGCCACGCGAACTTCCTCGACGGGATCGGTGGCCAGGGAGACGCGGATGGTATCGCCTATACCTTCCGCAAGCAGCATTCCCATGCCCACACACGACTTGACGGTCCCCGTGAATTGGGTACCGGCCTCGGTAATGCCGAGGTGGAAGGGATAATCAACCTGCTTGGCGAGTAAGCGATAGGCTGAAACACAGAGCTTCACATTGGAAGCTTTCAAGGAAACGACGGTGTCTGTGAATCCTAGTTCTTCGAGAATCCGAATGTGATAGAGGGCGCTCTCCACCATGGCCTCGGGCGTCGGATAACCATACTTCTCCAGCAGCCGGCGCTCCAGGGACCCCGCATTCACCCCGATACGGATGGGAACTTTCTGCTCCTGCGCGCGGCGCACCACCATCCGAACTTTCTCAGCATCGCCGATATTTCCGGGATTGATGCGGAGCTTGTCCATCCCGGCATCAAGCGCCATCAAGGCAAACTTGTACTGAAAGTGAATATCCGAGACGAGGATCGAATCGGGGCTGCGCTTACGAATCTCGGCCAACGCCTTTGCAGCTTCAATGTCAGGGACAGCCAAGCGTGCAATCTCGCAGCCCGCTGCTTCCATCTGCTGGATTTGCTCGACCGTCTTCCCAACCTCGCGCGTGTCCGTCTTGGTCATCGACTGCACAACAATGGGGGCATTGCCACCCATCGTGAGCCGGCCGACCTGGACGGCGCGCGTCTTGCGGCGCGGAGGAAAATACTCGGTATCGCTGAAATTCACGAGGGTCCCTCAGTATGGCCTGAGCGTCTTCACGATGTCGTTACACATAAGGAACACCACAAGCAACAACAAGAAGAGGAAACCGACCTGCACAAACCTCTCTTTTACCTGCACACTCAGGTCGTGGCGAATCAGACCCTCGACGAGCAGCAACAGGATCACTCCGCCGTCCAAAACCGGAATGGGCAACAGATTGAAGAGACCCAAATTGAGACTGATGAAACAGACCAGCATAATGAGCTCAGACAGTCCCGCCCGGTACGCTTCACCTGAAAGCTGCGCGATCCCGATAGGCCCGGCGAGAGAGCGCGTGGAGAGGCGGCGAGTCAAAATCTTCCCCATCACGTCAAACCACGCGAGGCAGTTCCGCAAGTTATCCTGGAGCGAAGCCGCAATTGCGGCGCCCCAGGGCAACTGCCTCACGACCATGTCGTTGTGAAAACTGACTCCAATCCGCCAGCGTTTTTCGCCCATCACGTCCGTAAGAACCGGCGTCAATGTGGCTTGGAATTCCCGCCCGTCACGAAGAATTGAAAGTTCAACCGGTTTCCCCTTGCCGGATTGCAGCAGATAGAAGACCCGGGGCCAATAGAGAATCTTACGCCCATCAATGCCGACAATCTGGTCACCGGCTAGGAGTCCGGCATGACTCGCAGGAAGTCCCGGCTCGACCTTGTCGACGACTCCGGGCGCATAGGGGTACAAGCCGGCATACCCGACCCGACTCGGCCCTTCCGCGCGGGGCGTGAGGGTCATGTTTAGAGTCTTGCCGTCACGTCCGACCTCCAGCGGCATAGCCTCGCCCACCGTGGTCAGGATTTTGATCTCGACGTCCTCCCACTTGGGATTTTGAAGGCCGTCAAGGCGGACCATAAGATCGCCAGGCGTCAAGCCGATCTGGCTGGCCGGTGAGTCTGCTTCCACATCGCCCACCCGGGCTGGCTGTTCCTCATAGGAGGGCTTCTGGAAATGAAACTTGTAAAGACCGGTGAGGAGAAGCAGGGCCAGCAGAATGTTCATGATCGGTCCCATCACCACCACCATGAACCTCTGCCAACGAGGCTTTGCCAGAAACTCGCCGGGATCGCCCTGGCGATCCGCGGAGGGGTCGTCCCCTGCCATCTTCACATAGCCACCAAAAGGAAGGGCGCTGATCCGGTAATCGGTATCCCCCCGGCTCAAATGCAGCAGTCGTTTGCCGAAGCCCAATGAGAAAACCAACACTCGGACCCCATAGAACTTGGCCGCCAGGAAGTGGCCAAGTTCATGGACAAAGATCATGAGTCCCAGGACGAGGACTACCACCACCGCATCCGTAATGAAGCTTCCGACCATAAAGCCGCTGACTCTCCCTATCGTGCAGGCGTTGTCACAAGCTCCAGGGCACGACGTCGGGCTTCGTGGTCACATTCAAGAACGTCGTCCAGGGAGCTGCATGATTGTGCGCGGGTCGTTTGTTCCAAAACTCTCTCGATCACTCGAGGAATATCCGAAAAGCCTAGCCGATGGGCTAGAAAGGCTTCGACGGCTACCTCGTCGGCGGCATTCAAGGCACAGGGCAAGGAGCCCCCCTTGCGCAAAGCCTCCCGAGCCAATTCCAGACACGGGAAACGCCGCGTGTCAGGCGCCGCAAAACGCAATTTGCCTAGTGCAATCAGATCCAAGCCCTGTGAATCACCGTTCATGGCCAGCCGGTCCGGATAATTCAGCGCGTACTGGATCGGCAGACGCATATCAGGGACCGACATCTGGGCCATCACAGATCCATCTCTAAATTCTATCATGGAATGAACAACTGATTCGGGATGAATGAGGACGTCGATCTTCTCCGAGGGGAAACCAAACAGCCAGTGGGCCTCGATAATTTCCAAGCCCTTATTCATCAGGGTGGCAGAGTCGATCGTGATGCGCCCACCCATCTTCCAGATGGGATGCTGCAAGGCTTCTTCGGGGGTTATGCGATCAAGATGCTTCCGAGGGGTTCTCAGAAAAGGGCCACCGGAAGCGGTCAATATGAGACGGCGGACTTCTGCATGGCTTCCCGACCGAAGACACTGATGGATGGCGCAATGTTCGCTGTCCACAGGCAGGATCTCGGTTCCCCGCTCCCTCGCTGCTCGTGTGACTAACTCACCTGCCGCGACAAGAACCTCCTTGTTCGCCAGCCCGATTCGTTTTCCAGCCTGGATCGCCTTATAGGTCGCAACCAGCCCCGTCGTCCCATGGGAAGCAGACACGACAGTATCAACCTCAGAATGCGTCGCGGCCTCGATTTGCCCGCTCACCCCACAGGCGACTTGGACGGTTGGGGAAACTCCGAGATTTCGAAGTCGCTCGCGCAGGGGCTCAATACACTCCGAATTCCCGACCACCACCAGCTTTGGAGCGAAATCGCGGACTTGCTGGGCGAGCAACTCCAGGTTCTTTCCGGCGCAGAGGGCGACCACATGAAATCGGTCCGACGAATTCTTGACGACACAGAGACATTGCCGCCCAATCGAACCCGTGGAGCCCAAAATACATAAACCCTTGCTCATCGCCAAGCGTCCATAATCGCCAGAGTGAGCCACAGAACTGGTGCGCCAAACAACAGGCTATCCACCCTGTCGAGCAAACCACCATGGCCCGGCAACGCGGACCCCGAGTCCTTCAAGTTGGCGCCGCGCTTCATTGCGGATTCCGCCAGATCCCCGATCTGCCCAGACAGTGCTACCAAGCCTGCTAACAGGATAACTGTTTTCAAGCTGGCTGTCTGCCAGAACAAGCGGGCAAATCCCCAAGCAACCAGAAGGCTCCCCACAAATCCTGCCACCGATCCCTCCAGGGTCTTTTTGGGCGAGATTGAGGGAAAAAGCATTTTCCGTCCGATCGTGCGACCTACCAGATATGCAAAAGTATCATCGGCCCAAATCACCAGAAACAATAGGAGCAGCAGCTTCTGCCCTCCTGGGTTACCTGCCGTGCCGGCGAGGCCAAGGCTACCAGCACCCAGCCGCGAAAACCTCAGCGGAAGCAAGCAGGAGAGTGTCAATCCAATATAAGCCACACCGAAAATGGTTGTGGCTGTGGCGCCCAAGTAGGTCTTCAGGTCGCGGGTTATCGCCAGCGCGATGGCGAGTGTCATAAGCACAAAAGCAACAAGCAGGACGAACGAGTACATTTCTGGTTTGCTGGTGTCTACAGCTCGCACCGCGCAAAGCGCCGCACTGGCCAGATACGCCAGCACCGACAAGGGTTTGAAACCCGCGTGCTGGCAAATCTTAAAGAACTCGTAGAGGCACAACTCCACACTCACAATCACGGCCGCAAGGAAGAGCCATTTCGGCGACCAGCCGATTAGATAAATTACCGGGGGAATCAACAAAAGCGCGGTGAGAATTCGGAGTCTCATTAAGACAAGCACATACCGCCGACCTGTTCAGTAGGCCTGCGGCTTTCACTGCACAGCAGTGCGCCTACTTCCAACGCCCGGGGGTTCTACCCCAGCCCTATGCCTCCGTATCGGCGTTCTCTCTTCTGATAATCGATGATGGCCTGGAACAAGTCCGCCTGGGTAAAGTCCGGCCAAAGGGTTTCCGTCACCCAAAACTCCGAGTAGGCGGCCTGCCAGAGGAGGAAATTGCTCAAGCGCAATTCGCCACTGGTCCGAATGAGCAAGTCCGGATCAGGTAAATCACGGGTGTAAAGATGGCTGCTCAGAGTGGCTTCGTCAATGGTTACGTCCCCATGCTGCTTTGTCTTGGACAAAAGCTCGCGGACCGCATCCACCAATTCAGCGCGCGCGCCATAGTTGAGCGCCAGAATCAAGCGCAGCCCGGTATTCTGCCTTGTGCTTTCCAGCGCACTCTCGAGGTCGCGCTGCACGGGTTTCGGCAGCTCGTGAATTCTGCCGATGACCGAGAGGCGAATATTCTGCCGGTTGAGTTCCGAAATCTCTTTCTTCAGATACTCGCGCAGCAAGCTCATGAGAAGCGTGATCTCGGTATGAGGACGTTTCCAGTTTTCAACTGAAAAGGCATACAAGGTCAGGTAGGGCACGCCCAGTCGCGCGCACGCCTCGACAGACTGCCGGACGGCTCGGATCCCCGCGCGGTGCCCCGCAATCCGCGGCAGGCGACGCTTCTTCGCCCACCGGCCGTTCCCATCCATGATGATGGCAATGTGGCTGGGCAGCCGGTCGAGATCGATTTGGGCCAGAAGACTCGATTCAGAAGATTCTGTCTTCACAGGGGCCTGCATGTGTGAGTCCACGCTGGAAACTCAGAAAACGTAGCACAGCAAAGGGATATCTGCAAGTCCCAAAGGCAGGAGATAGATGCTCTCCACCGCCTCCGCACTCGCGTGGGCTTTCTCAAGCGCCAGGAGATTCGGGAAGGGGTGGCGGCACTCCGGCGCGCGATAGTGCGCGGTCGTACCCCGTCCACGGAAAGCAGCACCAGTCGTGCGGGCGACGTAGTGCGAGGCTTCATTTATTCCCGGCCAGCTTTGTCCCGTCATAGGGACAGAATTTGTAAGCTCCACTCAGCATCTCACCACAAGTCGGACACTTCTGCCTCGGCAACACGGAACCCAGCGGCAGCCTCCATTTGAACTGTCGGGTGCCCACCTCTACCTCACAGGAACCTTCCTTTGTGGGATCGCAGACCCGTGTGCCGTCCTTCGTGCTCCCGGGGAAGGCGTAGAAGTAGATGTTCTGTGCCGCAGACCCCGCCGTCCTTGCTATGCCGGGCTTAAGGAAAGCGAACAAGCCTGGCACACTCGGGTCAAGTTGATTTTCTGGTAATGGGGTGTAAGTATTCCCTTTGCTGTCCTTCAGTCGGACGAGGTCTCGAACCTCCGCTTCCGTCCGATAGGTGACTGCGAAGGGGCCGGTCTTTCCACTCGAAACCCCCACGATAGTGTAAGGGTGGATGACCTTGATGATCAGATCCACTTGTGATTGCGACGCATTGGGGTTCGATGCCGAGGCCACCCTCCAGAACTCTTCGGGCAGCCAAAAAAGTAGGTTAAGTTCACCATCCACATTCGAAATCTTCATGCATTCAAGGACCAACTGCGTGGCGTCGGGCTTCTGATCCTGCGCCACCATCCCTTGCACGCAGGCAAGGGAAAATCCCACTGCGACTAGCCCTACCCACGGTGAATCCGCAGCTCCTCTTCCCCACAGACGCTTCATCATTCCAGCCTCCTCGTCGGACAGCCCGCAAATTTTTGAGACACGCAAGACGCTGAATGAATCATCGAAATCCCTTACCCCGCCGCCTGCCTCAGCATCGTGGTGGCGTGTTTCAGCGCGGCATCGGTGATCTGGCTGCCGGAGAGCATGCGCGCCAATTCCCGCACTCGTTCTTTCTCGGCGGCAAGGTGCGTCACGGCGGTGAGGGTGCGGCCGGCGCGCTCGAACTTCTCCACGTAGTAGTGCTGATCGGCAAAGCAGGCGATTTGCGCCAGGTGCGTGACGCACAGCACCTGGCCATCGTGGGCCAGGCGCTTCAGGCGCTGCCCGATAGATTCCGCCACTCGCCCGCCGATCCCGGAATCAACTTCGTCAAAGATAAAGGTGCGGGCGACCCGCCGGGTGGCTCCGGGCCGATTCGTCCCCACCACGGTCTTGAGCGCCAGCATAAGGCGCGAGATTTCCCCGCCCGAGGCAATCTTCTCCAGGGGGCGCAATTCCTCCCCCGGGTTGGGAGAAATTCGGAACTCCACCTCGTCAATGCCACGCGGCCCACCGCGCCCTTCCAGCAAGCTCTCAAAGTGGACTTCGAGGCGGGTTTTTTCCATGCCCAGTTGCGCCAATTCCTCGCGCACGAGCCGGGTGAGTTTGCGCGCCGCCTCTCGCCGCTTGGCGGAGAGCGCCTCAGCAGCTTTGCGGAAATCCCCCGCCACCTTCTCAAGCTGCCGCTGGAGCACTTCGCGGCGTTCGTCGGCATGTTCCATCTTCGCCAACTCTTGCCGCGTTTTCTCACCGTAGGCGAGAATTTCTTCCAGCGTCTGCCCGTACTTGCGCTTCAGCCGGTCAAGCAAGGCCAGCCGGTCCTCGATTTCCTCCAGGCGCTGCGGGTTGGCTTCCAGCTTACCCAGGTAATGGCTCAGGAAATTGGCTGCATCTTCAAGCGTGGCCCGCGCGCCCGCCAGCGGTTCGAGGTAAGGTTCGACGGCCGCGTCGTAGCGCCGGAGGTCCTCGAGTTGCCGCATGGCCGCCGCCAGGCGCGAGCACGCGGCGCCCTCTTCTTCGTAGAGTTCGGAAAAGGCCCCCGCCGCGGCGGCGCGGATTCGCTCCAGGTTCGACAGGATGCGCTTCTCTTCTTCCAGGTGCGTGTCCTCGCCGGGCTGAACCCTGGCGCGCTCCAGTTCCTGCACCTGAAAGCTCAGCAGGTCAATCGTCCGCAGCCGCGCCTGCTCGTTTTGGCTCAGGCTTTCGAACTCTGACTCCAGTTCCCGGCGCTGGGCGTGTAGCTCCCGCACTCGTTCAAGCTCGTCTTCGACCCCTGCGAACTGGTCCAGCAGGTCGAGTTGGGCGTCGCGCGCAAACAGGGCCACGTGTTCGTTCTGGCCATGCATCTCCACCAGCAACCTGGCCAACGACTTCACCGCCGCCAAGGTAACGGGCTGATCATTCACCAGCATGCGGCTCTTTCCACACGCCTGGATTTCCCGCCGCAGAATGACTTCGGGTTCGTCACCTCCAGCCAAGCCGTATTCTTCCAACCAGTCTGACCAGGGCGGCCGTCCCTCCGTGCGGAACACTGCGGTGACCAGCGCGCGCTCCTGGCCGGTCCGGATCACCTCCGGCGAAGCTCTTCCCCCCAGCGCCAAGCCCAGAGCATCCACCAGGATAGATTTCCCGGATCCCGTTTCACCCGAGAGCAAGTTCAGCCCCGGGGAGAATTCGACCTTGAGAGTGTCAATCACCGCATAATTCTGAATATGTATTTCGTGGAGCATAGTCGGTAGTCCGTTGTCCCGCCGCGGCAGGTCAGTCGTCCGTTGTCCGCTGCGCTTGCTGCGCACTCCCGCGATTATACGCCACCTTATGTGGCCTCAGGAGAGACGAGTGCAGCAACTGTGATTTCTGACTTCCGGGCTCTGACTTCAAACTCCTAGAACGGAGCACGGACGACTGACTATGGACAACGGTAGTGGGTCAATTTGATGCTGTAGCGGCGAGTTTATCTCGCCAAATGGCGGCGTAAAGCCGCCTCTACATCAAATTGACCCACTACCTGGCCAACCCGTTCATTGACTGACCCCAGGTGCTGTGTTACGTTGAAGGGTTAAGGGGAGGGGGAGTTCATGGTTTGTAAAGGAGGCTAATTGCTCCCTGCACTGCTGGCGCTATTTCAGAACTTTTACCAAGGCGAAGTCTGGCAACTATTAGCGAACACTGGGCTGGTAGCCAGGATTGTTTTGTTGTTGCTGGCGGGCTTTTCAGTCTTATCCTGGGCAATTATCATTCACAAATTTAGGAACTTCAAGGCGGCCCGCCGGGAGTCCCAGGAGTTTTTGAAAGTGTTCCGGCAAAGCAAGCGACTTTCCGAAATCCGCACGTTCAGCCGGAGCCTGAAGTTCAGCCCGCTGTCGGAGGTTTTCCAGGCCGGATATCGTGAAATCGAAAGCCAGGCAGTAGTCAACGAGAACCCTGGCAAGCCCCACATCCGAAGTGTGGAGGCGGTGCAAAGGGCCTTGCAGATAGCCTCGTCCACCGAGCTCACGCGGATGGAGCAGTGGCTCACTTGGCTCGCCACGACGGGGTCCGTCACACCTTTCATCGGGCTTTTCGGAACGGTCTGGGGAATCATCGACGCGTTTCACGGAATGGGCACGGCGGGCACAGCTTCTCTGCGTAGCGTCGCACCCGGAATTTCAGAAGCTCTGATCACTACTGCTGCCGGCCTCTTTGCCGCCATCCCGGCCGTCATCGCGTACAACCAGTACGTTCAGCGCATCAAAGAATTTGGCTCCCAGATGGACGATTTCGCGCTCGAATTCCTCAATCTCACGGAGCGGTATTTTAAGTAGCAAGAGCATCTCTCTGGCTGCGGCGTGGAAGAGCTGTCACGTGTCCGTAGTCCGTGGCCTGTTGCCACTGACGACGGACCCGCCGTGGGGAGACCAGGGACAATCTGAGGTAATCCATGGCATTTACTACACTCAAAGGTCGGACGCATACTTCGCTGGCCGAGATCAATATCACGCCTTTCGTGGACGTGGTCCTGGTGCTCCTCATTATCTTCATGCTGACGGCGCCTATTCTCGAGTCAGGGATTGAAGTGGATCTGCCCAAGACCCACACCGTCAAGGCTATTTCGGATGAAAAAGTGGTGGTGACCATCGACAAACGTCAGACTATTTATGTAGGCAACGATCCGGTGAATATTCACAGGCTCGGCTCCTATGTTCTGGACCACCTGAAAGGCGCGGGTGAGACACCGGTATTCATCCGCTGCGACCAGAAGGCGCCCTTCGGTGCTTTTGCGACCGTTGTGGACGCATTGAAGCAGGCCAACCTGACCAACCTTAACGTGGTGACGGAGCCGCTGGAAACGAAGTAAGGGCAGTGACGAGTGACGAGTGACAAGTGGCGAGAGGCAGTCCTCAAGTTCCGGATGGCAAGCGCGGGTCACCGTCGCCTCGCTCTTGCTGAGAGCTGAAAGCTGATAGCTGATGGCAGCGAATGCATGGGACTAGAGTGACATCGACAGGATCAGGATGAACGCTCAGGCCATCTCCATTATCGGTCACGCCCGGCGCGAAAGGCTGGGCGGTACGCTAGCCGTCTCCGCCGCGATGCACGTTCTGCTTTTTCTGCTCTTGGTCGGGTACACGACTTTGGCTTCGCCCTTTGGGGGCAGTTGGGGAAAGAACTGGGGAAGTGGCAGGTCCACGCGCATTGGGGCGGTGGCATCCCTGCCTGGCGTGCCGCTGCCCGCCCCCATGCTCACCACGCATAATACCCTGGCCACCGATAACCCCGGACTGCATCAGACGGAACCTCAGCCGAAGGCCGAGCCGGCGCCCAAGGCTGTCGAGATTCCCAATTTCAAAGAGTCTGTGAAGCCGGAGAAGGCGGAGCGCATCAATACACATATCCAAAAGGAAAAACCAGTCTATGCGGAGAATGCCGTCCCCTACGGCCTGGGGGGTCAACCTTCAATGAGCTACACCCAGATGGCCAGTGGGGCCGGCGAAGGTGGTCTCAGCTTCGGGGAAGGCGGGGATTTTGGCGAACGCTATGGGTGGTACGTCGCTTCCGTCCGGAACCGCATTAGCAGCAATTGGCTGCTCTCGACGATCAGCCCAAGCATCCTGAGGGCGCCCCGCCTCTATATGACTTTCACTATTCTGCGTGACGGCACGATCACCGATGTTGAGATTACGCAATCAAGCGGTTTACCGGAAGTTGACCGCTCTACTCTGCGGGCCGTTCTGGCTTCCAACCCGCTGCCCGCGCTTCCTTCCGACTATGCAGGAAACAGGGTCAAGGTGAATCTCTATTTTGATTTTCGCCGGTAACCGGCGCTGCCTGGCGCGTCGTCGAGGGGCGGTGAATACATCACAGAATGATCTCGCCAGGATTGCGAACTGCGACCCGCCTTGATATACTGCCTCTCGTCAGGTGGCAGGAAATATGTCACACTGCGAGACATCTGTGTGGCAACGGGCGCGCATCTAATACTCTGTGGAGTTCATGTACCCCATGCACTTGTTCTTCAAGCGAATCCGAGTTTACATTTTACTCTTGGTGACCACGCTTCCGTTGTTTTTGATGGCCTTCCACACCAGCCAGGGTCAGGACTGGTTCAGCATCGGAATTAACCTCGGCGCGCCCAAAATCAAGATGGCAGTGTCGGACTTTCCTGCCAGTTCAGTGGACCCGAACCTCGTCAGCCTCACCCAGGGGTTTAATCAGACCTTGTGGAACGACCTCGACCAGTCCGGCATCTTCGATCTGGTCAGCAAGAGTTACTACCCTTTGACGCCTCCCCGTGAGCCCCAGGAGGTGGACTTCAAGGCGTGGAGCTCGGCCCCGGTCTCTGCCCAGATGCTTGCTTTCGGGAAGACCGAAATCATTAATTCCAATTTGGTCATTACGGCGCGCTTGTTTGACCTTGGCAATCCTACTAATCCCAGCGTTATTGCCAAGCGCTACGTCGCAACCTTGAACGAGACCTCGACCCGCGAGGCTGCGCACCGGTTTGCCAACGAGATTATTCAGACCCTTGGAGGTGGAGTTCCCGGCATTTATCTCACCAAAATTGCGTTTGTGAGCCGCCGCACCGGGCACGACGAGATCTGGGTAATGGATTACGACGGTTTTGACCAGCACCCCATTACTAGTTACGGCTCCCTTTGTACGACACCGCGCTGGGCCCCGGATAATACCAAACTTGCCTTCACGAGCTACGCCTCCGGCAACCCGGAGATTTACATATTCTCACTGGAGACCAACCGCCGCGTTCCCTTTCCCAGTTACAAGGGGTTGAACACCACACCGGCCTGGTCGCCCGACGGAAAAAAGATAGCCTTTTGTTCCAGTATGAGCGGCGACCCGGAGATTTACCTCTCGGACGTCAATGGCTCCAACCTCCAGCGGCTCACATTTTCTCGGGGGGTGGATATTTCTCCGGCGTGGAATCCCAAGACGGGCACTGAAATGGCCTTTGTTTCTGACCGAAGCGGCACGCCCCAGGTTTACACCATGTCGGCGGACGGTACCAACCTGCGACGCGTCACCACCGCGGGAGGCGGCGGCGATGCCAGCGGCCCCTCCTGGTCTCCCAACGGTTTGTTTCTCGCTTTTCATTGGAGGCTCTCTGAAACCGGGACCTACGACATCTACGTTATGGAAATCGCCACGGGTAGAATCATCCAGTTGACTCACGACGCGGGACGCAACGAGCATCCTACCTGGTCGCCCGACGGGCGCCACCTGGCTTTCGAGTCCACCCGCTCCGGCACGCGCCAAGTCTGGACGATGCTCGCCAATGGCAGTAACCCCGAGCCACTGACCAAGGATGGGCAGAACTGGAACCCCAACTGGTCGAACTAGTTTTTCGGAGAGCAAGAGAAGGTGCCATTTTCCTGGGGATAATCGCCTCAACTCTGTTGATGCCGGGAAGAGACCGGCAACCAAACAAAATGGTCATGACACGGCCTTTTTGTAATTAACCGGTTGTGTTTTTTTTTGAGTTGATGTTAGTATCTAAGCTCTACAAAGTTATTATCCCGCCTGAGGCGGGGCAGGCCGCTTGCGTCAGACCCGACCGCCAGAGGGGTAATCCAGGTAGTTCGATTCGTCCACAGGAGCACGAGAATTCTATTGACCGACCAAGGAGGATTTAGCATGCAACAGCAGAAACGCAGTCTTGCGCTTCTCGTCGGTTTATTGGGAGTTGTTCTTCTGGCGGGCGCGTGCCACAAGAAGCAGGTGGCCGCACCACCTCCGCCACCACCGCCCCCGCCGCCGGCGCCAACCGTTACCTTGACGGCCGAGCCTAGCACGGTTGAAACAGGCCAGTCCGTCACGCTCAGTTGGACTTCTCAAAACGCCACTGACCTGAGCCTCGATCCTGGCGTGGGAAAAGTTCAAGCGCAGGGGTCAACCACAGTTACCCCACAGGACTCCACCACCTACACGTTGACAGCCACCGGTCCAGGTGGCACCCAAACCGCAACCGCGAGGGTTACCGTGACGGTTCCACCGCCACCACCACCGCCACCGCCACCACCGGAAGTTAAGGTCAGCGAGGAGGACCTTTTCACACAAAATGTGAAGGATGCCTACTTCGATTACGACAAGTCCGACATCCGTCCTGACGCGCAGCAGGCCTTGACATCCGATGCTGACTTCTTGAAGCCGCACACGGATATCAAGTTCACCATCGAAGGACAATGCGACGAACGTGGGAGCGAAGAGTACAACCTCGGTCTGGGTGACCGACGCGCCACCGCCGCCAAGGATTTCCTGGTAAATCTGGGAGTCAGCACCGACCGCATCAACACGATCTCTTACGGTAAGGATCGGCCGGTTTGCACTGACCACGACGAGGATTGCTGGCAGAAGAATCGTCGGGCTCACTTCCACTTCGGAACTGAGACAAAGTAAGACGACCCGGCCGGGAACCCTTGGGACTCCCGGCCTATTTCTCCTCGCACGTTCCCATGTCTCACTGACTCGGGTAGCCGGCGCAGGAAAGGGGGGAACTGTGCCTGCATCCACCAGACCCGACATAAGGCATCACTGGCCTTTTCCGCCTTTGCGCCCATTCCTGCCAGTTGACCCAGACGCGGGCGAGAGAGTACACTGGCGTGAGTTTAATTTAAACAGCGAGGGTGACGCCCTTTGAAAAAGCATGCCCTACTGACTCTGCTCATCATCAGCCTTCTGGTTGCCGGGGCGCGGCCCGGCTATGCCATCAGCAAAGAGATGTACCAGATGATGCAGGAACTGGACGCCCTGCAACAGGCTGTCCAAACCCTGCAGAAGACCGTCGACACCCAGACCGCGGTGTTGAAGACCCTGATCGAACAGGCCAACGACAGCGTCAACAAAATGAAGGTCAACATGGACGATCTGCACGACTCCATGCAAAAAAATCTGGCCACTTCCAACGCCCACCTCGATTCCATGGCAACTCAAATCCAGGCCCTCAGCGAAAGCCTCGATGAAGCCAAATCGCGTATCGGCAAGCTCGGCGAGCAATTAACGCAGACTCAGAACATCATCCAGACTTTGAGCGCCCCCAGCCAACCTCAGGGTGTACCGCCAGGCGCTGCTGCTCCCGGGCCAGGCGGGGAATTGAAACCCCAGGCAAATGTTCCCGATCCCGATAGCCTATACAACTCAGGCTTGAGTTTCTACAACGGTGGGCAGTACGACCTCGCTATTCAGGCGTTTCAGGATTATCTCCGCTCCTACGGTGGGACTGACAGGGCTTCGAACGCCCAGTTCTATATCGCAGACAGTTATTACATCCAGAAGAACTACAAGAACGCGATCAGGGAATACGACAAGTGCATCGAAAGGTATCCCCAGGGCAACAAAGCCGCGGCAGCACAGCTAAAGAAGGGATTTGCACTGATCGAGCTCGGCGAAAAGAGTGCCGGGCTGCGGGAATTGCGTTCCTTGATTGAACAGTATCCTAACTCCCGCGAGGCCGATTTGGCGCGCCAAAGAATTAAGAAGCTGGGCTATACCGCGGCGCGGCGACGCTCCGACTGACTCCCAGCCTGCGCATTCTCTGTGCTGCCTCGCCATGACAACCCGTGTGCGTACAGCTTAAACACGGGCCGCTAGAGGGAGGTTCCTATGTCTGGCTCCGTTAATAAAGTGATCCTGATTGGCCGCCTCGGGAAGGACCCGGAAGTAAAATACACACCCAGCGGCGCACCCGTGGCCAAATTCAGTCTGGCCACGGATGAAGTTTTCAAAGACCGTAGCGGCGAGCAGCAGAAGCGCACCGAATGGCACAACATCGTTGCCTGGAACAAGCTGGCCGAGATCTGCGGGGAATACCTCACTAAAGGCAAGCTGGTCTACATCGAGGGGAGCATCCGAAGCCGGCAATGGGAAGACCAGGCGGGAAACAAGCGCACCGCCTATGACATCGTGGCGGGTAGGATGCAGATGTTGGGCTCAAAGGCAGATAGCGATCGTGCCGCGGCAGCCGCAGCAGCAGTGCCAGCGGCGGAGCGCGCCCCCGTGGAAAAGCCGCCAGCCTCAGAGCCACCCGCCGAACCCGAGATTACGGACGAAGACGTTCCGTTTTGATCAAGAGACGTCCGTTGTCCCGCCACCGCAGGTCCGTGGTCAGTACTCGGCGTCAGTCAAGATTGGCTGGGAGCAATCAATGAGAGGCGCGCCAACGCCGAGCGGCGACGCATCTTCGCTCAAGATAGGGAGTTCCCTGCGGCTCGATATTATATTCCAAGCGGGTGTCGCTCTTCCTTGCACTCCCCTGTGATTCCGGTAGCCTAACAATAGCTCTCGCCCTTTCGCAAACGCGACTCCACTTCAGCGCGCGAGCCGCTGTCTCCTCTCATCCCAGCGGCGAACGAGCTCATCGAATTCTTGGGTTTGCTGTGGCGAAAGGATTTGTCGAATTCTGTTGCGCGTCTCCTCCCGGAGCGCATTTGACTGGGAATCCGCTTGTTGTTGGACGGCGCTAAATTTCTTGGTCGAGCCCTCTAAAATCTGATCCAGTTGAACGACTTGGGTGTCGGAGAGAGTGAGCTGGGCCTTGAGGCGGCTGACAAAAGTTTGTCTATTGAAGGGCCGACGCCAGTAACCCGTGCTCCAGGCATAGTAATAGACGCAGGTCCCCCCCACGACTACACCTAGTAGGAATGTCAACGCGAAATACAGGTAGGCTTTTCGGCTCATTGATCTCCTTAGCCAACTTTAGTCGGGCAGCCTTCCCGGAATCCAATCGTGTGAATCACCGATTTCGCCGCCGATTACGTCGGGCTGAGACGATTGACTATTGCTCTGCAAGCCGAGAAAATCCGCGCCGCCAACTCCCCGGACCGGCCCCGAGGTCGGCAGCACCAAACTAAGAAGCAAGGCCAGAGTCAGGGCAAGCGTGGCGTAAACGAACCGCCGGCCAACGGTCTCGAAAAATTCCCGCCGCGCTCCCTTCTCTTCCCATTCTTGCAGCCGCCGAACCAGTCGGGAGGCAAACCCGAAGGAGGCTTCCGGCGCCGCCTCTTCCGCTAAGGCGCAAAAGCCGGCATGCACCAGACGTGCGTCACGCAAAAACCCCACGCAACCCGCGCACTTGCTCAGGTGCTCCCGCGCCTCCGCAGACAACTCGCCGTCCCTCAGGTCACTGACAAGATCCCGAATCGCTTCGCAATCCATATCCTATTTTCCCTCCTGCCGCCATCGCTCCAGGTCTCCAAGCATCCTCTTCCTGGCACGGTGGAGCCGCACCTTAACGGTGCTTGACTTCAGATTCAAGAGGTCTGCAATTTCCTCCACGGAGAAGTCCTCCAACTCCTTTAGGGTTAGAATGACGCGGTCATCCGCTGGCGCACGAGCGAGTAGCCTGCCGACGAAATCCCTCAGGGCTACCTTCTCTCCGTGATCTAAACCTTGCGGCAGATGGCTTTCCACCTTGCGCTCCAGTTCTCGCGCGCTTTCTTCAGTCATATCCGAGTAGTAGCTGATGCGAGAGGCTCGAACCTTGCGCAAATAGTCATAGCAATGGTTCACCGCAATTCGGGACAACCACGTGGCAAAGGAAGACTGAAAGTTATAACTTCGAATGGCGCGAAAAGCCTTGAAAAATATCTCTTGGGCGAGGTCTTCGACTTCGTCACGGCGGCGGACCAGATGAAACACGATTGAAAAGATACGCTGCTGGTGCCTTTCCACGAGGGGACCGAATGCTTCCCCTTCCCCTTGTTGAGCACGTCGAATGCACTCGATTTCGTGGGTGGCCTCAGACTCCAAACTTGCCATTCAACTTCCATGTCTGGACCTCCCTCAATAGCAGGGACGAGGGAGGTTGCCAATTGGTTACAGATAGCGGCCCAAGCCAATCTGCACTCTGCCAATAGAAACCATTGACGGAGTTAATACTTTATGGAAAAATCAGAGTATGGTCATAGGAACACGTCTTAAAAAGTTAAGAGAAGATAGATCACTATCCCAGGGCGACATTGAAAAGCGTACCGGACTCTTGCGTTGCTATATCTCCAGAGTGGAGAACGGCCACACCGTGCCGTCTCTCGAAACCTTGGAGCGGCTTGCGGCAGCATTGGAAATCCCCCTCTATCAGCTCTTCTTCGAAGGGGACGGAGAACCGGTCCTGCCAAACCTGAGCAAGCGTCGAACCACGGAAGAGTTGGTTCTCGATGCGGAGCAGGAAAAGGAAGTACGCTTTTTCGAGAAGGTAAAACGGCTTCTCTCGAAAATTGATGAGAAGGACCGGCAACTCCTGCTCTATATGGCTCAGAAACTGGCAAGTCGGTAGCC
>DLMI01000174.1:51177-57077 GCA_002478145.1 Acidobacteria bacterium UBA7540
TCGATCGTTCCCGGCGGCTTTGAGGTAATGTCGAAGACGACGCGGTTTATTCCCTTCACCTCATTGACAATTCTGGTAGCCATCCTTTGCAGAAGCGCCGGCGGAAGCTTCGCCCAGTCGGCGGTCATCCCGTCTTCTGACTCCACAGCTCGAATGGCGATGGTCGAGGCATAAGTTCGCGCGTCACCCATTACACCGACGCTTGAAACAGGCAGTAGAACAGCGAAAGCCTGCCACAAGCGCGTGGCCAGGCCGGCTGCTTCCACCTCTTCCCTCACAATGGCGTCAGCATTCCGGACCATTTCCAATCGCTCTTCCGTAACCTCACCTACGATCCGCACGGCCAACCCTGGGCCGGGGAATGGCTGCCGGTTCACCAGCCGTTCATCCAATCCCAATTCCCGGCCCACGGCACGGACTTCGTCCTTGAAAAGTCCCCGTAGCGGTTCGATGAGCCGGAACTTCAAGTCCTGAGGCAATCCTCCCACGTTGTGATGGCTTTTGATCGTAGCGGCAGGACCCTTGACCGAAACCGATTCGATCACGTCCGGGTAGAGCGTCCCCTGCACGAGGAACCGTATATCGCCAAGCCGGTGAGCTTCGACTTCAAAGACGCGGATGAATTCCTCCCCGATGATCTTGCGCTTCTGCTCGGGGTCCGTAACCCCCCTGAGCCGGGTCAGGAAGCGGGATGAGGCATCCACCGTGCGGACATTCAAGTGGGCTTGCTCCCGAAGCATTGCTGCCACCTGTTCGAACTCCCCCTTCCGAAGCAGGCCATTATCGACGAACAAGCAGCTCAGGCGGTCGCCGATGGCCTGTCCCACCAGCGTGGCGGCAACGGCAGAATCCACTCCCCCCGAAAGCGCGCACAGCGCCTGCCCGCCATTTACCTCCCTGCGGACCCGCTCCACGGTCTCCTCGATGAAAGACCTGGGGAACCAGTTCGGCTGAATTCCGGCGACATCCTGTACAAAGCGTTTCAGGATTTCCGCGCCGTGTTCCGTGTGGCGGACTTCCGGATGGAACTCCACCGCGTAAATCCTCGCCGTCGGGTTCTCAATCACCGAAATGGCGTTCTCTGTCCTCCCGGTAATAGAGAACCCAGGCGGAACTTCCGCCACATGGTCGCCGTGGCTGTTCCAAACGCGCAGCGGCGACTCCAGGCCTTTCAGGAGTTTCGTGGATGGGTAAATCTCGAGCTGGGCGAACCCGTATTCCCGGCTCCGGGCGGGTTCCACCCGTCCGCCGAGCTTCTGGGAAATCCACTGCAACCCATAGCAAACACCGAGCACCGGGATGTTCAACTTCAAGACCCGCTCGTCACAGACAGGAGCGGCAGGGTCGTAAACAGACGACGGGCCGCCGGAAAGCACCAAGGCCTGCGGGTTCATCCCGAGCAGCTCATCGAAAGGGATATGGCAGGGGACGATGAGCGCATAGACCTGCATCTCGCGGATGCGGCGAGCTATCAGTTGCGTATATTGAGAACCGAAATCGAGAACGACAACTGGACGAGGATGTTCCATTTGAATAGACGCTAATTAGCCGGACAACGTAGCGCCGACCTCGCAGGGGCGGGGTCGGCACGGCGGCCCGCCGCAACAAAGAACGAAGAACAAGTCAAAAGGCAAAAGTCAAATGGCAAAATTCAGAAAGCCTAGCCCTCTCCCCCAAGGGGGAGAGGGTGGCCCGCAAGAGCCTCGGGGTGTCATTCCGAGCGCAGCGAGGAATCTCGCCCTGCTCACCCTCGGTTCCCATCAACCCGGGCGCAGAGCCAGATTCCTCGCTGCGCTCGGAATGACATGCCCCTATCGCTGTACAGGCGATCTCCGAACACTCACTGTTCTTCTACCGTGCCACAATATTGATCAGCTTTTGTGGCACTATCACGACTTTGACAATTTCCTTGCCCGTCAGGTGCTGGACCACCTTTTCTTCCGCCTGCGCCCTGGCGAGAATTTCTTCCTCGCCGGCACTGACCGCGACGCGAATTCGCGCCCGCAGTTTTCCGTTCACCTGCACGGGCATCTCCAGTTCATCCTCGGCAGCAAGTTCGCGGTCAAAGGAAGGCCAGGGAACGCGCAGCAGGGGCTGGGCGTGACCAAGCCCTTCCCAGAGCTCGTCGGCGATGTGCGGCGCAAAGAGCGAAAGCATCATGACCAGAAGTTCCAATACGGCCTTGTGCACTTCCGGGCGGACCTTGCCCGCCTCCACCGCTCCTTGCAGCTCAGCCAGCTCATTGACCAATTCCATGCACAGGGCAACGTCCGTGTTGAAATGCCAGCGGCCTTCCATGTCTTCCGTGACGTGCCGAAGAGTCTGGTGCGCCTTGCGAAGTACGCCACGCTCCTGGGGCGTAAATTGACCCTGTAGGTCTCCGTCATTGGACAGCGCCTGCACACGCCGGAGATTGTCCGCATGCTTTGAAACCAGCCGGTAGACCTTCGCCAAGAAGCGCGCGGCGCCTTCAATTCCGGCGTCGCTCCACTCCAGGTCTTTCTCCGGAGGGGCTGCGAAAAGCATATAGAGCCGCACTGTGTCCGCGCCGTACTTGGCGCACATTTCCGTGGGGTCCACGACGTTGCCCTTCGACTTGGACATCTTTGCCCCATCTTTGATCACCATGCCCTGGGTGAAGAGGCGCGCCACCGGCTCCGAGAATTCCACCAAGCCGATGTCCCGCATCACCTTGGTGAAGAAGCGCATGTAGATCAGGTGCAGGATGGCATGCTCGATTCCGCCGATGTACTGGTCCACCGGGAACCAGTATTTGACCACCTCTTTATCGACCGGGGCGGTGGAGATCTGGGGCGCGGTGTAACGGTAAAAGTACCAGGATGAGTCTACGAACGTATCCATCGTATCCGTCTCGCGGCGCGCGCCTCCCGAGCACTTGGGACACGTCGTGTTGACAAACTCGGGAACGTCAGCGAGCGGCGAGCGGCCCTGGCCGGTTAATTTGACGTTCGACGGCAGCACCACCGGCAAGTCTTCCTCCGCCACAGGGACAACCCCGCATTGGTCGCAATAAATAACCGGAATGGGCGTGCCCCAATACCGCTGGCGCGAGATCCCCCAGTCCTTCAGACGGTATTGGACGGTAAGTCTCCCAAAGCCCTTTTCCTCCGCGTCCTGGGTCATGCGCAGGATGGCCTGGGTCGAAGAGAAGTTGCTGTAATCGCCCGAGTTCACCAGTCTCCCGTACTCAACATAAGCCTCTTTGGGCATGGATGAGGGCGCGTGCCCACTTGAATCTTCGGGAACGATGACCGTGCGAATGGGCAGCCCGAACATCGAGCAAAACTCGAAATCCCGCTGGTCGTGGGCTGGCACTGCCATGACCGCCCCCGTCCCGTACTCCATCAAGACGAAGTTGGCAACCCAGATGGGAACTGTCTCCCCGCTGAACGGGTTCCGCGCTCCGAATCCAGTATCAACCCCAAGCTTTTCCAGATTCACTTCCACGCGCGCACGCACGGCGGAGGCTTTAATCCGCTCCACCTCCTGGCGCAGTTTCTCCGGCGAGTTCGAGCCGGCGACGAGTTTCTCCACCAGGGGATGCTCAGGGGCCAGGAAAACTGCCGTGCACCCGAAAATCGTGTCCACGCGCGTAGTAAACACGGGCAGAGGCTCTCCCAGTTCAACAACACCGAAGTCCACTTCCGTCCCCAGCGATTTGCCAATCCAGTTCTGCTGCATGGCCAAAACCCGTTCGGGCCAGCGCACAAGCTCTTTCATGTCTCCGAGGAGTTGCTCGGCGTACGCGGTTGTTTTCCAGAACCACTGCTCGAGCTCGCGCTCGACCACGAGCGTGTCCTCATGCCGCCAGCAACGGCCGTTCACCACTTGCTCGTTCGCCAGCACCGTTTCGCACTGCGGACACCAGTTCACCCGGCTCTTCTTGCGGTAC
This sequence comes from Acidobacteria bacterium UBA7540, assembly GCA_002478145.1. The sequence goes on from DLMI01000174.1 coordinate 55,091, forward strand.
GCCAGGCCTCGCTCATACATCTTGAGGAAGAACCACTGGTTCCAACGGTAATACTCGGGCAGACAGGTGGCAATCTCACGCCGCCAGTCGTAACTTACGCCCAACCGTTTCAATTGGCCCCGCATCCGGTCGATATAGCTGAAGGTAAATTCCGAGGGATGGCGCTGCTGCTGGATGGCAGCGTTCTCGGCAGGCAGTCCGAAGGCGTCCCACCCGATGGGATGGAGCACGTTGTAGCCTTTCATCCACATATAACGGGCCAGCGCATCGCCAATGGAATAGTTGCGCACGTGCCCCATGTGGATGTCACCCGAGGGGTAAGGCAGCATCTCGAGCACGTAATACTTCTCTCGGTCGGGAGCTGCCTCAGCCTCGAAGAGCTTTGCGTCTTCCCAGGACTTCTGCCACTTTGCTTCGATTTGTTGAGGGTCGTAATTGGAGTCCATAAGAACAGTCTAGAGTCTAGGGTCGAAAGTCGAAAACGTAGCGCCGCCCTTTAGGGCGGCACTCACCAGTGTCATTCCGATCCCGCCCTGCGGGAGAGGAATCTCGCTCTGATTGTTTCTTCCACCTAACTCAGCAAGTGTAGCGCAGGCCTGCTTTCCCGCGCCTGCGGGATCTGCGGTTCTTGGGCGACAACCACCGAAAAGCCGCAGACCCTGAAAACCGGGTCTGCGCTACCTCGCTGACCGCTGAGGGCTGACGGCTTTTGTTCCCGCTAGTTTCCGCATCATGCGCAGATTCCGCTTGTCGTCTCCGGGCCGGTCAATCGGCGTCTCACAAATGAATGGAATCGCCCTGAGCTTCGGGTGACAAACGATCCGGCGGAAACCCTCCTTCCCGATCTGGCCTTTCCCAATGTGCTCGTGCCGGTCGGCATGGGAGCCAAAGCCCGTCTTCGAGTCATTGGCGTGAATCACCCGCAGGTTCCTAAGGCCCACCGTCGAGTCAAGGCTTTTCACCGTCTGGGCAAGGCCAGCCTGAGTGTGAACCGCGTAGCCAGCTTCGAAACTGTGCGCCGTATCCATGCAGACGCCCATGGGCAAGTCCTTTTCGACCCCGGCCAGGATTTCCGCCACCTCTTCAAACGTCCGTCCGATCGCCGAGCCTTGCCCCGCCGTGTTTTCAATCAGAATCCGCAGCCCGTCGAGCTTCAGGCCGTTCGCTGCTTGCCGCACGGAATCAATGCACGTTCTGATTCCTTGCGTCGCGGTGCTGTCTTTGGCGCTTCCGGGATGTGTAACCAGATAATCCGCGCCCAGTGCAACCGCCCGCTCAAGCTCTTTGCGGAAGGCCGCAATCGATCTCTCCCTGAGGAAGGAGTCCGCCGACGCCAGGTTGATCAGGTAGTTGTCATGAATCACCAGTGGCGACAGGCCGTAAGCGGCACGAGCTTCACGGAATCGCTCGCACTCCTCAGGCGTGGGGTCCTGCGCTCTCCATCCACGGGGGTTGGCGGAGAACATCTGAAAGGTGTCACAACCGATCTTCTTGGCGTGATGCGCCGCGTTCTCCAGCGCCCCGGCGATCGAAGTGTGAACACCCACTCTCACGCGAATGTCTCCAAGGGTCTAATTCCTCATGTTAACAGAGCCGTTCCAAGGGGGTCAAATTTCACGAGCGGGCAAGGGCAATTCTGAATTGTGAATGGTGAATGGTGAATTCTGAATTCGCCCATCCTCTGCCGTTTGCCTGCTGGTCATAGCTCTTCCCGTCCATAACCCGCATTTCTCACCACGGGTCTGGAAGGGCGGGGCTTCAGCCCCGCCGTTACAAGGCCTTCCTGATTATTCCTGTGTCCCGTGCCCCGAGTAGTCCCGCGCCTGCGGGACTGCTCGGGGCACGGGAGCAACAGAGGGCGGGAGCCGCGATTTTGGCGGGGCTGAAGCCCCGCCCTTCCGGCAGCCCACGAAGAGCGTCCAAACGTGGTGAGAAATCCGGGCTAGCGGACGCTGGCAAGCGTTTAGCCCGCATTTCTCGCCATGGG
>DLMI01000203.1:0-16755 GCA_002478145.1 Acidobacteria bacterium UBA7540
GGCGCACGAATTTCCGATTTGGACCTCTTGCTCGTGCGCATCGTACGCTTTTCCCGCCATCGACTCAACGAAATTGTTAGAGTGAGCTACAGTTCAACTGCGGTTCCTGTACCCGCAACCCCAAGCTGGTTTATCCTGGCGCTGTCTCCGATCCTGAATCCTGACTTCCGAATCCCGCCTTTTCCCGCTTGACAGGACGACGGAGATATGATAGCCTACCCTGGTTGTCCTATGGTGCATGGCGCAACAGCGCGCGCGCAAGGGGTTCCAAATCGGCCCGCCGGTGGTGGAAGATGTGGAGAAATTGCAAAAAAGATGTTATTTAGAGGGAACGAACCGAAGACTCTGCTGAAAATAAAGAACTTAGCGTTTTCAGGGCCTCAAAACGAACTGCTTTTTGTGTGCAAAAAACCCCAATCAAAGCAAAGAATATGGCCAAAAATCCACGAGTAGACGCCGTGCGCCCCTGCTCTGTCCCTCTGGTCCCGCCTTGCGGTCCCGCCACAGCGGGATCGCCCTGTTGTTTCTCGGCAGAAGAGTCCAGAGCGAGATTCTTCGCTCCGCTCCGCTGCGCTCCGTCGAAAGTCACGTCATTCCCGCGAAAGCGGGAATCCAGCTCGCTCTGTCGACGTGGACCCCCGCTTGCGCGGGGGTGACGAAGGCTTGACTCTCATCTTTATGGGTGGGCGGCAGGCCCATGGCCACTCAGAATGACAGATGTGGGGGATTGAGTGAAACGAGAAACTGGAATACTACGCTGGCAGTTCCGAGTTTCTGATTTCTGATTTCTGCTTTTTGGCGCTTACCTTTTCCCTGTCAAGACGTCGTAAAGGGTAGAGAGGTTCAAGCGAAGTCGGTGATGGAAGGCTGCTTGGAGCTGGCCGGAAACATACCAGAAGAGCCGAGGCAACCGAGCGGGGCGGACGAGACAGCGCTGATCCGCCGCGCCCAGGGAGGGGACTCTGAAGCCTTCGAGGCGCTGGTGCGGGTATACGATCAGAACGTGCTTCGCCTGGCATTGCAAGTGGTGCACTCCCAGGAAGAGGCTCGAGACCTTTACCAGGAGGCGTTTTTGAAGGTTTACCGCTCCCTCCGCACTTTCCGCCTTGAGGCGCGTTTTTCCACTTGGCTCTATCGGGTGGTGATGAATGTTTGCCTGGACCATCTACGCCGCCAAAACACGCGCAAGGAAGTCCAGGGACCCGAAAGCGAAGACGGTCAACCGGAGTACTTTCAGACGGTGCCTGACGAGAGGCCAGTGCTCGACCCGGAACGCGCCGTACACTCCAAGGAAATTGGGCGGCGCATCCAGGCAGCGCTCCAGCGCCTGAACCCTCGCGAACGCATGGTCTTCGAATTGAAGCATTACCAGGGTCTCAAGCTCCGCGCCATTGGCGAGCTTTGCAAGACCAGCGAGCAGACGGTCAAGAACTGTCTGTTCCGCGCTACCCAGAAACTGCGCCTGGAGCTTGGAGACCTTGTTTAGAAGGCAGTGACGAGTGACAAGTGATGAGTGACGAGCCAAAGAGGTGGGCGAAGGCGATGAAGACTGGCGACAAGACAGCGGCGGGTAAGGTGTATTTTTCGTTCGTCACTCGTCGCTGCTTTAGTGGCGAATGGCGAGGGCGCGGTGACCGGTAAGCTGGTAGTTGCTCGTCACTCGTCACTCGTCACTGCCCTTAGGAGATGTGGTCATGAACTGCAAGGAGTTTGAAGAGAACTTGACGCTCGATCTTTATGGCGACCTTCCGCCTGAGCAACGGGCGGCCTACGAGGCGCATCTTGCGGGCTGCGTCCATTGCCAAGCTGCGCGTGAGGAAGTCCGCAGCCTTCATGAGGTGCTGGCTCAACGGCCACGCATTGAACCTTCTCCTGATTTTCTGGTGGAGTGCAGGCAAGCGCTGGTGGAAGCGCTCGACAGGGAACGACTGGGATGGCACGGCCTGATCCGGGAGTGGCTGCCTTTCCTGCAACTCCCGCCGCGGCGCGTGGGCCCGCGCATCGCCTTCGCTTTAAGCCTGATAGTTTTCGGTTTTGGGGTAGGTTGGACGCTCCGCCCGCGAGCCGCTCGAGTGGTCCCTTCCGAGCCTGGAAACGTGACCACGTCTTCCCTGGCCGGCGAGGACTTTGAAAACATGCGCATCAACGACATCAGCCGCGTGGCTCCAGATCCGAAGACAGGCGACGTGCGCATCACCATGGACGCGCAACGCCGTGTCACCCTCGAAGGGTCACTTGACGATCCACACATCCAACAGCTTCTGGTCTATGCCGTGAAGAGTTACGACAACGCGGGGATTCGCCGTGACACACTGGACGCCTTGCGTGCCCGGACCAAGAGTCCTAACGTCCGAGCCGCCCTGCTCTATACCATGCAGCACGACTCGAACGTTGGGAACCGCCTGGCAGCCTTGGACGCGGTTCGAGGCATGGCGGGCGGCGATGATCTGCAGCAGAGCTTGATTGAAGTCCTGGAGCATGACAGGAACATGGGAGTCAGGGTCGAATCTGCTGACGTGCTGGTTGACCACGTTGAGAAGGAAGGACGCGATGAAGCGATTCTGAGCGCGCTCGAGCGCCTTGCCGCAAACGATCCGAACCGCTATGTGCGATTGAAGTGCGCGAGTGCGCTGAGAAAGCTGGGAAGCGCCGGGTTCTAACAACCTCATGAGAAATAAACGAGTCTTGCAATCCGCATTATGGCTTTGGCTGGCTGCCCTGCCCCTACAGGCGCTCGGCCAGTCCATCGTAAAGCGGGGCACGCCCGTGCGTCACGGGAACGCCTCCTGGTCGGAAACCTACGAATGGACCGCTCCGGCGCGCGAGGGTGGAAAGCTGATTCTGCGCGCGGACATGGGCTCCGTGGAAATCACCCCCGGGGCCGGCAATCAGCTCGAGGGTCGCGTGGTCCTGCGCGTTTATACGGGAAGCGAGGAGAAGGCGCGCCGCGTTTTCGATGCTTACCACCTCAGCGCCCGCTCTATAGAGGGTGGCGGCGTTTATGTGAGCGGGGAGTTGTCCGGTTCGAGGCATCACGACCACTCCGCGGGAGCGGAATTCGACATCAAACTTCCGGCTCGTTTCAATCTGGACGTTGAGACGCAGGGTGGCGACATTGGCGTGGAAGGCGCCCTCCAGGGCGAAGCGCGGCTGACCACCGCAGGCGGTGATATCCACACGACGGACATCAGCGGCCCAATCAGAGTGGAAACCGCCGGCGGAGGCATCACCTTGGGGAACCTTGGGGCCCGCGGGGAAGCCCGGACTGCCGGTGGCAGCATTCACGTCGGGAACGTCCGGGGTGATGCGATGATTGAAACCAGCGGGGGGGAGATCCAGGTGGGGCAGGTGGACGGGACGCTGCGGGCCGAGACGGCGGGAGGCGATGTGGTCATCGCCGGGGCTGCCGGTGAAGTTGTGGCGCAGACTGCGGGAGGACAGATCGAGGTGGGGCCCACGGGAGGCAGTGTGCGGGCGGAGACCGCCGGAGGAAGCATCCGCCTTCAAGGGGCGCGTGGCCGAGTTGTGGTGGAAACAGCGGGTGGCAGCATTGACCTCTTGCAGCTCGAGGCGGGTGTCCGAGCCAACACCTCCGCAGGACGCATCCTGGCTCAGTTCAACGCAACGGCGAAGACCTTTGCGGCATCGCAGCTTGAGACCTCCATGGGAGATGTTTACGTGTATCTGCCCGTGGGTTTGTCATTGACTATTGACGCTGCCATCGACGCGGCCGCCGGCCATCACATTGTCACCGATTTTCCTCTCAGCATTCTGGGTGATAAGGAAGATTTTGGCGAGCGCACGATTCGTGGCCACGGAGCCTTGAACGGCGGGGGCGAAGTTTTGCGCATCCGGACCGTTGCCGGCAACATCGAGATCCGAAAACTCGACTCGCGAAGCTTGGAGGATTTGAAGAGCCGCGAAGAGACGAGTTGGAATCGCTGGCAGGAGCGGCAGGCGGAAAAGAACCAGCGGCAGCGCGAGCGCGAGCAAGAACGCCGTGAGCGTCAGCGAGAGAAGGAGGAAGACCGTGACCAGGACTGACCACACGCGACTCCAAGGACATTTGAGAACCTGCCTTTTCTTTTGCCTCGGGATGGCATGCACGGCCACGCTTGCAGCTTCTCAGGAGCTTGAACGAGCCTGGTATGGGCGCTATCCACTTCCTCCTGGAGGAAGCGTGGCGGTCGAGAACGTCCAGGGCGAGGTCAGCGTGGAGGGATGGGATCGGGCGGAAGTGGAAATCACGGCGGCAAAGATCGGCTCGGGGCAAGACGACCACCTGGATGACGTGCGTGTGGTGACCGAGCTTGGGGTCCGGAGCTTGAAGTTTAGAACCGTCTACCCACCCCATCTGGAGGAACCGGTGCGGGTGAACTACCGCTTGCGCGTGCCGCGCCAGGTCCGGCTCTCCTCACTGCGCACGCTGGAAGGGAATATCGCCGTGCACAATGTCGAGGGATCTGTGGACGCGCGGACTCTGAGTGGGAACATCGAGCAGATGAATGTGACGGGCCGAGTAGTGGCACGGGCGCTTACAGGAAGCATCTTCGTCTCCCTGCGCGCCCTGCCGGCGGGTACGGCTCCGCTGCTCCTGGACACGGTGAATGGCAACGTAGTCCTGCTCCTTCCACCCCGCTCGAATGCGGACCTGGAAATGAGCACGGTGGCCGGGACGATCGAAGGCAATTACGTCTTTCAAATCAGCTCCATCCCCGGCGATTCGACACGACGGACGCGTGTGGGGCTGGGCGGTGTGACCATTTCTCTGCGTACTGTCCGGGGCTCGATCCGCGTCGCCGAGCGGGACGACCTTTTGTAGTTGCGTTGGTGACGAAATCAGAGGACTCACGTCCAATGGACCGAGTGCCTTTAAGGAAGCGCCGGTTGAAAATGAATTTCCGAGCCATTGAAAGCGCCAGGGTTGGCGCCGGGAGGAAAATTATGAATCGAAAGTTTGCCATGGGGTTACTGCTATCAGCGTTGATGTTGCTGGTTGGCGCGGGTGACTGCCGCAGCCAGGAGGCGCCCGAGCCTCCAGAGCCGCCGGACGCGCCGGAAGCTGCAATTGGCGGGCTCGAGTCGCAACTCCTCGCTCTGGATGGAGTCGCCTGGTTGGGTGTTACATTGAAGGATGTGACCGCTGATGAGGCGCGGGACTTGAAATTGCCCGGCGAGTATGGCGCCCTCGTGGAGAGCGTTGAGGCGGACAGCCCGGCGGCCAAGGCAGGCCTGCAAAAGGGCGATGTAATTGTTGAGTTCGCGGGTGAGCGAGTGCGAAGCGAAGCGCAGTTGCGTCGCCTGATTCGCGAGACACCTGCCGGCCGTACAGTCAGTTTGCAGGTCATCCGTGACGGTCAGGCTCGGGCCTTTAACGCCAAGCTCCAGTCTAGAACCAACCATTTCAACATTCAGATTCCGGAAATACACATTCCTCCCATTAACCCGCAGCTTTTTGACTATCGGGGTTTTAACTTTCAATTCGGCGCCGGCAGACCCAGCCTCGGAATCTCGGGAGACGAACTGACGACGCAGCTTGCAAGCTATTTCGGCGTCAAGCAGGGCAAGGGAGTTCTGGTGCGCGAAGTGGTGGTCGGCAGTGCTGCCGAGAAAGCGGGGCTGAAGGCAGGAGACGTCATCGTGGCTGTGGATGGGAAGAGCGTGGCCACGGTTACGGAGCTGCGGCAGGCACTCGAGATCAAACCCTCAAAAGAAGAACGAAAGGTCAACCTGACTGTCGTGCGCGATCGGCACGAGCAGACTGTGCCTGTCGAACTGGAGAGGCTAGGGCCTGGCGAGCGCGGGAAAATGGCTGCGAAAGAAGAGTACCGACGGGCAATCCGACAGGCAATCCAGGAACAGCTCAAGCTCCAACTCCAGGAACCGCTCCACCCTCTGGCCGGGCAGAACGAGGCCATTTGAGCCGCTCGAACTTCAGGCTGTCACTCTTATGGAGCCCAGAGTTGGGATGTAGCAATTTACCTTTGAATTCAGGGTCGGCCTTTTGTGTCCACCGCCGGCGGGCGCACTCCGAGGAAAATCACGAGCGAGATCCCGCAGGTTGGGCAAGCTGCCGGGGCTACGAGTCAGGACCGGGCGGTTCACAGGGGGCGCCCCGACGAAAGGACTTACTGCAGAATCTGATCATGCGGCGAGTTCGTCTTCCCGGGAAGCGGAGTCGTGTGGCGGTGAACCAATAGCCAGCGGCCCCGGTGACGAACAAAGATATTGGTGGTTTCGATCAGGGCGGAGGAGAAGCCGTCCGTTTGTGTGGTGGTGATGTCTTCGAGACAGGACACCCAAGCTGTGTCGCCCACGATTTGAACCAGGGGGCGGCTGATTGAAATCAACATCTGCCCGGTTGACTGGAAGATGGCAGCCCAGCTTCTTTGAACCTCCTCCCAACCCAGGAGCAACTCCCAGCCGGGGTGCAAGCACCTGACCCAATCTTCTTGAAGCCACACTGCTTCCATACGAGCCATGTCCAGGGACCGCATGGCTTCATAAAAAGCCAAGTTCGCAGCCAGAACTTTCTCTTCCTCTGCCTCGGGCATATGCTGCATTACCATAACGGAAACTCGCTTTCCAGGCGGCAGGCCGAGCGGGCTCGGTAGCCTCAGCATTCGAAAGCTGCAGGAATAGGCGCGGCGGCGAAAATGCTGCTGGGCATGAGGGCGGGCTGGCACCCCGATAGATCGGGGTGCTTCAGCAAGTTTCCACCCCGTCCAAGGCCGTATACTGGACTCATCATGCCCGTCTACAGGACCATTCCGAAGCCGGGCATATACAGTTTATCACTTTTTTTTCTTAGCCCTCTGCCCTGGGAGCGGGTGTCCTGCTGCCGGCGCTTTCACCAGCCCGTCAGAAGGTGTGAAGAAAGTGCAAGCCGCTGATTGACGCGGATAAACGCTGATGAAAGCAGGTTTCTTATCTGCGTTGATCTGCGTTCATCCGCGGCTGAATTGGAGGGGATTTCCTGTGTTATACTAGCGCCACTTGAAAGGGAACCATCGGTCTGAGATCTGGCGTAGGCCTATGAAGACTTGTCAGTCCCGGGCAGCACGGGTGGGAACAAAAGCGGGCTTTCGCAGGATGAGCACACGCCCGACCCAATTCGAAACAGGTTCCACACTGACTCGAGAGGGAGTGCAACCATGTCTGACAGATGGGTTTTCCTGATCGCATTTCTTACCGTGATCGTGATTGTCGCGGGGGCTTTCGCCATGCCCCAGTATTTCACCTTCGAGCTCTTGAAGTCATTGATCTTTCTTGCCATCGCCTTGCTGGTCTTTTTTGGCGAAGACCGCTTCAGTTACATGCTGGGGATGGTCGCGCCAATCTTAGGGTTCGTGCTGAACATTCTGTTGGGCGGTTTCTTTGGCGAGTTCAAAGGTCTGTTCAACGCCCTCACAGGAAAAGGTTCGCCTCTCATGAGCACGCCTCTCCACGGCTTATCACTCCTGCTGGAGATTGTGCTTATCATTGTTTGCTACCGCGCCTGGCGCAAACAGGTCACCGAGAAGCTCTTCGGAAAGACGTTCTGGATTTGCCTGGCGGTATCGATTGGCTACATCGCGATTCTGGTGGGCTGGCATTTCACTCATGCTCTTTGAGTGTCCGCCTTCCGTAGTCGCGTCCTTACCGTGGCCAGGCAGATGGAAATAGGAGCGCAAGTTCATGCGCCGCCTGGGTTCTCTGCGCCCGAGAGATAGCGCGGCAGGGCGTGAATCCGACAAAGGAAGGTAGACCACGACAGGTGCGGGAAGCGCGACACTCCGGCCTCAGTTGTACTTCCATGCCGATGTATCCTCGCCCGCCGGCGCGTTCTTGGTGATGTGACTGGCCATGGTCCGGATCAGCTTCTCCTGGGTCATCGATTGCCAGCCGTGGCCCTTCTCGGGCCGGCCGAATTCGAAGCTCCCTTCGTAATGCGGGTCGTGGGTGGTCTTGAGGAACTCCTGGAGATCGTAAACGGCAAGGTTCAGATAGAAGTTGTCCATGTCGCCCACCTCGACGTGGATCTTTCCCACCAGTTGCGGCCCGATCCAGCGTGCGCGGGACCAGTTCTGCTTGAGGTAAGCCGTGAGGTCGTAGCCGTGGTCGCGCATGTAGTCCGCCACGCTGTGATCGATCTTGCCGGTGAGCTTGTCCCATAACGGCTTTGGATAGCCGTCCTCGCCCACCGGGCCATAGGCCGCCTCCCAGATTTCCAGTTGTTGGGCGGAGCGCCCATGGCTGCCCAGCGCCGCCTCGAGCTGGCTCATCTGCGAAATGGTCACTTCCACCTGACCTTCGGTCGTCCGCATCAAGGGCCGCCAGGCCCGCAGCCAGGTATGACCAGGCTCCAAGAAGGCGTTATCATCCTTGTAGATATTCACGAGCTGATAATGCTCAAAGCTGATTGGATCGGGGTAAAAGGTCCAGGTGCCACCAAAGAAGTCCGCGTGATAAAGCTGGAGCGCGAGGGACTCCCAGCCACCCGTCGAGCCGCCCGAAAGCACGCGCGCGTAAGGTTTGCGAATGATGCGGAAGTGCGTTTCAAGGTAGGGGATCAGCTCGGTCATGATCGCGTCGCCGTAAGGGCCGTTGTTGGCGGAGTTCACTGCGTACGAATCGTCAAAATAAGGCGTGGGGTGCTGAAACCTCACGATGATCAGGCGCGGGAAATCGGCTGAGTTCCAAGCCCGATAAAACTGGTAGCCGGTTTCCAGATTGTAGTCACTGAGCCTCTTCATGGCGCGTTCCGGCACCGGCTCATCCTGCGTGGAGAATCGCATGGGAGCGCCGAGGCCGAAATGGCCCTGTTCGTAAAGCACCGGATAGGAAACGGTCGGATGTGAGTCGTATCCCTTGGGCAGCAGCACCGTGGCGCCGAGATAAATCGGCTGGCCCCAGAATTTCGTCAGCAAGTCGCTCTGAATCTTGATGTGCTTTACCCACTCGGTGTCCTTGGGAACTTCCACCGGCGGGATCGCCTTGGTCAGACTCAGGTTCACCTCGTAGCCAGCGGCGGGGTCAAGGTGCACCTTCGCGACTTCGCTATACAGGTTGCCTGGCGAGCGGTTGAACTGCTGGCCTTCCCACTGGTCAAGGTGCACCCAGAGGGTGTGGCCGTCGGAGCGGTGACACTCCGTGTAAACGTTGATGAGCGCCTGAACGTAATAATCGCCCGCGGGGATATCAGCGAGGCTCGTTGGCGGGTAACCGAGCGTCGTGCCGTTGATCCACGCGGCGTCGCCGGGCTTAAGTTGGACGACGTCGGCGCCGAACAGCGGTGCCGTGTCACCCCAGAAACCTACTTGCAGGCGAGGTTCAGGCTTTTCTCGGTTCGAGATCATCACGAAGACGCGCCCGGTGATCGGCTGGGCGTGCGTTGAGGCAGGAAAAGAGACCTTAAATCTTAAATCTGAGACCGGCGTCTTCGTCCATGCGCGCGAAGGCGTGACCAAGGCGCCAAGAACCGCGAGTGCCAGAACCACAGCGCAGAAACGATCAGGATGAGTTCGTTCAATTTGCGTCAAGTTACCCCCCATGGAACTCGATGCTTCTTGCAGCTTGCACACTCTCAATTGAAACGCCGTGTGCTTCACAAGGTTGCCAAGTTTACCATGACCAGCGCCGGCCGGTAGCCGGAGGTTGGCAATGGGCAGTCGGTTGTCCGCGTAAAGGCGCTTACCTCATTGAGACGCGGAGAGGCAGAAGAAGCTGGAAACATGGGGAAACACCTCACGTTTGCCCTGTCGCTCGGCCTGGCACGCAGCGCCATCACTCAGAATGGAAATTGTCGAGGCATTCAACGAGTTTACTGAATGGTTACGCTTGCTTGTAAGGCTACTTGATTTTCACCTTCGAGGAGTGTAATCTGCGGACACTGTGGCCTCCTTTGCCCAGCCGGTTCCTCGGCGGTCCGAGCGCAGGATCGCAAAAATAGCCATAATCATGTTTGTCGAAACGGAGAGGAAATGGGAAGAATGCGACGCGGTCACCCTGGACGTTTCCGCGTATGGGGCAAGAATAGAGGTAGGCACGTCACTCACACCGGGCCAAGTGGTGGAAGTTGTTCCCGGTGAGGGCTCTGACCCGGTCACTGGTCGCGTGGTATGGGTCGGGAAGCCGGCCTCGGAGGTGGAAGGCCAAGCAGGGCTTGAGTTCTTCGATCCCCTCCCATGGATCAACACAAAGCATGGCCGGACGCCAGGGTCCTTCTGAGTACTTTCCAACCGCCAACTCCAGCCACCTGACAAAAGGATTCATACGATTCCCAGGTGGAATCGTTGAGCGGCGGGTGCTCGCGGCGCGGGATATTGTCTTCGTGAATGCACACTCATTTTTCCCTCTTGAGCGCCTTGCCGATCTCGAGCCGAGACGACGGCTCTTCTCGCGTTCCCGTGATCTTGATGGGCAGGACGGTTCCCGCGCCCTCGCGGTCGAAGAGCGGATTGACCGGTTTCAGGAGGAGCGACTTGATCCCGGTGGTGGTTTGCGAGAATTTAGCCTGGATTTGAATTCTGAATTGCCTTGTGCCTTCTCCCCACAGCCATTACCCTCTGTTTGCTGCCGACTACTGGCTGCCTTCCGTTACTTCACCTGGCCGTAGCATATAAAGGGCGAAAGGAACATTCGCCAACTCTGTCCGTCGCGCCGTGGCGGGGCGACCGTCAACTGCCCTGTCCTACGCCTGACAGACTCTGTGCCGCTTCCAATAGATCATTTATTACGTGTACTATACTAAGGGTTCCGGTTCGGCCGGCCTTCCGTGCGCGCAGAAGTGGCGGCGTATACGAGCGGCGGGGTGCGCTGGCAACAAATCTTGATATCCCCAGGTGACAGCAATGAGGCGATCCCTGACATTTCCTTCGGCATTCACACTTTCTCTGGTCTTCTTCAACGCAGCGCTTCTCTATGCTCAGACAGCGACGAACACGTCCGCACAGTCTTCGAATCCCCAGACGAACCCTCCTGCGGCCCTCGAGGCCAATGTGCTGGTCGAAGAATTGAAGAAAAGCTCCGATGCCGGGAAGCGCGCCAGGGCGGCGCACGAACTGGGCAAAGCCCAGGATGCGTCGGCGATTCCCGCGCTGGCGGAGGCACTCTCGGACCCGAGCGAAAAAGTCCGCCGCGAGGCACTCCTGGCGCTTTCTCAAATACACCGACCGGAGGTCCTGGACGCCCTCATCAAAGCTACGCAGGATATAGATGAAGAGAGTCGCGTCCTGGCCGTGCAATCGCTGGTTGGTTATTATACCGGAACCGTCCCAACCCCCGGTTTTACCGGCTTTGTAAAGAAGAATTGGCAGCGCGCCAAGACACACTTCAATCCGGACACCACCCGAATCGACCCCGGACTATCTGTGGAACCCAAGGTGATAACGGCCCTGGATGCGACCCTGAATGACACTCGTTCGAACCGCGCCTCCCGCCAAGCGGCGATAGGACTTGGCATCCTGGTAGCGCGAGCCGCGGTTCCAGACCTGATCAAAGCTGCGCACTCCTCCGATGAACCCCTGTCTCTTGAAGCCCTCAACGCCCTCTCGAAAATCGAGGATAGGTCGGCCGGAGGGGAATTAGTTGATTTGCTGGACTCTCCGGATAAGGACATCAAACAACAGGCGTGCGTTACGATTGGCATCCTCCGAACCGGCCAAGCCGCGCCGAAACTACAATCCATTTTCGAAAACGACACGGACCAAAAGAGCAAAGAAAAGGCCTTGGAAGGCCTTGCTTACCTCGGCGCCCCGGCCTCCAGCGCCTTGTTCACCAAGGCACTGTGGAGCGGTGACAAGGTTATCCGCACTTCCGCTGCCGAAGGTCTGGCGAGGACCACCGATCCCAAGACCCTTCCAGAACTGGAGAAGGCCATCACGGCGGAAAGAGACGCCGACGCGAAGCTGGCCATCGAGTATGCGATGACGGCTCTCGGCAAACTCGACTACTTGAGCGACATCGTGAATGAACTTTCCTCGACAACGCGGGGGGATGTGGCTCAGCCTTACCTCATTGAACTGGCAAGAACCCCCGGCTTCCTGCCCAAGTTGTATCCTTACTTTCAAAGTCCTAATGCCGGCGTGAAAAAGAGACTATGCACAGTCCTCATGTTCAGCGGGGATCAAACCAGTCTTGACCAACTCGACCGCTTATCACATGATCCGAACCGGGACGTCTCCGCGCAGGCGCTGCGGGCCAAGCGCGCCCTCCGGGCAAGGCTCGAGGTGGCCGGAACAACCCCCGCGACCGGCTCGCATTAGTGAGTATGACCTGTTCCTTTGCCGCCGGCAGGGACTTGCCTGCATTTTCTCCCGCATTCTCATGGCGCGGCCCACTGCACCAAACGCGCCTCAACCCCCATTTCAGTTCTTCATCAGGCTTGGCATTGGGGGCGCCCAAAGTATTGCAACACTACTTTTACGTCTTATGATTCCTGGTATTATCTCCCCAAAGTGTTGAGAAGAATCCGCAACGATGGTAGAATGTTTGTTGTCCATCACGAGGCGAATCTTTTGGGAGGAGTAATGCCGTCGTCGTTTGTCCAGAGGGCAGACCAAGCCACGCCACGCGCTGTCGAGCTGACGTTGGCGCACAGCCCTGACTCCGACGACGCATTCATGTTTTACGCGCTGGCGACGAAAAAGATCGGCGCGCGAGACCCTTCCTTCACTCACCGGCTCGAGGATATTGAGTCTCTCAACCGGAAAGCCCTGGAGGGGATTTACGACATCACGGCGATCTCTTTCCACGCCTACCCCTATATCGAGGATAAGTACGTGCTTCTGCCTTCAGGCGCCAGTTTCGGCGACCGGTACGGGCCGGTGGTGGTGGCGCGGGCCGGTTTAGGCTTCGGCACCCTGAAAGGAAAGCGCGTGGCCGTCCCCGGAAAGATGACCACTGCTTACCTCGCTTTGCAGCTTTATGAGCCGGGTATTGACGCGGTCGTGACCTCATTCGACCAAATCCTGGATACCGTCGCCAGGGGTGAAGCGGACGCCGGCGTGGTGATTCATGAAGGCCAACTGACCTATGCAAACACCGGCCTCAGAAAGGTGCTGGATCTGGGGGAATGGTGGTACCAGGAAACCAAGCTGCCTCTGCCACTGGGGGGAAACGCCGTCCGCCGGGCGCTCGACAGCCACACCAAGCACGCGGTAGCAGCATTATTGAAGAAGAGTATTCAGTATTCGCTGCATCACCGCGAAGAGGCCTTGTCGTACGCGCAACAGTTTTCGCGCGGCCTGGACGCCGCCACTGCCGACCGCTTTGTTTCCATGTACGTCAACGACTGGACCCTCGATTACGGCCAACGTGGCCGCCTGGCCGTCCAAGAGTTGCTTGACCGGGGTTTCCAAAGGGGCCTTCTGCCCAAAGCAGTGAAGGCTGAGTACGTCGAGTAGAAGAGTTCTCAGTAGTCAGTTGTCCGTTGTCCGTTGTCAGTTGTGTGCGGGTGTGTGACCGAGGCGCGTGATTCCGTCTCTCGAGCGAGATGTTCTGGCCGACGCGGCGCAGAAGCCCGGGTTTCAATCTCCACAACTGACCACTGACGACGGACAACTGACAACTGACGACTGACTTCGGACTACTGACGAATTTCGGTTAGGGGAGCAACTGACCCGACATGGAATTGAAACTGTGCAACCACAGCAGTTACCCGCGTATCGGTGACCATGCTGAGCATCAACTCCTGCGCCGCACGATTGCGCAGCGGGATAAAGGCGAGAAAACCGACGACGCTGTTCGGGCCGCCCAGAACCGCATGACGGAGCTGGCCCTTGCCGAGCAAGGGGAGGCAGGCCTCGACCTCGTGACGGACGGCCAAATCCGCTGGTCCGATCCAATCTCCCACCTCGCCGGTAAGCTCTCCGGTGTTCGGATCAACGGCCTGCTAAGGTTCTTTGATACGAACTTTTACTTTCGCCAGCCGGTTGTGCACGGCAAGCTTGAACGCACCGAGCCTCTGCTGCTTGAAGAATTCAAGTATGCGCAGGGGAAGTCGACGCGCCCGGTGAAAGCGGTTTTGACGGGCCCCTACACCCTGGCCCGGCACTCCGTTGAGGAGAACGGAGGCGCGGGTGGGTTCGATAAGATGCTCGGAGGATACACCGCCGCGCTGGCGGCCGAGGTCGCCGCACTGGCTGCGGCGGGGGCAACCGTGATCCAAATAGAGGAGCCTGCTCTGCTCAAATATCCCGATGATTTCCCGCGCTTCGAGCAGAACATCACAGCCCTGGCGATGAGCAAGGCTTCGGCGCAACTGGCGCTGGTCTTTTACTTCGGAGATCCCGCGCCCATTTATGACCACCTCCAGACGCTGCCGGTGGACCTCTTGGGACTCGATTTCACTTACAACCCGAGTCTCGTCGATAGGGTAGCTTCAAATGGTACCGCCAGGACACTGGCCCTCGGCCTTGTAGACGGCCGCAATACCAGGCTGGAAGATCCCGCATTCTCAGCCCGCCAGCTTGAGAAGCTCGCCCACGGCGCTGATTTGAACAGTGCTTATCTCAGCCCTTCTTGCGGCCTTGAGTTCCTCCCGCGTGACAGGGCACGGCAAAAGCTAAGACACCTGGCCGTAATCAGGAAGACATTCTTAGGGAGCCCTGCATGAGCCGAGCGAAACTTCAAGAGTTGGGAATTGATCTGCCCCTTTTCCCCATCACGTCAGTGGGAAGCTTCCCCAAGCCCGATTTCCTGATGAAAGTGCGCGCGGACTTCGCCAAGAAGAAGATCAGCCGCGGCGCGCTGGAGAAAGCGGAGCGCCAAGCGACAGAGTTCTGGATCCGCACGCAGGAAGAATTGGGCGTGGACGTGCTTGTCGACGGCGAAATGTATCGGAGCGATATGGTGGCCTATTTCGCCGAGCACCTCAAAGGGTTCGAGGAGGGCGGTTTGGTCCGCTCTTACGGCAATCGCTATTACCACAAACCCATGATTACCGACGAGGTCCACTGGAAAGGGCCCATCACCGTCGAGTGGTGGAAGTACGCGCGGGGCCTCACCTCAAAACCCGTGAAAGGTATGCTGACCGGCCCTTACACGGTGATGGATTGGTCCTTCATTGAATACTATCCGGATCGCCCCACGGCTTGCCTGGCGCTCGCGAAGGAAATCCGCAAAGAGGTTGAGGCCTTAATCGAGGAGGGGGCGAAAATCATCCAGATCGATGAACCCGCCCTCTCCGTGAGGCCCGAGGAATTGCCCGTGGCCATCGAAGCCATGCACATCGTGACGGATGGCCTGCCGGCATACTTCATCACCCATATTTGTTATGGCGCCTTTGAAAACATCTACCCGGGCATGCTGGATCTCCCGGTCGATAACTTCGATCTGGAGATGTCCAACAGTGGGCTCGACATGCTCGAACTTTTCAAGAAGCACCGCTACACCAAGGACATCAGTTTTGGCGTGGTGGACGTCCATACGCACGTCGTCGAAGACGAGCCGGTGGTCGAACAGCGCCTGCGCCAAGCACTTGAGACCCTTCCCGAAGAAGCTATCTGGGTGGACCCGGACTGCGGACTGAAAACGCGAACCGTGGAGGAGGCGATTGCCAAAATGCAATCTGTGGTGACCGCCGCAAAGGCGCTCAGAAGTTCAGTTGAGAGTGACGAGTGACAAGTGACGAGCAGAAGTACAGGTGCCAGGTGCCAGGTGTCAGGTTTCAGGTGCCTGTGAAGAGCAGGCGGGAAATTTGCAACGACCGACTTCCGGCTCCTGACTTCTGACTCCTTACTCGTCACTCGTCACTTGTCACTGCTCTTGAATGTCTAAGCTCACAAAACCCAGCCGCGCGGCATTTACCTCGACGCAAAAGAAGGTCCTTTTCGCGCTCGCCAGCGTGGTAGGTTTGCGCATGTTGGGACTTTTCCTGGTCCTTCCGGTTTTTACGCTTTACGGTCTGCAATTCACAAACTCACGTTTTCTGGTGGGCTTCGCCTTCGGCAGCTACGGCCTGACCATGGCCATCCTGCAAATCCCTTTTGGCAGGCTTTCAGACCGCATTGGGCGCCGCAAGGTCCTGCTGCTGGGCATGACGCTCTTCAGCCTGGGTTCTTTCCTCTGCGCCGTCCCCCACTGGCTTCCTCACTCCCTGCAAATTGGCGCTCTGATTTTTGGTCGTCTAGTTCAGGGCGGCGGTGCCATTGTTTCCGTCGCGTTTGCCACCGTTGCCGATTTCATCGAGCCCCAACGCCGGTCTACGGCAATGGCCGTCTTGGGGATTCCCATCGGGGCGGCATTCGCCATCGGCATCATTGGCGGGCCGATCCTCGCCGGAATTCTGGGGACCCCGTTCCTCTTCTGGCTGACCGGATGCTTGGGTTTCGGGACGGACCTCTTGCTGGCCAAGTACCTTCCTGACGCTCCTCCCTCGGTCAGCGCTCCTGCACCCCTGTCCCAGATGCTGGCCAACAACCCACTTCTGGCTTTTGCTTCCGCTGGTTTCCTGATGAACTTCTTCATGGCCACTTTCTTCTTCTATTTCCCCCTCATCGTCACCGGCCAACACCACGTGAAGGTGAACCATTATTACGCCCTCCTGTTGCCCATGATGCTGATCAGCGGCTTCACGATGTTCGGGTTCTCACTGGGCGCGGACCGCGGATGGGCAAGACCACTCGCCACACTTGCTTTCCTCTCGTTTATCCCTAGTTCTCTTCTGCTTTTCAGACCCCAAGCGGCAGGTCTGGATCCCAACCGTCTTGCGGGGGTGTTAGTTGCAGGCACGCTTTTCTACATTGGATTTACCGGACTCGAACCCATCCTGCC
>DLMI01000203.1:16897-48728 GCA_002478145.1 Acidobacteria bacterium UBA7540
CTAGGCAGCTTCGTTGGGGGGGCAGTGGCAGGCGCCCTCTCGCGCTTTTCTGCAAGCCACATGATGGCGACCCTCATGGTGGCTGCCGTGGTGGGAATGTTCCTGATGCTTGCCGTGAGGCCCGAGGGGGTTCGGTAAGGGCTCTCCGACTGACCCGTACCGTGCACCTTGGCATCCCTCGAGATACTACTCACGGCCTGGTTTTTTCCGAACCTCAAGGAACTTGAAGCTCATTGCCGGTGTCTGACGGTTTGGGAAAGCGCGATGTCAACTCCGGCTGGCGAACTCGCATCGGATAAAGAAGAGGTTGTTATGTCGATCATCCGAGCCCTGTGTTTGCTCCTCGCCAGCGCGATGGTGGTTGGGGGTCAGGAACCCAATCCTGCTCCTCCGAAGTCAAACGTAAAACCCTCGGACCTTTGCAGTGTTGCAGGCGTGGTGGTTAAGTCCACTAACGGCGAAGGCATAAAAAGAGTGACGGTCCAACTCATTCCCGTAGGCGGGGGCCAGCAAGCATATTCCACGTTAACTGAAAGTAACGGCTATTTCATCATTCGCGACATCACCCCAGGCCGGTACGCCATCATCGCATCGGGCAACGGATACAGGCCGCAAGCTTCCGGGAAGGGCAAGGGGAACACCCAAGTCGGAATCCTCGACCTCACGCCGGGGAAAAACGTGAGCGGAATCGCCTTCCGCTTGCTGCCGCCCGGTGTCATCACGGGGACTGTTTATGATGAAGATGGCGAGCCTGTCACTTCGGCACAAGTGCAAGCTTTGCGTGTCAGCGGCTCTGGTACGCACCGGCAAATCGGCGGTGGCGCCTCCCAACAGACCAATGACCTCGGCGAGTACCGCATCTGGGGGCTGGAGGCGGGGCAGTATCTCGTGGCTGCAACGTACCAGCGCCCGCAAACCAACCCGGACCGGCAAATGGATGACGTCTATCTTCCCACCTTCCACCCCAGTACAGCGGATACGTCGCAGGCCACGGTTGTTGAGGTTCAGCCCGGCGCTGAAGTCTCCGGCATTGATGTGGACCTTAGGCAGGCACACGCCGTCATGGTCCGGGGGCGCGTCATGGTCGATGGTCCCGTGAAATCGCTGCGGGGCGTCTATGTTTCGCTGGCGCCGCGCGTCGCCGCCGAAGGAGGCTATTCCTTCTCAAATTACGGCGCCCCGGTCCAGAGCGACTCAGGTGACTTTGAAATTCGCGGCGTTCCGCCCGGGCCCTATGACCTTTCAGCCATGTGGAATGACGGGAAACGGCAACTCTACGGGAGAGTCCCGGTAGAGGTCGGCAGCGCCAACCTCGACGGTGTCACCTTCGTCTTGGGCAGCCCAATTTCGCTCGTGGGAAGGTTTCGTGTCGAGGGTAGCGACCCATTCGATTTCACACGGTTGGGCCTGTGGCTGCAGCCCATCGACAGCACAAGGGGTGGGGGAAGCTCACAACTCAAGGCGGATGGCACTTTCGTAGTGGAGAACGTGTATGACGGAAACTACCGGCTGCGCATTTTAGGGTTCCCCGAACAGTACTACGTCAAATCGGCGCGAGAAGGCGGGAGCGATGTGCTCGAACCCGGACTAACCATCAGCCGCAGCCAACCACCGGCCCATCTCGAGATTGTGCTCTCCCCGGATGGTGGGCGTGTGGACGGCACTGTGTCGAAAGAGCATAACCCGGTCAGCGGGGCCTGGGTCGTGCTTGTGCCGGACCCACCGCACCGAGATCGGGAGGAGATGTACGGCATGAGGACCACCGACGCTTTCGGTCGCTTCTCCCTGCTGGGCCTGTCCCCCGGCGACTTTAAACTCTTCGCTTGGGAGCCCGTGCAAGGAAAGAACTACACTGATCCCGACTTCTTCAAGGCGTTCGAGGACCGCGGCACACCCGTCCATATCGGGGAGGGGCAACAACAACAAGTGCAGCTTGAGGTGATCACCTCAGAGGAGCAAGTCCGTTAGTCTCTCTAGCAGGATGCTGAAGAACCTTTGTGAACGTTGTCATTCCGAGCGAAGCGAGGAATCTCGCTCTGGAAACACTGGTGCTATAATTTGTTAATATAAGGCTTGACTGCCGAGGTTCATATGCCGGTCCTACTTCTGTGGGTTGGCCTTGTTCTCTACGGGCTCGGAACGCTTCTCCTCGTCCCTTCCGTTGTTGATCGCCGCCCATCGATCTCCCCCGCCTCGCTGGCAGCGTTGGGACTCGGGCTGCTGTCACACGCGGGCGCCATCGCCATAGAGGCTGCGCGCATACACCGCTTGCCGGTAACTGACGTCCGCAGTGCTCTATCCTTTTACGCTTTCCTAGTGACTCTGGCTTTCTTCTTTCTCTATTTGCGCTACCGAATTACTTCCCTTGGTCTTTTCATGCTGCCTTTTGTTTTTGTGTTGACGCTGATCTCGGCGTTTCGTCCTGTGCGGCCTTTTGATTTGTCGGCGTTTCGCGGTGGTTGGCTGGCAGTCCATATCAGCTCAACTATCCTGGGCTACACAGGATTCTTTCTGACCTTCGTGGCTGCGGTCATGTACCTGATGCAGGAGAAGGAACTGAAATCGAAAACCCCGCACGCGTTCTATTACCGCCTGCCGTCGCTCGAACTGTGCGATGAGCTCTACTACCGCTCACTGCTGTTCGGCCTTCCCCTGTTGACCCTCGGCATTCTGACCGGCTTCATTTGGGCGAGCCGGACCTGGAAGGGACCCTGGGAATTTGACCCGAAAATACTGGCATCGATGCTGAGCTGGCTGATTTACCTCGTGCTCTTTTCCACTCGTGTGAGCGGCGGCTGGCGCGGCCGTCGGGCGGCTTATGTTGCGATCTTCGGCTTTGTCGCCATCATGGCGACGTTCCTGGGAGTGAGCCTGCTCAGTGGACCGCATGGGTACGTGCCCACCCTTCGGCAGGGACCGTAGAGAAAGTAGGCAGTAGGCGGAAAGCAGTTGGCAGTGGGCAGAGAGCAGTCGGCAGTGGGCGGTGGGTGAAAGCGGGGTCGTAGCTCCCGTCGCGGCGGGTCCTGTACGTTTGCGACTGTTGCGCAGTAGGCAGCAGTCAGTCGTTAGCGGCGAGGAGGAAGAGAGCGACTTGAAATTTGAAATCAGAAATTTGAAATCAGAAGCTTGAAATCTGAAGTTTGAAATTTGGAATTGAAATTTGAAATCTGAAGCTTGGAATCAGAAGCTTGATATCTGATATTTGAAATCAGAAGCTTGAAATTTGAAATCTGAGGATTGAAATCTGAAGATTGAAATTTGGAATCAGAAGCTTGAAATCTGAGGGTTGAAATGCGGAATGTGAAGCTTGAAATCTGGAGCTTGAGATTTGGAATTGAAATTTGAAATCTGAAGTTTGAAATTTGGAATCTGAAATTTGAAATTGCCCTAGTCCCCAGAACCCAGCCCCTATGAACTTGACCCTGCTTGGCGTCAATCATCGCACGGCTCCGGTGGAGGTCCGCGAGCGGATGCACATCCCTGAGTCGCGCCTGGCGCAAGCGGTTTCCGACCTGATTCACCGTGAGGGTATCCGCGAGGGGCTGATCCTCTCCACCTGCAACCGCGTTGAAGTGATGACTTCGGCAGAAGATAGGGTCGATGCGGGGCCCATCATCCAGCAGTTCCTGGCGGATCATCACCGCTTCGAACTTGGCCCGTACCAGCGCTTCTTTTATCGTTACCAGCAGCAGGAAGTTGTGCGTCACCTGTTCCGCGTGGCCTCCAGTCTCGATTCGATGATTCTGGGCGAGCCGCAAATCCTCGGCCAGTTGAAGCGTGCCTATGCCCTGGCGCACGAGGCGGGTGGGTTGAACGGCAGCCTGAAGGAGATCGTAAGCCAAGCCTTGGCAGTAGGGCGGCGGGTGCGGCGCGAGACGGCACTGGGGAGCGCCGCGGTTTCCGTCTCTTACGCCGCCGTCGAGCTGGCCAAGAAAATTTTTGGCAGCCTGGAAGGAAGGACCATCTTCGTGATCGGGGCGGGCAAGATGAGCGAACTCGCCGCCAAGCACCTTCTCAGTAGCGGGGCCAGCGCCATCTACGTTACCAATCGCACTTACGAGCGCGCCGTGCAACTTGCGGAGGCATTTCGCGGCACTGCCGTCGCCTTCGAACAGCTCTTTGAGCACCTCCCCAAGGCCGACATCGTCATCAGTTCCACGGGCGCGGCTGGCTACGTCGTGAACAAGGAGCATGTCGCGAGAATCCTCTCTGCGCGCCGGAACCGTCCGGTGTTTTTCGTGGATATCGCGGTTCCGCGCGACATCGATCCCCTGGTCAACGAGCTGGATAATGCCTTCGTCTACGATATTGACGACCTTGGACAAGTGGTGGAGGCCAACAAGAAACAGCGCGAACGCGAGGCCGTTTGGGCCGAGGAGATTGTCCAGGAGGAAGTTCAGAAAACTATGCGCCGGCTCGCTTCGCGTGACCTCGTGCCCACCATCGTGGCGCTCGAAGACCGGCTGAACGCCATCCGCGAGGGTGAAGTGGAACGCTACAACACCCGGCTGGGCAATCTGACGCCCGAGCAACGTCAGGCCGTGGACGCCCTCACCCGCGGCATCATGAACAAGATCCTGCACGGGCCCATCACCGAGCTCAAAAGCGGGGCCGGCCAGCCGGAACAAGCGGCGCTCGTCAGGCTCGTCCGGAAGATCTTTGGCCTGGCAAACTAAAAAGGCAGTGACAAGTGACGAGCGACCAGCAAGCACTGTGGAGAAAAAAGTCAGCACGAAGCTGCGGCTGGATTGGTTCTTGCTCGTCACTCGTCACTCGTCACTTCTTGAAGCCACCTGGGACTTTGGAATCATGAACATCATCATCGGTTCACGCGGCAGCCAACTAGCGCTCTGGCAAGCCAACTGGGTGAAGGGCCAGCTCACTGCTGCCGGCCACGAGATCGCCATTGAAATCATCCGGACTACCGGCGACAAGCTGCAAAGCTTTCCGCCCGAGCAACCCCTCCCCGCCTCTATTGCCCAGAGCATCGCCGATGCGGGAACGAAGGGATTGTTCATCAAGGAAATCGAGGCTGCACTGCTGGCAGGCAAAGCGGACCTGGCGGTGCACAGCCTCAAAGACCTGCCGACCATTTTGCCGGAAGGCCTGATTTTGGCTGCGGTGCCGCCCCGTGAAGATGCGCGCGACGTGTTCGTTTCTGCGAGCGGAAAACCTTTCGAGCAGCTCCCGGCGGGCGCGCGCGTGGGCACCAGCAGCCTGCGCCGGCAGACACAGCTCAGGAGGCTTCGGCCGGACCTGGAACTTATCCCCATGCGCGGCAATCTGGACACACGGCTACGCAAGCTGGAACGCGGCGATTGCGAGGCGCTGGTTCTGGCGGCAGCGGGCGTGCACCGACTTGGCCTGCGGGGGCACATCACCGGCTATTTCAGCTTCGACCAAATCTGCCCCGCCGTCGGGCAAGGCGCGCTGGCTATCGAAATTCGGTGGGACGATGCGGAACTGGAACGCGCGGTGACGCCGCTCGATGATCCGGCCACACACCTCGCCGTCCGCGCCGAACGTGCTATGCTGCGGCGTCTGGGAGGAGGTTGCCAGGTCCCCATCGCGGCCCACGCGAGTTTCGAGGATGGTCAGTTGCGCCTGCGTGGCATCGTGGCCAGCCTGGACGGCAGCCGTTTGATTCGAGCCGTCGCGGCTGGCTCGGAGAAAGACCCTGAAAGCCTCGGCGCGGCGGTGGCTGAGGATTTGCTCGAGGGGGGCGCAAGCGAGATTTTGGAATCCATAAAGTGAATCGTCGGCAATCCGAGGGCGCTTGTCGGCAGTAGGTGGTCAGCGGCCCGTCGTTGTGGGTGAAGTGGTGAGCCTTCCCGAACAGCTTAATTGCTGCGAGCGCCTGCCGCTTTTCGGCAGGCG
The DNA here is from genome assembly GCA_002478145.1 of Acidobacteria bacterium UBA7540. The sequence goes on from DLMI01000203.1 coordinate 22,775, forward strand.
TATCGCGATTACCCGCACCCGCGAGCAGGCCGGCGCGTTAAGAGAGCATTTAACGGCGCTGGGCGCAGAAGTGATCGAGATCCCCACCCTTGAAATCCGTGACCCGGCCTCATGGGAGCCCCTCGATTCGGCCATCCGGCGCCTCGAGGAGTTCGATGTCCTGCTCCTGACCTCCGCCAACGGGGCGCGCAATTTCCTGCGGCGGCTGGAAGCTTGCGGGCGCGGTGCGCGCGATCTGAAAGGCTTGATTATCGGCGCCATCGGCCCTGCGACAGCAGAGGAGTTCGTAAAAAGCGGGGTGAAAGTTGACCTGACGCCGCGCGCCTACGTGGCTGAGGGTCTGCTTGAAGCCCTCGGCGATCGCGGCCTGCAAGGCAAAGCGTTCCTGATCCCGCACGCCAAAGTTGCTCGCGACGTCGTGCCGCGCGTCCTAATGGAAAAGGGCGGGCGCGTGGAAGTCGTCGAAGCTTATGAAACCGTCGTTCCTCAACTCCCCGGTGGGGAATTGCAGCGCCTCCTTACCCCGCCCCCGGATGTCATTACCTTCACCAGCTCATCAACCGCCAGCAATTTCGCCAAGCTGGCGGGCGAAAACGAAGTCGCCGAATTGTTGCGCGCAGTCGCCATCGCCTCAATTGGCCCAATCACCTCGCAAACGATCAGGAAGCTGGGACTCACTGTGACGATTGAAGCAAAGGAGTCCACCATGCCGGGGCTGGTCCGGGCCATCGAGGACCATTTCCGGGCCCAGACGCCGGGGGAATGATGACAGAATTGGCCGATGTGGTGATTGTGGGTGGAGGGATCGTCGGGTCGAGCATTGCCTATCACCTTACGGACGGGGGTTGCAGCAACGTGCTGGTGCTGGAGCGCGAGGCGCACCAAGGGCTCGGCTCGACAGGCAAGAGCATGGGCGGCGTGCGGGCGCAGTTCGCCACCAAGGTCAATATCCAAATGTCGCTTTACTCGATTCCCTTCCTTGCCAGGTTCGAAGAACTGACTGGACACCCGTCGGGTTACAGGCCGCAGGGCTACTTGTTTGTGGCAAGCAGCGAGAGGCACCTCGAGTACCTGCGGGCAAACCAGGCGCGGCAGGTGGAGTTAGGTTTCGAGCAGGCTGAGTTGCTCAAGCCGGAGGACGTGTTGCGTATCGTGCCGCAACTGCGGGCAGACGACGTGGTGGGCGGGAGTTTTTGCTCGACGGACGGCTTCGTGGACCCCTACAGCGTGATGAACGGATTCGCGGCGCGGGCTGTGGAGCGCGGGGCGAGAATCGAAAAAGGCGTGGAGGTCACCGCCATCCTGTGGGATGACAGCGAAGTGGTTGGCGTTGAAACCACGCGCGGGCGCGTGCAGACGCGGACGGTGGTGAACGCCGCCGGGCCCTGGGCTGCGCAGGTGGCGCGCATGGCGTGCGTGCAGTTACCCGTCGAACCCCTGCGCCGCATGCTCGTGCCCACGGAACCTTTCCCGCAGATCGCACACCAGGCGCCCATGACCATCGATATGGCGACGGGTTTCCACTTCCGCCCGGAGGGACTGGGCCTGCTGCTGGCGTGGAATGATCCGAAGGAGAAGCCGGGATTCAAAACTACTTTCGATTCGGCGTTCGTGGAGAAGATCCTGATGTGTGCGGTGAAGCGAGTGCCGTGCTTCGAGGACCTCCAGGTGAATCCCGCGCGCGGCTGGGCTGGCCTCTACGAGATGACGCCCGATCACCACGCGATCCTCGGGCCGGTTCCCCAGGTGCCCGGCCTTTTCCTCGCCAATGGCTTCAGCGGCCACGGCGTCATGCACTCGCCGGCGACCGGAAAGATCCTGGCGGACCTGATTCTGAACGGAACGTCGAGCCTCGTGGATACGCGCGCTCTTAGTGTCGAGCGTTTTGCCGAAGGGCGGTTGATCGAGGAATCGGTGGTGCTTTAGGCTCCAGTGACAAATGTCGAGCAGGAGCCACCCCCTAAAGGTTGAGCAACTCGCGGAGCTTACGGGTTTGGGCTCGGGAGACAGGGATTTCCGTCTGCTTGCGATCCTGCATCTTGAGTTGATAGGAACTCTTGAACCAGGGGACGACTTCCTTGATGTGGTTCACGTTAACCAGGTAGGAGCGGTGGACTCGCCAGAAAACCTTGGGATCGAGGTTGCCCTGCAGTTCTTCCACCGTGCGGAAGTTGGATTGGCCTTCGAGATCACGCGTAACAATGCTGATGACCCCGTCCTCGATGCTGGCGAAGATGATTTCCTCGGAATCGACCAAGAACAAACGTCCCTGGCTTCTCACGAGCAGCTTGTTCTTCTGTGCCGCAGGGCGCTCTTCCATCATTTGCACCAGGCGGTCGAGCTTGTCATGGGTTGACGCCGCTGTTTCGCTCATATGGCGCAGCTTGGCGACGGCCTTCTCCAGTCGCGGCTTGGCGATGGGCTTCAACAAATAGTCCAGGGCGTTCACCTCGAAGGCCTGCACGGCGTAGTTATCATAGGCTGTGGCGAAGACAAAGTAAGGAAGACGGACCTTCTTTTCAAGCAGCTTCTTGATGACCCCGAAACCATCCAGGCCGGGCATCTGGACGTCAAGAAAAGTAACCTGGGGATTCAACTCGCGGATCAGGTTCACGGCTTCCACGCCGTTCTTCCCTTGCCCAACGACTTCCACCTCCGGAAACCCCTTCAGGAGAAACGCCAATTCGTCGCGCGCGGGCTGTTCATCATCCACAATCAAAGCCGTAATCTTCATAAAACACAATTTACCCCTGCAAGCACCATGACTACAAGCGCCGCGGTGGCGCTCCGCCCTATGAATGCGCCCATTATACCCAACCTTTTGCCCGTTGGGGCCCAGAAAAACAAGGGGGGAGGGCAGACGTGGCTCGAATCAGCAAATGCCGCCCTTGAATCTGGCGCAACCTCAACGGAGGTGTCCCCAGACTGCGAACATAGGAACGGTCCCTACTCGACTCACACAGGAACTTGCCTTTTTGAAGATTCGCAGTATAGCGACAACGCGCGCGCTTTGTGCTAGCATTGCCGCTGTCGACAAGTCCTACGTTCGCTGCGGCAATCGCCCGCACAGGCGATAAGCCGCAACAGATTTCGATAGAGACCCGGTGAGGTGCGAGTATGAAATGCTGGGCTGTTTTCGCGCTCGTTCTGGGAAGTGCCTTCGTACTGTCTCTCGGCTCGTTGCAACTCTCTGCCCAAGTTTGCAGTGACGATGAAGGAATGGTTAACTATTACAGGAAGAATGTGACGGACTTGGTGGAGACCGTAAAGAAGGAGAGTCTTCAGGATTTCGAAAAGGCTTTTCACCAAAAGGTCATGGTGACCCACCTTTCGCTCTTCGCCGGCACGGTGGACAGGTTGCTCGATTGTCTGCAAAAACGCGCCAGCGACCCTACCGCCCTGAAAGAGGATGTAGATGCTGCGAAAGGCAAAATCGACGCTTACAACAAGCTCAAGGACAAGATAAAGCAGGACCGCGACGCGCTTAAGGCTGCGCAAACTGAAAAGGACGCCAAAGCCCTTATCGAGAAATTCGCTTTCACTGGTTGAGGGGGCTAATTCGAGCCTCGGGTTCGTGCTCTTCGCGGACCGCCCTTGCGAACTGGCCAGGGGGTTACATCTGCGATCTCTGCACGGCCCTCTCACCCTGTCCGAGCAAACCAAAGACGGAGGGTACTTTTCGTGCCTAAGCTTCATGTCCTCAAAAGCACAGAAATCTACAGAGGCAGGCTTATCCGATTGAGAGTTGACCGCATCATCGAGCCGGGCGGTGTCAGGGCGGAGCGGGAGGTAGTTCACCACGCGGGCTCGGTCGTGATTCTGGCCCATTCGAATGATGGCCGCATTGTACTGGTGAGGCAGTACCGTTATGCCGTGAAACAGTTTCTCTGGGAATTGATCGCCGGGGGTCTCGAGCCTGGAGAAAGACCCCTCGCCGCCGCGCGGCGCGAGCTCTTGGAAGAAACCGGCTATCGCGCTAAGAAATTCCGGCTCTTATTCGACTTCTTCCCCAGCCCAGGCATCCTCACGGAGAAGATGTTCCTGGTCGAAGCGACTGAACTTACACGGTCAAAAGCTCAACCCGACCCCGACGAGCGGATCGAGGTTGGGCATTTCACCCCGGTGCAGGTTATGAGGATGATTAAGTCCAGGCGCATTCGCGACGCCAAGACTCTGGTGGGACTTTTCTGGTTACTTCTTACCAAATCAACTCACGACTAATTCGTAATACTTCGCAAGGACTTGGGCGGTAACATTTTTCTTGACAAGCCTACCCTGCAAAATATATCACTAAGCGGTAAGGAGTCAGATAAAGTGTCTCGTCGGGTAGGTGTGCGTAGAGGGTAGCCGAGGTCCTGTGGGATTCTCGGCTTTTTCTGTTCCTGGACGCGCCGACGAGGTGGTAACCGCAAAGACCAGTTAAGGAGGACGCAAGTGGCAAGACTTCAAGGTAAGGTAAAGTGGTTTAACAACAGCAAGGGATATGGCTTCATCGGCCAGGAGGGCGGAGCTGATGTTTTTGTTCATTACTCGGCCATCCAAGGTGAAGGCTTCAAGACCTTGCAAGAAGGCGACACAGTTGAGTTCGAGATCATTCAGGGGCAAAAGGGACCTCAGGCCGACAAGGTCACAAAGGTCGGGTAATCAGCAGCATCCGTTTGTGCAATTCCTGGCCCAACCCCAGTGGTTGGGCCTTTTTATTTCCCCCGTCCCATGGCTGCCAGCCGTCAGCTTTCAGCTCTCAGCAAGCACCCCACTGGCTTTTCCTTAACTGACCGCTGACGGCTGAAAGCTGAGAGCCTCATTCCTTTCGCCTGCCAACAAGAGCTTGATTTCTGAGCGGCGGAGGGGGAGAATAGCAACTAACTCAACAGCCGGTTCGGGGAGAGGGTGAAGGATCTTGCCCGGGAAGCGCCTTTCTAATTCGGATGGGAAAGTGGATCTGGAAGCGCTTCTGCGCAGTCCTTTAATGAGGTGAAACTTCATGGAAAAGGCACTCACGGCATTCACGGTGATAGGTTTTCTCGCCATCACAGCATTGGCACAGGAAGGTGAGGCACCCGTGGCGCTGCCCCACCGGAGCGGCCTGGGGCCAGCTAGCACCGAATCCTCCATGCATTCGGATAGAGTCACCGTCCCCGCAGAAACCCAAGTCAGTATTCAGATGCTCTCCGGAATCCACACCCGGATCAACCACCCAAACGACCTCGTCACCGCCCGTCTGCTGCAACCCGTCCTGGTGGGGGGGCGCGTCGTGCTGCCTTCCGGCAGCATTCTCGATGGCCGCATCACCATGATCCGCAATTCCGGCCACGTTCACCGTCCCGCGGAGCTTGGACTCCGTTTTGACAAGATCGTTTTGCCCGACGGCCAAGCTGAGCCGATGGCAGGTGTTCTGGCGGTGATGGACAAGTCCAGCAAACTTGATCTGCACATCGACGCGGAAGGCCATTTGACCGGCGGGCGCGCACTTTCGTGGAAGACGCTTATAGGTGGAGTTGGACTGGGAAGCTTCGGTGCCATCAAAGCTGTGGCGTCCGGCGCTACAGCCGTTTCTATGGGTCTCTCCCTCGCGGGCGCCGCAGCAATCGGTTACGAGATCCTGTGGCCGAGAGGGCACGAAGTGAATCTGCCCCCCGAGACTCTTTGCCTGATTCGCCTGAACTACCCGCTCACGGTTCGTGTTTCCTGGTAACCTGGCAGCCCCTGGCGCAAGCTGAGCCGTCCCAGTTTTAGGGGCGCGGGGATCTTACTAAGTTCCAGGCCCGTAATCCAGGATGTTGAATAGCCTTCTGCATCAAATACTCAGCACTCCTGCCGCTGTGCGACCTGCCATCCTGGAAGGCCGGTGGGCGGGGGACGGCACCTGGCAGACTTGGCTGGCGACATACCCGGTCAGTGTGCTGGAAGGAGGTCTCGAGGCATTCCAAGAGCTTGCGCCCTGGATTACGAAGCACGCGCAAAAGTATCCCGCCGGGGCTGCGATCGGTTTCCTTTCCTATGAGCTGGGCCGTCACTTCGAGCCTGTCCCACTCGTGGTGGACAGTTCCCTGCCAGATGTCTCCTTCGCCTATTATCCATTCGTTCAAGCGCTGCCCTTCGAGGAAACCCGGGGGGAGGAAGAGCCCTCGGCTGGAAACACCAGATTCGCGGCTAACTTTGATCGTGTCTCTTACCGAAATGCGCTCGCGAAGATCAAGGCTTATATTGCCGCCGGAGACATTTATCAGGCAAATCTGACGCAACAATTCACGGTGAACCTCGGCGGAACCACCGCCGAGCGAATCTTCGAACGAGTGCGCCGTAGTCTCGCGCCGTTTCGTGCCTTCCTGAAGAGCCCGGCTCGAACGATCATCAGTAACTCGCCGGAGAGATTCTTTCGAGTTTCAGGCGACCGGATCCTCGCCAGCCCCGTCAAGGGCACGATTGCCCGCCAGGGAGATGAGGAGGACAAAGTGAAATCGAGGTTGCTCGCCAGCGTCAAAGACCGGTGCGAGAATGTGATGATTGTTGACCTTTTGCGTAACGACCTGGGCCGTATCTGCAACTATAATAGTATCCGGGTGCGGCTTTGGGAGACGGAACGTCTGCCCCACCTTTTGCACTTGGTTTCTCACGTCGAGGGAACGCTTCAACGCGGAGTCGGAATTTGCGAAATCCTGAGGGCGTTGTTTCCTTGCGGCTCGATCACTGGCGCACCCAAGATCCGGGCGATGCAAATCCTCGCGGAGACCGAACAGGCCGCGCGAGGCGTGTCCATGGGCGCGCTGGGCCTAATTCGCGGCCTTCCCGGGTCGGATTACTGTACAATGGATTTCAGCGTTGCGATTCGCACCATGTGCATTGCAGACGACCGGGCCGTGTTCAATGTGGGGGGAGGCATCGTGGCTGACTCGCAGGACGAGGGAGAATATGCGGAGCTGATGCTCAAGGCCCAGCCACTGCTCGAAGCTCTCGCCTGTTGCTGAAACTTCTACTTGAAGGACTTACTCAAATTCATGGACAGCTTGATCTTTCACAATGACCGCCTCATTCCCTTACAAGAAGCGCATCTCTCGCCGGGCCAAATGGGATTGCTGATGGGCTGGGGCGTGTTCACCACTTTACGAATATACGAAGGAAGGCCATTCGCCTTCGACCGCCATTGGGCCCGGATGTCGCATGACGCGGAACGGCTGGGGATGAACCTCACCCACGCGCAGGAGGCGGTTCGCCTGGCAGTCATCAATCTGGCAGAGGCCAATCATCGGCCTGAAGGCATGGCGCGGGTGTCGTTCGTGAAGAACCACGGAGGACTTTGGGGGCAGGCGGGCGACCGTCCCGAGACGGACCTGCTGATCTTCACGCGGGAACTGGTTCGGTGGCCGGCGATACAGCGCCTCAAGCTTCAACCGCACGCCATTTACTCTGCGACGCGGCTGGCGGGAGTCAAGATGTTATCCTGGGTTCAGAACGTGGCGCTGCTTGAACAGGCCCACGCAGAGGGATTTGACGACGTTTTGCTCCTCAACGAGAACGGCCACATTGCGGAATGCACGTCGGCAAATTTTTTCCTGGTTCGCGGAGGCAAGGTTCTGACCCCGCCACTTTCTACGGGCTGCCTGCCGGGTGTCACCCGAGATGTTCTGCGTGAGGTTGTGCCGCGGGCCGGTTTCGAGCTCGTCGAGGAAAATCTGACCACGGAGGACCTCTCCTCGGCGGCCGAAGTCTTCATCAGCTCCACCACCCGCGAAGTCGCCGCCGTAGCAAGCATCGACTCGCAGTGGCGCTACCACGCCCCGGGAAAGACAACCGCGACAATCGAACACTCCTTTAAGGATTATGTCAGATCGCATTTGAAATCCTGTTAGCCTGGGTTGTTCATCAAAGTGGCCACACCTGCAGAGAGAGCGGAACGGCTTCAAGAACCTTTAACACAGAGTCCCCAGAGCCACTTATCCATGAGATCATTCTGGGGCTGCAACACGGAGAACACGGAGGAGAAGAGTGGGGGGACGGCTCGCGGTCGCTCCGTGTTCTCCGTGAGTTCTTCTTTGTGCCCTCCGTGTTTAAATCTCTTTCCTCAATGACCGAGTGGGAGCGGTTGAACAAGATCACGGAATCCATCATCGGAGCAGCCAGCCAAGTTCATCGGGTGCTGGGTCCGGAGTTGCTGGAGTCCGCTTATGTGGCATGCCTGGCCTACGAACTCGGGAAGAGAGGACTTGTCGTCGAACAGCAAGAACCAGTTCCGCTCGTTTATGAAGAGGTTAAGCTCACTGCGTGAGCTGTGGCGCGTCTGTCCCACGCGGCTGCACACCGCAAAGGGGACAGATGGCTTGAACCTGCTCACATTCAGTGACAAGATTGAGCAGGATGCTGAGGACGGTAGGTCGTAGGCGGGTCGGTAGGTGGTAGGTAGTAGATGGCAGGTGGGGAAGAACATCCGTCCCCACCTACCACATGCCACCTACCACCTACCGATTCACTTTGGTTGCGAAATGAGCCAACCGCATACTGAACACGACGTGTTGAGTGAGATTCCCTCCCCTTCCGCGGGCCTTGGGCTGGGCCTGTGTGTCAGTCTGGCGATTTTCCTTATTTTCGCCGGTTACACTATTCACGAACTCCGCTGGCTGGAAGATTTTCAAATAAACGTGGTGCAGAAGAACCGCAAGGCTTCCCTGCAGCTCCTGCGGTTACAGGATGACACCTACGAGCTGGCTGTATCCCTCCGTGACATGACGCTGCCCGAAAGCCGGTACCCCATGTTTTATTGGAAGGGCGAGTTCACGCGGGTGCGGCAGGACATGGATGAAGCCCTGCGCCTGGAGGGGCAGTACTCTGCGAGCACTCCCGCCGGTGACGAAAAGCGCCGGCAGTTACGCGACGTGTTGGACGACTTCTGGCTCAGCGCCGATGAAGCTTTCCAATTGGCCGACCAGGGCCACGAGGCGACCGCACGATACATGATCCGGTCCCAGACCGAGAATAAGCGGGAGATCATCTCCGCCATCGTCTCCCGTTTGTTGGCGCTCAACGATCAGGCCCAAAGCGAGGCAGGCCAGCGAGTCAGCCTGGTATACGGCAAAGTTAAGAAAGACATTCTGGTGCTGATCGGCATCCTTTTTCTGGTGGCGCTTGGCACGGGGCTCTACACGCTTCAGGCCAATCGCAAGACGTTTGCTCGCTTGCACCACATCGCCGAAAAACTGCAAACGCAGTCCGAACAACTTCGCATGCTTTCCTGGAAATTGATTGACGTTCAGGAGAAGACCCTCCGGCAAGTGGCGCGCGACCTGCACGACGAATTCGGCCAGATCCTGACGGCCATCGGCGTCACCCTGGGCCGCGCCGGTCAAAAGGCACTGGACAAGGACCCCGTGTTCGTCCAGGATGTAAAGGCGGTCAAGAAAATCGTGGAAGACACCCTGCAGTCGGTTCGCTCGGAATCACAGATTTTCAGGCCGGCGATTCTGGATGATTTCGGACTAGCTCAAACTCTGGAATGGTTTGTCGGACAGTTCTCGCGGCAGACCGGCATTCAGGTGCACTATAAGGGTAAGTTCTCGGACGGCTTTTTCCCTTTCGAGGACGCCATTCACCTTTATCGAATTGTCCAGGAGGCTTTGAACAACGTAGCACGCCACTCCGGCGCCAAGGAAGCCTGGGTGACGGTCGAAGAGCAAGGGGGCAGTTTGAGCCTCGAAATCCGGGACAACGGTGCGGGCTTCGTTGTAGGCCTCGACAACAATCGCGTGGCTGGTCAGGGAATAGGATTGATGGGCATGCGGGAGCGAGCCGAGCACTTGAAGGGGTCCTTTTCCCTCCGCTCGTCGCCACAGGGGGGAACGGTGGTTAGCGTCCACATTCCCCTCCATCGACCGTCCCTGAACCACACTGTCCAAGAGGTGAGTTGAACTGTGACATCCCCCAGCAAGGAAAAGAAGATTCGGGTCCTGCTTGCAGAAGATCATATTCTGGTCCGCCAGGGATTCCGGCGCATCCTCGAGGATGACCCGGGCATTAGCGTGGTGGGAGAAGCGCGCACCGGCCTTGAGGCCATCGATCAGTGCAAAGAGCTCAAGCCGGATGTGGTGGTGATGGATCTCTCCATGCCGGACCTGGGAGGGCTTGAGGCGACGGCTGAAATCCTCAAGGCCGACCCGCAAATCAAAATCCTGATCCTCAGCATGTATTCGAACGAAGCGTATGTGCGCAAGGCGTTCGAGCTGGGCGCCAAGGGTTATATCCTGAAGAACGCCATCGAGGTCGACCTGACGCGAGCCGTCATGGCGCTGGCGGAAGGCCAAGCCTACTTCAGCCCCGGCGTCTCCCATATTGTCCTGGAGAGTATGAAGGCCGGGACCTTCCAAGGTACGAGCCAGGATCCGTATGAAAAGTTAACGCTTCGAGAGAAGGAAGTCCTGCAGCTAATCGCTCAGGGAAAATCTAACAAGGAAATTGCTACGCTACTTAATATCAGCGTCAATACAGTTGCCGTACACCGCGCACGCCTGATGGAGACTCTCAATCTCCACCGCACGGCGGAACTGGTCCTCTTCGCGGTCAAGAAAGGCCTAATCCAACCGTAATAGGCAACAGGAAACGGGTTTCAAAGTCCCTGGTTGTTGTTCCCTATTCTCGAAAAGGCATTTTGCCCTCTCCCCCGGGGAGAGGGTGGACCGCGACGGCGCTTTCACCAGCCGCCGCGGGCCGGGTGAGGGGTCGGTTGCACCAAGAAGGGATCAAACAGCCGGAGGGGACGGCAAGCCGTCCCCCTACACGTTACTGGCCCGAGGATGCTGGTACTTTTTCCGTCCCCGGGATATTCATGGCGTGAGTGACCTGTCCGCTCTTGGCTTCAGCTATTTCAATATGGTACTTGTCCAGGACAGTGGCTGTGGCTTGTGCAAACTGGGTTAGCGCCTTGGCGTAATTGTCGCGTGCCTGAGCCTCGGTGCCCTCTGCATTGGCCAGGTCTCGCTGCGCCTGAATGACCAGAAACGGCGTAGATTCTCCCAAGAGGAACTTCTTCTGTTCTCCCTCCAAAGTTTCCTTTGCAAGCCCAGTTGCCTCCTTGGCCGCATCGATTTGGGCCCGCGCCTGGGTGACGGCAATCACCGCGGTGCGCACATCCTGCTCGATATTGTTTATTTGCTGCTGCAACTTAACGCGCATCTGTCGCTCCGTGATAAGGGCTGTCGCCTGGTCAGCCTGAGCGGCACGGTTGCGAATCGGAATCTGCAGGTTGACTCCGAGAGAGTAGTTGGGATACTTGTCGTGGAACACTTGCGAGAGCGCATCCGAAGCCCCTCCTGGTATGTAACTCGTTACTCCCTGAGGGCAGGGGGACTGAAGGGTGTCAGGATTGCCTCCGCAGAGGAAATGCCCGGAAAGTCCCGACGGCGCATAGGTGGCAAAAACGTTCAAGGTGGGCAGCATTCTGTTCCGGACCGCCTGAATTGTGATGTTCTGGTTTCGCATGTTCAGATTGTCCTGTTCGATTTCCGGCCGGTTCTTGAGCGCCTCGCTGAGAGCCTCTTGCAGCGGCGGAATGTCATTGGGCATTGGTTCGGGCAGCTTATCAGTGGGCTCGATCCCTATGCCCGCCAAGTCGGCATCGACATGTTTGGCGAGCGCGGTTTTCAAGGTTTCTTCCTGCTGTTGGTACCTCGTTTGGGCAACGATCAGGTCCTGCCGGCGGGCTGCGACTTCTGACTTGGCGCGCGTGATCTCGATAGCAGCCATCGCCCCGATTTCCACTTGGCGCGTGTTATCTTTCATGTCTGTCTGGGCATATTTGAGCGCTTCTTCAGCCACCCGGACGTTCTCGCGGTAGTAAAGGAGGTCCGAATACAGGTTCACGACCGAGGCAATGGTGGTAATGACCTGCTGCTTGAATACGCTGTCGGTGAACTGGAGGTTGTTCCTCGCGATGCGCAGGGACGAGGCATTAGCACGGTAGCCAAAGCCACTCAGAAGGTTCTGACTCAAAGTAATCAACATGCCCGAGGGTACTTGCGGGTTGAGCAGCGCAGTCAAGGCGGTGGTGGTGGAGCGATCTCCATACAATGCAACCACGTAACTGGTCCCCGTCATGAAACCCTGGCCGAAATAGCCCTGGTAACCGGTCTGCTGGTTGGTCAGGGAGGAAACACCCGTGAGGGCGATTGTTCCAAGGGGGGTGATGTTCTGGTTCCAACCCATGGAGAAACCGGCAACCGGGTCGCAGCACCCAACAGAACCGGCATTCAGCGCACCGCCGCCGGAGAAGCCTGCGCCGCCCGCCCCGCTACTACTTCCACTACTTCCGCTGGTCGTGCTCGAGCCGATGGCCCCCGCAAACAGCGCCGTCGAGATCGTAGTAACGCCCGTCACGCCGCGTGCCGCCGAACCTGACTTGCCACGGAGATAATCCGCCTGCGCTAAAGGTATCGTGAATCGTGCTACATCGATATCCAGATTGTTTTCGAGTGTTAGCGCAATGGCATCCTCAAGGGACAGCCATAGCTTCCCCTCGCGAATGAGGTCGCGCAACCGTGGAGAGTTCTCCATTCCTGGGTGGGGAACGTAGAGGGGCGAGAAGGAATCGAAAATATTCGGAAATGAGTGGGTTTTTGTGTAGTCAAGGGCGGTCAGTTTCGCGCCGCCTCCCGCCGGCCGTAGGTCTGCAGCCTGTTGGCCCCAGACCTCAGCAGTTTGGATCAAAGTAGCCAGGACCCCTACCCCCAGGATGGAGGCCAGACTACGGATTGTTAGCAGCTTCATGACGATTTGCGCTCCTTTCAGGCTTTAATTCATTCATACGTGGCCAGCAAGCCATAAGTTTCGTGAGATGATTTCACAGTATATCGAAAAACGCCCCCTATAGCCGCGATTCTGCTTCGCAAGCTGTCAGCCGTCAGCTTCCAGCTCTCAGCAAGCAGCCCGCCGGTTTTTCCTTTTTTCGAATGCCGATTGTCGATCAAAAACGAACACGGGGTTCCCGCCGACTCTTCAATCGGCAATCGACGATCGGGAGTCATCAATCACGCGTAGCGCAAGTCCGGGAAAGGGCTTGCCATAATCCCTTACCACTCCTCAGATATCCCAACCGCGGGCTGTTCTCAGGCGAGTTTGGACGCGTGCTTCCTCCGTGCCTGCCATTCCTCGCTGGAGAAAATTCGTGGGCCGACCTGAATGAGGCGCGGCAGCATATTATAGACGGATACGGCCTCCCACTTGGACCCGTTGCGGGTCCGAAGGCCACTACGGTTAAGCTCGTCCGCGACTTTGGAGAAAGGATAATCCTGAACAATGCAGTCCAGCATCCGAATGAGAACCTGGGTCTCGGCGGGATTCTCGATGAGGTGCGCGCAGTCATCCCCCACGCGCAGGCCGTAGGGCACATCCTCGATGACGCGGCGCGGCTCCTTCTCGTCTGCTTCGACCTCGTGTTCCCACTCCACGGCCACCAATTTCCATCCAGCCTCCGCCCTCTGCTTGACGTACTCCGGCTCGAGCGGCTTGCTCAAAACCTCACGAATTCGCTCTACCTTAGCCATAATTCCTCCTTCATTCGCGAGCTGTCAGCCGTCAGCTTTCAGCTATCAGCAAGCAGCCTACCGGCCTTTCATTTGCTGACCGCTGACGGCTGATAGCTGACAGCTTCATTCGTATCGCAGCGCCACCAGGGGATCGACCTTCGTCGCCCGGCGCGCCGGGATGTAGCCAGCGAAAACGGCAACGGCTGCGAGCACTATGGTCACAGCAGTGATCGTCGCCGGGTCTGTAGGCTTCACCCCGTAAAGCTGGCTCGAAATGAATCGTGTCGCAGCGAAGGCCATGAGTAGACCGACGGCGACTCCGACACCAACCAGCGCGAGCGACTCGCGAAGCACCATCCAGAGCACCCGCATCTGGTCAGCGCCCAGCGCCATACGAATGCCGATTTCATTGGTTCGGCGAGCCACCCCGTAAGCCAGGACGCCGTAGAGGCCCACGCACGCCAGCACGAGCGCTAGGATGCCGAAGAAGCTTGAAAGCCTTGCAATCAGATGCTCCTTATTGAGACTTTCATTCACTTGTTCGCTCAGCGTAGTGATGCTCGTCACAGGCAAGTTCTTGTCGACTTCGTGAATGGCGGGGCGAACCGAAGCTGCTATGCTTGTCGGGTCGGTTGTCGCGCGAATCTCTAAATAAGCGGCGTAGGACGCTGGACCTTCTACTTGCGCCAGAGGCAAGAAGGCCACAGGGCTATAGTCCTCCCGCGGATCGTTGAACTTGAGATTCTTGACCACGCCCACGATTTCGATCTCGTAGGTCTTGGCGGGAACCTCCATGGAGAATCTTCGGCCAATGGGGTTCTGCTTGGCCAGGTAACGCTGGGCGAAACTCTCGTTGACCAGCGCAACCTTGGGCGCGCCTTTTGTGTCACCGGGGCCGAGATCGCGACCCAAGAGCAGCGTCATCCCTTCCGTCTCCGCATAGTTCGGCCCTACCCAATCCCATTGGCAGTCTGCCGCCTCATTCGGTGGCGGGAAGTAACCCTGAACAGAAATCTGGCCGCCCCAACCGGTGCCGCTCATTGGACTGTAGAGCGAGAGACTTGCTACGCGCACACCCGGTAGGGCATTCACCCTGTCCAGGAGTGCTTGGTACAAGGGGTGAAGCTGATCCTGCTTATAGCCGGCGATGCGGGGATCGATCCCTACCTCCAGCACATGCTCCTGGTTGAAACCTAAATCCTGCCTCGCCAAGTTCCGCAGTGTCCTGACCAATAATCCTGCGCACACTAGCAACAGCAAGGACAACGCCACCTGAGAGACCACCAGGGTTTTTGACAGGCTCCATCGTGCCCCGGGGGATGTTCCCAACGTTCCACCCTTCAGCGAGTGTGCCAGGTCCACTCCTGTGGTTCGGTACGCTGGGGCTAGTCCAAAGAGGATACCCGTCAAGAGAGAAACCGCGAGAGTAAAGCCTAAAACCCTCGCGTCTGGAGTAACGTCAAGTGGAAGACTGCTTGTTCCGCCCGCCACCATATTGACAAGTACAGTCACACCCCAGGCTGAAAGGAGCACCCCCAAGACGGCACCCAGCAGCCCCAGCAGGACACTCTCGGTGAGCAGTTGCCGCACCAAGCGGGCACGGCTCGCCCCCACAGCAAGGCGCATGGAAATCTCCTTCTGGCGGGCCGCTGCGCGCGCGAGCAAGATATTCGCTACGTTGGCGCAGGCAATCAACAACACGAAGGCTACGACGGCCATCAAGATATGAAGCGGGTGCGAGTAGCGGAAACGTAAGTAGGAAATTCCCCTGCCACCCGGACTTAGCTTGATGTAGGAGTGCTGAATGTCGCGTCGCGCTTCGGATGAGGGATGCGGCCCTGCTTGCTCCGTCAGGAACTGGCGAAAAGCTACATCCACGCTCGCCTGAGCCTGCTGCAAGCTGAGTCCGCGTCTGAGCCGGCCGATGAGGTTGAGCCAGTTGACATAGGGGTCTCTCAAGACAGATCCCCGGTCTGGCATCAATCGGGGCTGAAGGCTCACGGGAAGCCAGAAATCTGCCAGGGGGCTTTCGACGCTCTCTCCGAAGAACTCGGGCGGGGTCACGCCGGCCACGGCTAGCATAATGCCATTCACGTTGAGCACTCGGCCGACGACCGACTGGTCGTCGTTGAATCGGCGCCTCCAATAGGCGTAGCTGATAACCGCAGCGGGAGGCGCTTCGGGCCGATCATCTTCCGGTGTGAGCACTCGTCCTAGCACGGCCTGAACGCCCAGGACCGAAAAGTAGTTTCCCGAGACCAACCTTCCCCAGGCCAACTGCCCCGGCTCACTTTCTCCCACCCCCTGCGGACGGAGGTTAAGCCGGTCAAGCTCGGTGCGGAATGCGGCGACGCCTTCAAAGGACGGATTGTTGTCGCGCAAGTGTTCGTAAAGAGGATAGGAGAAGATGTCGTAATGCTGCCCAGAGCCAAGACCTACGAATCCGCGCCTGCCGCCGTCACCGAAGAGGGCAAGCTGCTCGGGCTTCTCGACCGGTAGTGCCTTCAGCATAACGGCATCAATCAGCGTGAAGATCGCGGTGTTCGCTCCTATGCCGAGCGCGAGCGTCAGCACCGCCACAAGGGTGAAGCCCGGATTCTTGGCCAGCATCCGCAAGCCGTATTTGAGGTCTTGATAAACCGTGCTCATCCTGCACCTCCAACTGCTGCCCCTGCGGTCTTAAATCTGAAAACTGTCGCCTACTTCACGGCCAGAACGACGAGCGTGGCATCGTCCTCGAAGCGCCCACCAGTGAATTTGGCCACCTCGGCCAGAATTCTTTCCTGCAACTCCCCAGCACTGAGGCGGCGGTTTTCCAACAGCACTGTGACCAGGCGTTCTTCGCCGAATTCTTCCCCGTCCGGGCTGCGGGCTTCTGTCACTCCATCGGTGAAAAGCACGAGCCGGTCACCGGCGGCGAACTGAACCTCGCCCCTTCCATAGTTCCAATCGGGGAATAATCCCAGCGGCGGGCCGCCCTCGCCAAGGCGGAGCCACGAACCATTTCGCCGCGCCAGAATCGGCGCATTGTGCCCCGCATTGGTAAAGACCAGCCGGTTACACGAGCCGTCAAGCAAGCCATAAAAAGCAGTGATGAATTTGCCCGGCGAAACATTGCCGCAAATGATCCGATTGACTTTGGCGCAGAGTTGCTCGGGCTGTACCTGCTCGGACGCCGTGGCCTTGAGCGCGGCCTGCAAGTTGGACATCAGGAGCGCGGCGGACATTCCCTTGCCTGAAACGTCGGCGATGGACATAGCGAGTTTGGTTTCGCTGAACGCATAGATATCAAAATAATCGCCACCCACGACGCGCGCGGGCAACCACGCGCCCGAAATCTCGTACCCCGCTAGTTGTGGGATTTCCTTGGGGAGAAATCCGCGCTGAACAGCTTCCACGTCTTCCAGTTCACGCTCCTCGGCCTGCAACTCCCGGCGACGAGATGCTCCTTGCTCGATCTGGGTTCGCAGGATTTCGAGAAGCAGCCGGTTGTTCCACGGCTTCAAGACAAAGTCCCCGACCCCCCGGTGCATGGCTTCCACGGCCAACTCAACGCTGCCCCAGGCCGTCATGACGACGATGGGCAGCATGCTGTCCGAGGCCTTGATGCGGGAAAGCAGATCCAGGCCCTCTAAGCCCGAGGTGGTGTCTCGGGTGTAATTCAGGTCCAGCAGCAGAAGATCGAAGTCTTGAGTCGCAACAGCCTGCAAGACCGCTGCCGGGGAGTTCACTCCTTCGGTTTCGTAGCCTTCCCCTTTGAGCAGGAAGCGAAGGGCCTCCACCACATCCGGCTGATCATCCGCAATCAAGATTCGCGCGGTGGCAGAAGTTCGGCTTTCCTTGGGATCTAGCACCAGAGTCTCCATTAGAACACCTCAGCACTTGGCAAGCTTTTAGCCATCAGCTATAGCACCGCAAGAAGGTGACCAATCGCGGAATATGTGTACTTCATTCGTTATGAAGGAGTTATGGGATCTGCCTAAGCAATGGTCACGTGCGGTGTGTCCGATTTTGGGATTCGACTGTGCCACTTTCGGACAGACACAGAAGCCCTTGTATTAAAGGGCAGCAGGGCGGGGCCGCGCTATGTCATATTCTTCGCAGCACGTGGGTTGTCCCGCCCGGAAGACGAAATATGCCCTTTACAACATATGGTTTCTGAGGTATAATATGTTGGTGACTTGAAAAGTCCGGTTTCATGAGGAGTTCGACCCCGAATTCGACGACCTGCCGGAAGAGGTGCAGGACGAACTTCTGGCGCACGCCAAGCTGCTTGAGCAGTTCGGTCCTCAGCTCGGCCGTCCCCGGGTCGATACGCTCGACGGCTCGCGGCACGCGAACATGAAGGAGCTGAGGTTTAACGCCGCAGACGGAGTATGGCGCGTCGCTTTTGCTTTCGATCCGCAAAGGCGCGCGCTGCTTCTGGTTTGCGGCGACAAAGCCGGCGTCAGCGAAAAGCGCTTCTACCGCAAACTGATCCACAAGGCCGACAAGAGATTTGACGACTATCTGGTACGAGCCAAAAAGGAATAGTCATGGCTAACACGCTAGACGACAAAATGAAGAAGCTCAGCCCTGCGCGGCGTAAGAAAATCCAGGCGCGCGCCGCTGAACTCATCGCTGAGGAGATGTCCTTGCGGGATCTGCGCCGGGCGCTCAGACTCACCCAAGACCGCATCGCCGAAACGCTCGGTATCGGTCAGGAGGGCGTTTCACGCCTCGAAAAGCGGAGCGACCTGCTCATTTCCACCTTGCGAAGCTATATCGAGGCGATGGGCGGCAGACTGTCCCTCATTGCTGAGTTTCCCGAGAGGCAGCCCGTGATCCTGTCTGGGCTCGCCAAGATGGACACCGACCCATCACCCGCAGGCCGCGAGGACGCCCCAACAAGCCACGCATAACCGTTGCGAGTCAATCGAAAATCGGCAATCAGCAATCGGCAATCAAAAGCTGGTTTTTGCTTGCGGCGGTGCCGCGCTATGTTCAGGGTCTTCCGGCCACCGAGGACACGGAGGCGCTAAAGACATGAGGGGAAAACTTGGTGGCGCGCGAAGAAGCTGACTGCTATTGTTGCAGTGGTAGCAGCAGCCTCCCACCAAGATCACGACGAGGGGGACGACCCGTGTTCTGTCTCAAGCTCGAAGGCGAGGCTGCCCTACTTTATGGCGAGGACCTCCCTGCGTGCGGAGCGAGTGAGGAAAGTCTTGACGTTGCCACCAGGAACCAACCGTTCGACCTCGCGATTGGTGAGCGCGGGGTGCGGGAAGGGAGCCTTGCTTTCGACATCGGACCCAAGGACCATGAGGCTGTCGAACCACCAGCGCGTGTCCGCTCCGTTGGCCAGATAAGGTTCACGTAGCAGGCAAAACAGTACCCCTCCCGGCCGAATATAGGACCACAACTTCGCCACCAAACCGGGAAGCGCATCGCGTGGGAGCAAGTCCAGAAGATGCCAGCAAGCAATCGCGCATAAGGCATCGGGAGGAATGGGAGGAAGGTTTTCGAGGAACTGGTCGATCAGAAAAACCGTCCCCTTACCACGCCGGCGGATAAATTTGGAGTCGGATTGCCGGGCAAGGGTTACCAGGTCGGTGAAATAGAGTTTTGCGCCACGCTTCAGGAGGACATCGAGCGTCGCTTGGTACACGGGGCCACAATCAAGAATATAGGGGCGCCGTACGTCGCGTAAGTTCTGCCACAACCATTCGAGTGCACGACTGGGTGTTGCTGGGTGAGCTGCCGAGGACTTTTGAGAGTCTTGGTGTGTTCTCGTTTGCAACATGAGAACCCATGTGCTTTGCAATGCTCCAGGCTCAGGATGACCCTGCAACGGGGCATGAAATGCGGGGGATAAGCCCTCCCGCTTTCTTCGGACCTTCGCGTTTCACTTGCCCAAATGGACCTAGGCGCTGGTCTCCAAGGCGCCCTGTGGGGATGTGCTTCGGGAACCCTCCTCAGCCTTCTCACGGAGGATGTCAATGCTCCCCTTGAAGTAAGCGCCCTCCTCGACGGCGACAGCGCCTGCCTTGAGGTCGCCAACTACGTGCCCACTGCGGCGAATCTCGACCTTTTCCCGCGCCACAACATTGCCTGAGACGGCACCCAGGATCACCACTTGGCGCGCGCGGACTTCTGCCTTGACCTGCCCATCCGCTCCTACCGTCAGGCAATGGTCTTCAAGAGAGATGGTCCCCTCGAATTGCCCTTCGATGAGCAAATCCTCGTTTGCCGATAACTCGCCTTTCAGCACCACCGTCTGACCGAGAACCGTCTGGTGCTGAGAGGTGGGCGTCGTGCTTGGCACCTTTACAGTCGTCTCATTCATAGGCGTTTCCATCCTGGGAGGCGGAGGCGGCGCCGCGGGTTCCACATTTAGGGACGCCACCGAGCGAGTTTTCTTCTCCCACCACATTGCGGATCCATCCATCATCAAGGCGCCCGGGACGGAATACCCGTCTGGCACCTCGGTCAATCCCTGCGGGTTTTTATATTACAATGTGCCGGGCAGAAGAGCAAATCCAAAAGCAACCCAATCGAAAGCAGCCCCACTCGGAGCGAGGCGTTGGCTAGGGAGCCACGGACATCACCGATTGCCCGCTTGGTAGACCACCCTACCTCCCACAATTGTCATTTCCACGCGCGCGTCTTTGATTCTCGCAGGCGGGATTCGGAATAGGTCTTCAGAGAGGACATCCAGATCCGCAAACTTCCCCGGCCAGATTGTCCCCTTATCCTTCTCTTCAAAGGCCGCGTACGCACAACCCTGGGTGTAGGCGCGCAAGGCTTCCTCAACCGTCAAACGCTGCTCTGGAAACCATCCGCCAGGATTCTTGCCGTCGAGTGTAGCGCGCGTCACTGCGGCAGCGATGCCCGAAAGTGGGTCGAGAGGCGCTACAGGCCAGTCCGAACCGAAGGCCAGCACCGCGCCGGCATCCAGCATCGACCTCCAGGCGTAGCTCGTCCGCGCGCGCTCGTGTCCAATACGCTTTTCGGCCCAGCGCCCGTCATCAATAGCGTGGTAAGGCTGCATGGAGGCGACGACGCCCAGCTTGCCAAAGCGGGCAAAATCCTCCCGCCGGACGTGTTGCGCGTGTTCGACTCGAAACCGGTGCGCCGCCGGATGGTCCCCGCCGAGTCTCTCATAGATATTCAATATCGCCGATGTCGCACGGTCTCCAATGGCATGGGTGCAAATTTGAATCCCTGCATTGTCCGCCTGGCGTGCTAACCCCTCCATCTTCGAGGGAGGAATCATGAGCGGCATAGGTAGACCAACGTTGCCGGGATCGTCATCGTAAGGCTTGAACATCCAGCCGGTCCGAGAGCCCAGGGAGCCGTCCGCAAAAGCCTTCACGGCTCCGAGCTTCAGGAAATCGCTGCCCATGTCGTGCGAGATTCCGGCCTCCGCCAGCTTCTCCCATTGGGCAATCGGAGTGATCGCGTAGAGGCGGCAGGTAAGCCAGCCCTCGAGTTCCGCGCGCCGCAGCAATCGGATCTCACCCGTGAAGCTCCCGTTCCACGAGTCCGTGTCCACGGTAATGTCATGCACTGAAGTCAGACCGACGCGCGCGGCTTCCTTGAGGGCAGTCCGCAAGGCCTCCTCCATCTCACTCTCGGTGGGGCGTGGAATCACCTTTGCGACCAGATCCTGTGCTCTGTCCTTCAAGATTCCGGTGGGCTCGCCGGACTTGGGATCGCGAACAATCACACCCCCTGCCGGGTCCCGCGTGTTCTTGGTGACACCCGCGAGCTTCAACGCCAATGAGTTCGCCAGCCCGGCGTGGCCGTCGTAGCGGCTTATGAAGACGGGCGTGTGCAGGGTAACCGGATCAATCAACCAGCGATCGGGCAGCTTCTCCGAAGGCCATGCCTCCTCATCCCAATTGCCGCCCCGCATCCACCTTCCGGGAGGTAGAGTGCTCGCCTTATCCGCGATCCGGCGCACGAACACCTCCTCGCTGGGCGCGTCTTTCAAGTCGACCTCCAGAAGCTGAAAACCACCTTGGATGAAATGAACATGGCTATCGGCCAAGCCCGGAACCACCAATCGTCCCCTGAGATCGACCACCACCGTGTTCAGGCCCTTGCAGGTGCGGATTTCTTCATCGCTGCCCACGGCAAGAATCCGCCCGTTCGCAATAGCGACAGCCTGAACAATTCTCGCTGGAGCAGGAGTTTCACCTCTGGCTGCTACAGGCTCTCCGGTCCAGATCTTGCCGTGCAGAAGTATCAGATCAGCCCCATGTGGTAACTCGGTCCCTCTTAACTTATCGTCACCCGACTGCGGGTTTCCTGCGTTTGTTGGCATCCCCATCGAAAACCCCATGACTAAGATGAATGCGCCAAGCGTTCGACTCATTGATCCCTCCCAGCAGGCGATTATTCATATTATGGGCCGCTGGGGCAATCACGAATTCGGAAGGCCTCCTCAACGAGCTACCACGAGACCAACGAATCCGTTGGCCCCATAACCCTCTGCCAGGGGATGCACTTCCGAAGTGGCTGATTCCAGGGTAGTGGGTCAGACTCCTGAATGGGCGTTTGCAGCCAAGTGGATTACTTCCGAGTACGGCCGTCCGCAGCGGACTCATCGGTAAACGCTGAGCGACCACTCGTTAGTGATGCCAAGACCGATAGGAGTCCGGCCGGTTTTCGAAGTGCAGTCGCATTATTTTCCGGGTAGGGGGTTTATCGGGTACTTCTCCCAGCTTGCTGCAGAGTTCGGAGAATAAGCCACCTGTCTTGGTTGACTTGCCGCGGGTTGGTATCTAGAATGCCCCTCTATGGCGGAGCCCCCTTCTCTCATTGGTCAGACCATCTCGTACTTCTGCATTCTCGAAAAGCTGGGGGTGGCGGTATGGGTGTGGTCTACAAGGCCGAGGGCACGCGCCTGCAGCGCTCTGTCGCGCTGAGCACCTCGGCGGCGATCATTACCGTGAAGATGCGGAAATCTGATACTTGACCGGTCCCTTCTTACGTGCATAAAATTGCTTCCGGTTTCGAGAGACTGAATTGGCTTCCCTACTGACCATCGTGTTCATTGACGTGGTGGAATCGAGCGCCACGAAGCGCGACGTATCGCTGGGCCGGGATAGCCGCGAGCGCGACCACGCCTATCTGGAAAAAGTCCAGAGTCCCTATTTCAATCTGATCCGCGATTGTTACCGTGCCCATGGGGGGAAGGAAGTAAACACCATGGGCGACGCCTTCTATCTCGTGTTTGAAGATCCTCTCCAGGCAACGCGCTGCGCGATGGAGATTCAGAGAAAGCTGGTTGCCGAGCCCATCGAGACACCGCGCGGGCCTTTGCAGTTGCGCATTGGGATTCATTCTGGCTACCCGGAGATGTTCGAAGGAACATACCACGGCACGGACGTGGACACGGCAGCGCGGGTGGAAGCCTTGGGCACGGCGCAGCAGATCTTGCTTTCCTCCGCCACCTACGAACTGGTCCGCAACATGACCGACGTTCGGTTTCACCGGCTGGGCGAGTTCACGCTGAAGGGGATAGGCGGGGAGGTCCTGTGGGAGGCGGACTGGGACGGCAGGGGTCCACGACCGACAGCGGTCCCGCCGTTGACCGTTCAGCCCAGAAAAAAGAGGCGGGGCCGGTTTGGAGTTGGGGCGGTAGCGTTACTTGCCCTCGTGTGCGGCATTGCTTATTTCTTTGCGCACCAACGGCACTTGAGAGGGCTCACCGAAAAGGACACCGTAGTCCTGGCCGACTTTGCCAACAGCACGGGGGACACGGTTTTTGACGACACGCTGAAGACCGCTCTGAGTATTGCGTTGAACCAATCGCCATTCTTGAATGTTCTGCCCGAGAACAAAGTGGCAGCAACCCTGAAGCTGATGGCCCGCCCGGCGAACACGGCGCTGACTCCCGAGGTGGCGAGCGAAGTGTGCCAGCGGGCGGGGAGCAAGGCGTACATTGCCGGGTCCATCAGCAATCTGGGCAGCCAATATGTGCTGGGCCTCAAGGCGGTGAATTGCCGGAGTGGCGACGTGCTGGCCGAGGAGCAGGCCACCGCTGCGGCCAAGGAGAAGGTGCTGGAGGCGGTGGGCGGCATGGCGGCGAAGCTGCGCGGGGAACTGGGCGAATCGCTGGCGACGGTGGAGAGATTTGACGTGCCGCTCGAACAGGCCACCACGTCTTCGCTGGAGGCACTGAAGGCTTACAGCCTGGGTAGAAAGTCGGTTAACGAAAAAGGCCCTTCTGCTGCGCTGCCCTACTTTCAACGCGCCATTGAGCTCGATCCCAACTTTGCCATGGGGTATCGGGAAGTAGGCAATTCCTATTGGAATCTCCAGGAGCTCGGGCGGGCCAGCGAGTACTTCACGAAAGCGTTCCAGTTGCGTGAGCATGCCAGCGAGCGCGAAGGGTTGCTCATTGCGGCCACTTACTACTTGGATGTAATGGGAGAACTCGACAAAGCGACACAGGCAAACCAGGAATTCCTCGGTAGCTATCCGCAAGACGGCCGTACCTACAACACGCTGGGCAACATCTTTGAGATGCAGGGCCGGTATGAGAAGTCGCTGGAGGCCTATCGCCATGCTATTCGCCTCCAGCCTGATTTATCCGCCCCCTCTCTGAACCTCGGTAATAATTTGCTTGCCTCGCAGCGGTATGAGGACGCGCGGCAGGCGATCCGGGAAGCCCAGGCACGGCAACTGGACGACTTCCTGCTCCATATCCAGCTCTATGCTTTGGCTTTTCTGAAGACGGATGCGGTGGGCATGGCGGAACAGCAAAAGTGGTTTGCGGGCAGGCCGGAAGAGAACATTGGGCTGGCGCTGGCCTCCGACACCGAAGCGTATGGGGGGCGTCTCACCAAGGCGCGGCAACTGACCCGGCAGGCCACCGACTCCGCCATCCGCGCCGACAGCAAGGAAGGCGCGGCGATCTGGCAGGAAAATACCGCCCTCCGCGAAGCCGCCTTCGGCAATGCCGTAGAAGCCAAACAGTACGCGGCGGAGGGGTTAAAGCTTGCTCCCGCGAGTGAAGGCGCGGGAGTGGAAGCGGCGCTGGCCTATGCGATGGCGGGCGATACAGCGCGGGCCGAAACCTTGGCCCAGGACTTGAACAAGCGCTACCCCGTGGACACGCAGATGCAGGCGCTGTGGTTGCCGGCCACCCGCGCGCGCATGGCGCTCGATCGCCAGAATCCCACGGAAGCTCTCGACCAATTGCAATCGGCGACTGGCCCGATCGAATTTGGGCTCATTCAGTTTGTCCAGAATATCTCCTGTCTCTATCCAACGCACATTCGCGGCGAGGCGTATCTGGCGGCCGGGCAGGGCAGTGCGGCTGCGGCCGAGTTTCAGAAAATCCTCGACCACAGCGGCATAGTCTGGAACTGCTGGACGGGAGCGCTGGCGCATCTGGGCGTGGCACGCGCGAATGCTTTGCAGTCGAAGACTTCGCAGGACGCAGACGCCGATGCCGCCCGCGTGAGGGCTCTTGCCGCTTACAAGGACTTCCTTGCACTTTGGAAAGACGCCGATCCCAACATCCCCATACTGAGAGAAGCCAAAGCGGAGTACGTGAAATTGCAGTAGTTGCGAGTGAACGGCGGCTTGTCTATTGGGCTTACTCCTGATAAGTCGGGACCCGGAAGATGGCCGATGGCCAATGTGGACCCTGTGTAACGGCGAAGCGTGGATCGAAG
The DNA here is from genome assembly GCA_002478145.1 of Acidobacteria bacterium UBA7540. The sequence goes on from DLMI01000203.1 coordinate 47,955, forward strand.
TCGATTATCTCCTGTCGACTCGGTAAACTACCTGCCGTAGCCCCTTAAGCTCCTGCGAATGGCCATATGAACGAAGCGTAGCTTCTCGCAAACTGGCCCGCAACCCGTTCCAGCGCTCCGTTAACATATCTTTCCCAATATGGGAACTTACACGGTGCTCAACATCGGCGGGAATAAGTTCCGACTGATTGCCACGATCAAGTACAAATGGCAGGTTGTTTATATCCGTCAAATCCTTACTCATGCGGAGTACGATGAAGGAGTGTGGCTATGAGTACAGTCGTAAGGTTCGGGGTTCAGTCCACGCGGCCAGGAACAGGCGGGACACCGCTGAAGATTGACCCAAGAAAATACGTGCGGCTCCTGGGGAAGGCTGCGCCAGCAGTGATTGAGACCGAGGAAGAGTACAAGCGAATGTTGGCTCGCTTCGAGCACCTTTTGGACAAAGACGACGCCTCGATAAGCCCGGAGGAAGGACGCCTTTTGAAACTTCTGGCAATGCTCCTGGAGGAGTACGAGGACCGGAATATTTCCCTGCCCCGCTTCAGGCCCGACAAGATGTTGCGGCATCTGCTGGCTGAAAAGGAATTAAGACGCAGCGACCTCGGGCCCGTCATCGGCTCGAAGAGCCGCGTCTCGGAAATCATCACCGGGAAGCGCTCGATCAGCAAGAGCCAAGCCAAGAAGCTGGCCGCATTCTTTTATGTGCCCGTCGAGTTGTTCATCTAGGAGGACGCGTATCCACACGAACCAGAATTCGCGGTCTGGGTATCC
>DLMI01000203.1:48833-67357 GCA_002478145.1 Acidobacteria bacterium UBA7540
GCGATTAAGTCGCCCATGCGGGAGGTCGTGATGGGGTGGGATTTGCCCGGAAGCTCGGGCGTCCGATGGCCGCGTTTCAGAACCTTTTCAATGGCGGTCTCAATAGCGCTCGCCGCCATCTCCAGGCGGAACGAATACCGGAGCATCAGGGCGGCGGAGGCGATGGCCGCGATGGGGTTGGCTCGATTGCGCCCCGCGATATCCGGCGCTGACCCGTGGACGGGTTCGTACAAGGCATGTTGCTCACCCAGGCTTGCCGACGGCAAAAGGCCGATGGACCCCGTGAGCATGGCGGCTTCATCACTCAAGATGTCCCCGAACATGTTGGTGGTCAGGACAACGTCGAAACTCGTTGGACGATCAATGAGCCGCATGGCGCAGTTATCCACGTAGATGTTCTCGAGCTCGACTTCAGGATAAGACTTGGCCACGCGCGACACTACTTCGCGCCAAAGACGGGAAGACTCGAGGACATTCGCCTTGTCCACCGAAGTGACCTTGCGCCGCCGCAGCCTCGCAAGCTGGAAGGCCCGGTGCGCCACACGTTCCACTTCGTGCTCTCGATAAATCTCCGTATTGATTCCCACTCGTTCGCCGTTCTTGGCGAAGATTCCCCGTGGATTGCCAAAGTAGATTCCCCCCGTCAACTCGCGGACGATCACCATGTCAGTGCCCCGAACACGCTCGGGTTTGAGCGCCGAGATTCCTACCAGCGAATCCAGCACCCGAGCAGGGCGCAGGTTCACGTAAAGCCCCAGCCTCTTCCGGAGCTGCAGCAAACCCTGCTCCGGCCGGACTTCCGGCCGAACGGAATCCCATCTGGGCCCCCCCACCGCCCCTAGCAATACCGCCTGAGAGTTGTTGCAGATGGAAATGGTCTCTGTGGGAAGTGGTGTGGCGGTCGCATCCAAAGCGCAACCACCGATCAAACCGGTTTGAAACCTGAAGGTCGGCCCGGCGATTGCCTGCACTGCTTGCAAGACTTTTATCGCCTCGGTCGTGACTTCAGGCCCTATACCATCGCCGGGCAGCACTGCTATCCTATAAACAATTTGCATATCTCTTCTGGTGGGTATTATACAGGATTAACACGCAAATTTGCGAATTATCTGATATGCGACGTAGGGCCGGGGCTTGCCCCGGCCTGGCCGCCCCGTCCCGCCTTGCGGGAGAGGCGGCCCTACATTCTGATTACCATTTTCCTGAAGTCCAAAGCCTGTGGTGGCCTCGATCCCAATCGGGCGTCGAATGCTAAAGCATTCATAATAAATAAGTTACGCTGGAGAGAATAGTGCAAGCCCCCCCCTTTTGGCACTTCCCTTCCCCTCATGGTGAATAAGCTGAATTCCCGGTCGGCTTCTGGAGAGAAGTTCACATCCGCTCAAAGCTTCGCGACGAAAGGCTACTGTGATTAGTAGCCGCCGGGGAGGAGACGGTCCACGGCCGCATTCTCGTGCACCGAACTGGAAGCGAGGGCTGCCTCCTCCTCTTCGAGGCGTTTCAGTTCGTAGGCCGCCTTGTTGGCTGCCTGAAGGTAGGCGCGTGCGGCGGCTTCCACCACGCTGTGGCTCGTGGACCTTCCCGTGAACTCGCGTCCTTCAAATCGCGCCCGAATCGAAACCTCTGCAACACCGTCCGTCCCAGGGCCCACAGTATGGACCGAAAAATCAGCGATGATGCCCGGAACGCCTATGATTCGGTCCACCGCGCGGAAAGCCGCATCGCAGGGCCCCTCCGCCGTCGCCGAGTCGTGGAATACGGCGCCGTCCTTTTCCAACTCGACGGTTGCCGTGGACCGCCCCTCGCTCGAGGTCACGCTCTGCAAGAGTTTCAGAGTGAACATTTCCGGGAGGTGCTGGAAACCCTCCTGCACAATCGCCAGGAGATCCTCATCGTAGATGTTTTTCTTGCGGTCCGCGAGCTGACTGAACAATTGGTAGGCACGCTCCAGTTCGGGCTTCGCCAACTGGTAACCAAGCTCTTCATAGCGCTTGGCAAGGGCATGCCGGCCGGAGTGCTTCCCCAGCACAATCTGGTTCGAGGCTAGGCCCACCGTTTGAGGCGTGATGATCTCGTAGGTGATGGTGTTCTTCAGCACGCCATCCTGGTGAATCCCAGCCTCGTGCGAAAAAGCATTACGCCCCACAATGGCCTTGTTCCGTTGCACGGCAACGCCGGTCAGCCGCGTCAACAACTGGCTGGAGGCGTACAGCTCTTCCTTTCGGATGTCGGTGTGCACCCGCAGGGCATCTTTGCGAACGTAAATGGCCATCACTACCTCTTCCAGGGCCGCATTACCCGCTCGCTCACCTATCCCGTTGATCGCGCACTCCACTTGGCGCGCCCCACCCCGTAGCCCCGCCAGGGTATTCGCCACCGCCATGCCCAAGTCGTCGTGCGTGTGGGTGCTCAGGATCACCTTGTCCATTCCAGGCAGGCGCGATTTCACGTCGGCAAACATCTGCTCGTATTCAGGCTCCAGGCAGTATCCAACCGTGTCCGGAAGGTTCAATACTGTGGCGCCGGCCTCCACGGCCGCATGACAGCACTCGATCAAGTAGTTGCGGTCGGTGCGACCCGCATCCTCCGGAGAGAATTCAACGTCGGCGCACAGAGACTTCGCGTGCCCCACCGCCCGACTGATCTGCTCCAGGATTTCCTCGCGTGTCTTGTGCAGCTTGTATTTCAGGTGGATATCCGAGGTGGCGAGGAAAGTGTGGAGGCGCGGTCGCGCGGCATCTTTAACCGCCTCCCAGGCACGGTCGATGTCCAGTTGGCTGGCCCGCGCCAGCGCCGCAATGACCGGCGTCCTGATTTCCGCCGCGATGGCCCGCACGGCATCAAAATCACCCTGGGAAGCAATCGGAAAGCCAGCTTCGAGAATGTCCACTTGCAAGCGCTCCAACTGCCGGGCCATTTCGAGCTTTTCCTCGAAATTCATGCTGCAACCAGGGGATTGCTCGCCATCCCTCAGCGTGGTATCAAATATGTAGACTCGGTCGGACATCGCGCCTCCAGAATTGAACTGAATCACTGCATGACTGAATCATTGAATCATTGGATCATTTCTTCATTGCCTCCAAGAGCCGACGTCTGCGCCTGCCTTTCAATGATTCAATGACCCGATGATTCAATGACCCAATGACTCAATGATTCAATGAACCAATCGCGCTAATTGTCCGACCGGTCGGGCGGCAAAGTCAAATTTATAATATTTCTGGTATCATAAGCGATGCTTATGACTTCGCGCTCCGTCCCGAAGCGCCCTGGGTAGCTTGTCCGTAGTCAGTGGTCCGTCGTCCGTGGCCGATTGAACAGGCAAGTAGACTCACCCCGACTGGATTGCGTTTCAACGGACAACGAACGACGGACAACGGACGCATTACCATTGTGCTCAATCCCCGGTAGAAGGAATCAGCCATGGAAATCTCCCAACTCGAAGCCTTCGTGGCGGTAGTCGAAGAAAAGAGTTTTTCCCGCGCGGCGGCCAAGCTCCTCAGAACGCAGCCGGCAATCAGCCAGGCCATCCGCCGGCTCGAGGAGTGGACAGGAGAGCCCCTGCTGGACCGCTCCTCCAGGAGTGGCATCCTCACCGAAGCCGGGCGCATGGTGTACGAGAACGCGGAAAGAGTCTTGAACCTCCGGGCTGAGACGCGCGCCGCCCTCAATGAGCTCCGCGCCCTCGAGCGTGGGAAGCTGACCGTGGGCGCCAATGAGACCACCGCTCTTTATCTGCTCCCCGTACTCAAACGTTTCCGCCAGCGCCACCCGCCCGTGCAGGTGATCGTCAAGCGTTGTCTTTCGCGCGAAATTCCCGGCACCCTGGTTCGTCACGAGATCGACCTGGGCGTGCTCTCCTACAACCCCCGCAACCCTGACCTGGAATCCACCGTGGTCAGCCTGGACGAGCTGTGCATGATCGTCCCCCCGCAGCACGCCTTGGCCAACACGCACGAAGTCAGCGTGCACGATCTGGGCCGCGAATCCTTTATCGCTCATAGCATCGCTTCCCCCTACCGGCAGAGCGTGATTGAAACCTTCGCGCGCTTGCGCACGCCCTTAAGGATCGATGCGGAACTGCCCACGGTGGAAACCATCAAAAAGTTCGTCAGCATGGGCATGGGAGTGGCCTTCGCCCCGCGCATGTGCGTGCAAGAGGAATTGGCGCGCAAGGAGTTCGTAGCCGTGAACGTCAAGGAACTGCGTATCCAACGCAAGCTACGCCTGGTCTACCGTCGCCGTGGCGCCCTTTCCGCCGCCGCCCAGCAATTCCTGCGCGTGGCCAAAGAAATCTCTCGTGTCTGACAAGCGAGTTAGGGTAAACTGCAATCAGGCGCCTGTAGCTCAGATGGATAGAGCGGCAGCCTTCGAAGCTGAAGGTCGGGGGTTCGAATCCCTCCAGGCGCGCCAACTCAGCAGTCAGCCCTCAGCTATCAGCCGTCAGCTTTCAGCCTCTGAAAGACGGGGCTGCCAACAATTGTGAATCATGAATTCTAATGGCCAGCGGGCAATTCACCATTCACCATTCATAATTCACAATTCAGCATTCAGTCTTGCCCCACCTACCACATACCTCCTTTGTTTTCACCAACATTCCCGCTTTCAACGCTTAACTACCTTTGTTTTCTATAGCATTCCCGCTTAGCCCCAGGCTGTTGAAAGCCGGTCCTTTGTTTTCATAGAGATTCCCGCGTCGGTCGTTCAGTTTTTAAAGTTACTGCGTTTTTCCTTTCCCTTTTCTGAGCGACATCTTGTCGAGAGGGAGCAAAGGAGTTTGTCGCCCTGCTCGGCCCCGCTGACGCGTTCTCGAAGTTTTTTGCTGACTCCTGAATCTCCGATCTCTGGAGTCCGATGGACTCCATCGGAGTCCTGAAATCGGACCTGAATCCTGTTTCTTTTCACCAACATTCCCGCTTTCAACGCGTAACTACCTTTGTTTTCTATAACATTCCCGCTTAGCCCCAGGCTATTGAGAGCTGGCCCTTTGTTTTCAGAGACATTCCCGCATTGTTCGGTCGAATTTCAAAGTTGCCGCCTCTTTCTTTCTCTGTCGGCAGTGACATCATGTCGTAGTCTGCGGTACGGGCCAAGCATCCTGCTAACCCGAATTCCCCTCAAACGCAGCGGGGGCCGGAAGTACGGAGACAACTACCAATTCATAATTCACAATAGAATTAGCCCCTTTCCCTATTCGCGCTTCGTTCCGGGCCGTGGAAAGCTCATCCTTTGTTTTTCACCGGTTCGTTCCTTCAGAAAAAAATCTCATTGCCCATTGTGCGCATAAGTCATGGACATTGCGATGCCGCCGTTGTAAAATAACAGTAAGAAAGATGGCCGACGAACCGAAAACGAACAAGACCGCGGCGACCGAACAACAGCAGCAGGTCGAGCCACAGACGCAGACTGACGGCTCCGCGGCCAAAGCCTCCGAAAAGAAGCCCATCCAGTTTCGAACCGACGACGTGAACTTTGTCATCCTGAGCGAGACAGGGACGCGAAAAACCCAACAGTGAAAAGAGAAATGGCGATCGCCAGGAGCACGAGCCCCAGAAGAACGCAATAGGACTTCCAGACGGTGTACCGGTCGCAGCGGTCGCTGCACTTCATGAGACCCAATGCGAATCGCCCCATGGGCTCTTTCGCATTTTCGGCCTGTGCTTCATTGACGAATCTCACGGCAACTGCCTCCCTGAAAAGTGCCAACCTCTTCTTTGGGACTAAGCCGACCAATGCACTGGCGGCTGCCGAAGCGGTGAAGGCTCCGCCCAAAAAGATCCAGTGGTTTAGGACATCACTTGGCTTTAGAGAAAGTTGAGTTACTAGATACAGGAACAGCACCCAAGCAGCAGCGATTGCAGACAACACGAGCTTGAGCAGCCATCCTGCTTTTTCTTCAGCAGTCCTTACGTTTGAAGCGCTAGTGGCGAAGCGAAATCTCGCGTACTCCCACACCCAGCCGTAGTCTTTGTCGCCATACAGCGGAATGGCGTTAATATCGGCTACCAGCTTCTCCCTCTCCTCTTTTGTTGTGTAATGCACAGCCACCTCCAGTGAACTACCTTTGTCGTAGCACCACCTTCTGGGGAGGTCTGGTTCATCGCGGTCCCCTAACCTGACACGAGCTCCCCAGCGCACACGAACGGATGCCTTTTAGAAACCTTGGGACGGAGTCCCCTGATTAGCTGTTTCGGAGGTGACCGAGTGTTCTCAATACTGTCTGCTTGAAACACTCCCCGCCCGTGAGCAACAGAGTAAGTTATTGGCTCGTGGCTAGAGGGTCCCCCGATTGTCTCGTTGGACGGAAACCCGCCCGTGGTGGTGAGTTCCACTGGTTGGTTTTTGCCTCCGTCCAAGGGCGCCTTGCTGGAGTCCGAAGCCTTTCCCAGGGCCTCTTGCGCGGACAGTTGGTTTCCGGGGGGGCCTAGCGTGAAGGCTGCAACGAGACCGGGGGAAGCCGGCGGCAAGCTCATGCCCTCCAGAGTGTCCTTCGGGCTGGCGGCATGCCCTGATGAACGGGCCAGCGCCGTCGGCTCCAACTCTTGCCAAGCGCCCGTGCGTTGCCATATGGACAGGTTCACAGCTTTAGGCTAGCCTACAATAGTGAAGTTGTCAAGAGACATTCTGTCGCGGGTGGCGGATACCTCCCGACGGTTTTTGTCAGGATGTATGCGACCCAGGGGCGGTATAATGCTCCGGTGTCCGAGCTAAAGCGCTATTACGGCCTCAATTATCTGCATTATTTGACCACCAGCATCCCGCAGGGCGGGAACGCGCGTCCGTCAGTCGACGGACACCCCTCTCCCCGCCGCGCGGGGGGCACTGGGTGAGGGGTGGCCGTGAACCCGCGGTTCGCACCGTGGGCTAAACTCTGCCGCTCCTGCGGAGCTGACGCAGGGTCACCGGCAACGCACCACTCTCCTCAGAAGAGTCCTCCAAGATTCAGGACAAGCACGGAAATCAGGATTACCACCACCGCCGCCGTCAGCACCCTCCGGGTTCCCGGGGAAGTGGCTCGCCATTCTCCTGTCAGGATGCCGAGGAAGTTCGAAGAGAGAATCATTGCGGAAACGAACAGCGCATAGCCAAGGGAAGTTCCATACTTTCCTACCAGCGTCGCGCCGATGCCGTAACCTACCATCCCCGAAAGCCAGAGCAAGCCCATGGCAATTGCCAGGCTGGTTTCTCTTGCCCAGGCGGGTTTCAGGAAAAGCGACCAGGTCCCGTTACGAAAAAGCAGCAGGAAGCAATAGAGCAGATTAGGAATGAAGCCGGCGCCCAGCACCAGCGCCCACGAGGCGTAGGTTGAGGTGACCGGGAAAGCTCCCAGGGCAACGGCCTTTTCGAGGATTGGGCCGCTGAAAGCGAAGCCGAGATTAATGTTTGACCCAAAGATACCGGTGAAGATGCAAATGGCCAGCCCGGTCAAAAAACTCGAAGCGACTGCGCTCGCGGAGGGGCTGGCAGGCCTCTGCTCCTTCTCTCTCCGGCGGCCTGCCATGCCATAGAGAGTGAGGCCGGCAAAGAGGATGGGCATGCTGATGAGCAATAGGATGCCCCGCGGCCGGAGCAGGTCCGCAGGGTTAAGGACCAACAAGGGTACGAGGGACCCCGACAGACAAGACAGGCCGGCCACCACCGCGAACGCCAGCGCCATGCCCACGGCGCTAATACCCAGGCCGAAGGTCACTTGAGCGATGCCCCACAGAAAGCCGAAGACCAGGGGGGCGAGGAGTGCACGGCTGGAAACGCCTCGATAGACATCCTCGAGGTGGGGCACGAAACCCGCTGCCAGTAGCCACGGTATAATCAGCAACGCTGCGGCGGCAAAAACCAGCCAAGTGTTTTCCCATTTCCACTGACGCGTGTACTTCATGGGCAGCGGAAAGCTTCCATTCAACGCTCCACTGATGAAAATGACCGCCATGCCAAGCCAGAAATGGTCGCTCATCGAAGACTCCCTCGCGGCACGAACTAAGCAACACACGTAGCGCCAGGCTTTACAGGCTGCGGAAAAACCCCTCCAAGCTGTCATTCCGAGCGGAGCGAGGAATCTCGCTCTGAGTATTTTCAACGCAGTGCAAGATTCCTCGTCGTCCCGATCAGATCGGGACTCCTCGGAATGACAGGTCAAACGGGTATTTCCGCAGCCTGTTTAGCCCGGCACTATTCCTCAACACATTGGCAAGCATCACCGCACCGTGTTCCGTGAACACATGAGGCGCATATTTGATATTCTGCCCACGCTTCAAGGTCACAATTTGCGACCTTGGAGCCAGCACGAAGAGCCGCAGGACCGAACAGCGGGTCCTGCATTGCAATACCGTAGATTCTTGTTTTTCTAGCAAGGATTTTCAAGCACTTCGTAGGGCCGAACGGCGTTCGGCCCAGGGCCAGCGCCGCTGGCCCCTACACGTTTGGTTGCGGCCTTCAGGCCGCGCTGTGCTACTCATCGGAAGCTGGTGGGGGACGACTCAACTCGTAGTCTGCCCCGCAACCTTCGCTGAAGAAGCAAGGGAGCCGTGGAACAGGTGGCTCGACAACTGCTCTTCCGCCTCGAGGTGTGCGCGCATTTCACGAATCACGCGGGCGCCGAGGGTCAAGAGCACGGTAGGGTCTCTCGATAGACCGTAAGAGACCATCTGCCTCTCGAATCTATCCAGGTCCACACCAAAACGTTCGTGGTCTTCTCGAAAGGCCGCCAGTTTTGAAGTGATATCGGCGTCGCGGTGGAAGGCCGGGAACAACTCCGATTCCTCTTGCCGGCAATGTGCGGTCAGAACCGTTTCGAGGTACTTCAGTATCTCGTGCAAGGAGGCATCCGCCGCCTGTCGCTCGACGGGTTGGCTGCCATTCATGGATAGCCGGTCCAGCGCCATTTCCCAATCTTGCAGCCGGGCGCGCACCTGAGCGTGCTGGCCGATCCAGCGCTTCTCATCAATTGCCGTTCCCGTGGCCGGCGCCGTACGGGCTATCTCGCACGGCACTTCTTCGGCGAGATATTTGCAGGCAAGCCCACGCTGCTCCAGTGTCGCAACCACTTCCCGGCGCGGCGGATAGTCGTGGGTGGAAAACTGGCCGGGCAGGTGGCGGCGCAAGTAGGCGCCCGGCAGCGTTTCGCAATCCACGGTAAAGAGATCACCGGCAGCCACCATCGAGATATTCAAGTCGTAACTCTCGCGGGTATTGAAGAACAGGCGGGAGGTGGGAAAAGCCATGTGATAAACACTAACAACCAGGCGGAAGTCGTCGTCGGAGACGCTGAAGCGATTTGGCTTCTGCGAGGCCAGGACGCCGCGCGCCGGCTTCAATCGCGGGATTCCTAGCGCGTGCGGCTCAATTCCATAAGTCCGGCGCAAATAGTTTCCGTGCTCAATGGCCGCCAAGGCGTCGTAATGGAAATCGTAAAGCCCCAACAGCACGCCCATCCCAATCTTGGTAATGCCTGCGGCGATAACGCGATCCCAGAGATCCAGGCGAGACTCATAGTTCCGCTTGGGCGAGCCTGCAAAGTGCCAGCGGTCGAAATGCGGGCGATGGTAAGTCTCCTGCCACTCGACCACCCAATTCAACCCGGCGTCGCGCAAGCGGACGTAATCCTCTTGCTGGTAAACAGGAGAGCACAGAGCCACCACTCCACCACCCAGGGCATCGAGTTTCCGGCGTGTGGCGGCAACGTAGCGCGCCACCGTTTCCGGGCCGAATTCAGGGTCATCGGAGAGCACCAATTCGATCTGCCGGTGACCCCAGGAGAGAATCAGGTCCAATTGTTTTTCAAACTCTTCAGGGTTGAGCCGTACTCGCTCGGCGATGGAATTGCTTTGTCGATAGCCGCAATACAAGCATTCGTTCCGGCAGTAGCTTGTCAAGTAGACGGGGATGACGAATTCAACGCTTGGCGCCGCAAAACGCGCGCGCACCCGGTTCGCTGCTGCCTGGATTTCAATTCGACGGTTTCGATCGCGCGCTGCCGCAAACAGAGAGGCTGCATCTTCGGCAACGAGGCCCCTTCCCCTATCGGCAGTCCGAAAGACTTCCTCCGGCTCTTGCATGGGCTCCGAGATCGCCGCCAAGCCTTCGATGCGGCTCTGCTCGCTTGTAAAAAACTGGCTAAAGCCTGCCAATTGCTTAGTCCTCCAGTTACACCTCAAAAGATGATTCTACTCCTCCCTGCAGCGTTTTGTAGGGGGACGGCTTGCCGTCCCCTGACCGTTGTGCGGTCATTGACGGGGGTAGGGCAAGCCCTACCCCTACGACTTGCAGGGGGGACGGCTTGCCGTCCCCTGACCGTTGTGCGGTCGTAGACGAGGGTAGGGCAAGCCCTACCCCTACGACTTGCAGGGGGGACGGCTCGCCGTCCCCCGACCGTTGTGCGGTCATTGACGAGGGTAGGGCAAGCCCTACCCCTACTCAAGCCCTGCCGCGCCCGCGCAGGCTATGCAGAAACCCGCCTGCTTCAAATCGATTCTCTCCACGGCATGCGAGGCGCTCATCACGCAAAGGTAATCCGGGCAATGGCGAAGCCCAAAAGTGTGGCCCAATTCGTGGAGGGCCTCCTTCAAAAGGCGCCCTTGGAGTAGCCCAGGGTCCTTGGGCATGCCATAGAACTCCGGGCGCAGGCGGTGGGAGGAAACCAGGGCGCCGGTGTCGCCCAATTGGGCTTCGCCAAAAACGAAGGTCAGAATAGGGATGTAAAGGTCTGCGTCGGTCACTCCCAGGATTCGCCAGCTATCCGCAGGCGGGTCCTGCAAAAGCCTCTTAAGAATTTCCGTGGAGTGGTATTGCCCGCGCACAGGATTGTAAGCAAACTCGCCATCCAGTCCATCCGGCCGAATCCAGCATGCTACGCGCAAGCGCGCTGCCAGCCCTTCCGCAAGCGATTCGAGGTGGCCCCGCTCGACTCGCCCGACGGGAACCAGCGAGATGATTCTCATGACGCGGCAGGCATACCTTTCCGAAAGCCGTATTTCTTGATCTTGTTGTAGAGGGTGACGCGGTCAATCTCGAGGATTTTTGCCGCGCGAGTCTGGTTCCAATCGCAGGACTCCAGAACTCGAAGAATATGCCCGCGCTCCACATCGTCGAGCGAAAGGCCGACCTCGGGTCGCTGGGTCGAGCCAATCTGCAAGGGGAAATCGGAAGCCTGAATTTCCGGCTCGCGACCGATTACCATAGCCCGCTCGATGGCATTCTCGAGCTCGCGCACATTGCCGGGCCAACTGTAATTCATCAAGATGTCCAGAGCCGCCCGGCTGATGGAAGCGAACCGCTTGTTCATGGCCCGCGCATACTTCTTGATGAAATGGTCCACCAAAAGCGGGATGTCTTCACGGCGGTCTCGCAAGGGAGGCAGTTCAATCCCAAAAACGTTCAGGCGGTAGTAGAGGTCGGGCCGGAAGGTCCCTTCCTTCACGAGGGCAGACAAATCCTTGTTGGTTGCGGCGACGGCACGAAAGTCAACCTTGAGCGCCTGGTTGCCACCCACGCGCGTTATCTCCTTCTCTTGCAGAACGCGCAGCAGATCCGTCTGGGTCTTCAGGCTGATATCAGAGATTTCATCCAGGAAGACCGTGCCACCCTCGGCGACTTCGAATTTGCCTTTCTTCCGATACTGGGCGCCCGTGAAGGCGCCCCTCTCGTGCCCGAAAAGCTCGCTTTCGAGCAGGGTCTCTGTCAAGGCGCCACAATGAATGGTAACCATGGGCATGAATCGGCGCGGGCTCAGGTGGTGAATGGCGCGCGCCACCAATTCCTTGCCCGTGCCGCTTTCCCCGCGGATCAGGACGGTGGTATCCATGGGAGCAACGGTGCGGATGAGTTCTATAACCCTTTGCATCGGCTTGCTCTGCCCCACCAATTCCACCGCTTGAACCTCCTCCAGGGTTTCCCGCAGCCGCACATTTTCCTCTTTGATTTTGCGGTGTTCGAGGGCCTTACGAACCAAATGAGCCAGATCATCGGGATCGAAAGGCTTGGTGATGTAGTCGTACGCCCCGTCTTTCAGCGCCTGGACGGCAGTCTCAACCGAAGCGTAGCCGGTCATGATGATGACAATAATCTCCGGATCGACCTCGCGAATTTTGCGGTGCAACTCGAGACCATCCATGCCGGGCATCTTGATATCCACCAGGGCCAAATCCCAACGCTGGCTGGGCAACTTCAGCAGCGCCTCGCGGGCGCTGGTGGCGGTTTCAACGAGGTAGCCCTCTTCTTCGAACCATTTGCCGAGCGAGTCACGGACGACGTTTTCATCATCCACGATCAAAAGGCTGGCTTTGTAATCCATGCGCAACTCCCGATGTGGTAGGTGGTAGGTCGTAGGTGGCAGGTGGGGAAAATCCTCCGACTGCCGACTGCTTATTGCCTACCTTCTGACTTCTGACTTCTGTCTTCCCGCTCCTCACTCGTTCCCGCTCTGCGGGATCACTCGTCACTGTTCCCCCGGCAGACGTCGGCTACAGTTTCGGCTCCTCCGGCAGAGTTACCGTGAAAGCAGTTCCCTTCTGCTGTGGGGAAGACACCTCGATGTTCCCTCCATGTTGCTGGACAATCCCGAGAGCGATGGCCAATCCTAAACCAACGCCTTTGCCCTCCGCCTTGGTGGTGAAGAAAGGTTCAAAGATATGCGGCAGGACGTCTTCAGGAATTCCCATGCCGTCATCGCTGACCATGATGCGCGCCTCGCGATGCTCTGCATGGTAAGCGGTTTCCACCCTCAACCGCCCGCCGTGCGGCATGGCCTCGACGGCGTTCATCAGCAAGGCCAGAAGAACCTGCTGAATCTGGCCCGCGTCACAGTAGATGGAAGGCATCTTGGGGTCCAAATGACTTTCCACATCCACCTGTTGTAGATCGCATTGGTGCCCCACCAAAAGCAGGCAGCGTTCCACGACGCCGGCCAAATCGTTCTTTTGCGGGTTGAGCGGCGCCTGCCGGGCGAACGTCAGCAGGTTCTTGACGATGGTTCCACAACGCCGGCTTTCCCCTTCAATCTCCGCCAGGTCATTCTTCACTTCCTTGTGGCGCTCCTCGTTCTCCAGACCTTTGTCCACCAGACGGGAAATCAGCTTGCTGTAAGTGAGAATGCCCGCCAGGGGGTTATTGATCTCGTGGGCGACAACCGCCGCGAGCTTTCCCAGCGAAGCCATCTTCTCGGACTGCACCAGGCGGTGATAAGCACGCTCGAGCTCTCCCGTCTTGTCATGGACTCGCGCTTCCAGCGTGCGGGTCCACTCCTGGTTTTCCTCTTGCGCTCTCTTCAGTTGCTCCGTCATGCGATTGAAAGAAGCCGCCAAGCTGCCCAGCTCATCGCCACTGCCCACCGGCAAGGAATAGTCCAACTCGCCCTCAGCCACATGTCGGGTGCCCTCGGTGAGTTGGTGCACGGGCTTGTGCACGGTCACCCGGATTAGTCCCGCTGAAATCAAGCTGAGGATGATGATGGAAGCAATGGTAAAGACCACAATCTGACGTTGGCTGCGGGCCACGACTTGATCCGCGGCGACCAAGGAGAGGTTGGTGTCCAATACGCCGAGTACCTGGTTGCCCACGGCGTGGGCGTGGCAGGCGGCGTTCGAGCAGTCGGGCTCGTTCTCGATGGGCCGGATCAGCCCCAGAATGCGTGTGCCGTCCGCGGCCGTGTAAATGCGCAGGCGGTCGGGGCGATTCAGGCGCTTGAGGGGTTGCGCCTGAGCATGGCAGGCGTAGCAGGCCTCCGCCTTCTTATCGACGAACTGCCCAACCTCCTGCGGCTCAGTGGAAAAAGTGATTTGGCCTTCCTGATTGAAGATGCGAATGCGGCTGATGCCCGCTTCGTGCCCGATGGTGTTGATGATGTGGAAGACTTCTTCGCGCTGGTTGCGCAGCATCGAATAACGGATGCTGCGCCAGATGATATCGCTGTTTCGGTCGGCGCTCTGAAAAACCATCTCGTGCTGAGATTGGCGCCAAAGCCGCAGGCTCCAATACCCGTACAGCCCTAATAAGAGGGCCATGCTGCCGACCACGCAGGCCGTCAATTTCGTCGCCAGGCTGTAAGTGAACCGACGCATAGGGCATCTTTGGTTGACACTCAGGCTTCAACACCGCGCATTTCCCCGGACGGCTCGGCCTCAAACACATTGAGGTAGCGCACCGCCAGGGCGAAGCAGAGAAACATGGTGCCCACCATTGAGAGCGTTACTGCAACCTCCGTCCATTTGGGAAAGTAATGCGCGTGGGCGGAGTACTCGAGACCGGTAATCGAGACGTTCAGGCGATTGAGCAGAAAACCTGTGATCACCAGCACGGCGGCCGCAAAGAGCCCCTCCCGGTCCTCACGCACCCGGCGGATGAGCAACAGGGACAAGGGGATCAGGAGTCCCAGCACAATTTCAAGCACGAACAGAAAGGTCTCCGTAGAAGGTTCGCGCAAGTGGACCAGCGCGCCTCTCTTCCACAAGTCCTGCAAGCGCAGGATTCCATACACTATCAGAACCCCCGCCATCGCTCTCCCCAGTGCTGCCAGGAGGGGCATCTCAATTTCCCGGCCAAACGCCCGCGCGCTCAGGTTCGATTCGAAAATCACTATCGCCATCCCTGTCGCCACCGCCGAAATGAAGAAAAACAGCGGCAGCAACGGTGAGTACCAGTAGGGGTGCAGCTTTGAAGGCACGATCAGGAACAGACTTCCCAGGGACGATTGGTGCAGCGTGGAGAGCAGCACTCCCACAATGACCAGCGGCATGGTGATGGCCTTGAGCAGTTTGAGTGGCTTCTGCATTCCAAAACGCTCGAAGACGGCAGGGGAGAACTCCAGGGCCAGCACCGTCAGGTAGAGCATCACGCACCAAGCCACCTCGAACATTACGGAGTGAGGGTTCCACATGACCAGTGGGTGCCAGATGTTATAGGGCTTGCCGAGGTCATAGAGCAGCGCCACCGCCACCAGCGCGTAGCCCAGGAAGGCCGTCAGAATCGAGGGACGCAGGATGGGATGGAAGCGCCGGAGATGGAACACATAAACGATGGCCGCCAGGGTGAACCCACCCGCCGCCAGCCCCACTCCACAGATCACGTCAAAGCTAATCCACAAGCCCCAGGGGAAGCGGTCGGTCAGATGGGTAGCAGCCCCCAAGCCTTTCGTGAAACGAAGCAGCGTTGAATAGAAACCTGCGGCAAGGATCACCAAGAGCACCGCTCGCCAGAAGGTGAATTTGGGTAATTTCTCAAAGCTCATGGATGATCTCCGTGGTTGTAATCCGTGGTCCATTGCCGGTCCCAAATAGCGCCGCCTCGCGCACAACGGACAATGAACCACGGACGTCTTCCTATCTGCGCTTCCCCTCTTCCTTTCCCGCGTCCGCCACTTGCTCCCGCCGCTTGGTGATCCACCAGATTCCGCCTAACAAGGCTCCGCCCAGCGTGACCAGGGTGGGTATTTCCGAGAGCACGCGATAGGTGTACATGGGCAGCGCATCGTGCGGCAGGTTGGTGGGCAGTCCAAGCGCTTCAAAGGGAACAGCAGAGAGGTACAATACGGAAGTGCCGCCCACTTCCTGCTTGCCGTAGATATTTTGAAGGTATTTTGTAGGCTCCTGTCTTAGCCGGTTTTCGGCCTCCCGCAACAGGTCTTCCCGTTCCCCAAAAACCCCGGCCTGCACCGGACACACTTCCGTGCAAGCGGGCTTGAGCCCTTTGGCCTGGCGTGGAGCACACATGTGGCACTTCTTGACTCTGGGCGCCCAGACCTTGTTCCACTCGTAGCGCGGGACTCCAAATGGGCAAGCCATCATGCAGTACCGGCAACCCATGCAACGCTCTTCCGCGTACACAACAGGCCCCGCCGGGGTTTTCCTGAATGCCCCGACAGGGCAAACGGAAACACAGGTAGGATCCTGACAGTGCATACAGAAGCGACGGACGTACACGGCTCCGCGAGTTTGCACCACGTTAAGTGCGTTGGCGGACAGCTCTTCATCACCGGTCTCGTCCATCGCAAGGTCGGTGTCAGGGCCGAGAGGTCGCAATGAATCGGTCGTCATGAAGTCGCTACGGCTGGCTCTTAGCAAACCATTCACAAGCTTGCACGCGGCCACACAACGCTGGCAGTCAATGCAGCGAGTCGTATCGATGAGAATCGCTTTGCTCATTTTTTCAACATCCGGGGCACGAGCGCGCAACGACAAGAAGTCTGCCGCAACCAGCACGCCTCGCTGCATTTCTATGCACGCGGGATGCCGAGAAATTCAGCAGGGCGGAGCCTAAAACCAGACGTTTTGTCTCTATTTCCTGGGCTTCCCTAGCCTCTTATTCCCACTGTGGTGAAATCACCCAACTTGGCCTGTTGTCTGGATTATAGGTTAAGGAGATGCGGGGCTCAGGGTGCGACATGATGTCGAGTAGTGTCCCGAGTTTCTGAGCCTGCCTGAATAAGATGAGGTTTCCTGAAGATTGTCTCGACTATAGATTCTCAGATTCTCACCGCCAAACTCTGTGCAGGTTATCGCACACATTTTTGCGGTATCGCCCTTTTCGACCTTCGACTCTCGACCCCCGACTGCCTCAGGAGGGCGGAGAATTTCAAATCCGTTTGGCTAGGCCTTCACGGAGTGCGCTGGGCTCGCTGGGGGCGCAAGAATTCCGCCTCGAAGGCGCGCCAACCGCCGCTCCCGAGGTGGGTCAAGGAGCCCACCGCAGGCAGACCGCCGTCCGGGTAACTCACGCTCAGGGCTGGGTCAGGAGAGAATTGCAGGGAGAGAAATTCTCGCAAACGATGGAACTCCTGCTCGAGCCAGGCGGCCGCCTTCTCACCCGAGCGCATGGCGCCAGAACCGCCATCCGATTGAGTGGGGGTGATAGCGCAAACCCAACCGGAACCATAAGGGTCTTGGGCAACAAGTTCCGGACGCTTCCCGAGACCTGGATTAAGCGCAGCCACATGGCCGGTGATCGAGCTTGGGATCTTCAGGTCGCAGCCATGGTATTGCAGTTGAAATAGAGGTTGACCTGCCTTCACCTGCTCGCCCAATTTCGGCAACACAACCTTTTCCACAGCACCCAGGGCACGCGCCACCAGCGCATCCGCACCCACCCTCAAACCCACTGAGGAATCGGGGTGAAACCAAGTGTGTCCTTCAGACAGGTAGAAGCCCTTGGGAACATTCCAAGGAAGGTCCGCAACGGTAGAGACCGCTGCCTGCCGGGCCTGTAGAGCTTGCACAACGAGATCCACCAGCACAAAACCTATAAACATCGAGGCTACAAAGAGCGCGACCATGACTTGTCCTCCTCGGAATAAAGACCCGCGTGTCCCGGCCCTCCCCGCGCCGGTGTTGACACACCAAGGCGCTCGGCCTAGGCCAGAAACAGTTCGCGGACTACCCCTTCCCAGCGGTCCTCGGGGAGCGCGCTCAGGACGTCCGAAACAGCGTGGCCACCGTCCTGCAAATGAACTCCCGTCGAGGGGCTGAAGTGGGTATGGAGCGTCGCGACGGATTCTTCCATCCAGCGCTGGGCTAGCCTGCCCCGCAGGAGGTTCTTCAGGTTCGAATCAGCGGCAGGAGAGTTGACCGCAACAAGCCAACCGAGGCCGTAAGGATCCTTGTGAATGACCGAGGGATCTTTCAAGACCTCCGGGTTTACATCGACGACCTCGCCCTCGATGGGCGACAACATTTCGAAGCGGTGACCGCCGCGCGCCAGCGTCCAACCCTTCTCGCCTTGGCGCAGCCACCGACCCCGAGCCGGCAGATCGAGTTGGTCAACCTTGCCCAACAAGCGAACCGCAAAGTCATCCAGCCCGATGCGCACGACGTTTCGGGACTCCTTTGCAGCCCATGCATGGCCAGAGTGATACGAGAGGCCGGCGGGCAGCTTGAAGCCGCCCACAATGTTCATGGGAAACGACACTCCCTCAGGCTCCGCTGGCGCCACCACCGCTTTCGCAGTTTGCGGCCGCCGAGTCTGCAAGAAATAATCAACGATGACGAAGCAAACGAACGTGCCGAGGACAAGTGCTACAACCATGTGATACCTCATCTTTCCGCACTCTTCTGCGTGGGGTGCGAAGGCTTAGATTTCCACCCATACAGTTGCAGCTAGGGGACCATAAACTCGTTCAAAATAGAACTGCAAGGGTTAACGTATTCAACGTGTTTTCAAGCAGATAGCGGACACCATGAGGAAGTGGCGAGATGGACAATAGGCCCGAACCTCGATTTGCCTACTGAAAATTGCAACACGCGAAGCGTGCAGGGGCGACGAATTGTTGGTAACTCGTTTTCTTTTCAATAGAATAAAACACTGATTAAAATCTTAACATGCAGTGCTGAGAACATTAGCAGGAAAGCACAACCGCCCCTTCCCGTGGGCGAGCCCTCTTGATGTCAGGGCTGGTTCGGGGCCGGGCTTGGCTGGCCGCTGGTCGGCGTCGTAGACTGCGGAGCGGGTGGATTGTTCGGAGGTGTCCTGGGCAATCTTTGATCGACGTACTCCATCAAACTTTTCTTGAGGTTCTGAATGGCCGGCGATAGCAAAACGTCATTCGG
>DLMI01000044.1 GCA_002478145.1 Acidobacteria bacterium UBA7540
GGTATCTTCCTCATCCGGTCAATGCGAATGTTCAATATGATGAACATATATTCATTTTGTTGTCCGACTACAGTTTGTTACCATAAAGCTGAGATGTCTCTTTCGCCCGAGTCCCCGTCCGCCGCCGTCGAACGTGCTCTGGCCATGCTGGAAGCGGTAGCCCAGGAGTCCGAGGGTTTGAGCAACGCCGAAATTAGCCGTAAACTCCAGATTCCAAAGAGTTCCGCCAGCTACATCCTGCGTACCCTGGAGACCCAGAGTTATTTGACTCGCGATGAGGAGTCGGGTAAGTACCGAGTTGGATTAAAGATCCTGAGCCTTAGCCGTGGCGCTCTCAGCGGACTCGATGTGCGCGGTGTGGCCCTGCCCATCATGCGCCATCTCACTCACCAGACTGGCCTCACCTGCCACCTCGCAATTCTGGATGGCCCCGACGCCGTCTACATTGAAAAGGTTGAGCCTGAGGGTTTTATCAGAATGGACACCTGGGTTGGTCGCCGCATGCGAGTGCATGCCACAAGCGTGGGTAAGGCGCTGGTGGCGCATATCACACAAGACCGCCTGGAGCAGATTCTGCGTAAGAGTGGCATGGAAAAGCGAACGCCCAAAACGATTACAACCCTGCCGCGTCTGCTCAAAGAATTGGAAAAAGTCCGCAGCCAAGGCTATTCCGTCGACGACGAAGAGAATAACCTCGGAGCTCGTTGTGTCGGAGCTCCCGTCTTTAATGACCGCGGGTTGATCGAAGCCGGCCTGGGCCTGAGTGGCACGACTCAACAAGTCAGCCCACAGACCATGCCGCGCATCGTGGAAGGGCTCAAGGATGCCGCCCGCCACATCTCCATGGGTATGGGCTACCGTGCTCCCCACCGCCGCGCCGGTGGCACCTAGAGGAGCCCTCAGCGATGGCCGACACTTCCGTCCACGAAATGATGCGGTACTATACCGCGGCTGATGAGGCCTCGCGTCTTGGCACCGGATGGTTTCAACTCGAATATGCCCGCACACAGGAGTTGATTCTTCGTCACCTTCCTCCTGCGCCGACTACGATCCTTGATGTAGGCGGCGGCGCTGGTGCCTACGCTTGCTGGCTGGCCTCACTCGGCCATGAGGTTCATCTGATCGATCCCGTGCCCAATCACGTCGAACAGGCGCGCGCCTCATCGACCCAACAACCCAACCATCCGCTAACTTCCGCTACGCTGGGAGATGCCCGTGAGCTGCCGCACTCCAGCCAGAGCGCTGACGCAGTTTTGCTGTTGGGTCCTCTTTATCACCTGACAAAACGGGACGACCGCCTCACTGCGTTGCGCGAAGCCCATCGCGTCCTTCGCGACGGAGGTTTGGTATGGGGAGCCGGTATCAGCCGCTTTGCATCGCTGCTGGATTCTCTATCTAACGGATTCTTCGACCAGCCGGAATTTGCCCCCATCCTGGAACGTGATCTGGCCGAAGGCCAGCATCGCAATCCTACCGGCAATCTCAACTACTTTACCGACGCCTTTTTTCACCTCCCGGACGAACTTGCCGGCGAACTCACCGACGCGGGCTTTGATCTGGTCGAACTTGTCGCCGTCGAGGGATCCGGCTGGCTGGCTCGGGATTTCGCTCACCTATGGAACGTCCCACAGCAGCGGGAGCGACTGCTCGCCGCGCTGCGCAAAGTGGAACACGAGCCCGCCCTGCTTGGCGCAAGCTCCCACATTCTCGCCATCGGGAGAAAGTGATCGCTCTCGTATCCCAACGGCTCTGGCCCTGCCAACGGATCAGCCAGCGTCCCATCGCTCGGCGCTAAGTGACCTCCCTATAAGCTTTCTGCTGACTCTCCCCTCCCGTCACCGCTGTCTGGGCGAGCGGGACCAATGCGATCCCCAAGGTCCCATTCTGAATCAATGTCCACACCGACGCACACCGGTCACACAGCCAGAAGTGCTCCACCCGCTGCGGAGGTTTCCGCAACAAGGGAATGTTAGGGATGGTGAGCCGTCCTTGTCTCGTCATACCAGGTGTCTCCACCAAAAATAGCCTGCCCTCACGAAGGCGCAGGAATGGTTTTGAGCACTGTGAGTTTGCGTAGTGGCTGAGCATAGTTGCCCTAATCTCTCCCCGTCTAGATTTCCATAACCACTGCATCCGACATGCCAATCATTCTTAAAGATTCTTATTCCGTTCTCTCCAATTTTCCGTGCTTGACTCGGACCGCTCTGGTGCCGACGCATCGGCACCCTGACAAAGTGTCGTCTCTCCCGTGCCTTGCGTCCTCACGCCTTCGTCGCTACCATTTCTACGAATGCCAAAGCAAGTTCTTCTATGTCCTCCTGCCTATTTCGACGTTGTTGACGTGAAGAATGCCTTCATGGCCCGAAAGTCTTCGATTGATCGTGCGAAGGCTCAGCAGCAATGGGACGCTCTTCGTTCCGCCTTGGAAGAGGCCGGATGTCAGGTCGAAACCATCGATCCGGCCCCGGGACGTGAGGACATGGTCTTCGCTGCCAACCAGGTCTTTCTAGGTTTTCACAAGGGTATCGGCAGGTTCATCGTGCCTAGCAGGATGGTGTATTCTTCACGCCAGCGCGAGGTTCCACACTATGTGGACTGGTACCGCCAGCGCGGATTCAAAATCATCGAAGTCAATCTCGGTGACGACCACCTGGAAGGTCATGGCGACCTCCTCTGGCACCCGGATTGGTCCCGCATCTATGCCGGCTATGGTTTTCGTTCGGCTCGGACCGGCGTCGAGAAGTTTCGCAACGCCATGTCAAAGTTGGAGATCCCGGTCGTTCCTCTCCATCTCGTGGACCCCTACTGCTATCACCTTGACACCTGTTTCTGTCCTTTAAACAACGACGCTGTTCTCATCTATCCCGGCGCCTACGCAGCCCAATCGCTCGCTGTCCTGCGCCCGTTCTGGAAGCGTGTTTACGAACTCACCGCCGACGAGGCTCACAAATTTATGGGCAATGGCATCGTCATCAACGGAAGGTA
>DLMI01000223.1:0-2336 GCA_002478145.1 Acidobacteria bacterium UBA7540
GTCATGTTCTACCACGAAGCTGGATGATTTTGCGACGGTCACGCTCTCCAATGAAGTAACGCCACAGCAAGCTACGCCTTCGTCAAGTCTTGTATTCTGGAACGACGCTACCGGGCCCTAGCAGATGCTGCACTTGCTCGGAAACCTCGAAGGAGGTTCTGATGCGCCAGTTCACTTTCTTCATGGTAATTGCAGGCTGCGTCTTCGAGCTGCCAGCCACCGTCCGGGACAAGAGCGTGACAGGATATTGAGTATGGGGAAAGAGAATCCAGTGCTGGTGCTCGCGTCGGGAGACGATCCGCAGTTCGCGATGCTGAAAGAGCTGCCGCACACAGTATGTGGCGACGTTGCCACGTGTGCGCAGGCGGCAAAGGACGCGGCTGTAATTCTGCAATGGTCGGGCACGCGGGAATTGCTGCGTGCATTGTTTGGGATGTGCAAGAAGGTGCGCTGGATACACTCCAAGGCTGCCGGCCTGGACAACCTGTTATTTCCGGAGCTGGTGGAGAGCGAAGTTCTGCTGACCAACGGCCGCGGTGTGTTCAGCGCGTCGCTTGGGGAGTTTGTGCTGGCAGCGATCTTATATTTTGCAAAAGACTTACGTCGGATGATTCGCAACCAGATAGCAGCTGTCTGGGAACCGTTCGACGTGGAAGAGATCAGTGGACAGACGGTGGGGATTTTGGGTTATGGCGACATTGGCCGCGCGGTCGCGAGCCGCGTGCACGCCATGGGTATGCGCGTGCTCGCAACCAAGCGGCATATTCCTGGATCCGCCGATCCGCTGGTGGAACGCTTCTACAAACCGGAGGAGCGGCGGGAGATGATGGCCCGCTGCGACTACATTGTGGCGACGGCCCCATTGACCACGGAGACGCGGCACATGATCAGCGACGTGGAGTTCGCGGTCATGAAGTCGACAGCCGTCGTAATCAATGTGGGACGCGGGCCGGTCATCGACGAGGCGGCTCTGCTGCGTGCGCTAACGACCAAGCGAATTAAAGGAGCGGGGTTAGATGTGTTTGAGCACGAACCGCTCCCGCCGGGAAATCTGCTGTACAAGCTGGAGAATGTTTTGTTGTCGCCGCACTGCGCGGACCACACGGCGGACTGGCAGGATCAGGCGATGCGCTTCTTTCTGACGCAGTATGCCAGGTTTGAGAAGGGCGAGCCGCTGAAGAACATTGTGAATAAACGACTCGGATATTGAGGGAGGGTGTCGCCCGCGGCAATGAAAATAGCCCCAAACTGGCTTGGAGTCCTCGGGGCCGACTTCCGGTCCGGAATAGTTTCCGGTTTGCCGTCATTCGGGAAGAACTCAACGAAACGCAATTAACATGAAGCGCGAAGAGTAGGGCCGCCAAACAAAGCGTCTGCCAAAATCTTCACCCTCGCCACGTAAGAAGAATGAAAATCTACTTTAGGCCTTCCACCAAGTAGAGGTCTCCGAGCGTGCGATGAAAACCATATACATACGTCTTCCCGTCCGGTGTCATCAGGATAGGTCCGATAGTGGAGACACCGGTGGGATCGAGCGGAGCAATTTGCTTCCAGACGGTTTTCTTTCCCGTGGCCAATTCCAAGCGATAAACCTTGGCGGGCACCTCGCCGGTCCGGTAAAGATAAATGGAACGGGCGTCCTGACTCCAATTGATGGGAATGTCGCCGGGTTCCATACCGTTAACGATTCGAGGGTCCCCTCCAGACGCGGGGTAGAAGTAGCCCTTTTGGTCGGGGCCAATGCCCACGACAGACTGGCCATCCGGCGAGATCGCGAACGCCTGTGCGTCAACCCCTTCGGGGGAAATCGGTTTCGGTTTTCCTCCGGAAACATCCTGAGTATAGAGCCGCACGCCTTTCCCCGACTCGTTCCCGGAGAAGACAAAGCGCTTGCCGTCCGGAAACCATCGTGCCCACTGGTGGTTAATCGAATCGTTCGTAAGCGACTGAGTTTCACCTGCCCCGGTGGGCAACAGCCGGAGTTGTTGCGGCGAGCTTGGCGTCGCAATAATGACCCATTTCTGGTCGGGGGAGAGCGCGGCGGCGCCTCCTTCGCCGAGTCGGATCGCCGGTGTGCCATCGGTGCTCCGAATATAAACAGCGTAAGTTAGATCCTGTACGTCTCCGTACTGCACCCCGCCGCCAATTCCCTCCTCATCGAAAAGAAGAGTCTTGCCGTCGGCGGAAAGGTCGGCCGGATAGGAATAGTCAAGCCAGGAAAGGTCTCGCTCTTTGGTTGCGCCATCGCTCAGAGCCATGACCTCGCGCCGGCGGTCGGCGCGAGCCAGCAGGACGCGTCCGTCGCGCCAAATATCGAACATAACCAGAGAACCGGG
>DLMI01000223.1:2451-3119 GCA_002478145.1 Acidobacteria bacterium UBA7540
AGTCCCAATTCGCTGGCGGTGAACCAGACTTCTCGGCCGTCAGGCGACCAGGCAAGACCTTGTGTGCCGTACCACTCCCGGGTTAACTCAGTCTTGTGACCGGAAACATCGACGACGGCAATGGAGCCGCCATCGTCTCCCTGATTGGGATGGTCCATGAAGGCCACCAAGTCGCCCTTAGGAGAAACTCGCGGATAGCTGATCCAGCCGCCGCTGGTCTCGTAGAGCACCTTGCCGATGGGAAACTCGAGCCGGTCGCGGCCACCCACGTTGCGGACCACGGCCAGGCTATTTCCGTCGGAGGCCCAATCTGCCCATTCGACATCTTCGAGAACTGGCCGGGGTGCACCGCCCGCCAAAGGCGCTCTGGCCAGTGTGCCCACGTTTATCCAGGTTCCGACGGGATGGCTGCCCAAGGAAAGAGCCATCTCACCCGTCGATGAAATGGCTAGAAGCTCGGCGCGGCCCAGTCCCAAAGAACGCGACTCGACCATACCCTGACGGGCAGAGAAAGTCTCCACTGGATTCCCTTGCCACGCGGCGCTGTATAAGATGGTCTGCCCGTCCGGTGCAAAGCGGGCGGAGCGAATTTCGCCGCGGCGGAAAGTAATCTCGTGATAGAGGGGCGCGCTGGCTGCGGACGATCCCCACAGGTGTTTGCCCAGCAC
>DLMI01000223.1:3280-4733 GCA_002478145.1 Acidobacteria bacterium UBA7540
ACTACCGCAGCAGCGCCGCTGGCCCCAACACGGGAAGAATCGGTGTCACGTTTCAGCCGCTTCAGGTCGGCGCGAATCTCGGCCGCGCTCTGGCAGCGCAACTCACGGTCTTTTTCGAGCGCCTTGTTCAGGATAATTTCGATTTGCGGCGGCAGTCCCGGATTCAGCTGGATGGGCGGAGGAGGTATCTTGTTCAGAATTGCTTCAAAGATAATGGCCGAGGTCGCTCCCGAGAACGGCTGCTTGCCGGTGGCCATTTCGTAAAGCACCACACCGAAAGAAAAAAGATCAGTGCGCTGGTCCAGTGCCTCGCCGCGTGCCTGCTCGGGGGACATATAACCGATGGTGCCCATTGCCGTTCCCGGAGTGGTGAGTTGATCGGGACTGACGGCAGTTGGCGTCCCCACAGTAGCGGCCGATCCGTCCACGGCGTGGCTCCCTTGCGGGGTGAGTTTCGCCAAGCCAAAATCAAGGATCTTAGCCTGACCTCTTTGGGTGACAAAGATATTCGCAGGCTTGATGTCGCGGTGCACAATTCCGCCTGAGTGCGCCGCATCGAGAGCGTCCGAGATCTGGATGCCCAGTTCGAGCAGCTGTGCAGTCTTGAGCGGACGGCCCTCGACCATGTGCTTCAGGGTCGTGCCGTCCAGATATTCCATGGCGATGAAAGCTAGGCCATTTTCCTGGCCGATGTCGTAGATGGTGCAGATATTCGGGTGGTTCAGCGCGGAAGCCGCCTGCGCTTCACGCTGGAAGCGGCTAAGGGCTTGGGGATCTCTGGCCACGTCATCAGGCAGGAACTTGAGGGCTACGAAACGGTGCAGCCGGGTGTCCTCCGCCTTGTAGACGACGCCCATGCCGCCGCCGCCGAGTTTCTCGACGATTCGGTAATGCGAAATGGTCTGGCCGATCATTCAGATCATTAATAAGTAGATACTCGGCTTTCGGGTCGCTCCATCTTAAGGGGGAGGCGTCCTCTCGTCAACGAAATGAGAGCGTACCGACGCAGAGAACTTGCCCCGATAACAGAGGCGGCTGCCTCACTCGGCGCGTCAAGCGGGCCGCCTCGCGATAACTCCCGCGTCGTCAGCTATTCGGAAACTATGCGGTTGTCGGCGAAAATTGCGATCACACCAACAACTTCGGTCGGGTGTTGACATTCAAGCCCACGGGGGAGCGGGCCGCGATTCTCGGGCACGACCATCACCATAACGCGCTCATCCTAGCAGGAGACCGGAAACCGGGAAAGCGCGACACTCGTGACGCTCGTCGATCATCTCCTCGAAGGCAATCTGGCTCGCATCAAACTGCTGACCTTTACGCGCGCTGCCATACCCGAGCTTGCGTATCGGACGGCTGGAACAACTCAGGATGGCGTCGGGGTGGTGAGATTTGGTTCATTCCCACAGGATCACACCCTCTTTGACCCTTCGGCCAAATCTGTGCGAAATCC
>DLMI01000223.1:4812-5103 GCA_002478145.1 Acidobacteria bacterium UBA7540
TGCACCTCTGGGATGATGCAATTGCAATGCGTAGTGTCCGCAAATCGGCGTCGTCCAAGGCGATGAACCGGAACGGCTGCAATCCTATCCGTGCGGCTGAACATGGACTGAGTAGTTCAGCCATGCCGAGTACTGGTCCGGCGTGGGTCGAGAACATCACTTCTACTACCGCTCCGGGACTGAGCGGCTTGAGAACTCGCAGCAAACCTCCCGTTACAGATATGGTCTGAAGTCTATCTGAGGGGTGTTGCCCGTCTTCAAATCGGATCGTTGCTTGAGGCATGCCCGGTA
>DLMI01000114.1 GCA_002478145.1 Acidobacteria bacterium UBA7540
TTGGTGGACATGTTGGTTGTCGGTCACGAAATAGACACGTTGTGTCCCGTTGGCCATGGCGAAGCTGCTTAGCGCGCTTCTTCCCGGGGCTAACGCTCCGTTCGTGAAGCCCGCCAGGTCCTCGTCGAGCCACTTCGCATTGCTATAATAGAGTTGGTGGAGATGGGCGATTAGCCGTGCCTGAGGATGTCCGGCGCCGCCCGTCATCAGTGTTCCCAATACTGTCAGAACTGCTATCGCCACTACACTTAAACATTGGCGTCTCATTTGATCCTCCTCATTCGTTCAATTTGGGAGACCGATCCTGAGGCCACCTCTCCAGTTCCGGCCTCGTGGTGTCCCCGGCCCCTTGTCAAGCCGTGGCGCGAACTAACCTAACATTCGTGACTATTGGCTACGATTTTACCATTCTAGGCCAGGATTTCCATTTTGGCATCCTGAGCCACAGCAGTATACACCCCACGGGCTCGTTCGCACCCGCAGTTTTGCACTCCAGACGCCAACGCGCCGTCTGGCAGCCGAGTGTGCGCCTTCGGAATGGAGTCAACCGGCACCTTGACCCGTTTCCCATGCGATTTCTCGGATACCTCACCATCCCCCCTGCTGGCTTCGCCAGGTTTTCTCCAGCAGGTTGCGGATTCTATCCGGCAGGCTCGGAATTATTTCAAATTCACACAACTTGAGGGCTGCGTTATTCAGTTGTTACAGAATTGTTGCAGGCAGGAAAGACTCTCGCGCCATGACCCGCCCTGGGGTTTGCGCCACCTCTCAGCTCACGCGGGTCTGTCGGTTGGGGGGAAGTTCCCTGCCCGTGTGACCGGGCGGGAACCCATCTCCTAGGGCATCGTGAGGCCGGAGTTTCGAGCGTAACGTTAAAGGCACAGGGCCGGAGACGGCGAACACCTGTGCCGGGCGGAACGACACGAAGGGCGGCCAAGTGAAGCTGGAAATTTCCCGCCCCGTCTCATTGACCCCTATGATTTTTCGAAACTGCCGATGGCCTTGGCTTCGTCATCGTGGATGTCGAAAACGGTGTAAAGCTTGGTAATCTGCAGAAGGTCGTGAACCTTTTTGGTGAGCTTCAGAAGCTTCAACTGCCCGCCCTGGTTTGTAACCGCCGTGTAGGCGCTTACCAGTTCACCGATGCCGGAACTGTCGATGTAGGAGACATCCGCAAGGTTAATCAAAACCTTCTTATTTCCCTTGCTTAACTGGTCTCGGACAAGCTCGCGCAATTGCGTGCAGCCTTCTCCCAGGGTGATTCTGCCGCTAAGGTCCACGACTATCACCGAATCAACTTGTCGAATTGTGGCTTTCATGCTCACGGTCGGTTCCTCCTTGTGTAGGTTGGTGCGCCGGATGAATTCGCTTTACCAAAGTAACCTCGGTTCCCGAGCCTGGAAGGTGCTTCACGTGGAATTCGTCCATAAAAGTACGGATCAAGAATATCCCGCGGCCGGAAACCTTCAAAAGATTTTCGGTCGAGCAAGGATCGGGAACTTCGGCGATATTGAAACCGTTACCCTGGTCGCGAACGCGAATCTCAAGCCGGTCTTTATAAATCTCAAACCGCAGCCATACGCTCTTACTCGCGTCGTTCTTATTTCCATGCCAGATGGCATTGATCATCGATTCGTGCAAGGCCATTTCAATTTGGTGCTCGGACTCCTCGCCAAATCCTGCGGTTGCGGCGACTCTTCGCGCGATCTCTTCAGCCACCTCAACGTTCTTGAGATCACTCTCGAGGGTCACTTCCACCACACTGGGTTCAGAAGTCATAAGCTGCGCGTGGAGCTACTTATCCCGTCCATGAAATTACCTTAGGGGTAAGAGAAAGTCAATGAAACAGCAAGCCCTTGAACTCATCACCCTACTCCTGGATATTGACCCGCACGCCTTCCGCCCGACTGGGCCGCCGCCTGCTATGCTCCCGATCCCACCTTAGGATACTCGGTGGCTATTCCGGAAATGCTTCCCTCCCCCTGTGGCGGCCCACTCACAGAATGTACTACAAAACGGTCTGGGGAAGCGGCACATCGCTACACCTACTTCGTTGGATGAAGGGCTCCCGTGACTTCGCCGGAATTGATCAGCTCGGGATCCCACGCCGATTCTGCCTATTCCAAGGCTGTGCTGCGCAAAGGGATACTGATACGCGGGACGCCTTCCCCCAAGGCCGAACGGAGCTATGGTCTGTCGCAGAAGAGAGCTTCTGGCCTTCTTCGATTAGATGCATGAGGCGGACCTGCACCTGCCTTGTTCCGTGGCCCGCGATCTGTTCAGGAAGAGGGTGGCGTTCTTCCCGCCTCGCCGGTTGCTAAAGCGCACAAGAAGAGAACCGCCGCCATCACTATGCCGCCGCGGGGTGTAACATCCAGCTTGATCTCCAGACTCGGCAGCAGCTTCAACACGAGACTGGCCACCATGCAAATCACGCCAAGTCCCCAGCTCACTCCGAGCACAGTACGGTAAACCTTGCCCATCGGACACCTCCGGTTTCAAAAATCTGCGTGGCAGTATAGCAATGTGGGGCCTCTGATTCAACGCAATTGCAAGCCCTCTTCTGCAGTTCTCCGGCAGCAGTTTAGGCGTTGTCCTCGGTGGGAATACAATTTTTGGTTAAACGTCTTTTACAGCGTTCAAATAGCATTCATAGGTGTATTTGCCGTAGCACACAAAAACCACCTTCTCGAGGGAGGGATTCTTTTCCAGAAAGCTTCTCACCTCGCTCACAGCGATCGCCGTTGCGCGTTCGAGCGGAAAGCCGTACACGCCCGTGCTGATCGCAGGGAAGGCAATGGTGCGTATGCCCATTTCAACCGCCAATTCCAACGAGGTCCGGTAACAACTCGCCAGCAACTCATCTTCACGCCGGGCGCCACCGTGCCAAACCGGCCCCACGGTGTGAATCACCCACTTTGCCGGCAAGTTGTAGCCTTTCGTTATCTTTGCCTCGCCGGTGGGGCAGCCTCCCAGCGTCCTGCATTCCTCAACCAGGCGAGGCCCGGCAGCCCGGTGGATTGCACCATCCACTCCGCCGCCTCCCAGCAGGGTTGAATTAGCCGCATTCACAATCGCATCCACTTTCTGTTTTGTGATGTCGCCCTCGACCACCATAACCCTCTCGGAAATCATCTGCTCTCCTCCGGCTCTTGATACGGAAGGACGCTCCTGCCCCACCGTTTCTTTCTACCTCGGGGCCGGCCTTCAAAGCGCAGTCCACAATTAATGTTACTACCCTTCCGTGAATCCATCTGCTCTCCTCCACCTATAGCTTAAATTGAGAAGTTAATAAAATCTGCAATCACATGTGATCCCCCCGTCTCGGGTGGCAACGCACGTAGCGTTGGGCTTCCGGATCAAGAACATAAGGACAGGTTAGCCGGGCAAGTGCCGCCCTAAAGGGCGGAGGCTGGAGTTTGGACTTTCGAGCCCGCCGCGGCGGGCACGGGAAGGATGCGCAAAGGTGCAATTGTCTAGCTGTGCAGCGTTCGGGTTAAAGACCCGCAGGACCGACCAGCGGGTCCCTGCTACAACCGCTTGCCACTAAGCATTGCAAAGAGACCGTGGGTTGCAGCCCCGCAGCATGGTTTCGACGGCAACTCCACCCGCCAGGGAAAGGCGACCACGTCAACTTGGGCTCAAAGTGGCGACCGCTCTCTGTGCCGAAATATCAGCAGATGCCGAAATGTCGGCTTACCCGATTTCAGCACGAAACCCGCCAAGCCGCCACACTTCGATTAAGTCCTTTTCCGATATATGGTTAACAACTGTGAGGGTAAGAGGGACTTTGGTCCTACCCTTGCCCGTACCCTCGGTGGACGAGGTGAATCGCAATCATGCTCCGAGTTACCACTAAAATCGAAGAAGAACACGGCAGAGTCACTCTAAAGCTCGAAGGCAAGCTCGCAGGCCCGTGGGTGGATGAGTTCGAGCGTTGCTGGTGCTTGGCTGTTGAGAAGTGGAAGAACCTTGTTGTGGAACTCGAGGGCGTGACGTTCATCGATTCCAAAGGTAAGTGTCTACTCGCAAAGATTCACGGCCAGGGAGCAAAGTTGATCGGAGCCGGACTTATGACCAAATCTATCATCGAAGAAATCGCGGGCTGTGGCAGGGAACAGGGAAGAGACGCGAATGGATCGCGTGGCTCCAAACACACCATCCTTGGGACGCTCGTCCTCCTTGTCCTCCCCATGTTCCTCTGCTTTGGGAGCGCGCGAGGGCAAGACAGTAATCCCCTGAAGCTGACGCTGAAAGAGGCAGTTCAGCTTGCGTTGAAGCAGAACCCTCAGGTGCAAGTCGCCAACCTGAATCTGGCACAGAGCGTACAGGATCGGAACATTGCGCGCGCCGGCCTCCTTCCGCAGGCTGATTTTGAGACCGTGGACCGAGCTGAGCGCTATAACATCTATGCGCTGTTTGGCAGCAAGTTTCCCGGGATCCCCCAACATGGCGGGCCCTTTCAGTTTTTTCAGGCGGGCCCGAACTTTTCCATGCCGGTATTCGATCTCACCCTCTGGCGGCGTTGGCAGTCTGCGCACCAGGGAATCCGGGCAAGTGAGGCCCAGGAAACGACCGTCCGGGAACAGACCGTGTTGCTGGTGGTTTCACAATATCTGGGAGGCTTGCGTGCCGGTGCAGCGGTGGTGGCGGCGCAGTCACGGGTCGATTTAGCGCAGGCCCTTTACGATCAGGCGTTTGACCTGCAAAAGAACGGGGTGGGCACGGGATTGGACACGCTGCGGGCCAACGTGGAACTGCAAAACGAAAAGCAGCGCCTCATCGAGGCGCAAACGCAGGAGGAGGTGGCCCTTTACGGGCTGGTACGACTCCTCAACCTCGACCCACACCAGAAGGTGGAGTTGGCTGACAAACCCAGCTTTTTCCAGACCCCGGAATTCGAGGCCAGCCAGAGCTTGGAACAAGCCTTCGTAACTCGGCCGGAGATGAAAGCGCTGGAGGCACGCGAGAGGATTGCGGTACTGGGAAAAAAGACGGCCAGCGAATCCCGGCTCCCCAGTATCAACCTCAGCGGAAACTGGGCTTACCAGGGCCTTTCGTTGCCGAGCGTTATTCCCTCCTATATATTCCAAGTTTCTCTGGACGTACCGCTCTTCACCAGCGGCCGGATCCACGCCCAGATTGCACGGTCGGACCTAGAACTGAAGAAAGTCGCACAGGAGAGAGCGGATTTAGGCGACCAAATCGCCCTGGAAGTGAAGAGCTCCGTCGCGCAACTCCAGTCCGCGCGCCACGAAGTCGATGTTGCCAACCTGGGCGTCAAGCTGGCTCAGGAAGAAGTGGCCCAGGCCCGTGACCGCTTCCAGGCCGGGGTTGCCAACAACATCGAAGTGATCACCGCGCAGGACGCTCTGGCGCGCGCCAACGACAATCAGATCGCAGCCCTGTACGGCTATAACCAGTCACGCGCCGATCTGGCACATGCCATCGGCCAGACCGAAGGCCTTTACGCAAAGTGAGGTGGAAAGACCATGGAATCGAACGTCGCTGAACTCGAAAAAGATACGAACCGGGAGCCGTCTGTCCCGCCCCAGCAGGAGCCGGAAAAGCAGGGGATGGCGAGCCGGTGGGCAGACCCGAAGTTTCGACGGGCCTTGGTGTGGGCGCTGGCCGTGGTGGGCATTCTGTGCATCGCTCTGATCCGGTACTACTACTACCGGGTGAGCACCGACGACGCCGAGGTGGACGGGCACCTCGTTCCGATGTCTTCCAAGATCTACGGTGACATCGCCGAAGTGCGCGTGGATGACAACCAGCCGGTCAAAGCCGGCCAGGTTCTGGTCCGCATCGATCCGCGCGATTACCAGGCGAGAGTGGACCAAGCCAAAGCCGCGCTGGTGCTCGCAGAAAGCCAGGCTCAGGCAGCTCAGGTGGGCGTGCCGCTGACGCAGGAAACGACGCAAAGCTATACCTCCTCAGCCGACGCGCAGTTAGCCAATGCGGAGGCGGAATATGATAGAGCCAAGGCAACTTACGAAAAGGATTCCACCGCAGAGCTGGCTTTCGCGCGTGCCAACGTGGACGCGCGGCAAGCCGACAACGACCGCGCCCAGGCTGACCTTGCGCGAATGAAGCCCCTGGTGCAAAAGGCGGAAATCTCTCAGCAACAGTTCGATGCCTACCTGGCGGGCGCGCGTGTGGCTGAAAGCGAGCTGAGAGCAGCAAAGGAACAACTGACTGCCGCAGAAAGAGGGGCTGAAATCTCCAAGGCAGCGATGTTGGCAGCCAAGGCTAAAGTAGACCAGGCACACGCCGGGGTCGACCAGGCGCGGGCCAACCACAAACAGGTCCCCATCAAGCAGGCCGATGCCGATGCCGCTGCCGCCGCGGTCGGGCAGGCCAAAGCCAACCTCGAGGCCGCCGAGCTGGAATTGAGCTACACAACCGTTGTTGCGCCTGTGGATAGCGTGGTGACCAAAAAGTCGGTGGAAGTCGGCCAGATCGTTCAGCCTGGCCAAAGCCTGCTGGTCCTGATTCCCCTTCAGGACATTTGGGTAACCGCCAACTTCAAGGAGACTCAGTTGGCCAAAGTCCGGCCGGGACAGAAGGCGGAAATCCACGTGGATATGTACGGCGAGACCTTCACTGGCCACGTGGATTCGATTGCAGGAGCCACGGGCGCACGGCTCAGCCTTTTGCCGCCGGAAAACGCCACGGGCAATTTCGTCAAGGTGGTGCAGAGGATTCCGGTGAAGATTCTTGTCGATCCCGTTCCCCTGGACAAGGCCGTTCTCCGCCCCGGCATGAATGTGGACGCGACGATCATCACGAAATGAGGTGAACCATGTTCCGCGTAGTCACTGTGGCGAGGGAATACGGCAGCGGTGGCGCCCGCATTGCGCAACTGCTGGCGGACCGGCTGGATTGGAAGCTGCTTGACCGATGTCTGGTTGAGAAGATCGCGCAGGTCGCCAGGGTGGAACCCAAAGTGGCAGAACAATACGATGAACGCCCCGATCCCTGGGTCAATCGCCTCGTCCGGGCGCTTTGGCAAGGAGGATCAATGCGGGGCACCATGGCCGGCCCCATCCCCGAACTGTTCGATGCCGACACCATGGCCTCGCTGTCGCAGCACATGATTGAGGATGCAGCGGACATCGGAAACTGCGTGATTGTTGGGCGTGCCAGCCAATGCATCCTCCAGAAGCGGGTCGATGCCTTTCATGTCTTCATATACGCTCCCCGCGCCGAACGCTTGCGGCGTGTTCGAAGCCGGCATGCAAGCCGCGCGGAAGCTGATCTGGCCATGGATGCGCGGGACCAGGAACGCGCGGCGCTCATCCGCCGCTATTTCAACCAGGACTGGTCCAACCGTCACCTGTATGACCTGATGATCACCTCCAAGTTGGGGGAGGAAGTTGTGCTGTCCACCATTCTGAGCGCTATGGGCGTTGGGCGCGCCAGTCCTGCCACAGCCCACCAGGGAGATCACCTAAAAGCGGTAGGTGGTAGGTCGTAGGTGGTATGTGAGGGCGGAGGCTTTTCCCCCACCTACCCGTATGTAGCAGGTCGTAGGTGGTATGTGGGGGCGGAGGCTCTTCTCCACCTACCCGTATGTGGTAGGTAGTAGGTGGTATGTGGAGGGGAGGCTTTTCCCCACCTACCACCTACCGCTTACTGCATCGGTCCTGTCAAAGATCAGGGCAACTTGAGGACTGAACTCGACGATTGGAACGGCGGCCGGGCCGCATGCGGCATCACCTATCTCGCGAGCCCGCTCGGCCTCAGTAGAGAATTGACCTTATGAGAAGTTTATTCGCCCGCGCCCGGCAAAACGGGGTAACAAATCCCTGGGTGATTGCCCTGACGGTGATGCTGGCCACCTTCATGGAGGTGCTGGACACCAGCGTTGCCAATGTGGCCTTGCCGCACATCGCCGGCAACCTCTCGGCAGGCGTGGACGAGAGCACTTGGGTCCTGACCTCCTACCTCGTTTCCAACGCCATCGTGCTGCCGCTTACCGGTTGGCTCTCCTCGTTGTTCGGCCGCAAGCGCTTCTACATGACCTGCGTGGCGCTCTTCACCGTCAGCTCGTTCCTATGCGGCTTGGCCCCCTCGCTGCCCCTGCTCGTGTTTTTCCGCATCCTGCAAGGGGCAGGCGGGGGCGCTCTTCAACCGATATCCCAGGCCATCCTGGTGGAGAGCTTTCCGAAACAGAAGCAGGGGATGGCGATGGCCATTTACGGCATGGGCGTGGTGGTGGCGCCGATCATTGGCCCCACGCTGGGTGGCTGGATCACGGACGATTACAGTTGGCGCTGGATATTCTTCATCAACATCCCGGTCGGCGTGCTTTCTCTGCTTTTCACCTACCTGCTGATTTTCGACCCTCCGTATCTTGTCCGGAAGAACTTGCGCGAAGTGAAGATTGATTACATGGGGCTGAGCCTGCTCACTTTGGGTCTCGGGTGCCTACAGATGGTTTTGGACAAGGGCGAGCGTGATGACTGGTTCGGCTCGAATTTCATCATCGTGTGTGCGGCCCTGGCGTTTGTCGGCCTGGTCGGCGCGGTCCTGTGGGAACTTTACAGCGATGATCCCGTAGTGGATTTGCGCATGCTCAAGGACCGGAACTTCGCCCTCGCCACCTTCACCATGTTCATGCTGGGGTTCGTGCTCTACGGGAGCACCGTGCTGCTGCCCCTGCTTCTGCAAACGCTTATGGGTTACACGGCCTTGCTGAGCGGCCTGGTGCTTTCCCCGGGCGGGGTTCTGGTCTTGCTCGCGCTGCCTTTGGTGGGTCGCTTGACGCAGGTCATGGAGGCTCGATGGATAGTCTCCATCGGACTCGCCATCACGGGTTTCGCGCTGCTGCACATGGCCCACTTCAACCTCGACATTGATTTCTGGACCGCCGTGATGGCTTGGACCTACTCGCGACTGGGCATGGCGTTTCTGTTCATCCCTATCAACGTCATGGCCTTCTATTTCATTCCCAAAGAAAAAATAAATAACGCCACGGGCATCATCAACCTGGCGCGGAACATCGGGGGCAGCGTGGGAATTGCCAACGTCACCACCATGCTCGCCCGCCGGGCACAGGTGCATCAGTCCACCCTGGTCAGCCACCTGACCCCGCTCGATCCCGCTTACACGGCTTCCCTGTCGGGCGCCAGCCACTTTCTCATGTCGCAAGGATCAAACTCCGTGCAGGCGCTAAACCAAGCGCATGGGCTGATCTATGGCAACCTGATCCGCCAAGCCAACATGCTGGCCTATACCGACACGTTTTGGCTCCTCGGCATCACCTTCCTCGGCATGATCCCTTTCATGTTTCTCATGAAGAAAACCCAGCCCCGTGGAGCCCCCGCCGCGCCCGCGCACTGACGAACCGTGCAGCGCAGGCCCCGTCCCGCAGAGCGGGAAACCTCCTCTGGCGTCCCCTCATCCGCCCCCCAAAGGGGCTCGATTTCGCGGAGAGCCACCTGACGCGGCGGCCGTTCGGGGCGATGCGACGGCGCATTGACGCTCTGCCAGCCCCGGCAGGGTGGGCGGAGAGAGTGGAAACCACAAACGGGTCGAAGAGCTGGCGTGGGTAGGAGAGGTGTCCGTGAAATGCTCGGAAAAGTCAGGACTTCGCGATTTTGGGTTCGTTCGGACGGGCGGAACTGCCGTCCTGGACGCAGGCTGGGGGCGGCGGCAAGGAAAGCTCGCAATGGAAAGGATCGACCTGAGGCAATTGGGCGTATACTAATTCGGACTCGGGAGCAACATGGAAATCCCGGTCTACTGCGATGCTCGCATGAGAACACCCCTTTTGCTGTTACTCGTGTGTTTGACCGTGCACTCTGGACATGCCGACGG
This sequence comes from Acidobacteria bacterium UBA7540, assembly GCA_002478145.1. The sequence continues at coordinate 9,826 of DLMI01000114.1, forward strand.
GCCGTCGTTCGATTGCCGCAAGGCCGCTTCGCCCGCTGAGAAGGCCATTTGCGGATCGGCGGAGCTTTCGACCCTCGACTCTCGTATGGCCGCGGCGTGGAGGCGCTCCACGCAGATCTTTGCAGAAGCCCCGGCCCTGCTGGTGCCTTTAAGGAATGAGCAACGGGAATGGGTCGGCAGGCGCAATGCCTGCGGGGCGAGCCTGAACTGTCTCCGGAACGCCTATCGGCAACGAACAGCGGTGCTGGAGTTCCGCCCTGTCGCTGAGGGCGCGCCAGCGGACGGATTCGTCGGAATCTTTAACCATCAGGGCTTCATGACTGCATATATACAGCGGCGAGACGCGACTTCGGCGCGAGTGCTGGTTGAAGGCGCGGAACCGAAGACCGCGCGTTGGACGTGCCACTTCGCGGGTATCGGAACGGTACGCGAGAATCGCCTGGAAGCCACCGACCCTGACACCCAAAGCCGACTCATTCTGGAACGAGATGGCGATGGCATCCGAATCCCCGACTTGGATTCAAACTTCGCGGCTAACCAGGCGAATTGCGGGTTGAATGGTGGGATGAACTTTACCTTCCGCCGAGCGCGGCCGTAGCCCTGTACGCTCCGAACAGCCGCTTGGTTACTCTTAGCAGTTCAGAAAATCTGCCAAGGCACTGATTCCCCTTGAATCATCAGGTGTTTGAGCGGTCGCTCTTCACTCGCCACTGAGCCTGCCCCATTCGCTGCGCTCAGGGCAAGCTCTGAGCCTGTCGAAGGGTCACTGGTTACCGCCCGCCAGTCCTAAGTAATCAGTTCTCAGTTATTAGTTCTCAGTCTTCAGTTGCTTACTCCTCACTTCTTTCTTCTGACTTCTGATTTCTGATTTCTGACTTCTGATTTTCGATTGCTCGCCACTCGTCACCGCCCGCCAGTTCTCAGCAATCAGTTCTCAGTTTTCGGCTACTGCCTTCTGGCTTCTGATTTCTAATTTCTGATTTCTGATTTTCGATTGCTCGTCACTGGCCACTCGTCACTTGTCACTCGCCACTGTTTTTAGTCGGCTGGGCGTTAACTGGCCGCACATATGCCAGACAGCCGCATGTGTGCGCCAGCCGCGGCGTCGCGCTTTCAGAGATACCGGCTTATTTTATTCCTAGCCAGAGCGAGGTCGAACGCGTTTCACGATCCCTTTGCTGCTTTTTATCTTCCCTTCCAAGAATATGTGAGCCCGACTATACTCCAGCAATCCCGGGCTATCCGATGCGTCAAAAGGATGAATGCATAACTTCTCGCCAAGAACAGTCCACACAAGCGCTAGGCCTCTTTCTCCCAGAAAGTTGCTTAGATATTCCCTTTCAACGAGCAACGCGGGAGGGCCCTGTTCTTTCGTGGGCGGGTAATAGAACGACAGCTTGCCCTCTCCTGTCCTGTACCCTCCAGAGCCATCCCAAGAAATGCTTTCATCCTCAAAGAACACGTCTGCAGGGACCAGGACATTCAAGGACCTATTGTGATAACTGTCGAACTTATCCGCGCAGCCAAGCGAATGAGCAGTGGGCGTGAATTTGAATGGCACCTGGGAAGTCCCTTGCGGGGCCCTCCAATAGTTGCGATACTCTTGAAAGGGCAAGGCCCACGGATACTCGCCCAGGAAACCCCCGTACATATCCGACCCTTCAGGCATCCAACCTCCCATGAAGTGCTGGCCGCAAAGCCAGCGCCAACACTCATCAGGTTCCTTCCGAGGAATAAGGTAGCTACGCAACTGAAGCCAGACCTGCCTGAAAGGTTCCTTCTGACTTTCCTCGCCCGTACCCTTGGATGACCATTCCGGGTAGCTTTCCAATACGAGCCAATTTCCGCCGTCCTTAGGGTTGGTGATTGAGAGCATCTCTTCGGAGGGTGGGAAATCTCTCGTCGCCAGCCACTGCTGATCGGATAGGCTAGCAACTGCGTCGAAGCGGTACTCGGCGGGGGACCACCAAGCGGTTGTTTTTGCAGCCTGAGTCGCTTGCATGAGGATGGTCGGATCGATGTCTCTTAACGCTTGGCCCTGAAGTGGAGCGACCGATGGCGAAGGCGGATCAAATCGGGACCGCGCTTTTGGAAGATGGTCCGCCACTCTTGCCAGCAGGCGAAATAACGCGATCCACTGATACTTCTTGCCGATTCTTTCTATCGGCACAGGTTTAGAGCGGCCCGGTCCATACTCTGTAAGTAGGTACCTGTCGAACGAAGAGAAGCGCTCTTTCGTGTATCCCATTTCGAGAACTTGGCCGAAAATCCATCGGCGAGCATCGAGCGGCGTGACACCCTCATATTCACGAAACGCATGGTTGACTGTGTAGTGAGAAAAGTCGTCATCAAAACAGCTACGGTATAGCTTAGGCAAGTCTTTGTGTGAGTCCTTGTACTGCTCAATAGTGCTCTCCTCCGGCCAGGTTGGAGGCCACTCGCTATCGTAGGGAGGACGGAACTGTCCCGCAGAAACAGCCGCCGGTAGAGCATTCCTAGCTGCAGCCAGTTCAAGTATCAGCCGCGCGTAGTCCCGGATCATCGCGTTTTGGGGCAGCCGACTTCTCGCGAAAAAAACCTCGTACACCGTCCCGGCAACCGCCCTTATCTCATTCGAGGTACCGGCACGGATGAGCGACCCGTATGCAGCCGCTAGGCATCGCTCGACGACGTACTCGTCATCCACTGCGGCAAACCGTTCGATTACTTCTGGCCATTTCTCAAGATGCTGTTCCATTACCCTTACGATGGCCATAGTTGCGTAGTCTCGGACCCGGCGATCCGAGGCGGCGCAAAACCAACAGAGCTGAGTTGCCCAAAGTTCTGCCGTCTCGTGCGAAAGGAAATTCAAATTCGCCTTAAGAGCCCATTTGATCAGTCTATCGACGCTCGAGGACTGTCCCCAAACGACATGAAGGTAGGGACATAGCAGGGCATCTCTGTCCGGCATCGGGATCGAGGAAAGAAGATCGTGAAGCCAGGACGCATTGAGGGGGTTGCCCGGCCTAGTGCTTAACGCAAACAACACTTCAAGCGCCCGTGAGCACGTCACCGACGCCCCTAGCGCTCGCCTAATCAACCGTTCCGTCGCAGGACCGTAGGAAGCGTTGGTGCGCCACAACAGCGACAGGAGGAAAACATCAACCAATGACGAGGCCGCCGAGGGGGGCTTGATTACCTCTAATAATTCCCTCCCGTATTTTTCTGGGATCTGAATTCCAATTTCCTCCAAGAGTCCTTGATTCTTGTGTATGGCCCCCTCGTCAGCGACCGCGAAGTGAAGTGCTCCTTCGGGAAGAAAAATTGAATCAAGGGAATCAGGCGAGATGCCTTCCAGGTATTTCCGGGCCAAGAGATGTTCGGTCATTCTTTCGAATCCCAGTCGGACAATGGGATAAGTACCCGGCCCAGCTAGCTTCACAACCCTATCTTCGCTGATCAGATTCTCGCGCAGGAGATGATCAAATAGAGAGGTTGAGCGCTGAGTAGCGGGCCACAATGAGTCAACGAGTTCTTTAGCCTGTTCCCAAGGCACCGTTTTCCTTTGAGACTCGCGCATCGCGGATATCAGAAGATCCAGCGCCTTCTCGACAAAATGCTCATTGGGATGGTAATTAAGCACGCGAGCTAGCTTCCGGTTCTTTGAATCCAAAAAGTACTGAATGACTTCTCCGATGCCCATGTTCCTTTCCGGAATGCTCGTAGCTCCGGCGTCCCTCAGCGATTCACAGAGCAGGCGGAGGAAAAGGGGATTCGAGAATTCGGGCTGCATAAGCGGTATTGAGGGAGCGTCCAGCTTGTAGAAACGGAAGAACTCGAAACAGGCATCAAACTCCACTCCCTCGAACCCCAGGTGTTGAAACTCAGGGATTTGAACGTTGGCAGCGATGACCTCATCACGGAAGGTAGAGCGGCAGGACACGCAGAGCTTAAGCCACTTGTAATGGCTGACGTGGTCGATAAGTCGCGCCAAGTGGTTAAACCAGACCCCGCGGGGTTGGGTTTCATTCAAGGCATCAATGAAGATTATGCAAGGGTAACCCGTCGCTTCCCCGGCCGCATCCAGGGCCGAAAGGAAAAGTTCGCGAGACATCGCTGCCCCTAAGCCGACTAGCTGCGTGATTTGGCTCCAAGGTTCGCCTGCGGAGAATTGCTCGCCGAACAAAACTATACTGAGCAGCCCATGTTTTAACCGGTCGAGAGCTGCGTCGCAGATGGCGTGGGTCTTCCCCACTCCCGTCGCGCCTAGTAGTAACATGGCTGACGACCTCGCGAGGCAGACGCAGCGTGGGCTTAACTGCTCATTAAGTCCTTGCAGTATCTTAAGAATCTCGGCCGTTGTGTCGATGTGTCTCGCAGGAAATGAAACCTGATACTCCGCCATCCATTGTCGTAATCCGACAGAGTCAGCACTTCCGGTCCCGTATTTGGCTTCAAATTCTTCCCTTGCGTAAGAAAGACACTCTGAACCGAGCTGGATAGACTCTTCAATTGCCCCGCTGAGTCGTGGAAGCGAAGGCGCATCGACCGGGTTCTCCAGAGCTTTAACTAACTCACTCTTTATCTCTGCCAGATTCTTATCAAGTGCAGCCGCTGGCTCCGCCGCCGATTTTGGGAATGGCATGTCGTCTGGACCGACATCCCCCTGGAAGCGGCCACCCCATTCCTCTACGGCCTGATTAATCTTTCGCAATGCGTCGGAAAGAACCACCGTCCAGTGAGGGGTTCGCCCAAACGTCTCAAATGCCTCGTACACCGGAACTTCAACGGTCAGTTCGGGCGTGTATCGCGGTTCCGCGACCTTCGCCATCTCGCGGACCTGTCTGTCGAACCATTCGTAACCAAAGACCATCTCGTCGGACCAGAATCGTAAACGTCCCTGGTTTGGGTCAAATTCCAACAAATCGTCGAGGAGTTCTGTTTTTCCAAGTCGGATAAACTTGACGCGCATGTGTTTGCGACGGGCCATCGACTGCCAACTGTTTTCAAAATGCCGATACTTCTCAATTTCGCCCTTCCCGCGCCGCGCGGTCGCGCCGGTCAAATTGAACGGCAGGCAGAACGTGTAGCGGGTTAACTTCGGATGTATTTTGAGTGCCGTTCGCACAGATTCATCGAGCTGGTCCTTTTTTAGGGTAAATATATATTTTGCTTGCCACCCCCACTCTTCCCCATTTGGCAGCCTCCATAGGCACTCGACGCCCCCGTCGCCACCTGCTCCGCGCAACCGAAAGAACGTACTGCACGGTGGAACGCCCTTCGATCGACGCGCTATTTGGCAGCAGAATTCCTCGAATGCGACGTCTTGTCGTCCTTCAAGCGTCCTTATGTTCCTGAAGTCGATGTTTTTGAAAGCCCGGTTTTGGCTGACCTGGACCATGCCTCCCTCGCGGGTGCTGCATACGTTCCGCACTATGGAATGTACGCCATCTCAAAGCCTGGAATCAAGGTGCGGGATGCGGTAGGGAGTAGGCGGTAGGTCGTAGGTGGGTGAAACAGTAGGCGGTAGACAGCAGACGGTAGACTGGCCGCGCCTCGCGGCGCCGGCAGCTCGCTAACTTAAATCAAGAGCCATCGAAAAACAGGGGCTAGGTGCCAGGGGCTGGGTGTTAGGGGGGAGCGGGAGTCAGGAGCCAGAAGTCAGAAGAGAGCGTCGAGAGGCGGGAATCAATGAGCGCCGCTCGTCGGTCTGGTCCCCGTCCTCTTTCAACTATCAAATACGACACGCTCCTAGAGTTCAGGGCGGATCATCTCGGCGATGACGGCGGCGTTGGAGCGCTCGGCGTCGCGAGCGCCGAAGACCAGCGTGACTTGCCCCTTGCGGCCACGATCGATCAACTCGTCGAGGAGGGCTTTGCGCGGGGGCTTCGAAAGTTCCTGGCGGTACTTGTTCCTGAACCCTTCCCATTTCTCTGGTTTGTGGCCGTACCATTTCCGCAGCGCGGCCGAAGGCGCAATCTCTTTCATCCAGGCGTCAATCTCCACTTGCGCCTTGGTCACACCTCTCGGCCAGAGCCCATCCACCAGAACGCGATAGCCGTCCTTGGTGCTGGCCGCTTCGTAAGCCCTTTTAATCGCAATTGGCATGGTTAGCTCCCATCTTCTCCAGCTCAAATTATCTCACACGTTCGCAGTCTCGCCCGTGTATGCGCAAACCCCGCTCCTGCCCTTGCCTCCCCCGATCGACCGAGCGGACACCAGCAGCTTCGGAAACGGCA
>DLMI01000221.1:0-63355 GCA_002478145.1 Acidobacteria bacterium UBA7540
CCCGCCGCGTATGTGAAGGATCTGGAACTCTATCACCGCGACGACAATGCCCTATTCCTGCCAGAGAGCGGTTGTTTCCAGTGTGACCCCGCTAGTGGAGACTTTACCCGCTATTTCTTCACCATGCTCGGTCTTCAGGCTATAGGAGACTCGGAGTCCGGGAATGCTCCCGTGCCTTATTTGGCAAGGAATTTTGAGTTGGTCGGCCCGATGCAGCGGGAGATCGCGCGTCTCAATTTCGAAGGGAAGCTCAAGGCCGTGGCCGAGCCGCTGTACTTCAAGGGCGGAGACCATGGCAAGCTCACGCAGACGCTGCCGTTCGGATCCTGGAACGCAGTGGTGTCGTACGGAGCGTCCCACCGCGGTCCCGACACGGGGAATCCGACGCCGGAGGGGCGCGCTCTGGTTGCCCAATTGGGGGACAACCAGTTTCTGGTGGCCGGATACTTTTGCCGCGTCGACTTCTTTCCGGCCGGCACCGAGCAGCAACGGAAGTCCCAGCATATCGTAGAGGGAACCGGACAGACCCCCTCGGCCCTGATTGACGGTAAATGGCAGCACCGGCAGTTCCTGCGCGTTGAACAGGGGACCTACGAGAACGGCGTCTTCAAGCTCCTCCGCACCCAGAATGGAGATGCGACGGACTTTGGCCTCAGGATTGGCGAGGAACCCGTGGTGCTGCGCGTCACGCTTGGCACCTATTAGACCGGTCGAGAAAGTTTCTATTCCCTTCCCCGACCGCAAGAGACAGCGCCCCAGACAGCCTCGGCAGGATGAAGGTGAATAGGAGGCGGCACGCAGGACGGCTTTCTGTGTCGAAGGATCAAACTGGAGGAATGTATGCAAATGAAAATGAATGTGATGTCCGCGTTAGGTTTGATGGTGTGTGCCGCTGCCCTGTCGATTTCGAGCGAGGCACAGACCGCTGCCGGTACGCCACACTTGCAGAAACAGGGTACTGCCACCCAACTGGTCGTGGATGGCAAGCCGTTTCTGGCTCTCGCGGGAGAACTCACCAACAACGCAGCGACCAGTCTCCCTATGATGGAGCCTATCTGGCCAAAGCTTGTGGCCGGCAACCTGAACACCGTGCTCGTAGGTATCTCCTGGGCGCAGTTTGAGCCCGAAGAAGGGAAGTTCAATTACACCCAGGTGGATGGAGTAATCGCCAAGGCCAGAGAGAACAACCTGCATATCGTCTTTATCTGGTTCGCTAGCTGGAAGAATGGCACTTCCAGTTTTGCGCCGTACTGGGTGAAGAAGGATTACACTCGCTTTCCGCGCATTCAGATCGACGATGGCAGCACCGTTTCGATCTCGGGTCCCGTCGAACTGCTCAGCACATTTGGTGACGCCACGAGGGATGCGGACGCTGCCGCGTTCGGGGCATTGATGCGGCATATCAAGGAAGTCGATGGCACCCAACACACTGTACTGATGATGCAGGTAGAGAACGAAGTGGGCGTGCTGCGGGATTCGCGAGATCGATCTCCAGCGGCGAACCGCGCGTTTGCCGGGCCGGTGCCGGTGGAGCTGATGAATTACCTGGAATCGCACAAGGATACGCTCATTCCCGAATTCCGTGCGGTCTGGGCGGCGAACGGCTACAAGAAATCCGGAACCTGGGAGGAGGTCTTCGGTCCCGGCAAGCCGGCTGACGTGGAGATTCCGATTCAGACGACGAGCCCGCCGATGAGCGCGAATGAACATGAAGTGAGCTGGAGGGAACTGCGCTGGCCTTCGGATGAGGTATTCATGGCGTGGAACTACGCGCGTTTCGTAGAGAAGGAGGTCCAGGCGGGCAAGGCAAGCTATGACATTCCCATGTACGTGAACGGGTGGCTGCAGCAGCCGAATCATGCCTGGCCGGGATCGTATCCCAGCGGCGGTCCACTGCCTCAGGTGCATGACGTCTGGCGGGCCGGAGCTCCGGACGTGGATATCCTTGCGCCGGATCTCTACCTGCAGTATTTCGACGAAGTTTGCGAAAGATTCAGCAGGAACGGGAACCCGCTCTTTATTCCAGAAACGAGCACCGATGCGTCCAACGTAATCATGGCAGTCGGCAAGTACAATACGATCGGCTTTTCTCCGTTTGGCGTTGACGGGGGAAGACCGATTCCCCCGGAGCTTGCAGCCACATATCAAATGCTCTCCCAGTTATCGCCGATGATTCTTGCGCACCAGGGGAGTGACACCATGACCGCGGTGCGGATGATCGAGGGAGACCCGCCCAAGCAGGTCAAACTGGGCAATTACACCCTGACGTTTACATATACTGGCCGGATCAGGGGCCTTCCCCCGCAAGTCAAAGGGGGAGTGGTGTCGCTCCCTCCGAGGCAACCGATTGGAACACAGCCGGCAGAACCCCTGCCGCCACTGGAAGCAGCTGCTGTTGTGATTGCCACCGGCCCCGACGAGTTTTATTTCGGTGGAGGCGGCATGCGCGTCGACTTTACGGCGAACACGCCCGGACCGTCCAATGTGGGACTTGGCGTCGTGCAGCAAGGCAGGTTTGTGGACGGCAAATGGGAACTTACCCGTTGGATCGAAGGCGATGATGATGCGCAGGGAGAGATCCTGGTGCTGCATCCGGGCACGGTTTTGCGGGTAATGCTCTACCGCTTTCCATGAGTTGAGAATCTCGATGGTGCCTGCCGGAGCAGTTCTCCGGCAGGCGCAAACAAGGCTCATCGGGGAGTGTGCGCCTTTTCGGGCGCTCGAAGGCGCTTTATCCGCGATTTACCCTAAGGAACCTCTGAGCAAGCATGAATTTTAACTGTCTGCGAACGGCCGCGGGCCGGTTTTGCCGCGTGGCCGGATGGCTTACGCTTGTTGGCCTCGCTTTTTGGCCCGGAGAGCGCATCTTGGGCGCTCTCCGGGCACACGACGCCCCCATAAGGGCCAGCCGCTTGCGGTGGTGGTACAGGTTCACCAGCGCGGAGGCGGTACACAGATGGTTGTGGTTCTTCTTCAAACCCCGGAAGCGAACCTTCACAAATCCGAAGATGCGCTTCAGGATGCGGAAAGGATGCTCCACCCTGGATCGCACTCGGCCTTCACCCGGTTCTTGCTCCGCTGTAACTCGTCCACCACCTGCTTATACCGCGTCCGCCGCGAAGTCATGTCCTGGGCGCGCGGCGCGGCCTTGCGGATCGCTTCGCCCTGCCCTTGATAGGCCCCGTCCCCCAGACTTTCCACTCATCGCCGTGCAGCAGGTCCGGTAACACATGCTTGTCCGCCACCGAAGCCGCCGTCGAACAGAGCGAGTGAACTATGCCCTCTTTCGAGTCCACGCCCATGTGCGCCTTCATGCCGAAGTGGCGAGTCGGCCGAGGGGACTTCCCCCTCAGCCGCTCTCAGATCCGTACGCGACACTCTCGCGTCATACAGCTCCCGTTATCCAACCGCATCCCCGATGAATCGCCAGTGGAGAAACAGCTGAGGGTCGGCGTCCTTCATCTTGCGCAGCTACTGCACACGGCCACGCCTTCGCCCTGATAGAGCCTTGTACTTTCGTCTGGCCCATCGTTCAAGCGTGCGGTCAATGTGCTGAAATGTCTTGTGCATTGCCTTCTGATAAAACGCTCCAAAGTAATTCCACCATCCTTGGATCATCGGGTTATATTGCCTCGCCTGTTCGGCAAGCGCCCCATGAGTCTGACGATTCAGTTTCCACCCGCGCACAGTCTGGCGCATCCGCTTCAAGGCATCAGCGCTCACACCCGGCAAGAAGCTGGTAAAGATCCGGTTTTGTTTGCTCAGTGCCTTCCTCGGTTGAAACGTAAAGCCGAGGAATGTAAAGTACACAAACGGATACTCTTCGGTGCGGTTACTGTCCTTGCAGTAAACGATCTTCGACTTCTCCGGATGCATCGCCAGCCCACATTCTGCCAGGCGCAATGTGATGGATTGCATTACGTCTTCCGCCTGCTTCCGACTGTGGCAGTGAACTACCGCATCATTGGTGGCCGGCCGCCGTCTTTTCCACAACCTTTCTCGGTCCCCCGAGTCACGCGATGGAGTACTCCCCTCTTTGGCCGGATTTCGTGTCCCTTCGGTAAGCCTGCTTAACTTGATTTTGCCGTCGTGGTAGCGTCGGTCTCATGCCCAGCAGCGCTGCTCGGGTTCTGAACCAAGCTCGGATGCTAAACAACGCGGAAAATAGGGAAGTGAACATAGGGTCGGAACAGTCGCAATGCCTTCCGGTAAGATCAATGGTTTCAATCTGAACGGGATCTCTGGCACGGACAGGTTCCTACTAAGTTTGCCACAGCTACGCAGCCCCGGTCGGCACTCTAAGGAAATGTTGTTCCCAAGTCCTTCCGAATCAGTGGCTCTACCGCGCCGCTAAGATCAGTTGGATCATACGCAGTCACGTATTCTAGTGGCATGATATAGGCAAGTGCAGACCATCCCCAGAATGGATTCATGCCATTCCCTTTGCCCGTATCCGCATCGTAGTATTCCCGAGTAACCGGATTCTCGTCCAGAACCAAGCGGAAGGTTTTGAGCGCCAATTGCTTTGCGATTTCGGTGTACCCGTACCGAAGCAGGCCATGAAAGATCATGTAATTTGTCGGGATCCATGTTGGGCCACGCCAGTTACATTCTCCGTTACGGGTTCCCTGATAGTAGTCCGCCTCGGTCTTGGCATAACTGGCTACAGGATACCTCAGCCAAAATTCCTTTGGGTTCAAGAAATGCTCATAAATAAGCCTTTTCGCGCGCTGCGAGGTGGCAACGCCAGCCCATAGTGGACAGAATCCCGCAACTGATTTGACCCTGACGCTTTCACCCGTTTTTTCGTTCCGGTCGTAGTAGAAACCCTCCCTTTCATCCCAGAAAACCTGATTGATCAAGTCGGAGAGATGACGAGCGTGTTCTCTGTACATCACTTGATCCGAGGTTTTACCTAGCTTGCCGGCGATAATCGCCATTGCCCTGAGTTCTCGAACCAGATAGCAGGCAAGATCAACTCCTTCATCCTGATAGGAATCCAGGTCGCCAGCACGGGAAATTTGATTGTCCATGCCACTGGCGTCAGAACTATTCCAAACGGGCAGCCCATTGTCATCTGCATCGTACTGAAACCAGCGCTGAAGGTATTTCTGCAGGCGCGCGTAATAGCGCGCACGGAGCCACTCGTAGTCATCCCCATTTTGCTTTGAACCTAACACTGCAATTTGAGCCAGGAAGGGTTTGAACATCTGGGCAGGTCTTGGGTAGGTAATGCCGATGGTGCGCGATACGAAACCATCAGGTTGTTGTCGATCAAGAAACACTTTGAAATTCGTGAAATCATATCGGCTTATTCCGTAATAGGACAGATATATATTCTCAAAGTATAAGTCCCAATCGTAATATTCTCCATATGCATATCCGGTAAGAAGCTTTCCGTCTGAATCAGGGAAATCATGCAGGCCCTTAGTTGCAATGTCGCTGTTCAGGCTCTGCAATCGTGTGATAAGCCCTCGATAATCCGCTTCTCCGATCATTGACTTCAATGCGTTGACACTTGTTGCCCTGCGCGATGCTTCGCTTGGATGCGTTGTTTGTAGAGCCAGAAACACCAGACTCAGAAGAATTGATTTGAACATTGTTACTCCTCTTGATGATTTCATCATCCTTCAAAATCTGGCAAGAGAATGGCGTAGTCAACACTCGAAGTCAATCCGTGCCCGGCAAACAGAAAACTCTTCATACGGCGCCAGGGTCGGCGGTGGCCACGCCCATGACCTGCCGGGCGCGGCACAGGGCGGTCGCCAGTACATCGTGATCGCCTCCGGCGGGCCCGGGAAGGCTGCCAGCCCCAAGCTCGGGGACTCTGTTGTCGCCTTCGCACTGCCGGAGGCTAAAAGGCCGCTGAAACCATGCCCGTCAACGCCCGGGCTAACGAATCTCGCGCCAGGCCTGCCAAGGCGCGGCGCAGGTGCGGCTGAAGATCACGGGTTGGATTTCATTGTTTCTGTGTACACAAAGCGAAGAATTTGGCTGTTCTTCTCATCACCCTCGGCTATCTGTTGGGTGTGCAATTGGCTCCAGACCTTCAATTCGCGTTCGCCACGCGGCTTGTCACCGCTCCTCACCAGAGCCTGACCCAGCCGGTAGTGAGCATCCGCGAGATTGGGGTCCAGCTTGACGGCGGTTTCGTACTCGGCCAGAGCCTCCGAATCCCTGCCGCGCTGGGAATAAAGAATTCCAAGCTGCAGATGGGCCTCAGCGAACTTAGGGTCAAGGCTCACCGCGCTTTTCAGCAGTGCTTCGACCTCAGACGAAACCGCTGGTCCTGTCTTGGTGCGTGATGACCTCCACAGGCTCATGGCATAGGCGTAACGGGCGCGTGCATTGTCAGGTTGGATTTGAACCAGCCGCTCAAGACGTGCCGTCACCTCGGCGGCCTTGGAAGGCGACACATCGTATATCTTCGCCAGGAAGTAATAGGGCCTGGGATCGCGGGGATCGAGGTCTACGGCGCGGCAGAAGGCGTCAACCGCCTTATCGTAAAAGGCCCCCATGTAGTAGGTGATACCCAAGCCGATTCGGAGTCGCACCGAGTTCGGGAAGTGGTCAACCCCTTGGCTGAACACCTGCATGGCGGGGTCGAGCGTGAGGTGCCGTAACAGCTCCGTCCCCCAGTTGAAGATGTTGCTCTCGCTCGGGTCCATCTGGGCGGCGCGCTGGTACTCCCGGCCGGCGGCAACGAAATCACGCTGTGCCTCCTTGACTTCTGCCAGAAGAGCGTGCAGGTCCGCGGTATCCCGGGTACGCATCAGAGAGTCGATGAGAGCTTGCGCCTCGCGCAGCTTGCCCGTCTGAATCTCAGCTAGCGCAAGATCGTAGCTGTTCTCATAAGAGCCGGGGTTCACCTCCTGTGCTCTCCGCAGATACGGAATACCGTCGGCAGTTTTTCCGCTGTGCAGATAAAACTCGCCGAGGTTATGGTTCATGTCGTAGTCTCGGGGCTTAAGGAGCACCGCCCTCTTGAATTCCTGCTCAGCGAGCGGCAGCTTGTCAAGGTGGGAGAGGTTCGTTGCCAGGTTCTCATGAGCCTCGGGGGACTGCGGCTGAATCTGAAGGGCCTTCTTGAAGAACCGACTCGCGTCTTCGTGGCGATCCTCGGCGGACAGTACCAGGCCCATCAATTCATTCGCTCCGAAACTGTCGGGGTACCGGTTCAAGACTTGTTGCAGAGAATTCCTGGCTTCTTCGTATTGTCCGCGTTCAAGAAGAGACTGTGCGGACTGCAGTCGCTGCGCGTACTCCTCGCTGCTGGCAGAACTCTGGGCAAGCGCCACCGGCACAAGAAGCAGGCACACAGCAGCTAACGCACCGCCGCTCGCGTGCAGGTGCTCGTGATGTCTTGTCATCCGCAAGTCAGCTACTCCGCACCGTCCGATCGCTGACCTTCACTGCCAACCCTGATCGCTGAGAGCAAAGGCCAGGGTGAGGAACTGGGACTGCATCTCGGGTGAGAGGTCGCGAGGGGACTGGGAATTCCCGCCCGCTTCGGCCATCTCTGCCTCAATCCGGCGGGTATCAAATGGCCCTCGCGGAAAGACTGCCTGATACCGCTCAAAGACCTCGCGGGCCTTGGTGAACTGCCCGGTGTCGAGACAAAGGACCGCGAGGGCCGAGTAGGCGCCGGGCCATTCCGGAAGGAGCTCCAGCGCATGGACAAGGTACTCTTCGGCCTCCTTGCTGTTGCCCCTCATCACCGCCAGCACGCCCATGCCCCAGACGATCCTGCCCGAATCAGGAATCCTGGTGCGGCCGAGCCCGAGGGTTTGCTCCGCCCCTTGAGTGTCTCCTCCCCTTAATTGCGACAACGCCATTGAAAGATAGTGGAGCTCATTGTCGGGGCTCTTTTCGATAACCTTCCGGTAGGCAGCCTGGGCTTCCGACAGCCTCCCCAGGCGTGTGTCGGTATCAGCCAGAAGCCCCAGGTAGCTCTCATCCTCGCGTCCTTCCGCTGGGAATTGGTCGAGCACCGCGCGTGCCTCAGCATAGTTCTGTTCTTCAAAATAGGCATCGGCCAGATCATACTTGGCGTCATCTGAAGACGGGTCGGCCGCCAAGGCCATCTTGAAGTGCCGGATCGCATCCGCCGCGAGGTGGTATCTGGCAAACAGCACCCCCACACCGAGCGCCGTGCGAAAGTCACCGCCGCTGACCTCGTCCAGATGCTCGATCGCCCTCCTGGCATCCTCGATCTGACCCAGCTTCAGGTAGGCCTCGGCCAGCAGATAAAGATCCCGGGGTTCATCCGGACGCTTCGCCACTTCCGTCTGGAGCCCGGCGAGGTCCAGCATGGCACGCTCCCGGGGAGCCAGGCCGGTCTGCTGGTCCAGGTAGTCAAAGAGACGCTGGAAGGGATATGGTCCTCGGGACGTGTTCTTGGCCATCGTCTCAAAGATCTTGAAGTCTCGCGCCGCGGCCTCAGTCTGATGCAGGGCACGCTCGGTGGTGGCCAGCTTGTAATATACCTCGGAGCGGTCTTTCGTGATCTCGACCGAGCGACGAAGCAGTGGCAGGGCCTCCTCGTATTTCTTCTGCTTCATCTTGATGGTCGCGAGCTCGATCAGGGCATCGTCGTAGTCGGATTTCGCCTTGAGGGCCAGCTCCATGTGCGCCTGGGCCGACGCAAGGTCGCCTTGCCGCGCCTCAATGTAGCCGAGATTAAAGAGACACGCGGCATTGCGGGGATCAAGTTCCAGTCCTTTCAGCAAGTACTTGCGCGCTTCGTCGTACCGAGCAAGATGCCTGTAGGCGAGCCCCATAAAGGCGTACGATCCGGCGGTAGGGGCTAGATCAGTCAGGGTCTGGAACTCCTGGATGGCTTGGTCGGTTTTTCCCACCGTAAAGTAGCAATCACCCAGGGCGGCGTGGAGATCGGGGCGCTTGGGGTCAATCTTGATTCCGTCCTGGAGCAAGGGGATGGCGTCTTCAAAATAGTTCTGCGCCATGCTCAGGCGCGCCAGCAGGAAGATGACGTCGGTGTTCTGAGGAGCGAGCCGGTGCGCCTTCACAAGCGCCCGGAGCGCGTCGAGGTCTTTTTTCTCGCCGTAATAGACTCTTCCCAGAGAATACAAGGCGGGAGCGGAGTCCGGCTTCAGGCTCAAAGCACGCAGGAGAGTCGTTTCGGCCTTCGCGCTGTTCTTGTTCTGGTAATAGGCTTGCCCGAGGCTCCAAAGAATATCGAAGGTCGAAAGCTGCAGGGCATCGGCGAGTTCGAGCTCGTGGACAGCCTGCGGATAGAGCTTCTCTCCGGCCAGCAACACGCCCAAGGAAAAATGAACCCTGACGTCGTCCTTGCTTTCTTCGGAGACCCGGTGGGCGAGGCGCAACGCCTCATCCGTGCGCCCCGCCAGCAGCTCGGCGCGCAACAGATTCATGGAGGTGCTCGGGTCAGCGGGGTGGACGCGCCCAAAGTACTTGATTGCTTCTTCGGGTTGCCGCTGGCTCAAGGCAAGCAGGCCGAGGTTGTAGTTGGCGTCGCGACTGTGGGGGTCGAGGCGAACGGCTGCCAGGAACTCCTTCTTGGCCGGCTCGGGAAGGCCCTGGGCGAGGTAGGTGTTTCCCAGGTTGTTATGTGTGGCCGCCGAACGAGGATCGACCTCGAGGGCCTCCTCGAAGGCCACCTTCGCCCGCGCGAAGTCCTTTTCCTGACTATAAATGATGCCCAGAAGATTTAGCCCCTCGGCGCTTCGGGGTGAGAGTCGCAACCCTTCGAGGACGGCCTCGCGGGCCTTGGCCAAATCTCCTTCATGCATCAGGCGCTGAGCTGTGGCGAATTCACGTTGCGCCGGGTCCGCCGTGGCAGATTGCTGCTGCGCCACCGACACCGCCATGCACAGCAGGCAGGCGAGCACCACCGACTCAGGTCGCACCTGCCGCACAACTGTATGCCACCCGATGCTCCTCGGAGTTATTCGGCCTGGAAGCACGCGGTCTCCTCGATTTCCTCTCCATGATATAGCCTTTGGGCCGACTTGTATGTAGCCCCTGTGCGCGCCGTCCGAGATGATCGATGGGTAACAGGATCGGCCCCCAGGGGGCCACCGAGGTGAGAAATGGGGCCGGGAGGCCCGTCTTTCAGGCCTCCCGACCCGTGGTGAGTTGGAGCGCGGTCGCTCCTCAGTTGCGGCACTAGAAATAGAACTTCAGTGCAAACTGAATCTGACGCGGATCGCTCGCACCATCGATCAGTGAGGTGATCTGGCCGAAGGTTTTGAGGTTCGTGAAGTCCGTGTAACCAGGTGCCTGAAACTGCGGCGTGTTGGTGAGATTGAATGCCTCGGCCCGGAACTCCAGGCGCGTCCTGTCGGACGTTCGAAACTGCTTGAACAACGAGAAGTCGAGGCGGTGGAAACCCGGACCTCGGACCTGGTAGGGCGCCCCTCCCAAAGGCGCGTAGTTGGTCTGCCCGACTGCCGTCGCTAACTCTGGCTGGGCAAAGGCCGCCGGGTTCATCCACTGGTTCACGTCGTGCGGGCCTGCGTACATGTTCTGGCCGGGAACAATTAAAGCGTTGCAGCCGAAGTCGGCTGTGGTTCCTTGCGGACACCCGATGTTGAAGGGCATCCCGTCTCGGAGGGTAAGGATCCAGTTCGCAGCCCATCCGCCGACAATCGCATTGGCGACGCCATGTGCGCTGCCCGCGAAGTGCTTGCCATTCCCGAACGGCAACTGATAAATGCCGCTCAAATGGACCACGTTGGTCATGTCGTAATCGCACAAGCCGTAGTCGGCTTGGATGCCGAACCCGGATAGATACGGCGCACGGTAGCCAGCGCCACCCACGTTCACCCCTAGCAATCCGCCGTTGAAGTCGCTTCTGCACTTCGATAAGGTGTAGTTACCCAGGAGCGAGAACCCCCCAGCGAACCTACGCTCGTAGTTGAATTGGAGCGAATGGTAGTAGGAACTCCCGTCGGTCGCCTCATACGTGCTCCCGCGTGCGAAATCCTTGAAAGGCACATAATTTTGGGGATTGCTCCCATTCGGAAGAATGATGCTGGGAGCATTGGTGGTCGGCCCAACATCCAGGTGGCGTCCGAAGGTTCCAACATAGGCCAACTGGGCCGTCTGGTTGGGCGACAACTGATACTGCAAAGTAAAGTTAGCGCCCTCGTCGTAAGGCGTCTGGTAGTTGTATTGCCGGCCCACTAAGGACAACCCTTCGGCGTTGACCAAGGTCGGAGTCAGAGGAATGCCCAGGAACCCCTCCTCCAGGGTCGCAACGTTCCCGTCAGCCGCGTACGTGATGGGGTGTACAGCATCGGGGTTGAAGAAGGAAAAACTAAACT
Source organism: Acidobacteria bacterium UBA7540 (assembly GCA_002478145.1). Next base: position 11,310 of record DLMI01000221.1, read on the forward strand.
GGAACGGGTAGTTTTCGCCCAAATTCGGACCATAACCAATGTTGGAGAGAGCCCCGTAAAAGATCCCATACCCGCCGCGGGCGACGAGCTTCGACGTCACGCGATAGGCAAATCCAACCCGTGGCGCGAAGTTCGTGTTCTGTGTCAGGGACAAGGTTGGATTGCTTGAGCACGTGACCGCGATTCCGTCGAGCGCAGTTAATGACGCGAAGGATGTCGACATCGGCTCCTTGCAGCGGCTGTTCGGAATCAGGTAAGAGGCGCTGCCCGGAGCGCCAGGAATGAAGTTTGCCTGGGCGCCGAAATGCTCCTGGTACGGATCGTAACGGTCCCAGCGCAGTCCCAGGTTGATTGTCAGCTTGGAAGTGATTTTCCAGTCGTCCTGGAAGTACAGGCCGTAATAGTTGCGCGTGTCATCGGTGCCGGCGATGTTGGACGCGAACACCGAGTCGGCCCCGCCCACATCGTTGATTCCGCCGGGAACCGTGGTCGCAGTGGGTGTCAGGAGCAGTTGCGCCAACCCCACGCTGCCACCGCCGTTGTTGGGAACCTCGTCGTAGGTACCGTCGAAACCGAAGCCGCCATGTGACCACGGAGGCTGAAGCAGATAGGCCTTGATGTGAATGAAATCGATGCCTCCCTTAAAGGTGTGCTTGTTGTAGACTTTCGAGAGGTTGTCGTTCAATTCGGCTACGCCGGTATTGAAGTTGGAAGGCATCCAGCCTTCCGTCCCCATGCCGGTCAGCCCCGCAATGTTGATGGCGGGAAGGCCAACGTTGCCCTGCGCCTGGGAAATCCCTTGGATTCCGAATTGCGCAGGAAGTCCTGCCGGTTGGGGTAGGGTCAGGTCACTGGGATTTCGATTGAAGCCAACTCGGAACTCATTGATGGTGGTTGGCGAAAGGGTGTGAATCTCGCCGAGCTCGCCTCCCTGATAGCTCAGCTTCTGATCGCCGGCGCCCCATACTTGGCCGCCGGCTTCTCCCGGATACTGAACGGGAATGAACTTGGGCTCCTTCTGCCAGTCGAAGGTCCCGAAAAGCTGATCTTTCGAGCTGATCGAGTGGTCGATACGAACGTCAAATTGGTCCACCGTATCCCGGGTGGCGGGATCGTAGGTGAAATTGTTGAAAATGCCCGGAATGCTCGGCGCCGGGAGTATGCCCAGCAACTTGATCATGTTCGGGTCGAGCCGGCTGGCAGGTATCTGGTTCAGCAGCGGGATGGCCGTCGAGGTGGTGAAATTCGTCATCCCCAGCAGACTCCCCTGATAGAAGGGGTCGCGAAGCATGCATCCGTTGACATTGTTGCACGGGAGGCCCGAAACAGGGTCCGTCGAACCGTTCGTGAGGACCCGACTCGTCGCCGGGTCGAACACTGTGCCAAGCGGGAACACGCGCCCCAAGGTGTCGGTGCGCGTTCCACTCTGGCCGGTAATCCGGTCCAGCAGGTCTGTAAAGCCGCTTCCTGCTTCGGCTGCAGTTGGAACACTGTCTAGATAAGGCGAGGCCTGCCGGATCCGCGTGCCCTCATAGTCGACGAAGAAGAAGGTTCTGCTCTTACCATTGTACACGTGCGGGATGGAGATCGGCCCGCCGAGCGTACCCCCAAACTGGTTTTGGCGGTACTCTCCTTTGGTAACGTGCGAGGGAGAGTTTTCGAAGAAGTTCGCAGAATCAAACTTGTCGTTGCGGACGAACTCCCAGACGTCTCCATGGAATTGATTGGTGCCGGATTTCGTCGTGGCATTCACCACGGCGCCCGCCGACCGGCCGAACTCCGCGCTGTAGTTGTTGGTCTGCATCTTGAATTCTTGCAGCGCATCCACCGGAGGGCGCACCGACCATTGCCATGGGAAGTTGTAGCCCTCGTTGTTGTTGTCCAGTCCATTGAGCGTAAATGAGTTTTGCTCAATAGGCGCACCGCTCGCCTCGAAGATGCCGCCGCGATTGGAGTAGTAGACATCAGTGGTACCGGCAGCGAGCGTAGCCAGATACACGTAGTTTCTGCCGTTCAGCGGCAAGTCGTTGATCGACGCACTTCCCACCACCTGCCCCACAGAAGCATTCTGGGTCTGGAGCGTAGGCACTGCCGCCGTCACCTCCACTGTCTGGGTGATTCTGCCCGGGAGCAGGCCGAAGTCAACCACAACCTGTTGATCGATATCAACGCCGACCTTGGGGTGGCTCGCGGTCTCGAACCCTTGAAACTCTATGGTCACGGTGTACACGCCGACCTTGACGTGCGCAAAAACGTATCCACCGCTTGTACCCGTTGTCGTCGTGGCCTTGATACCTGTTCCCTCGTTGGTCAAGGTGGCCTTGGCGCCGGGAACCACAGCACCACTCGAATCCCTCACCGTGCCAAGGACTACACCTTCATCAATCTGCGCGTAAATCTGAGGCGGCAGCAAGAAAGCAAGCACCGCCACCGTTAAAAGAAGGCCTAGTCGAAGTGGTCTTGAAAGAATCATTGCTAATAAACCTCCCGTCTGATTTGCGACCCAAGACCCGAGAACTACGCAACGGGCTTGCAGTCCCGCGGATGACTCTGGGCGTTGCGTGCGAGGCGCGTAACCCCCTACTGGCTGCGCGGGAAAATGTGTTACCTCAGGAGCGGCTTGCCCACCTCCCTCTTCCTGAGCAGGCTCGACTCTCCTGACAACAAACGCTGTGCAGTGTAGTCCTGCGCGGGTCACTGTCAAGGTGCTTTACAGTTCGTAACAGATAAGAGGACGGGATACTGGCCGCGTGCTCGACGTAACTAGCGCATAAGAAAAGGACTAGACGTTGGTCAGAGAAGCGGTCAGCGAGGACGTTACCAGGTCCGATAAGCCTTCGGAACTCTCTTTCTTCCCATGCGGCCACTTATGGTATGCTTGTGGTCAACGGTAAGGGGGACGGCCATGGAGGTTGAAATCCATAAAGCGACACCGCAGGACACCCTGTTCCATGGTGACGAGCACCAGAAGGCCTTAGTGCTCCGCGAATTACAATCTATTCTGGTCGGCCGGGCATTCCACGGCAGCAAGCGCTGCCAGGAATTCCTGTCCTACGTGGTTGAGTACACTCTGCACGGCCATCTGGAATACCTCAAGGAACGAACCATTGGGGTTGAGCTTTTCCAGCGATCGCCCGAGTACACCACCGGCGAGGACCCGGTCGTCCGTGTTCGTGCGTGCGAGGTGCGCAGGAGGCTGAATCAGTACTATGCCGAAGAGAATCCGACGCCGGAAGTGCGCATCGAGATTCCGGTCGGGTCCTACATTCCCCGGTTCCATTGGAAGGCACAGAAGCAACAGCCGCCAAAAGAACGGGCGCCCAAAGAAGAAACCAGAAGCGTTCGAACCAACCATTGGCTCCATCTCGTGGTGGTTGCCTTGGCAGCTTCGGCCCTGACTGCCTTGGTCGCGCTGGTTCTGGGTAGCCACAAGCGAATGCAGCCCGCCTCCGCGGTCGACGAATTCTGGGCACCGCTGTTCAAGACGTCCCAGCCCGTGATGATCTGCCTTCCCACGATGGTTGTCTATCGGCCGTCGCTCAATCTTTACCAGAGATACTCGCGGGAGCACCCAGGCGAGTTTCAGACGCAAGGTGAACGGCTCACTCACCTTCTCCCGCTCGACCAGAACGCCACGCTGAATTGGAAGGACCTGATTCCATCCACCAACGCCTTCGTGTCCAGCGATGACTCTAATGTGGCGGTGAAGCTCTCCGCCCTGTTTGTTCGCATGAACAAGACCCTCCAGGTGAGGAACGCAACCGAGTTGAACTTTGAAGAACTCCGCAATTCCCCGGCGGTCTTGATTGGCGCCTTTAATAATCGGTGGACGCTCGAAATGACCTCCCATCTGCCGGTCGTCTTTGCGGACGAGGGCCAAATTGGGAAGATCCAAGAACGGAAAGCCCCGGGACGAACTTGGCGCCCTCAATTGGATTCCCACGGCAATTGGACCACGGATTATGCGGTGATCGCCCGGCTCTTTGACTCGAACACCGGCCAGCTCCTCATCATTGCCGCCGGTGTCGGCGGGGCGGGGACATTCTCCGCCGGTGAGTTCCTTTCCCGCGAAGACTACCTGGCGGAAGGCCTGCGGGGCGCCCCCAAGAACTGGAACAAGCAGAACATGGAGATCGTCCTGCAAACGAATATCACGGAGGGCTTGGCCGGCCCGCCCCACGTCGTGGCCACCGAGTTCTGGTAGCTTCCTTGATTTCGAGACCCTCTGTTTAGTGGCCCATTATTGGGTGTCCCCCGGCGGACGCTCGAACGTCGGTTCGCCCGTGCTGTTGGGAGGTCCATTCTCGGGGAGATTACGCGCAATCGGATCGAGCACGCCAAACGATTGCTGCTTGAAACTGATCTGGCACGTTGCAAAGTTGGGACTGCGGCGGGGTTCGGGAGCGTTAAGTCGTTCACCCGTACCTTTAGGCAAGCTGTCGCTGCCCTCCGGAACACTTTCGCACTCTTTCCAGGGCCGCCGAGCCGGGTGGTAAGCGCTTCGAGTAGTCTGCGGCATATCGAACGCTAAAGGTGAGTAAGGTTTTGAAATAGCTTCTAGCGCGGTGGTGGAAGGGAGAGAGAGGGCTCATGCACCTCTCGGAAGGGAGTTTTGGCTTCGTAAAGCGCGAGGGCGGCCTTCAGGGCTTCTACCAGAGGCTGCCTGTTCTGTTGTGTAGCGAGGGCCACCGCCCGGCGTGCGGTTTGCGCGGCTTCAGGAAACCGGCCCACCTCGGCGTAGGCGGCAGCTAGCGTGTAGAGAACTGCCGGGTCTCGTCCGTTAGATAATTGGACCGCCCGCGCTGCAAGTTCGACAGCCTCAGCACCGTTTCGGTCCGATGCCTTGGGGCACGTAGCCAGTAACCATGCCACTTGGTTCAGAACAGGCAGAGTGTCCGGTTCTGTGCGGAGCCCTCGGCGCCAGTATGCAAGTGCCTCCGAGATTCTCCCCTGCGAGTAAAGGGCATAAGCCAGGTTAAAGTCAGCACGAGCGTTCCTGGGGTTGAGCTCCTGGGCCCTCTGGAAATGTGTGATGGCTTCATCGAGCCTTCCTTTCTGCCCCAGGGCAACCCCGAGGCTGTCTTGGGCGTCGGCGAACTCGGGGTTGACCTCCACAGCCTTCTGGAAATGTGTGATGGCTTCGTCGAGCCTTCCTTCCTGCCCCAGGGCAACCCCGAGGTTGTATTGGGCCTCGGCGAACTCGGGGTTAACCTCCACAGCCTTCTGGAAATGGGTGAGGGCTTCCTCGAGCCTTCCTTTCTGCATCAGAGCAGACCCCAGATTGTTTTGGGCGTGAGCGAACTCGGGGTTGACCTCCACGGCCTTCTGGAAATGTGTGATGGCTTCGTCCAGCCTTCCTTTCTGCCTCAGAGCGGACCCCAGGTTGTTTTGGGCGTCAGCGAACTCGGGGTTGACCTCCACGGCCTTCTGGAAATGTGTGATGGCTTCATCGAGCCTTCCTTTCTTCCCCAGAGTAGACCCCAGGTTGTTTTGGGCCTCGGCGAACTCGGGGTTGACCTCCGCGGCCTTCTGGAAATGTGTGATGGCTTCGTCGAGCCTTCCTTCCTGCCTCAGAGCGGACCCCAGGTTGTTTTGGGCGTGGGCCAACTCGGGGTTGACCTCCACGGCCTTCTGGAAATGTGTGATGGCTTCGTCGAGCCTTCCCTTCTGCCCCAAGGCAACCCCGAGGTTGTCTTGGGCGTCGGCGAACTCGGGGTTGACCTCCACGGCCTTCTGGAAATGTGCGAGGGCTTCGTCGAGCCTTCCTTTCTGCCCCAGGGCAAGCCCGAGGTTGTCTTGGGCGTCGGCGAACTCGGGGTTGACCTCCACGGCCTTCTGGAAATGTGTGAGGGCTTCGTCGAGCCTTCCTTTTTGCATCAAAGCAGACCCCAGGTTGTTTTGGGCCTCACCGAACTCGGGGTTGACCTCCACGGCCTTCTGGAAATGTGTGAGGGCTTCGTCGAGCCTTCCTTTCTGCCCCAGAGCAGACCCCAGGTTGTTTTGGGCCTCGGCGTACTCGGGGTTGACCTCCACAGCCTTCTGGAAATGTGTGATGGCTTCATCGGGCTTTCCTTTCTGCCCCAAGGCAACCCCGAGGCAGTAGTGGACCTTGGCATCCCCAGGATCGAGTTCCAAAGCCTTCTCCCACTCGGCGATGGCTGCGTCACCCTGGCCTTTCTTTGCCAAGTCGAGCCCGCGGTCGATTAGCCGGTAGATCTCAGCGGCTGGCACTTCGATCTTCATCAAGCCGTCTGGGGGGATGTTTACGAACTCAGGAATGTTCACCGCGCGGTTGGCGGCAGTGGAGTCCTCGACGTAGATCGCCGGGCTGTCGTTGCCCTGCTCGTCCAAATGGGTGAGGAACATGCCCGTGTAAGGTGAGCGGCTCTTCGAGGAGAAGACCAGCCAGCGACCGTTGGGCGAGAAGCTGTGCCAGGAGTTCATGAGCGGCGTATTGCAACGCATACGGCGCGCCTGCCCGCCTCCCACCGGGACGATGAAAAGCTGGCTGTCCGGCCGCATTAACAGACCGTTATGGCATTTCACGAAAACAATCCAGCGCCCGTCGGGAGAAACCTTGGGGAAGGTGTTGCTCATGCCGTTCCGGGAGGCCCCGGCGATCGGCTCCGGCCGGCCGCCTTTGCCCCCGTTGAAGGGTATCCGGTAGAGGTCGTATTGGATGGGCGTCTCTTTCGGATCATTGGCGTATTCGGCCAAGATGGGGCCTGCGGGATAGGGGTCCCTCGCTTCCGCCTGCGCATAGACAAGGTATTGGCCATCGGGACTCCAAACCGCGCCCGTGTGTACATAGCGCGGATCGTCTGCTCCCGGCAGGGCGCGCATTTGACCTGTGGCCCGGCTGTACCAAGCGAGGATGCCGCGCGTGGGATAGAACACCTGGAGGAAACGGTAGTCCTTGAAGTTGGCTACGTAGTAATCGCCCTGCGTGCCTCCCGGGCCCTTGACCATGGTCACCACCCACTGCCCGTCCGGCGAGACTTGTGACATGAACCCAATCCGCGGCTGCGCCACGCTCTGGTCGCGGAAGGTCGCCCACGAGATCACATCTTCGTCCCGGATGGACATTTGCTTTTGGATGGAGGCCAGGACGTACAACCCCTTGTCGTTGGCTGGGCCGTCCAGGTCCATTCCCAGGGTCTTGCCGTCGAGGGGAAAAGAATGGCAATTGGCGCAGGTGTGAAGGTCCGTCAGTAGCAGACGGCTGCGGGGCTCGGCGATGTTGCGCAGCCGCCAGGCGAGCAGGGGCAGAGCGCTTTGGGCCAGGGGCTTGATCACCCCCTTTTGCAGCTCCGAGGGCATCAACGGCACGTCGCGGTAGAAGATCGGCGCTCCCACTGGATCCCTCGAGGTTTGAATCACCACGGCGCCGCGGGAAACAGGCTGTTCCGGATGCTGGTCTTGGAATCCGGTGATCGTGATTGCGGCTGGATGCTCCACGGAGTGTTTCTTGATTGCCTCCCAGGTCGCGGCCTCCGGCTTCCAAGTGTGTGCTGCGGCTTCCTCCGGTGTTGGCTTGGGCAGCTCGTTCAAAGGTGCGATGCAGCGCGGGTCGATCTCGCCGAAGTGAAATCGCTCGCCCCGTGATTTCACCCGTACCCCGGCCGAGCCATCGGCAAACGCCACCTCGATCAGCCATACCGCCGTACTTTCTGCGGCATCGCGCCAGAGGAAGGTCGGGGCTGTCATCTCGGGTGGGAAGATCGATCCTTCCTCCGGGTAATCGATCGTGATCGGGGCCAGCCGGGTACCCTCAGGTGTGGACGATAGAGAAGAATCCGCCGAAGGTGCACGTGCCGCTTGCGGCATGAACGGCAAACCTGCCGCGCGTGGGCCATGCTTCGCAGCGGGTCGCTGGTGGACTCCTGCCAGCGCCGTGACTACAATCCCAGTCATGAAAATGCAAGCTGTCAGCCGTTTCACCACACGCCCGTCTCTCCTCGGCCAAGGCACCAATGGGCTGGCCGATTGGCGTCAGGTTACTCGGGTCCCGGACCGGCTGTCAAGCAAGCGTAGCGCAAACCGCAGACCAGCCATTTCGGAACACGGCTGGTGCCCGCGTGGGTTGCCGGATTTGGGCCGAGACGCTGCATTCTCGTACTGGGTGCAACAAGCGAGCAGGAGGGAAAACGACCTCGGAGCGTCCGATAGCCTCTAGCAGCGAGGGGCTGCTCCAAAATGTGGCGCTCGGGATGCCCATGGAGCTCGTAGTTCCAATCGCGGACGCTTTTCGTTCGTCCGAGAACTCCTCCTGGGCGCCTATTGCACTGGGCGCCTATTGCACTCGTCAAGAGTGTTGTGATGTCGTATAGTGTGGTCGCACATCGGAGATCAGAATCGAATTCTCTTACATTGTGAGACGGCAGAAAGGAGCAAACGCGTGAAACGTTTTCCAGTTGGCATTTTCCTGACCATTGTCTTGAGTCTGGCCTTTGTTTTCCTGCTGGCAGCGGCGGACCTCCCTCCCCTGAATGACGGGAGCGACCACGGCGATCCGCCTTTTCTGATGCAGAGCGGGTGGAAGCCCTTGCTGAACGGCAAAAACCTCGACGGGTGGGAGCTGGTCGACCCCAACAAGAAGGGAAAGTGGTTGGTGACCAGCGGCGTAGTGTGGGGCGGCACCACCAATCCGGCGATGTTGATCGGTCTGCCCACTCCGGGCGACCGCATCGTGAACACGGATGTTGACCCGCAGGGCAACGCCTCGAACCTTTACACCACCGAGAAGTTCGGTGACGCCGAGATCTACGTCGAGTTTATGATCGCGGCCCACTCCAACTCCGGAGTCTATCTACACGGGCTCTACGAAACCCAAGTCTGGGATAGCTGGGGGTTCGTGCCCCGGCTGCTAACGGATCAATGCGGTGCTATGTACCACTACAGCGGCGGTCCCATCAACGGCGTGGACGGTGGCATCGGGCCCAAGGCGCGCGCGGATCGGCCCCCGGGGCAGTGGCAGTCGTTCCACTTCTGGTTCCAGGCCCCGCGGTTCGACGCATCGGGCAAGAAAACCACCAACGCCAAGTTTATCCGCGTTCTACACAACGGCCAGGTGATTCACGAGAACGTGGAGCGGCTGGGCCCGACGGTCGCTGCGATGAAGATTCCGGAAGCCCCCATGAATCCGCTCATGCTTCAGGGCGATCACGGGGCGGTGGCGTTCCGCAACATTTACGTCCGCCCGCTCGAACCGTTGTCTACTCCCGCGGCTCCCGACCTTCAGCCGACCTGCCAGGCACCGATGTCCGGACGTGGCGGGCGGGGCGGGCCGCCGCCAGCACCGCCGAACCGGTAACCCCGCCTCACGGCAGCCGACTGCCGGAAGCGCGCCCTGTTGCAGGAAGTGCATAACTACAAAGGACCTCACCCATGATCAAGACATCAGGTCATTGGATCTCACTGCAGGCAGCGGGGCTCTGCGCTCTGCTGGCGTGCGTCGCCTCGCTTGCCTTTGCTCAGAGCAAGCCCATCCCACAACTCGTCAAGATGGGCGACAAGTTTACCTTGCTGGTGGACGGCAAGCCGTTCATCATGCTCGGAGGACAGGTCGGCAACTTCAGCGCGTACCCGGACCGCATGGAGCGCGCCCAGCCTGCCTTCCGGGCGATGAACCTCAACACCGTGGAGTATCCGGTCTACTGGAACGTCATCGAGACCGAGGAAGGCAAGTTCGATTTCTCCGGCTTCGACCAGATCCTCCGCGGCATCCGCGCGCAGGATCTGCGCGCCGTCATCCTCTGGTTCGGCACCTGGAAGAATGGCGCCATGGACTGGAGCCCCAACTGGGTCAAGGCCGATCCCCAACGTTTCCCCCGGGTGCTGGACCGCGGCGGAAGGCCGATCCGCGTGCTCTCGCCGCATTCCAAGACCAACCTCGAAGCCGACAAGAAAGCCTATGTCGCCATGATGAAGCACCTGCGCGAGATCGACGAAGCCGAGCGCACCGTCATCATGGTGCAGGTGGAGAACGAGCCGGGCCTGCTGGGCAGCCCCCGCGACTATTCACCCGAATCGAACAAGCTGTTCAGCGGTCCCGCGCCGCAGAAGCTCGTGACGGCGCTGAAGAAGAAGCCCGGCACCTGGAAAGAAGCCTTCGGGCGCGAAGCCGAAGAGGCCTTCACCGCCTACGCGCTCTCAGGATATATCAACGAAGTCGCGCGCGCGGGGAAAGAGGTGTATCCGCTGCCAACGTATGTCAATGTGTGGAACGGCGGTTACGGGACCAACGACAACTGGGAGCGCTTCGACCGTCCCGGCGAGTCGTACCCAAGCGGCGGGGCCGTCTCGCACATGCTGGACCTGTGGAAGGCAAATGCTCCAGCCATCGACATGATCGCCTCCGACATTTACCATCAGTCGCCCATCACGTATCTCAAGATCCTGAACAACTACAGGCGTCCGGATAACCCGCTGTTGATCGTGGAGACTGGTAGCGGCATCGCCGCCCGGGCGTCCTATTATGCGATAGCAGATTTCTCGGCCATCGGCTTCGGGCCCTTTGGCGTTGATGGCGGCGCGGAATTGCGGCCGGACATGGCTGCGGTGGCTGCGGACTTCCGCCTTTTCAAGACGGCGATTCCCGTGATCGCCGAGGCACAGGGCACACCGCGCCTGAAGGCGGCGGTCGAAGAGACCGGGATCGGCGCGCGCAACCTGATCTTCAGCAACTATGACCTGCTCGTGCGCTTCCATCCGCCGGGGAGAATGCCGGCCGGAACGATTGCCCAGCCCGCCGCGACGGGGCCCGCCGAGCCGTCGGCCAGGGTGATGGTGACCGAGCTCGGTCCGGACGAGTTCCTCGTGATGGGCTTCGAGTCATCCGTCGAATGGCGCCCGGTGCAAGGCTCTGACTACACCGCCGCCCAATTCCTCCAAGTGGAAGAGGGCTATTACGAGAACGGGGTCTGGAAGCGGACGAACCTTGGCAGCACGTCGCAGGGTGACTACGCAGGTCCCACGGTAAAGCTGCCCGCGCAGGGTGCCCTGATGCGGGTCAAACTGATGAGATATTGAACCGAGTTGAGAAAGGAGACCGCTCAGATGGATTCCAATGAGTCAAGCAAAAGGGTGCTGTCCCGGCGCAGCGCGCTCGCCGCCTGCCTTGCGCCCCTGGTGGTCCCACGTCATGTCCTGGGAGGCGCTGGTTATCGGGCTCCCAGTGACAAGCTCGCGATCGCCTGCGTAGGCGTCGGCGGCATGGGGAAAAACTACCTGAACGGCTGCAAGGACGAAGAGATCGTGGCCCTGTGCGATCTCGATCACGAGTTCTCCGCGCCGGTCTTTAAGACGTATCCGCGGGCCAGGGTCTATAAGGACTTCCGGGAGATGTTCGACAAGGAGCAGAAGAACTTCGACGCGCTCATTGTCGCCACGCCGGATCACTGGCATTCCCACTTGGTGCTGGCTGGTCTGAAGATGGATAAGCATATCTACTGCGCCAAGCCGATCACCCACACCATCGCCGAAGCCCGCCGGGTCAAGGAGGCGTGCCTTGCCTCCAAGCGCACGACCAAGGCGAGCATCCAGGATTCGCGCACCAGCTATGCCCGGGCCACGACGGAACTGTTGCTCACCGGAGCGATCGGCCCGATCCACGAAGTGCACTTCTGGACCGGCACTTACAGCCCCAGCGGGCTGGCAAGACCCGAGGCCCAGACGCCGCCCGAAGGGATGAATTGGGACCAGTGGTGCGGCCCCTCCCCGTATCGTCCGTACCACAAGACCTACCATTACGGGAACTGGCGGCCATGGTGGGACTTCGGCACGGGCACGGTGGGCGACTTCGGTTGCCACACGCTCCAGATGTACCATGACGAGCTCGAGATGGGACAGCCGGACTGGGTGGTCGGTGTTGGTTGCCAAGCCTTCTCCCTGGAAGGGCGCGTGGACAACCGCGAATGCATGAGCATCGCCAACACGGTGCAATGGCGTATCCCCGCCCGCGGCAACCGTCCGCCCATGATGGTGTATTTCTATGATGGCGGCCTTACGCCGCCCCGGCCGGAAAGCATGCCTCCCGATGTCCCCATGCCTGGCAACGGATGCATGTTCGTCGGCGAAAAGGGTGTGCAGATCTCGGCATTTTACGGCGGGAACCCCTGGCTGCCATTCGGCGCCCAGCCGCGGCCGGGCATCACGGTGCGAGGTCTCCCCGGAGGATGGCTCCTCCCCGAGGATCGCTTCAAGGACTTCCAGCAACCGGTGCCCACTTTGGCGCGCTGCGAAAAGCCGGATCACTACACGGAATGGGTTCGCATGTGCAAGGCCGGCAAGAAGTCGATTACGCCGATCGAATTCGCCTGCGGGCTGACCGAGTTTGCGTTGCTGGGGACACTCGCGGAGCGTAGGTATGGGACGCCCGTGACGCCGCCCGCCGGCGCAGTGGGGGGTGGCGGCGGAGCGGGAGCCGCCCGCGGCCGGCGAGAGGCGAAGGTCCTCGCTTGGGACTCGAAGGCCATGAAGTTCACCAACGACGACGCGGCCAACACCCTGGTGGATACGCCTTACCGCAAGGAGTGGGACTACAAAGTCTAGTTTCCCGGATGGGGGGCAGGTTTCCGGCCTGCCCCGCAGAAAAGCACTCCCGAGCTCCGGACCCTCTGCTTATCAAGAACAAAAGGCTTCGTGTTTGTTTACTACTTACGATTGCCGCGACCGCCTTTGGGCAGACTAAGGCGACGGGAGGGCTCGGGCGCGCTGGTCCGGGATGTACGCCAGGAACGAGCCGGTCCAACCGATGTAGATCGCCGCAATGAGAGGCGCGGCCATCCACACGGAACGCCCGAGGTTGCGCTCCGGAGCCGGCCCCGTCACTACTCGAAGCGATACGCCGCGTACGTGCGCGGCATTTGCAAGACTTCGAAGACGGTCGTGTTGCCGTCCACGTAGCCGCGCAACTGGGCCCCGCTCCGCAGGTCGTACAGTTTGGCGGATGCCTGCCTGACGATAATCTTGTAGCGCACCGGGCCGGGCTGATAGGACCGGGTGACGAACGTGTTGTTGTCGTACGTGAACAGGCAGATCTTGCTGGGGCTGTCCAGGTATAGCGGGATCTCCCGCATCAGGTGCCGGCGGATTTGGGAAAGGACTTCCGGTGGAAGCTGATAGAGATCGCTTTGGTTCTCCGGTATCGTCAGGATGTACAGCCTGCCCTTGTCCAGGCCCCTCGCGCGCAACAGAACCGGGTAGCGGCTGTCGTCTTTGTAGATCGCCTGAATGATCTCTTCGCTATCCACCAGCCCGTAGGCAAGCTGCGGAAGGACGATGTCGCTCTGGGAGTAGTAGTAGTTGGCCGGCTCCTCATCATAGTCCCGCCGAAACGTGAACCTGTTCGCGATCACGGTGCGGCCGGTGTACTCCACCTCCATAAGCTTTTCGATGCCTTTGCCTTCCAGCGTCTTGAGCAGTCCGGTGGTGATCACGATGGTCTTGTTGGCGTTCAGATGCTTCCAGATTTTGTCCACGATCTGAGGGTCGTACTTCGCATGTTCAGTGAGCAGGATCGTGTCGCGGTCCTCCGGAAATTCCGGGTAGAGATCCATGGGGATACCGATCATCCCCATGTAGTTGTGAAGGTACATCTCGCCGGAAGAATGATAGGGTTTGTAACTGGCTACGCCGTACGGATTGCCCAGTTTGCCGAGGAACGAATCCAGCTTTTCGTAGGCATCGCCGGCCACGGGCGCGAGGATGCTCGTGACTTTGGCAGACCCGTCGGGCTGCCGGAGGGATTCAAGCAGCTCTCCCCAGGACCAGATGGTGATCTCTTTCGGTTTGGCAAATAGCGTGTCCTCAAGCTGCTCCGCAAAGCGGTTGAGCGTCTGGCGCTGCCCGGGGTCGACCCAGCCGCCGCCGAACTTGCCCGGCTTGATGTGCTCGAAGTACCGCATCAGTCCATAGCTCTGATAGGGCTGGAGATGCTGCACCGTGTTCTCCGCGTCCCTGGTCTCAGTGCCGGCGTAGATCATGTCGAAGACCTTTGGCTGTGCCTCCAGGTTGTATCCGGAAAACTGGTATTGCTCGTACCAGTTTGGCGGTTTGAAGATGAGATTGATCCTGGGGTTGACGCTTTTGGCGTTCTTCACGACCAAGTTTTCGCCGACGTCCTTCATGACTTCCAAGCGGAACTCGGTCCAACTCCTGTTCCCCCTGGCCCGCTGACATAGGTCGCAGCGGCAGTTATACATGAACAGGTCGTCGAAGATGAGTTCGTCGAAGATGGCGGCGGAAAAGGCTACCAGCTTCCGGAAGCGCTCGCGGTGCGCCGGATTGGACCAGCAGAAGGACCGGATCCGGTCGCCCTCCACCCCCAGAACCGCCATGATGCCGCCGGACGTTCGGATGCCCTTACTCTCGAAGAACTGCTTAACCTTGCGGACATCGGCCTCGCTGACCTCCTGGCCCGCGCGATAGGTCTCCAGCCAGACCTTGTTGAACTTGATGGACGCATGCACGACGTCGAAGCTGTCCTGCATGAATTTCGGATCGGCCGCCATGCGCCGCATGTCGTCTACGGGGATGTAGATTGCGCTGTTGAAGTTCTGGTAGTGTTCCGCCGTCTGGGCATAGGCAGCGGGGCCGCCGCAGGCTAACGCGATGCCCACGGCTGCAAATGCGATCGTTCCGAATTGCGATTTCGTGATTCTCATGTTTTCCTCTCTCCCGGAGCCCCGCTCTGCGCCACCGGATTCGAGCGAGTAGAGACCACCTCGATCTCTAATACGTGGCAAGCGAGACGCGCAGCACCACAGGCTCCGAGCCAAAGTTGAGGCCCCAGTCCGTCTCGTCGCCATTCCAGATGCGAAGGAACTTGAAGACGCCGTTCTCGTAGGTTCCCTCTTCCACACGCAGGAACTGCCGGTGCTGCCATTTACCGTCAATCAGGGCCGAGGGAGTCTGTCCGGTTCCCTCTACGATATGCTGGGACTTCCGTTGCTGCTCGGTGCCGGCCGGAAAGAAGTCGACGCGGCAAAAGAATCCGGCCACCAGAAACTGGTTCTCTTTGAGCTGGGCAATCAGAACGCGCCCCGTTGGCTCCGGATTCCCCACGGCGCGATTGTTGCGGAACGCTCCATACGACACCACCGCTTCCCAAGGTCCGAACGGCAGGGTCTCGGTGACCTTGCCCTTTTCCTCGGCCGCGGCCTGGAGCTTACCTTCGAAATTGAGGCGGGCGATCTCCCGCTGCATCGGGCCGATCAACCGGTAATTCATTGCCCAGGGAGTCAGGAACTCCTCGCGTGGCCTGGAACCCCCGGCAGCGTCGCCGCGGTCCCTGGTGTAATCCATCCCGAACGCCGAGAATCCTATGGCCTGAAGGGCGAGCGCCGAGAAGAAGAAACGGGCATTGTCGGCGCCACCGGTCTCGGGCACGAAGAGGGGATTGTCGTCGCGATGATAAAGTTCGAGCACCTTCAAATACGCGGCGGGGTCGTTCATGTAAATGTCGGGCGCCAGAATATCCAGCGCCGGCGCCGCGACTTTCCAGATGGCGAGCACATTGTCCGTGGGGCCGCCGCTTTCGTAGCTGCCGGGAGCGCCCGGCTTCAGCGGGTCACGCAAAGCCGCGTTGGCATAGAGCGGCAGCGGATAAACGGCCTTCCCCGCGGCGGCGACTTGCTCCACATATCTCGCTACCGACCAAGCGTGGAAGCACACTTCGGCTTCGGGGCCAAAGGCTTCCTGCCAGTTCGGGGATGGCGAAGCGGCCTTCACCTGCATGGCGTCGAGGACCTCGGGCGGCACCGGCGCTTCGAAGAGTTTCTGCGCGGCCGGGGAGTAATCGCGCACGCTGCCCCAGGTGCCGGGTTCGTTCTCCACCTGAACCATGATTACGGTGCGCTGCGGATCGGCTGCTTTGAGGCGCCGCAGGAAAGCGGTGAACGCACTCTTGTCCGCCTCGAGCGACGCGCTGGCGTAGGGTGAAGGCGAGTCCACCGCGCCTCCGTTCTTATCGACCATGTGCGGATAGCGGTCGGGGGCCAGTTTCATCCACTCGGGCATGTAGTGCTGGCTGCCGTTTTTCCAGGTTCCGAACCAGAGCAGCACCAGGCGAACGCGATGCTGCCGAGCCTCTGCCAGGAGCGTGTCGATCACCGTGTAGTCGTACTGTCCGTGCCGCGGTTCGAACTGCTCCCAGTAGACCGGAATTTCGACCGTATTGACATTCAGGTATTCCATGGCGGGCCACACTTTCGGAAGCATGGCCGGCCAGTCGCTGGAGTTGTGCACCTGCGCGCCCAACATCAAGTAAGGCGCATCGTCAACCAACAGGGCGTACCGCCCATCTTTCTTCATCAGGCGGGGAAGTGAGCGCTCCTTGACCTGGGCGTGGAGCGTAACGACGAGGCTTGTGGCCACCAAAGCGGCCAGAACAGCGGAAGTCATTTTCATCTTTTGGCACTCCTACTTTATTAGCGTCAGACCGGCGCACAGCAAGAGAGAAAGACGGGCGTTGCTTGTCACAAGAGTCCTTCGACAGCATAGTAGTCCGTATCCGAATCGGAGTCCACTCGCGCCAGTCAGCCGGGTCCGACTGGGTACCTCTCCTGTCCTGCAATGAACTGCCGGAATGCTTCCGTTGTGCGTGAGGAAGGGCTTTAAGCGGAGGCGATAATGTGATACTCATATCTCAATTCAGTTGCAGCATAGAGGCCACGCGCGCGGTGAGCCCGTGCAAGGCGCGGGGCGAGGCGGAACGGGGCATGCTCGCGCAGCGGTGGCGGTGCTCGAGCCGAGGGTCGCAAAGGCCGGAATGCGGCGACAGGTTAACCAGTCACCACCCTCTCTCTTGAGGAGCACTTTATGAAAGCAATCGTCTATTCCAACTACGGTTCACCCGATGTTCTCAAGTGTGAAGAGATTGAAAAGTCGACCGCTGGGGACAATGAAGTTTTGATAAAGGTTCGCGCAGCTTCCGTCAATCCACTTGACTGGTTCTTCATGACAGGCCCGCCCATCGTTCGCATACTGCCCGGGCTGCGCAAACCCAAGGTCACACGACTGGGCGTTGATGTAGCCGGCCAGGTTGAAGCGGTTGGCAGGAACGTAACTCAGTTCAAACCAGGCGACGAGGTGTTCGGCGCGTGCCGTGGGGCCTTTGCCGAGTATGTGTGTGCTGTTGAAGATAAATTGGCGCTGAAGCCAGCCAACATATCCTTCGAGGATGCCGCAGCCGTACCCGTGGCGGCAATCACCGCCCTTCAGGGTCTTCGTGACAAGGGACGGATCCAGCCACGCCACAAGGTTCTGGTTGATGGCGCGTCTGGTGGTGTGGGTACATTTGCGGTCCAGATTGCCAAATCGTTCGGGGCTGCTGTCACTGCCGTGTGCAGCACGAGGAATGTGGACACGGCGCGATCGATTGGCGCAGACCATGTCATTGATTACACTCGAGAAGATTTCACGCAAAGCGGGCAGTGTTACGACTTGATCATGGCTGCGAACGCATATCATTCGATTTTCGATTACAGGCGTGCGCTGAGTCGGGACGGAATTTTTGTCATGGTCGGAGGTGGTTGGATTCAAATTCTCCAAGCTATGTTACTGGGACCATTCCTATCACGGATTGGGAGCAAGAAGATGCGTTTCTTTATTGCGAAGATAAACACGAAGGATTTGGTTTTTCTGAAAGATCTTCTTGAAGCCGGAAAGGTTGTACCCGTGATAGATAGACGTTGCCCGTTAAGCGAGGTGGCTGAAGCTCTCCGTTATCTTGGAGAAAAACATGCGCAAGGGAAAGTCGTAATAACCGTTGAACATAGTAAAAGCCACTTCCCGAATCGAGTGAATTGCCATTGAGAAAGGAAACGATGGACAGCAAGACTCACCTTCGCGTCGCGGGTTTGTTCGTCACGGTCATTCTCCTTCAATTCTTGCCGGCAAACGCGGCAACACCGATCACCATCGACACCCAAAACCTTCTGGTCCCAGTCGACGCAACCGCCTGCCGCTGGTCGGCGGAAGTCAAAGGGACGCCGATGCGGCTGAACGATGTCCACTTTCTCCCCGGTGACGACCCTTCCGGTTGGACGGTGGCCTCTTCCGTCAACAACAACGACTCCAATAACCTTGGATCGTTCGCCACCGTGACGTTGCGCGGAAAGAAACCCGGACAACTCGACTTCGAGTATCAGATCTACGTCAGCAAAACCGGGAACGACATTCTTGTGAGCCTGGGCCGATCCAACCACACCGAAAAGGCGGTGGACATCGACGACATGGATTACTTTGTGTCGAGCGATGCGCGGTTAGGAGGCACCACCGACAAGTGGATCGCGCTGGGAACCCAGTCTCGCAATCGCGACTATTACGAACTTTGGGCAGTGATCAATTTGATTACCCCTAAAACTTACGCGGTGAACCATGTGGTGAGAGACAGTGAGACGGGCAACAGCCTGTTGATGGGACATGTGACGACGCTGAAGGGCGCATCCAGATTCGAAGTGGCGTCGGGCTGGCAGGGGAAGACTCCCGACCGGATGCAGGTTCGGGGATACTGCAGCTATAAGGTTACTATGCCTCCGGGAAAAAGCTTCCCCGGAGAAAAGTTGCTTATCGACTTCAATCAGGATGCGCTTCGGGCGATGGAACACCAGGCGGACTTGATTGCGATCGCGCACGACATACGTCTTAAACAGCGGCGGCCGATCAACCTGGACGACCGGGAATGGGTCGCGAACGACTACAGCCGATTCCACGGATGGATGTCCGGCGGCAACGCTGCCAATGCAAGGAAGTTTTTCCAGGATAATGGCCTGGTCGATTTCTACTGGGGGCTTGGAGGACCCGGCCGGCAGGGGAGCTTTGGAATATATGGTATGGGGGGAAGTACCCAGGGGCGCCCCTCGCGGGTCAATTATCCGGCCGAATGTTTTCTTCCGATACGCACGGTCAAGTATGGCGGGGAAAGGGTCATCGATTTTTCCAACCCTCTGACCGTCAAACTCGAGCGCGAGCGTGCCTACCAGTGGGTGAGCGGTCAGGAGAAAGACACCGGGCGGGCGGAGATGGATTTTGCGGATTGGTGGGACAAGTGGCCCGGCCAGTACGACCCCTTTATGAGCCCGCTCGAAACCTATCACGCGGCCGGTGCCGTATGGCACGAGGCGATAGACCAAAAGGCCCCGCGAATGGTCATCCGCTCCAACATGCAGCCCGTTGATTATTCCTATGGAATTGTCGACATCTGCCGGGTTTCGGAGGATGCCGATCACGGTTACGAGATGGGACCCTCGACCCTGGCGCAAACGGAGTTTACGGGGTTATTCACCGAAACGGTGTTAGGCTCGGCGAACCGGTTCTTTTACAACGGCCGCGTGTTCTGGAACGACGGCGACGGTTTCCATATCTACAAGTACAATGCATCCGATGGAAAAGACTTCAACGCCCAGCAGGCAAAGGTCGATGCGAACTTCCACGCCATAGCCGGAAGCACGCTCTTCGTATCGGAAGCCTTCAACGTACCCTATCCTGCCGACCGGATCGAGCTCTTGAAGCGGATCAGCCCGCCGACCATGGACGTTGCCTATCCCGTTGACTTATTCGTCGCCAAGCCAGCCCATGTCTGGAATATGCCTGTGGAACGCCCTTTTGGAAAGTGGTCCATTCTGGCGGTTTTCAATTTCACCGGCAGCGCCGATCGCAAGTTCACTGCGACGTTGGATGCGGCGAAGGACCTCCGCCTCAACCCGAACAAGGAGTACATCGTCTACGAGTTTTGGACCCGGCAACTCATCGGGACGTTCCAGGGGAAGTTCGTCACGCGTCCGCTGAGTCCCTATGACTGCGACATATACAGCATCGTTGAGAAGCAGAACCGGCCGGTGCTGATTTCTACGAGCAGGCATATCCGGCAGATGGCATTTGACATCAAGGACCTCGCTTACGATGGCCAGCAGCGGGTGCTGAGAGGCATTTCTCGCGCGGTCGCGGCGGATCCGTACCAGTTGCGCATCTACGTTCCGGACGGTTTCAGCGGCAAGCGTGTGGAGTTGACCGATGGCCTTGCGGCCACAATGAAGACGGATGGGAATCTGCTTACAGTAGACTACAGGTCTTCAACCGGCAAGGATGTCGAGTGGAAGGTCTTTTTCTAATGCGCCCAATGTGCCGCGTGCATCGGGTTCGCGAGAAAACGCCTGTTTGCGACGAGTCTCAGCCGCCCCCGTTAGCCGCAGGGTGGCGCGTGAGAAACAGACTATTCGCCGACGACCTTCAACATGACTAAGCTGTGCGGCGCCACGGTCCCGCGGAAGTACCCACCCTCGGCGAGCGTGATATCCGCGTGCTTCCACAGGTCGCGAACTGTTTTCGCCGGGCCCATGTACTCCGAGACGTCCTTCGGCTTATCACTGCGATTCAGCACTGCGTAGGCCGTGCTGTGGCCGCTCAACTCCTTGCTCCAGATTTGCAGGTCGCCGTAATCACGAGACTTCACCGCCTGATGGCCGACCGGATCCTGGTTAACGGCGATCACTTCCTTGTTGGTCAGGATTTCGCGGATCTCCCCTGGCATATTGCGCAGATCGTTGCCAGCCATCAGGGGCGCCGCCAGCATGCACCACAGGCTGAAGTGCGCGCGACTCTCTTCGATAGTGAGCCCGGGATTGCCCACCTCCAGCATGTCGGGATCGTTCCAGTGGCCCGGACCCGCATACTCCCACAGATCCGCCTGCGCGTCGAGAATCTGCATCACGCCTCGCGTGTACTGGCCCGTGCAGCTCCAGCAATCCGTAATGTCGCCCGTCGTGCGCCAGAGGTTCCCGATGTCCGCGGCCCACTTCCAAGGGACCTCCTCACCCCACTCGCAGAGGCTGAAGACGATGGGGCGGCCCGAAGCCTTCAAGGCGTCGCGCATGATCGAATAGGAGGATTTCACCTCCTGCGTCCCGTGACTGCACCAGTCGTACTTGAGATAATCCACACCCCAGGCGGCGTATTGACGGGCGTCCTGAAATTCGTAGCCGCGGCCACCAGGACGGCCCTGGCACGTCGCCGTACCCGCGTCGGAGTAAATTCCAAACTTCAGGCCCTTGGAGTGGACATAGTCCGCCAGTGCCTTCATCCCGGAAGGAAAGCGCTGCGGGTCGGGAACAATGTTCCCCTCTCCATCTCGGCTGACCTGCCAGCAGTCGTCAATCACAACGTACTGATAGCCAGCATCCTTCATTTCACTCGTAACCATGGCGTCCGCCATTTCCTTGACGAGCTTCTCACTCACATCGCAGCCGAACTTATTCCAACTGTTCCAGCCCATAGGCGGAGTCCGCGCCAACCCGTTCTCCAAAGCCCGCGCCGGGGCCAGGGCCAAAAGAAAGCATGCAAAAAGCGAAAGAATGATCTTTTTCACAAAGTGCCCTCCCTTTTTTGCAGCAATGGCTTCTTCGTCTTCCCACACTTCGCAGGGCCAATAAGGCAGCCCGAATTATCAACGTGACTATATCACGTATAATCCCGGCGCCGCGCTTCCAAGGCAAGCAGTGAAGATGGGGTAGACAGGGCCCTGTCCCGAGCCCCCGGACCGAGTCAAAGAAAAAAAGTGCGCTGGAACCCCTCGAGGGGTGTATGGTGTGGCAGTTAACAAATTGACGGGAGGAAAGTCATGAACATTCGTTGTTCTTGCTGGCATGTCGGCGTTCTCATTGGGACTGTTTTGTTCTCGTGCTCCCCAACCGTGGCCGCGAAGGCCCGGGGGGCGCGCGAAGTTCGTTCGCCCGACGGGAAGATCGCCATCACCATCCACACCGACGCCCCCCTGGGCTACAGCATCACCGTGGACGGCAAGCCGGTGTTGCTGCGCTCCCGCCTTGGATTGGAACTGGCCGGCGATGTGAAGCTGGGAGAGAAACCCATCGTCGAGAGCGAGAAGCGGAAATCGGCCGACAATCATTGGGAAAACCAGTTCGGCAAGAACCGCAACGTGCGGGATCATTACCATGAATTGAGCCTGACGCTGAAAGAGGGCGATTGCACCTTTGGCGTGGTCGCCCGGGCGTACGACGACGGGGTCGCCTTCCGCATGGTTCTCCCCAAGCAGCCTGGGATGGATTCCTTTGTCGTTACGCGCGACGCCACAGAGTTCACGTTCGCCGACGACGATCAAGTCTGGGCGGGCTGGAACAACCCAGAGGGCGCCAGCCGCCCAGAGGGCGGATTCATCGGCTCGCAGGAATGGCGATACCTGCCCAACAAGCTTTCCGGACTTAACCCTAATTTCAAGTATGGACTGCCGTTTCTGATCCAGACACGCGCGGCGTATGTAGCTATCACTGAGTCCGATCTGCTCGACTGGTCCGGCATGTGGCTCGTGCCCAAGGCCGGCGCCAGGAATACGTTGGGGACGCAACTCGCTCCGCCGATACCTGCTCGGCCATGGCCGTCGCGCAGACCGTCGGCGAACAATGCGGCGGAGGCGCAATCCGCTCCGCCGATAGGTGAGGTTCAGAAAGGCCTGGTGGTGGCCAAGACCCCCCACAATTCCCCCTGGCGGACATTCATCCTCGGCCGCCGGCCCTATGATCTCCTCCAGAGCGACCTGGTGTTGAACCTCGCCACCCCGAGCAAACTCGCCGACACTTCCTGGATCAAGCCGGGTATGTCGTCCTGGGGCACCTGGTGGTCCGGCACGGGGGAAAACAACCTCCCCACGCTCCAACAGTACATTCAGCTTTCCGCGGACATGGGCTGGCCGTATCAACTGTCGGAGATCGGCGACAAATCGATTGTGCCTGAGTTGGTGGCCTATGGCAAAGAGCGGGGCGTGCGCGTGTGGTTGTGGTTCCACTTCAACGACTTCATCGACAGCGCAGTCTACAAAAGAGACTTCCCCATGTATGAGAAATGGGGCATCGCGGGACTGAAGATAGACTTTATCGATCGCGACGACCAGTGGGCAGTCAACTGGTACGAAGATATCGCCAGGACGGCGGCCGAGAACCACTTGCTGATCGACTTCCACGGCGCGTTCAAGCCGACCGGCCTTGCCCGCACCTGGCCTAACCAGATCACGCGCGAGGGCATCCAGGGCAATGAATACAACAAGTGGAGCACCAAAGAATCGCCCGAACACAAGGCTACCCTTCCCTTCACGCGCGTACTGGCCGGCCCGGCGGACTACACGCCGGGCGGGTTCATCAACCGGCAGCCGGCGCAATTCCGAATTGTGCGGGTCAACACGCAGGTGCAAGGCACGCGCGCCAGCGAGTTGGCGATGTTCATCCTCATCGAGAGCCCGTTCACGGTGGCCTGCGATTCGTACAACAACTACAAAGACAAGGAGGGCAAGTATCTGCTCGGCATGGATTTCCTCAAGGGCCTGCCGACCGTCTGGGACGAGACCCGCGGCTTGGCCGGTGAAGTAGGGAAATTCGTGGTCGAGGTGCGGCGCAACGGGAAGAATTGGTATCTGGCCGCGATCTCCGACCGTAGTGCCCGCGAATTGCCGACGCCGCTGAAGTTCCTCGGCAAGGGCAAATGGAAAGTCACCCTGTGGGAGGACGCACCCGACAGCGACCAGAACGCCGAGCACCTGGTCAAGGACGAGAAAACCGTGCGCCCGTCCGACACGCTGCAACTGAGGTTGGCGCCATCAGGCGGAACCGTGGCGATCTTCTCGCCCGCTAAGTGAAACGGCGCCGGGGTAGCAATGGGCTGGCCGATTGGCGTCAGGTTACCCATACTTGGTCGATGGGCATCATGGGCTCCGGGCAAGGCGTAAAGCCAAGCAACCTGTCCGCCGCACCCGGTAAGCCACCCGCCGCTGAATGCGACGAGGACCTTCCGGATCCGCGCGGACGAAATTCCTATACCTGTAACGGAGGTGCGAGAGTGCGAAGAACTCAGTCTTGTCACAATCTTTCTTCGGCTATTTTCATTTCGTCAGATTCGCTGAGACATGAGGTTCCAACTGGCCTTCTGGGCCGAGCTATTCAGATAATTTTGCTGATGGTAGTCTGTGCCGGCGTTACCCATGCCCAGATCTCACCGGTCGTTTTGGATCGCGACGGTAGTACGATTGTGCTTGAGCCCTATGCGCCAAACATCGTTCGCGTATCGCTAAGCCTGAAGAAGGATCGCGCCCTAGGCAAGCCCGGCTATGGTTTTGTGGCGACTCCCACGGCAGAGACTTGGACACACCAGCAATCTGAACAAGGCGATATCTACCAGTCCTCTCGCCTGATCGTCAGCGTGGCGGTAAATCGTCCCGGCAAGCCGATGGCGACCCAAATCGATATTGCGAAATTCTTCCACGGCTCCACTCCCGGGGCCAACATCTCCATCCGAACACCGGAAGGTAAGACGCTGCTGCGCATGACGGGATGGTCCATGTCTGTACCCAACCACAAAGACGGCAACGCCGGGGTGTTGAACGACAAGAACCCTTCCGATCCACCGTTCTACGAGGTCGGCGCCAGCTTCGTTTCTCCCGATGACGAGCACTACTATGGCCTCGGCCAGAATCAGGAAGGTTTCCTCGATTATCGCGGACACCGCGTCGAGTGCTGGCACAACTACACCGCCACCGGAGGGCCCAGTGTCTGCGTCCCCTTCCTGGTGACAAATTACGGTTATGGAATGATCTGGGACAATCCCTCCAAAACCGTCATCGAGCCGGGATTCAACGAGCAGACGCGCTGGACATCCGAGGTCGGCGACCGCGTGTCCTTCTTTGTGATTGCCGGCAACACGTTCGACGAAATCTACACGGGATACCGCCTGCTGACCGGCGCCACGCCCATGCTGCCGAAAGCGGCTTATGGCTACATTCAGTGCAAGCAGCGCTATGCCTCACAGGAAGAGCTGCTGAGCGTGGCCAAGGGATATCGCGAGCGGCATCTTCCCGCCGACATCCTGGTGGTGGACTGGTTCTACTTCACAAAAATGGGACAGATGGATTTTGTTCCCGACAAGTGGCCGGACCCCGCCGCCATGAATCTCGATCTTCACCGCATGGGCTTCCAGACGATGATCAGCGTGTGGCCGCGATTCACCAAGGGTTCACGCTACTATGATTTCCTGCTGAAGAAAGGCTGGTTTGAGCACCTCGCCAACGGTACACCTACCGATGGCCTGCCCTATGACGGGGCCGGGTCTGACATCGACACGACCAATCCCCAAGCGGCGCGCTGGTTCTGGGACACGATTCGCGACAACATCATCAGCAGAGGTTTTGATGCGATCTGGGCCGATGAAACGGAGCCCGATCTGCCACCCAATGGCAGTTACTTCTTTGCCGGGCCGGGTACGCAGTATTTCAATATCTACCCTTTAGTTCACACCGCCGCTATTTATGACGGCTTCCGCCGTGATGTGAATCATCGCGCCCTGATTCTTTCCCGCGACGCTTATCTGGGCGCACAGCGCAACGGAACCATGTTCTGGTCGTCCGACATTTATCCTACGTGGGATACGCTCAAGCGCCAAATCCCCACCGGGCTCGACTTCACCGCTTCGGGCATTGCCTATTGGACACAGGATATCGGCGGCTGGCAGTATTTGCCGAAGGAGCATCATCCGGCGCATCCGCCGCTGCTCGATCCTTCCGACGCGCGCGATAACGTGGGCGGATACGACGATTATCCGGAGCTCTACACGCGCTGGTTCGAATATGGCGCTTTTCTCCCGATTTTTCGGGCCCACGGCAGCCGCCTCTATAACGAAGTCTGGTCCTACGGAAAACAGGCGGAGCCAATCCTGGAGAAATACCTGAAGCTGCGCTACCAACTCTTGCCGTACCTCTATTCGCTGGCCCACAATACTTACCAGACAGGCGCGCCCTACATGCGAGCGCTGTTCATGGATTTTCCCAAGGACCCGAAAGTCTGGGGCTTAGGCGATGAATACATGTTTGGGCCGGCATTTCTGGTTGCTCCAGTAACCGAACAGGGCGCGACCACCCGCACGGTTTACCTTCCCGCCGGCGCCGACTGGTACAACTATTGGACCAACCAACGCGTCCGCGGCGGACAGGCGATCCAAGTCAATGCTCCCATTGACACGCTGCCGCTCTTTGTTCGCGCCGGGTCGATCCTGCCTCTGGGTGAAGCCATCGAGAGCACCAGCCAGGTTCAGCGGATTGCCAAGGTGCGCGTTTATCCCGGAGCTGACGCTGACTTCAGGCTCTATCAGGATGACGGCAAGACTTATGCCTACGAGAAAGGGGAGAGCCTCATCACCGTCCTGCACTGGAATGATGCCACCGAGAAGTTGAGCCACGAGGGGCCCGCGGCTTGGACGGAGCCGGACTCCGAAATCCTTGAGGTGATTGGGCGGTAGACAGAATGCTAGCAAGAAGACTTTGGTGGCGCCCTCCCCCTCTGCGTCAACGCCGCGCCGGGAACACACCGCTGTGCCGTGTTGGGCGACTCCGTCAAGCAAGGCGCGCCGGGCACCTACCAAAGCGGTGGGCCTTCTGGCAACGTCATTCCCATCTGGAAAGTCGCCGCACCCGCGCTCGACATGGTCTCACCCGACAACTACGCTCCAGAAGCCGCGGGCTTGGCAACGCGGCCCCCTTGGAGTTACTGTAATTGGCAACGCGTTGCAAAAAGGTCGAATTTGAGACAGATTTGAGAGAAACAGCTCTAATTAGTGCAATTGATTGTAAAGTCTGCTCCCGCCAGGATGGTCAAGACGGAAGTTCTGGTTTGGGCGTTCGTAGACAGGAGGTATCGGCATGAGAGAAGTCGCACTACGGTTGGGCGCTTGGTGCCTCGTGATGGGTCTCGCCACCGCCCAAACGCCCGCCCAAACCCAATATCAGTATCCATTTCAGAATCCCAACCTCTCGATTGAGGAAAGGGTCACTAACATCATCTCCTTGTTGACCCCAGAGGAGAAGATCGACGTCCTGGGTGCCAATTACTACCTGGGCAGGAACCCCCCTCCCTCTTTGGCGCGTCTGGGGATCCACGGGTACAACCAGACCGAGGGCTTGCATGGGTTGGCGCGAGGCAGAGCCGGTAGCCCCAATGCCTTTCCGACTACGACTTTCATTCAGTCCATCGGGCTCGGGGAGACCTGGGACCCGGAGATTCTCCAGAAGGCCGCCGCCGTCGAGGCCTACGAAGCGCGCTGGCTCAACCAGACCCAGAGATACAGCCGCGGCGGTTCCGTGTCGCTGATTATCCGCGCGCCGAACGCCGACCTCGGCCGGGACATCCGCTGGGGCAGAACGGAAGAGTGCTACGGCGAGGACGCTTTCCTGAACGGCACGCTGACCGCCGCGTTCGTTCGGGGGCTCCAGGGCAACGATCCCAAGTACTGGCAGACCGCCTCCCTGTTGAAGCACTTCCTGGCCAATAGCAACGAGAACGACCGGATGAGAACTTCCTCCGACTTTGACGAGCGGCTCTTGCGTGAGTATTACTCCGTGCCCTTTCGCATGGGGGTCGAGGCAGGGGCCCGCTCTTACATGGCCGCCTACAACGCCATGAACGGCATCCCCATGACCGCCCAGCCGATCTTGAAGGAGATCACCGTCAAGGAGTGGGGGGTGAACGGCATCATTGTCACGGACGCGGGCGCTCTCGAGGGCATGGTGAGGGGTCACAAGTACTATCTGGACCTGCCCACGGCCGCGGCGGGTGCGGTCAAGGTCGGTATCAACCAGTTCCTCGACGGCGTCTACAGGGACGCCATCACACAGGCCCTCCAGAAGAACCTGCTCACCATGGCCGACCTCGAGGAGGTCATGAGAGGCAGCTTCCGGGTGATGATCAAGCTCGGACTGCTCGATCCTCCCGAGATGGTCCCCTACACCAAGATCAAAGACGGTCCGGAGCCCTGGACGAGGGACGAGAACAAGCTGCTGGTCCGCCAAGTGACGCAAGAGGCGGTTGTGCTCCTGAAAAACCAAAACAATCTGCTGCCTCTGGAAAAGTCCAAGCTGAAGTCCATCGCGGTTGTCGGCCAGCGGTCCAACGACGTCGCCTGGGATTGGTACAGCGGCAAGTTCCCCTATGCGATTACTCCGCTCGATGGAATCAAGAGTAAGGTCGGCCCCGGCGTCAAGGTGAACTTCGCCCTCAACAACGACAACAACGCGGCGGTCGAAGCGGCCAAGGCCTCCGATGTCGCCATCGTCGTCATCGGCAACCACCCGACCTGCGATGCCGGCTGGGGCAAGTGCGAAGCCCTCAGCGACGGCAAGGAAGGCATCGACCGCAGGTCCATCGACCTGCAGCCCGAGCAAGACCAGTTGATCAAGGATGTCTACAAGGCCAATCCGCGGACCATTGTGGTGATCAAGGCCAGCTTCCCGTTCACCATCAACTGGGCGCAGGAAAACGTGCCCGCCATCGTTCACATGGCCCACAACAGCCAGGAGGAGGGCAACGCTCTGGCCGACGTTCTGTTCGGCGACTACAACCCCGCCGGGCGTCTGGTCCAGACCTGGGTGAAGTCGATCGACGATTTGCCGCCCATGATGGACTACAACATCCGCCACGGCCGCACGTACATGTACTTCAAGGGTGAGCCGCTGTACCCGTTCGGCTACGGATTGAGTTACACGACGTTCGCTTACTCGAAGCTCCGCGCCAATACTGCGCGTCTGGCCAAGGACGGCCAGGTCACCGTCAGCGTGAAGGTCCGCAATACGGGCAAGCGGGACGGGCAGGAGGTTGTCCAGTTGTACGTAAAGCATATGGGCTCCAGGGTCGATCGGCCGGTCAAGGAGCTCAAAGGCTTCCAGCGCGTCGCCCTGAAAGCGGGCGAGACGAAGACCGTCCAACTCACGCTTAAGGCAAAGGACCTTGCCTACTGGGATGCGGCGAAGAAACAGTGGGTGGTGGAGGACGAGAAAGTCAACCTGATGGTGGGCGCCTCCTCGGCCGACGTCAAGCTGCAAAAGACGATCAGCGTAGGATTGTAGCTGCCTGAGTCAAGAGGTTATCTATTTAGACTAGACTAGGGGATTGTCACTTTGATTTACTCCACTCTCACGTGTAGATGCGGCAGACAGTCCCCAGCCGCTCTCCTTCAATGCTTCCTTAAAGGTCGATTACACGGCAGCGAGCGGGGCTTGTCAAACGGGCAAGAACGAGCCGTCGGAACTCCGCTGATCTCGCTGGGACCTGGTCTGGTGGCCGGATTCGTTGTTTTCAGGGAAGGAAAAGCGTACGATGCACATGCCAGAGGTCTAGATCGGAAATCCCGGTTAAGAATAGTCTTCTTGACTGGCACTTCTGGCGCATGAAATGAGACTCTCGTTGAGAACTCCTGCGAGCCGAACTATGAAAACCGAATCGAGGAAAAATGCTGAAGCGATCTGTGCGAGCCGCAGCCGGAATCGCGGCGTTGGCTGTTGGTTTTCTCTCATTTGTACCGAGTCTTCTATTCACAGTAGTAGCCCCATCGTCGTTCGAGGCCGCACAGGGTATGCAGTCCTCCCCGTCGTCAAACCAGCAGACTGAATCGAAAGCGAACCAGATTCCCATAACGCCGCCGCCCATGGGTTGGTCCTCATGGAACAGTTTTTCCAATACCGTGGATTCGAACGTAATCATGCAACAAACGAAAGCCCTCGTGTCCTCGGGAATGAAGAAAGCGGGCTATCAATACGTCAATATCGATGAGGGTTGGTGGCTCGGGGAACGAGATCAAAGTGGCAATATCCTGGTCGATGCCAAACAGTGGCCGGCTTTGCAACCCGGTGAACAGCCAGGTGACATGTCCAACATTGTGAGGTTCATCCACGGCCTTGGACTAAAAGCAGGTATCTATACGGACGCTGGAGAAGCGGGGTGCAGCTTCTATGGACCCGACCTTGGTCCGCCAATACTGCATACGGGCAGCGAGGGACATTACGATCAGGATTTCTTAAAGTTCGCGCAATGGGGTTTCGATTACGTCAAGGTAGATTGGTGCGGCGGGAATAAGGAGAACCTGGACCCCGCGGCGCAATACGCGGAGATCGCACACGCCATCCACAGGGCGGAGAAGATCACGGGACATCGGCTCTACTTTTCCATTTGCGATTGGGGTAACAATAGCCCATGGACGTGGGCGCCGGGAGTCGGTGGCATCGCGGCTGATATATGGCGCACGAGTGGAGACATCGTCGCCCCTATCGTCGCCAATACTCCCAACAGCTCTCGCAGCGCAAGCTTCGCGGGAGTCCTCTCCAACTTCGATCAGGGCATACACCCCCAGGCGCAACACACCGGCTTTTACAATGACCCGGACATGATGGTGGTGGGAATGCAGGGGTTGTCGGACGCACAAAATCGCGTTCACATGAGCCTCTGGGCCATCTCCGGGGCTCCGCTGATTGTGGGAGCGGATCTGTCGAAGCTAAGCAAAGCGACCATTGAGATTTTGACAAACCCGGACGTCATAGCCGTAGATCAGAACCTCCTTGGCATTCAGGCGATCAAGGTGGATGAACCTCTGCCGGGCCTTCAAGTGTGGAGCAAGCCTTTGGCGACTCCTGGTGGACATGCCGTGTTGCTGCTCAACAGGACTTCTGCTCCCGCCAAAATTGAGGTGAGTTGGAACGAGATCGGCTTGGATTCATCCGCGTCGGCGACAGTGCGGAATCTGTGGGCCGGCAAGGAGTTGGGATCGTACTCTTCGACCTACACGGCGACGATTCCCGCCAGTGATGCTGCGCTATTGGTTATCCACGGTACTGACGCAAAAGCAACCCGATACGAAGCCGCGTCCTCCGCCAATGAGTTGAGTGGAGGAGCGACGCCGGAACCCTGCGAAACCTGCCCCAGCGGTCGGAGCATCACCATCGGCGGCGAGAGGTCGCTCACTTTCAAAATTGCGCCGCTAAAGAGATCCACCTTCGTTCAAATCCACTACATCAATCGCAGTACGAGTCCCCACACCACGCAGTTGAGCGTGGACGGGCAGATGCCGACGGATATTTTGTTTCCTCCCACGGGAGGTGGAGACGAAGTTGGTTCTATCACTATCGAAGTGGAATCCAAACAAGCGGGCTCGGAAAGCACTCTTGCGTTTTCCTCTCCGGGTGTTACGGGCCCAGCTTTCGAATCCATCTCTCTATTAGCCGGGGCACACTAACGGCGTATCGCTTTCTTGTGATCGGCTCCAAGGGGCGTGCGCACCAGTCTCCACTTTGTAGTACGTTCTGCGGATCACTCCCGCCGCCTTGGTTGCTGAGCTGCGAGTTGCCTTCCGCCTCAGACAACTGTCTTTCCAGCCCGAGCGGCAAGAGCGCCGGTTCCACGCACCCTTGTGAAACTTTGACTTTTACGATGACCGTGCCATCTACCGCGATGTCCGGAGGAAACTCGATGTCACACTCGACCAATCAACCATGCCGATCAGATGGGACGCGACCTGGAACCGGTGGAGACACCTATTGGGGACCAAGATCGAGTTGCAGGGAACGCTCGTCCAGACGGGCAAGTACCGTCACCGGAATGATCAGTGGGAACTAGTCAAGTGGGAGACCGCTTTGCCGAGCCGCATCCACGTGAAGGTTCCGGCCAACATCGCTGAGCAAATTGAGGCAGCCCGCAGGAGCTACCATCGGTTTGGCGAGTTTTCCGACGCCCTTGGCCAAATTCGTTCCCGCATAGAACGTGAGCCTTTGGAAAGGGAGCAGCTGCGCAGCCTCTGTTGGGACCTCGGTATCCCTGGGGACTTTGATATCGCCCAAATCACCTGGAAGCCGGATTACGACCAGTCATACTACCGCCAGCTCTGCCGGCGGGCGCGACGCCTGTTCCTATACCGTGATGAGTACATCTTCGATACCTCGGGAGGGATCGCCGTCGAGACACCGCAACTGGGTCACGCGACATACCTGTTTTCCAAGCCCCAGAGTCTCGAAACCTTCCTTGCTGTTTACACCGCCACCACGAAGGAGGCCATCCGGCAGAATCGAGCCAACGTGTCGGAAAGGCTGGGATTCCTGGGGCGCGTCGTTCACGGATCCAACCCACGCATCTGGCTTCGTACCCTAACCGCCCGCCTGGGCGAGGCAGCCGATCACGCTGAGGCAGCATCCGAGGGAGGGTGAATATGCAAAACGAAACGACCAAGAAGTCTGAAGTCATTGCCCTTCTCGAAGGCCGTACGCAGGCGAGCCTAGAGAACATTCGTCAGTTCATCCTGGACCTGGACGAACGGGATTACATGGATTTCCTGTATCCTTCCGACCCTGATTTCGCCCAAGAACTTGAGGGGCGCGCTGCTGAAGCCAAGGGAATGCTTGAGACCCAGATGGACATCGAGGTAACTCTTCGCGGGCTGGCCCTCGGCAAGATCAAGGTCCAATGATGACGGCTTAGTAGGGGCCGGGGGCGCCCTCGACGTTCACCCCCTTACCGCTGCTGTTGCCTACAATCCACAAAACGTTTGATATTTGTGAGGGGCAAGAGACAGAATCTTCTCCAGCCGTCAGAAGAGTTGTATTTGCTCTCGTGATCGGCCGCGACTTGCAATGTACCCACACGGGTCTGGAATCACTGCTCATGATGACGAAGAAGCCGAAAAAACCAGAAAAGGTTGACACTATCGTTGGCCAGATGAAGGGCGTCCCGTCGTCCACCTCCGAACAACTTTTCCCGCCCGCTCTATTGAAAGACATAAAGCAGCTTATCGATAGTGCGCGTGCCCGTGCGGCTGCGGCCGTGAACTCCGAGATGGTCAGGCTTTACTGGTCGATCGGCGAGAGGATCCGCAAGGACATTCTCGCGTACGAGCGAGCTGCTTACGGTGAGCAGATTGTCCACGCATTGAGTGGACAATTGAGCGAAGATTACGGTCCCGGTTTCGGCCGCACCAATCTGTTTTACATGATCCGATTTGCTGAGACCTTTCCAGACGTCCGAATTGTCCACGCGCTGAGTGAACAATTGTCTTGGACTCACTTAAGGCAAATCATTTACCTTGACGACCCTCTCCAGCGTGAGTTCTACACCCACATGTGCCGGATTGAACGCTGGAGCACCCGGACGCTCCAGGAAAAAATTCAGGGAGTGCTTTACGAGAGAACGGCGATCAGCAGAAAACCCGGCCACCTGGCCCGCAAGGAGCTCGATGCCCTGCGCGATGAGGATCGCGTAAGCCCGGATTTGGTCTTCCGGGATCCCTACCTCCTGGACTTTCTCGGATTGAAAGACACCTACAGCGAGAAGGACCTTGAAACCGCGATCCTGTGTGACCTGGAGCAGTTTCTGCTGGAGTTGGGCTCAGACTTCAGTTTCGTCGCCCGCCAGAAGCGAATTACGGTGGACAACGAGGATTACTACCTGGATTTGCTTTTCTTCCATCGCCGTTTACGTCGGCTGCTCGCTGTGGAACTCAAATTGGGCCGCTTCCGCGCCGCCGACAAGGGGCAGATGGAACTCTACCTCCGCTGGCTCGAAAAGCACGAATGCCAGCCGGGAGAAGAATCACCTTTGGGCCTGATCCTGTGTGCCGGGAAGTCTGCCGAGCATGTCGAACTGCTGGAGCTTGAGAGAAGCGGCATTCGAGTCGCGGAGTATTTGACGGAACTGCCGCCCCGAGAGGTCTTGGAACGCAGGCTGCACGAAGCCCTTCGAGCGGCTCGAGAACGCTTCAAGCCGGCTCTGGAGGGGAGCGACGAACCGAGATCATCAGGCTACCGGTCGCGCCTTGCCACGCTCGTCAGGTGTCCCGTTCTTCGGGCATTAGAGATGAAAGAGTCGCGGTACAAGGACGGTACAAGGTAAGCATGTTCCGTAGCATGCTCACCGGTTCCTTACAGGGCATTGCAGAGCGACCGCTGCCTTGTATTTACAACGAGATCCGACTGAACGTCGCCCTTTCACGGCGGTAACGCGGGTTCAAATCCCGCCGGGGACGCCAAACCTTTTCAAGCATTTACAGCGATTTCCTCACCCTCGCAAATTTCCTTGGTAGCGCTGGGGTAGCGCGTGGCGTCGAAAACCGCGTCCAGAGCCGCGACCGCACCCTGCACCTGGGTGTCGGTAAGGTAGGCGTAACGGGCGGTCATTCTCAGGTCACGGTGGAATGGATTTCTGACGATATACCTAACGACCAGTCTGGAGGCACGGTCGGGGGTCTGGTTTCCAGAGAGGACCTTGAGATCGAAGGTTCTGGGCCGCCTCCACAAAGGAACGGTCACTGAGGGCTACCAGCGGGATTGTGACCACTGGCCGGCCCACAGAAATATTGTCACGTGAAAAAATGTCTCTGGCTGTTCAATACTTGTGGTAGGATGTTGACTGGGCAGGAGGAAACCAAAACCACTTCTCGTCTCAGCGGTAGGTGGCTGATTTTTCTCTAAGCCTCGCACGTTCTCAGGGCCCCTCGAGAAAGCGGATAAGCTACCTAGCGGAAGGCGGATGACCTTCATGCGCGAAGTGGTGGCCACCGAGAACCGTGATGGGGGCTACCGGAGAATACAGTGAGCTCTCGCAAAACTGGGCCGTGAGATCGCGCGGCGCACCATCGCCAACATTCTTAAGGAGCAAGCAGATCGGGCGTTCGTCTTCAGCATCAGAACAGTGCTGTAGCATGGCGGACCAGGAAACGTCCCTTAAAGTGCGGGTGAAGCTGAAAGCAGTCGGGGTGGCTCCATGAACCTCCTTCAGAACATCTGGGATTGGGTCCAGGGACAGTTTGTCGGCTGGGTTCCTGAGGATGATGCCCTCTGTGAGTTCGACTGCCGCAAACCGCAGTGCATGGAAAGCGAATGGGAAAACTGTACGCGCCGCTTGCAGCGTGCGGCAGGGGAATTGATGCCTGCGAAGGAGCCAGCTTCAGAGGCGGTGGCGGAATCGACGCCTGCGAAGGAACCAGCTTCAGCGACGGTGGCGGAATCGACGCCTGCGAATAATGTCATTTGCCACAATTCCGACCGGCTTTGAAATCAACAATATTGAAGCGGAGACGAGAATTCCATCTGCCATAACTTTGCCAGCCTGATCGACCCGTACCGACTCTAGTTCGGAGCACTTCCTCGCATCTTCCGCACCCGCAGAGGCTTGCTGGTGGAGAACCTGGCTCTTCGCCAGCAACATAAGTAATCTGAAAGTCTCCAGGATCGTACGGCAACGCCGATCCTCATTCCCGCGCCCAACAGAACCATCACGAGCGCGCGCGGCGCAAGCGGGACATGAAGCCGGATTATACGCCCGATTCCACACGCGCTCAGCGTAAGCGGCTTTAGCGTTACAGTCCGAGTTTCTTCGCTGCCAATTCGGTGCCGGTCACTCGAGCACGGATCTTTTCGAACGCTGTCTCGCGCGCCGTCGATATGTCGTCGCTGAAGGGAGCGAATCCGCAGTCATCCGTGGTCCCAAGTTGCTCTACAGGCACGAACTCAGCAGCCTCCAAAACTCGATCCCGCACCTCTTCCGGCGATTCGATCCGGGGATTGATGGGATCGATGACGCCGACGAAGATCTTCTGATCCGGTCGCGCGTACTCCCTGATCAGCCTCAGAACCCGGCGACGATCTTTCTCGCTCGCTAACTGGATGTAGAAGTTCCCAGCGTCTAGCGTGAATAGATCGGGCAATAAACCGGCATAATCAACGTCCGCGCTGTGAGTGGAATCCTGGTCGCCACCCGGGCAAGTATGCACCCCGATACGCCGCCTCTCCTCTGGGGAGAAGCGACTCAGTACCCGATTGTTGAGGCTGATGAACTGCCGTAAGAACTGGCAGGAAGGATCGATCTTTACAGACAGGCGGCCCTCGGTAAAGTCGATCTGCACTTTGTGGGCGCCTTGCTCCAAGCAGGGACGGATGTCGGCCTCGGCTTCATGAACAAGGTCATCCAGAAACTCCTCTCTGGAATACCCCTCAATTCCTTCTCGGGGGTACAAAAGACTAAGAGCTGAGGCGGAAATGACCGCCTGTTTCAGAGGGGTCCGAGTGTATCGTTTGGCCACCTCCAGATAGGAGGCGGCATGAGTCTTGTAATGGAAAGGGCCTGAGACCAACCGGGGCAGTTGGCGCACATGGCCATCGGCAAAAGGAATTGAGATACCGTCCGGCGCCAGGTTCGTGAGGCCATGAATGGGATAGGTAGCAAAGCTCGGCTTGGTCTGCTCCCCGTCGGTGATCACCGGCGACCCGGTGGCCTCGAACCTCTGGATCGTATCGCGGAGCGCCTCCGCATAGAGCGAGTCGAGCCTCTCTCGCGTGGCGCGACCCTCCTGAAAACCCCTGATCGCTTCGATCAGGTAACTTGGCCTGGGAATGCTACCAATCGGTTCAGTGGGAATTGTCATAGGCCAAGTTTATCTGACTAATTGTCCCTTGTCAAAAGTCCGCGTCATAATGACCAGGAACTGTTATCCTCGGAGAGGTTATCTGGTGGGCGCTTGGCTTTCGCGAGGAGAGGAACTGCAGCTTGAATTGAGAACTTCAAATCTGCTCGAACAGAGGTGAAACGAGAATGACCAAGATACAGGTACGGTTCACGGACTACTTTGCCCAGACGATCCAACGCATGCGGGAGGATGGATTGTTGCTGGCCAGCGTGGGCGCGGACGGAAAACCAAACGTCATGACTATTGGCTGGGGAACGATGGGCTGCATTTGGTCGCGCCCTGTCTTCATCGTGCTCGTGAGGCCCTCGCGC
The DNA here is from genome assembly GCA_002478145.1 of Acidobacteria bacterium UBA7540. Next base: position 47,885 of record DLMI01000221.1, read on the forward strand.
CACACCTACGGCCGACTCGAGCAAGTCAGTGATTTCACCGTCAATGTGCCTCCTCGAGAACTATCAGCAGCCCTGAGCCATTGCGGGACGGTTTCCGGGAGAGATCACGACAAGTTTCACGAGGCGCAATTGACGCCGATTCCAAGCCGAGAGGTGCGCTCACCCATTATCAAGGAGTGTGTCGTGCACTACGAGTGCCGGACGCTGCATCGTAATGATCTGGCGCCCGAGGCGCTGGCGCAGGCGGTGCGCGAGGAATTCTATCCCAGTGGAGATTTTCACCGCGTCTTCTTTGGGGAGATCGTAGCTGCCTATGCCGACGAAGATGCTGGCACACGCTTGAGCGCCCCAAAAGAAGGCGCCGGCAAGTCTCTCCGGTAGGCGCCCAAGATAGCCCTTTCGATGCGTTCACGGCTTAGGGTTGTGGCCGCCTTGCTTACCGGGTCTGGCTTCCGGGAATGGAGCATGAGTGGGAGTTGGAGGAGGCGGCTAGCCGACGCTTAACGAAAAATTTGAAGGCCTTTTAGTGCGGCCTCGAATTCAAGATCCGATTAGCATGGTGAGGATCGCGGGCGATCAGGGTCAGATAGGCCCGCGTAGGCTGGTCTGGTTCTGCGCGGCCCTGCTCCCAATCCCGCAGCGTGCCCAGCGGGATGTGATAACGGGCGGCAAATTCCTCTTGGGTCAGTTCCAAGGCACGGCGGATGATTTTCGCCTGTGGCGTCCGCTTCATCCGCTTGAGGTCGGCTTCGGTTAGTGGCTGCGCGTCGCGATCGGCGCGCGCGGCCTTCTCGATGGCTTCCGCAGTCATCGGTCTAGGCGTTTTGTCGGTAGTAGTCATCTTGCTCATGTTGCGTTACCCTGCGGGCTGAAATGATACAAATGCGGTCCTCGCGTTCCGTATAGGCTACGAACAGCAGGACATGGCCTTCTGCCATGCCGATAATTACAAAGCGTTCCTCACCGTAGTCTTCACGATCATCGAGACGCTCGATGGCAAACGGGTCTTTGAAGACCGTCTTCGCCAACTCGAAGCTCACGCCGTGGGTTTGTAAGTTGGCCTCGGCCTTGGCTTCGTGCCATTCAAATTCCAATTTCATGATCCTACGGGATACCAGTAGTTTTGTCAACTGTCCAGAGAAAACTTACACTCTTGGGGGCCAACTGCGCGCGCAATGCGGCGGGGACAGAGGAGAGCCTGAGGGAACTGCTGCGGATAAAGGCGGTTCTTCTTCGGGAAGGGCCGCAAATCTCAAAGACGGAGCTCTGCGCTTGCTCCGGCCGTCGGCGCTCGCATACGGCGAATCTGCGAATCGTCGCGAGGCCCAGTCATTTTCTTTCGAATGGCGTTTTCAGTCGCTCCTCGACCCACTGTTTATTGATGACAAGGTTGTACTGGCTGTGCTCCATACTCTGCTCGCCCGGCACCTTGAGCGCTTCCTGGTAGCGCGCCACCGCTTCGGCTCGACGCCCCAGCAGATCCAGCAGATGCCCCTGCCACACGAGGGCAACGAAGCGCCAATCGGAATCGCCTTCTGCCGCCCGCGTCATCATCTCGAGCGCTTCCGGATAATATCGACCGTCGTAGAGCAACAATCCCAACTTCGCCCAGAACTGCGCATCCTGGATCTTCATCTCGCGCGCCTGTCGATAGGCTTCCCGGGCTGCTTCTCCCACGCCCGTCCAGGGCATTTGGTTGACTTTCGCCATCAATTCTCGCTGGGCCGGAGGAGGAGCCTCGGCCAAAGCCACCGTGCCATCCGGCTCGATCACAACTTCCTTTAGCGGCGATTTGGCCGGGAACTTTAGCTCCTCCAAGTTGGCCAAGCGATCTGTTTGGACGCGTTGCTCTGAGCCGTCTTCGAATCGGGCAGCGACGGTCACGGGCATTCGCATTGCGCCCAATCGCTCTACGCGCACGGTGCAGTCGAACTCATTGCCGGCCGGCGAGCACCCCTGCCCCGCCACGCGGTAGGCTGCATTGGCGGACGAGCGCACCCACTCTTCGAAGAACCAGCCGAGATCCTGCCCGCTCTCGATTTCCGAGACCCGCTGGAATTCCCGCCAGCCGAGTTGCTTTCCGGCGTAGTCCTTCAAACATCGGCGATAAACCTCGGCGAAGGTTTCCGTGCCGATGACCGACTCCAAGGCATTGAGGAATGCCGCGCTCTTGCCGTGCTCCACGATATTGTTGAAGTCCCACTGAATGGCGGCCTCCTGCTCTTCGGTCAGGTCCATGGTCGTGTCCAGTCCCTGCTTCACACCGCTCACGTAACCCTGCTCCAACGCGCCGACGCCGCCTTTGATGTCGCGCGCCCGCCTATACTCGCGATCCGCATGAAGACCCAGCCCGACCAGTAGCCACGTAAGCGAATCGGGACCCTGTGCCAGGACATAGTTGGACCAGTACATGTGGCCGATCTCATGGGCCGTGATCCAGCGCCAGAAGGGCTCCGGGCGCTCGGTGAGGCGCTCTTGTCCGTGAATGACGACCAGGCCTGTTGCGGGGGGATACCCTCCCGCCGGGTAATCCATGCCCGGGACGATCGAGAGCGAGCGCTGCGGATAAAAACCGAACTGTTGGCGGTAGAAGCCAATCACATCGACCGCCGTTTTCAGCAGCAACTCAGCACAGGGGCGCCCTGCCGCGGTGAAGACGGCGCGAACGTGCACGTCACCGGCATCTGCTTCCGCGCTCTCATATCCTTTCCCGATGAACAGGCCGAACGCGCGAACGCCCTCAGCCCGGTACGCACCCGCCCGGGGGTCGTACCTGCCGCTTGTGGCCACCGCGTAGCCGTTCGGGACCTGGAGACGGACCTCGTAGTCGTCGAGCGTCCCGAAGCCCCACCAAAGGTGCGGACTCAGGAAGGAAGTGATGGCGCTTCCATTGTGCGGATCGAGCTTCCAAGGGGCGGCAAAAGCGATGGAGAGTTCCACCTCGCCGCCGGGCCTGACATCTTGCGGCAGGTCGAATAGCGCCACGCTGTATTTTCCCGGCGAGGGCTCGGCGGGAACGCCGTTGGCCTTCACACGCAAGACATCCCCAGACCATCGCAGTGCGATACGACCGATGGGCCTCCGCGTGTCATTGCGAAATCCAATGGTCTCCGTACCTTCGAGGCGCGAAGGGTCAGCGATGAATTTCACATCGATGGAGTAGTGGGCCCGCGGCGGGGCCACGGGGGCCCAGAACTCCGTGCGAGCCGAACCCAGAGTTGTGAACAGAAGAATGAATCCGAATGTCCGCATCATGCCCTCCTAGAACTTGCTCGCGGCGCCGGGCGTCAGAGCAGCGTTGGTCGGCAGGATAACTGTGGGACTGAACTGTTGCGTTCCCAGGCGATCCTCCGTGGATTCTCCGCCCATTCCGTTGAGGAGTCAACGCGTATGTGCTCAGGTTATTCGTACTTGTGCTTGTTGGAAATCCAACGAAGACAACCAGGCAAAGGGTCGTTTGAAGGTTCTGAGCGAGGGCCTCTGGCCTGAAACTGCAGCCAAGCTTAAGTGCTGCTACTTCCCCCAAGCAGCGCACCGCCCCTGCCGCCAGCCCAGCGGGCGGACCTTTGTCTGGCTCAACCGATTTCGCCACCAGCACTTTCGTTGCGAAAAGCGAGGCGACATCCACGAGGGACTGTTGCTCCTCGGCTGTTCGCTCATCTGCCGGAACTTTCTACCGGCCACCCCTCTGGCGAAATACACTGGAATCATTCAGCTTGGGCTCCGGCCTGCGTGCTCCGAGGGCGAGCCTGTGATACGAGGGCCCATTCGTGCATGCCGGCGGCTCCGGAGTCCAATTGGCGAGTGTCTGGGAGGGCCTACGGGTTCCACACAAAGCCATGATTCAGACCATCTGCGTCAATGTACCAGCCGGCGACAGTCCCTTGCAGGTTGTTGGTCGAGGGGCGTGTACCCTCTTGAAAAGGCTGGGTTGCGACTGTGCCCGCGTCCGGAGCATCGAAAGTGGCGAAAGTGCCGCGGGGAGAACGGGAGAAGCCGTGCATCACATTGTTCGCGTCAGCGAACACTCCCGCGACTGTCCCGAGCAAGTTGATCGACATACCGGCGCTGCCTTGCCCGGGGCCCGTGGCCGCGCTCGGAACATCGAACGTGGTGAGGTGGCTGTCGCGAGTGCGCAGGAAGCCGTGCGGCACGATGTTCGTGTCTGTGTAGTAGCCCACGATCTCTCCCAGGTTGTCGTTCGCGTAAGCGGTAGTACCACAAAACGGCGCGCACACGGGCGAAGATACTGTGCCTGCGGCCGGAGCATCGAACTCAATGAGTTTGGGGTCGTGAGTGCAGCCGTGCTGGTCTTGTTCCTCCTGCACGGACGACCACACTGAGGTTGTGAGCGCAGCCAGTGCGCACAATCAAAAGACGAGCGTGATAATCCTGAACTCGGATTACTGCGAGCTGCGCGAGAGTCGGTAGGCACGATAGCAAAACTGACGCTACGAATTGCGGGAAGGCGTTTCAAGGCGGTCCCCCGCTGCCGCTGCCTCCAAGGCGCCGCACGGCATTGGAGACGGCGGCAATTCGAACAGCGCTCTACTAGGGGGTGGGGGTGGCCGAGTAATAGCTGGTGATGCTTGCGCTTGCCAAGATATGGCCGTCCCGTCCAGCCGCGACCAACGCGCGAAACAGCGTAAGGGCGGTTGTGGGGAAATTCGCATACGAGGGCAATGTGAGGTCCGTGTCGAGTGCGTAGACCGTGAAAACGTATTCGTGGTCATTTGGGGGAGTAGAAGCGGGGGGACATGGCCCATCGTAGCTAAGATCGCCGTAGGCGTTGACGACTTGTGGTCCGTAGCTGCTTCCGGCAATACCGGCATTCTCGGGAAGCTCGGTGGTCTTGGAAGGGATGTTGTACATGCCCCAGTGCATAAAACCTCCCGTGACGTCGAACGCTATTAAGACGAAACTGCGCGTACGGCGCGGGGCGTTCCTCCACGATAGCTGTGGTGATTCATCTAAACCGGGGCTCCCATCAGGGGAACAGACGTTCTGTCCACTGACCTGATAGTTGTAAATCGTGCTTGGCGGCAGCGTTGCGCCGTTCTCGAATGTCGTGCTGCTCAGTACGAAATGATCGTTTTGCGGATCCTGGGCGGACGCGAAATTCGCCAAGGCCAGAAATGCAAATGCTGTGATTGCGATAATGCTCAGCGTTTTCATAGCAGTCTCCTTTCCGGACGTTGCTTGGTTCTCATGGCAACTGAGTTTCATGTTTCTCCTCCCTTTGTCAGTCTTGAAAATGTGGCTGAGAGCCCTCAGAGCAGCATGCACAATCGTTGGGGGGGGGCTGGCAGCCGAGCGACTCTAGCTGCCCGATTCGCGAACGTCAATGATAGGAAGGCTTAGATTCTTCTGAGAGACATGTTAGAGCCCATCTGCCTGAATCTTCGTTGGTTATACTGCCGCGGCTGGATTCTTGCCGCCTGCGGGTCAAAGAGGTGGTAGAATTGTCACCGGGGTGTTTATGGCTTCACCGCCCCATCCGTCCTCGGTGATACGTTTCGGCCCATTCGAGTTGAACGCCGCAGGCGGTGAGTTGCGCAAAGCCGGACTCCCGCTGAAGATACATCCCCAGCCCTTCCGTGTCCTCCTGCTGCTTGCAGAACGGCCCGGACAAATCGTGACCCGAGAAGAGATTCAGCGCTGCCTCTGGGGCGATAACACGTTTGTGGACTTCGAGGGGGGCATCAACTTCTGCATGAGGCAAATCCGCGCCGCGCTCGCAGACGATGCGGAAAATCCTCGGTACATTCAGACGCTTCCGCGTCGCGGATATCGTTTTATCGCTCCCATCACTCTTATCGGCCTAACGAAGCAGGCTATTCCTTTTGTTCCTGCGCCCGGATCTGGCGCTGAGTCGAAGGTGGCCGCCAGCGACGGCGCAGAATTCGGTTCCATTCACGAGATTCGCGTTCCGACCTCACCTCTTCCTCCGACTCTTGTAGCTCGCTGGCACACAAAGACCGCCGGGGCCAAGATCATCGTGTTCTCTGCAATCGCTATTCTCGTTGCCGCAGCCATCTCTTATTTCCACCGCCCGCCGAAGCTCACGGAAAAAGATTCCATCGTCCTCGCGGATTTCACGAACACCACTGGCGATGCCGTCTTTGACGATGCGCTGAAGCAGGGACTGGCGGTGGAGTTGGGGCAATCTCCTTTCCTGAACGTGCTGTCAGATACAAAAGCGAGCGAGACCTTGAAGATGATGGGGCGTCCTGCTAACGAGCGTGTGACGGCGGGCGTAGGCCGGGAACTTTGTCTGCGCACGGGGAGCAAGGCCCTGCTGGCAGGAGCGATCTCAAACTTGGGCAGCCATTACCTGGTGGACGTGAACGCGGTCGCGTGCAGCACTGGAGAGACCTTGGCCAAAGAGCAGTTCGAGGCCACGGGCAAAGAGGATGTTCTGAAGGCCTTAAGCCGAGCCGCCTCCCATCTTCGTGCGAAGCTGGGCGAATCGCTCCCCTCGGTGCAAAAATTCGATACTCCCATTGAGGCAACGACGACCTCGCTCGAAGCGCTGAAGAACTACAGCATGAGTGCCAAAGTGATAAGCGAACAGGGGGATGCACCCGGCATTCCGTTTCTGAAGCGAGCCATTGAACTGGATCCCAATTTCCCCATGGCGTATGCCGCGTTGGCTGCTCGCTACAGCAATCTCAATGAACCGTCGCTCGCCTTTGAATATGCGACCAGGGCATACGAGCTACGCGACCGGGTGACTGAGCGGGAGAAGTTGCGTATTTCTGCCTACTACTTTCGTGTAACGGGGGAACTGGAGAGACAGGCGCAGGTACTCGAACTCTGGATGGCAAATTATCCTCGCGATTTCGCTCCGCATGTCAGCTTGGGCGCGAATTTCGTTTTTATGGGGCAGGACGAGAAAGCTCTGGCCGAATTGCAGGAGGCATTGCAGCTTGCGCCGGGCGACCCCTATGTTTGTCAAAGTCTGGGCGAGGTTTACCTCGCTCTAGACCGTCTGGATGCAGCCAAAGCTATCCTAAATCAAGCGCAAACGAGGAAGCTGAATAGCGCCGAGCTGCACTGGACGATTTATTACCTTGCTTTTCTGCAGAGAGATTTCGCGCAGATGGAGCAGCAAGTTGCATGGGCCGCAGGCAAGCCCGGTACCGAAGACATTCTGCTATCGGCCCAGTCTGATACCGAGGCCTACTACGGGCGGCTGAGCAGTGCGCGGGAGTTCTCGCGCCGAGCTGTGGACTCAGCCGTCCGCGCCGATGCCAAGGAGGCGGCAGCACTGTGGCAAGTGACTGCGGCACTGCGCGAAGCAGAATTCGGTGAAACTGCAGAAGCAAAGAACGAGGTCAGGGAAGCGTTGGCGATGGCTCCGGGTCGAAATGTGAAGGTTTTTGCAGCCCTCGCGCTCGCCCGCGCCGGGGAAACTGCTGAAGCCAAGGCGATGGCCAACGAATTGGAGAAAAACTACTCCTCCAATACTGTGCTGAAGGTCTACCGGCTTCCGACCGTCAACGCCGCCATAGCACTGAGAAAAGGTAACCCATCGCAAGCACTTGACCTGCTGGAAATCGTCAAACCCTACGAACTTGGACAGCCCACCCCATCGCCATTGGGAACGCTCTATCCCCCCTACCTGCGCGGTCAAGCCTACCTCTTGCTGCACAACGGCGCCGCCGCAGCCGCCGAGTTCCAAAAGCTGCTTGACCATCCTGGGATTGCGCTCAATTTCCCACTCGGGGCTCTCGCGCGTCTCCAGCTCGCCAAAGCCTACGCGGTGGCCAGCGACACTCCGAAAGCGAGGAGCGCGTACCAAGATTTCCTGAGTCTCTGGAAGAATGCCGACCCGGACATCCCGATCCTGAAGAAGGCCAGAGCGGAGTACGTGAAGCTACAGTGAGACCTATTTGGGTCCGTCCATAAGAGCCGTCCATAGTGAAGGTTTTGTTAGCCCGACTTCGTAATCGGAGCTGAGGCCCGGCGACCGAGGCCGCGAAGCGGACGGAGTGTGTTGATTCGGCTACGTGGGTTTTGGGAGCGATCGCTTGAGCGACCAAGTGCTCCTTGCTCGCGATAAGTTCGCTCGTTCCGGGGGCTATGTGTTGATGAGGGAGGGCCGGGACGAGAGCCCGGCCTCCGCCCAGTGCTGTGCTTGATTCGAGACCCTCTTCTCCCGAAGCTTAGCGGGTGGAAAACTTATAAAGCGTCGTGGAGTTGTAGGTCTGGCCCGGTCTCAGAATCGTTGACGGGAAACTCGGCTCGTTGGGCGAATCCGGATAATGCTGGGTCTCCAGGCAGAAGCCGTAGCGAAACTTGTAGACATGGCCCTGCTTGCCGGTGAGGGTGCCGTCCAGGAAATTGCCCGAATAGAATTGCACGCCCGGCTCCGTCGTGTAGACCTCCATGAGGCGACCGGTCGTCGGCTCATAGACCCGCGCTGCGAGTGTCAAACCTTTGTCTTTTCGGTTCAGCACGAAGTTGTGATCGTAACCGTGCCCGAAAATCAGTTGCTCATCTTTCTGGTCGATCCGGGCTCCGATCACCGCAAGCTTGGTGAAATCGAGGGGCGTCCCTTTCACGCTGACGATTTTGCCCGTGGGGATGAGCGTCTTGTTCACCGGGGTGAAGGTGTCGGCGTTCAGCAGGAGCTCGTGGCCGAGGATGTCGCGCTGCCCATCTCCTGCCAAGTTGAAATAAGTGTGGTTCGTGAGGTTGACCGGGGTGGCCTTGTCCGTCGTGGCGTGATACTCGAAGATGAGTTCGTCCTTCTCGTTCAGCGTATAGGTGACCGTCACCTTCAGGTTGCCGGGGTAACCTTCGTCCCCGTCCGAGCTCGTGTGCTTGAAGATCACCCCCACCTCATCCGGTTTCTCAAAGGGTTCGGCTTCCCACACGATTTTGTCGAAGCCCTTGTTGCCCCCATGCAAGCTGTTGGGGCCATCGTTTGTCGGCAGCGTGTATTCCTTGCCGTCGAGGGTGAACTTACCCTTGGCGATCCGGTTCCCGTAACGACCGATGATGGCCCCGAAATAGGGAACCTTGGCGGTGTAGTCGTCCGCTTTGTCGAATCCAAGGACCACATCATCAAAGTGGCCTTTCCTATCAGGGACTCGTATTGAAACGATAGCGCCGCCATAGGTCATGGCGCGGACTTCCATGCCGTGCTTGTTCTTCAGAGTGTACAAGTCGACGGGTTTGCCGTCGGGTGTTTTTCCAAAGGCTTCTTTTTTGATCATGTCTTTCACCTGTGGAGAAGATGGGACCCCCAAGCCGGTCCAGAAGGGAAATAACGTTAGGCACAACGAGAGCAGAATAGAAATGCGGTGAATCATGGTCGCTCCGTAGAGGTTTGAGTCACGAGGGATGGGTTGGCGAGAATGCCTTGTCATGTCTCTGCGGGTTCGGTAGTGCTCAACACAACCAGCGCAAAGAATTGTTACAGGACTGTGGGCCAGAGTCAAGTGTCCTGCTCGTGAGGTGTCGAGAGGGAAATATTGTCATGTTGTTAGCACATCAAATGTCCGGGTCAATTACGTCCCGGTCGCCATCTCGGATTTGGGACCGATCCGGGAACGCGAACCGACATGGAAATCATCGGGGTGGTAAAGGATGTCAAGTACACGAATGTGCGCGACGAAATCCCGGAGCAGGCATATATTCCGTATCTCGGGAGTCACTTCGTCGCTGGCATGACGGTATACTTGCGAACGACCTTCGATCCAAAGCAGGTGATGACCAGCGTGCGGGCGAAGGTTCGGGAACTGGATCCGACCCTCCCCATCTATGACACGCGGACCACGGAGGCGCAGATCAGCAACTCGCTCACCACCGAACGCATGATCGCCAGCTTGTCTACGGTCTTCGGCTTCCTGGCCACGCTGTTGGCGGCCATCGGGCTGTACGGCGTGATGGCTTACACCGTCGCACAGAGGAGACGCGAGATCGGCATCCGGATGGCGCTGGGGGCGGAGCCGAGAAAGGTGATCTGGATGGTCATCCGCGATGTGTTGTTGCTGGTCGCGATCGGAGTCGGAGCGGGCGTGCCCGCTTCCTTGGCGCTCATGCGGGCGGTCGAGAGCCAGCTCTACGGCCTGACGGCGCATGACCCATCAACGCTGGCGCTGGCCACGGTCGGACTGGCGCTGGTTGCCTGCGCGGCGGGGTACCTTCCTGCCCTTCGCGCCAGCCGCCTGGATCCCATGGTCGCGTTGCGGCACGAATAGTTGCTAATGCACCAGAACGGTAGTGCAACTTTTCCCAAATCGCCTTCTCACCATCGGCCCAGAGCTCGTCCGCTGGATGGCTCTCAATTCCGCCTCTGAAGTCGGCCGAACGTCGAATTGACTGTTGACCCAACTGTGGAGTATACTCCACAGTATGGAAACCATCCAAGTCGTGTTGGATTCGGAATTGCTTCGGGCCGCGAATGGAGCTGCCAAACGGGCGCGAGTAAACCGTTCTGCTCTGATACGCGAGGCCCTTCGCGAACACTTGAAGCGCCTCCGCACGCGCGAGGTCGAGGCTCGCGACTGGCGGGGCTACCGAGAGCATCCGCAGGCCGCGGGCGACGTTGCGGCCTGGGAGCGAGTGGCATCATGGCCGGAGCAATAGCGCGCGGAGAAGTCCGCTTGTACCAGTTCTCTTATCCCAACAAGCAAAGACCGGTGGTAGTGCTTACCAGGGAGAGCGCCATCGGCTACTTATCAGCCGTCACCGTGGCGCCCATAACTTCCACCATCCGTGGTGTGCCGTCCGAGGTCCTGCTGACCGAGGCGGACGGAATGAAAGGTACCTGCGCCGTCAATCTCCACAACGTCGTCACAGTGTCCAAGGCCCATCTTGGGCGCCGGGTGGCGGTGCTCAGTTCCGAGCGATTAAGGGAGATTTGCGGGGCACTAGCCTTCGCTCTCGGTTGTACATGAACAGATACGGCGGCTCCTAACCTCAAAGAATCTCCTAGGAAGCACTGTGTGCGCCACCTGTGGGCAATGAAAGTGGGGAGCCTGGGCTGGGGTCAGGATGTTGTGACGCCAAAATGAAGTCGGGGAGCCAATTCTGGCCCCCCGCTTCGTTAATTCACTTTTTTCTCAGCCGTGGCAGCGTCCGCGGAACGTCGCCAGCGGTACGCACCGCAAGAGCGGTGTGATCATTGGACTTTCATATGCGTGCCCGGTGGAGACATATCTCCTCCCGTCAGCATGCTTTCTTCTTACTCCTCTGCACGATGAATTGCAAGACTTTTCTCTTCTCCACCCGTCGGTCCGCTCGGAGGCCGTATGCGGCGTAGCGCCGGGGCCTGCCCCGGCCTGGCCGCCCCAAGGCGGCCCAACATTCTAATTGGGACACCACTTTGGCAGCCGCTGGCTTGCCGAAGGGAATGGGTTCGATGTATACTGAGCTTAATCAGGGCAACAATATGGAAATTTCAGCTCAGTGGGGGGAAACATGAGTGCTTCCAGTCAATCTCAGATTACGCCCGAGCGGATCAAGCAGTTAGTGTGGGGCTACGCGCCGCCGCTCATTCTGGAGGCTGCGATTCGCCACCGCGTTTTCGACGTATTGGAAGGCGGCCCGAAAACCGCCGATGAAGTCGAGGACGCGACCGGAGCCTCAGCCCGCGGATTGAGCGCGGTCATGAACGCGCTGGTGGGACTGAACTTCCTCGCCAAAGACCCGCAGGGCCGTTACGCACTCACTCCGGAAAGCGCCGCATTTCTGGTCAGCACCAAGCCAGGTTTCCAGGGCGGCCTGATTCTCCACTGCAGCGAGCAACTGATTCCGAAGTGGCTGCGCCTCAACGAAATTGTCGCCACCGGCAGGCCGGCGGAGGCGGTCAATCAGGAGGGGCTGGGAGGCGATTTCTTCCATAAGTTCGTCGAGGACATCTTCCCCATGAGTTACGCCTCGGCGCAGAAGCTGGCCGCAGCGCTCCACCTGGACGGCTCCGGGCAACCGCTCAGCGTGCTCGACCTGGCGGCGGGTTCCGGGGTGTGGGGCATCGCCTTGGCCGAGAGCTCGCAGCTCGTCCGCGTCACGGCCGTGGACTGGCCCGAGGTGATCCCGGTCACCCGCAAAACCGTGGCCCGCTTCGGACTGATGAAGCGCTTTCAGTTCGTCGCCGGCGACCTGCTCGCGGTCGATTTCGGGCGCAACCACGCCGTCGCCACCCTGGGCCACATTCTTCACAGCGAAGGCGAGCAGCGCAGCCGCGCCTTGCTACGCAAGACCTTCGCGGCGCTGGCCTCCGGCGGCACCATCGCCGTCGCCGAGTTCCTGGTGAATGACGAAAGAACGGAACCGCTTGTTGGCCTGCTCTTCGCGGTGAACATGTTGGTGAATACGGATTGCGGAGACACCTATTCGTTTGGCGAAATCAGCGCTTGGCTCGCCGAGGCGGGCTTTGTAAACCCGCGCACCCTCGAAATCCCCGGCCCTTCGCCTCTGATCCTGGCGACGAAGCCTTAGCGTTTTCAGCAACCTGACTAAGTCGGGCGGGCTTCGCTGGCCTGCCGCTTGTAGCCGTATTCCTTTTTCAGCTTGTAAGTGATGCTGTCCACAAGGGCCCGCCAGCTTGCCTCGATGAGGTTTTCGGAAACCCCCACCGTTCCCCAGGTCTCGTGGCCGTCGGTGGTTTCGATCAGCACCCGAACCTTGGCGTCCGTGGCAGCTTTGGCATCCAGCACGCGGACCTTATAGTCGGTCAAGCGAATGTTGCGGATGCACGGGAAAAAAGTGGTGAGCGATTTCCTCAGCGCCCGGTCCAAGGCGCTCACCGGGCCAACCCCTTCCGCGGCGGTGTGTTCTTCCGTGCCGTCCACGCGCAACTTAATGACCGCCTCCGAGTAAGGCTGGTTGGCTCCTTTCTTCTCGGTGATGACGCGGAAGCCATCCAACTCGAAAAACTCCTTGGCGTGGTGCACCAGTTTGTCGAACAGGATCTCAAAAGAGCCTTCGGCTCCTTCAAACTGATAGCCGTAGTGCTCCATCTCCTTGAGTTTGTCCACCACAAGCTTGGCGTCGGGAGAGGACTTGTCGATCTCCAGACCCAGCTCCGCCGCCTTGTAGATCACGTTGCTCTTTCCGGAAAGTTCCGAGACCAAGACCCGGCGTTCGTTGCCCACCACCGCCGGATCCACGTGCTCATAGGAAGATGCCTCTTTCACCACCGCGCTCACATGAATGCCACCTTTGTGGGCAAAGGCGCTTTTGCCGACATAGGGCAGATCCTGGCGATGATGCAGGTTGGCCAACTCGCTTACGTAGTGGGACACCTCCGTGAGGCGCTTGAGGCTTTCCCGGCCGATGCAGCGCAGGCCCAACTTCAGCTCGACATTGGGAATCACCGAACAAAGGTTGGCATTGCCGCAGCGTTCTCCATACCCGTTGATCGTGCCCTGCACCTGCACCGCCCCCTGCTGCACGGCGGCAATGGAGTTGGCCACCGCCATTTCGCAATCGTTGTGGGTGTGAATCCCCAGGGGTGTCTTAACATGTTTCGAAGCCCTCTGGAAGCGCTCGCTAATGTCGGCAGTCAGAGTGCCGCCGTTGGTGTCGCATAACACGATGGTGTCGGCGCCTGCCTCCTCGGCAACCTTGAGCGTAGCCAACGCATAATTCGAGTTGGCTTTGAATCCGTCAAAGAAATGCTCGGAGTCGTAGATCACTTCCTTCCCTTTGGATTTCAGGAATGCAACAGACTCGCGAATCAGCTCCAGGTTTTCCTCCAGCGAGATGCCCAAAGCCACTCTCACATGCAAATCCCAAGTCTTCCCAAAGATGGTCACAACCGGGGTGTTGGCTTCCAGAAGCGCGTGAAGGTTTCGGTCGTGGGCCAGGCTGTGGCGCGGGTGGCGAGTGCTGCCAAACGCCGCCAGCTTGGCATGTCTCAGCTTCAGTTCCTGGGCTCGGCGGAAGAAAGCAATGTCCTTGCTGTTCGACCCGGGCCAGCCTCCTTCTACGTAGTCCACCCCCAGCTCGTCCAGCTTCTTCACAATGTGAAGCTTGTCTTCTAAAGAGAATGAGATGTCCTCGCCTTGCGAACCGTCTCGCAACGTCGTGTCGTAAATCTGGATCTTTTTCATATTTTCACTTCAACCGTGTTTGTGAATTCGACTTGTAGCATGGCCGAGGTAGGACAAAAAATCAACCTAACCCAACGTGGGTAACGCGTCCTTTTGATTTCTGTAGCGGCGGTCTATGACCGCCGGTCCTCTATTCTCAGTGAATTCCGGCCCTCATAGAACGCCGCCACCGCAAACTGACCCACTACTCCGGCGTGGGTAGTGCGCCAGTTTATAGTCGCAACGGCGAGCTTACTCCCCACTCTCATATTCTCGCCCTCTGGGGGCCACTATTAGAGTTCGTTTTGGCCTTTTTGCGTATTTTCAGCGACGTTTTTCCGCTTCGTTTCGACTTCGTTTGGGTTCGTTTTTCCGGCACTTTTGTTGATGCTAAAGGACTTGTTGGGTTCGTTCCGTATAATTTAACATCTTTTTTGGAGTGCGGCAGCTCGCTGCCGCACTTGCGTCTCGAGCTTGCTCCAGGCGCTGCCGGAAGCAAGCTTCCGGCCAAGGAAAGCGGCAGCAAGCTGCCGCACTCCAAACCGAATCGTGCCAGCCACATTTTCTGGCTGAAGTCTCGGAAAATGAGTAGAACATTCGCTGCGGCCCCGCGGGAAAATTCTGTGGCGGGAATTGCCCTTGCCCTGAGCAACCGGGGGTCACCATTAACGTGCATCACTCCTGCCTCCGTGTCTTTCGAGGGCCGGAGAGGGCCGCAACCTCGCAAGATCGAGCAGCCTCTCCCCCAAGGTCCATTTCGCTAGGCTATCATTGCGCGGCGCGTTTGTCAAGCCCTCGGCACTAGTACTGCCCTGCTACATTCGCTCAGGTTAGAGCGGGGTAGCGCGGACCACCGCTTTTGTGGTCCGCGTCTTTTCGGCCCCGTGATGGAGCCATCAAATTCGTGCGCGCGGGTCGGAGGGCATTCTCACGCGGTCGACGATCAAACCGTCCGTCGGCTGACGGATTCGTCGGCGCTCATGCCGGCGTAATCGTTGTAACCTGATCGTCGCCAATCTTCCGGTCGGGTGACCAAACCGGCTCTCACCGGGTTTAGGTGAATGTATTCGACCTTTTCGTTGTATTCCTTGACGGTGCGCAGGGCGGGGTCGAAGAACCTGGGTTGCCAGAGTTCGCCCTCGGCACCCCGGTACTGGTTGACCGCGCTCGTCGAGGAAAAGACGCGGACCGCAAAATCGGCGGTCCGCGCTACCTGCTTGCTCCTGAAAATCGCCCCATGCGCGTCATTCCCGCGAAAGCGGGAATCCACCCCCTTCCTGGCGACGTGGACCCCCGCTTACGCGGGGGTGACGAGGTGATTTTCATGTCCTCGGACGGGCCACAGGCCCATGGAAACTCCGTTGAAGGCTCGCGCCAACAGGGCGAAATCAGGCTCGGTGAATTTCTCTCGCCGCCTGAGCAG
>DLMI01000221.1:63427-130806 GCA_002478145.1 Acidobacteria bacterium UBA7540
CACGACGATAAAGAAATATCGATGGGAAAGAAAAGGACGCCGGAGTTTCGATAGCGCGATAAAATATGGCACGGTGGCGATCATAGGTACGGAAAAGACGCGGGCCGCAGAATCGGCGGTCCGCGCTACTTGCTTGCTTTCCAAGGTGACCCAACGTGAATGGTTATCGACCAAGTATTAGGTATGGTTTTGTTAGGGCACGGCAGCTCGAGGGAACCTTTCCGGGGGACAAGCAAACGGGGGTTTGGCCCATTACCGGCTTACGAGTTTCTTACGGCTGGGGCGCTCCTCCTGAGGAATCCTGGCCCTATGGAAACGATTGGCCACCAGTCGAGCCGGTCGGCATTGATCTCCTCGCTAAGAATCATCGTGTTGGCCCTTATGGACGGGTTCGTACTGTCGCCGAATGTACGGAGTCCGTCATTTCCGATGGTCCGGGGTTGCTTGTCAGTCTGGACATTACTGAAAGGTGGGCGAGCCCTCCGGCGGGAAGAATCCCTGCCCCATCTGCGAAAGATGTCTACCTTGGAACCCACGCGATCTCGCTCGACGCCTATGATTCTGCGCGTCGTGAATTCAAATTTTGGAATAATTGGGGAGATGCGTGGGGTGATCAGGGATACGGATATATTTCCGATGAAGTGTTGGAGGCGACGTGGTGGGAAGGTTGGAGGAACATTCCCTGTCGGTTCGTGAATACCGCACCAACTGGGGTGTTTCCGTATCCAAGGGCCTGGCCAATTAAAAAGAGCGACGGCTCAACCGCCCATTGGTTGGAGCTCATAGGCGAAGAGGATGAGCGAGTGGCTTGGGTGTCAGGGGTGGAGCATGGTGCAAACCTAGAGATCGAAGAGCTTTTTGTGCGGCCCAAATGTCGCGGAGTTGGGCACGGCAAGAGATTGATGGGAACCATGTACAACTTCGCAAAAGACCGCCATCTGTCGTTCAGATTGTGGATTTCCACTGCGGATACGGCACCCCACAATTTAGCCGTCATTCAGAAAATGGCTAAGCCTGCCGGACTCAGCATTCAGGCCAGTGGCGTACGGTGGGCTCCCCTTGTTGTGGCCCCGGTGAGCGAGCGCAGAACGGAACCGGCCCCAACGTCTCCGCCAACGTTTCCGTACCCCGAAAGGCCACCTTCGGTCTTCCCCGGTTTAGCAATGTTCGCGAGCACGGTTCTTACTGGCTTAGGGACTAGCCTACTCGCCACGGTTATTTACGAAATTATCAAGAGCTGGTTTGACGCAAAAAGTGGCAACAGAATCAGGGTCAAGCTGGGCGATGTGGAAATTGAGACTTCCGAGGTCTCGCCCGACGAATTCCTGAAACTTCTCAAGGAACTGCAGCACGTAAAAGACGAAGCCGAGATTAGGGCGAAAATTCTGGGAGCGGGGCTCACAATCACGATTATCAATTGATAAGCCCTACTCTGGGGGTGGCTTTGGCCCCCGGCGCGAGGCCAACCCGCGAGGGTAACGGGTAGTGCGGACCACCGCCCTGCGGACTGCCCGCGCGAACGCTTCGGAAGGCGGGCCCATAGCCTTCGGCCTGCCTGCCGTATGACTCCAGGAGGCAGGGCGACGGGCCTCTTTTGTGGTCCGCGTCTTTTCGGCCCCGTGGTCGAGCGATCAAATTCCTGCGCGCGGATCGGGCGGGTGGCGCATACGTCCGGACGGTTTTTGCCCGGATGTATGCGCCCCAAATAGGGGTATAATCCGCGCGTGTCCAAGCTAAAGCACTATTACGGCCTCAATCACCTGCATTATCTGACCACCAGCACCTATCGGCGTGCGCGCTTATTTGATTCTGAGCGGTTCAGGAACCAATGGGTTGCGACCTTAGGAGAGCTGCGGCGGGAATTGGGATTCAAGATCGTAGGGTACGTGCTTATGCCAGAGCATTTCCACGCGCTCCTCTGGCCCTCGACGGAGGCTAACCCGTCCCAGATCATGCAAAAGCTCGAGGACCGCACCGCGCTGTTTATCCTGAGGAACCTCCGGGAAAATCTTGGCTTTCCCTGGTGCCAGAAGATGCTGGCGCGGGTCACTCTGCCTGTCACGGTCCACCATCACGCACACTTTCGGGTGTGGCAACGAAAGTTCTACGACATGAACATCTGGACCGCAAAGAAGCGGGAAGAGAAATTGAATTACATGCACAACAATCCGGTGAAGCGAGGCTTGGTGAGGCAGCCGGGCGATTGGCCGTGGTCGAGTTGGAGGTTTTATTTTCTGAATGACATATCTCTATTGCCGATGGACAGAGTGCCGTGAAGGGTTAATGGGGGGCGCTCCCCGCACGAGGGGCGCATACATCCCGACAAAAAACGTCGGGACGTATGCGCCACCCGCCGAATTCGGGTTAAAATGGCGCTTGCCTAGGTGCTAATTCCCTTCCCCGCTGGGGTGTGCCGCTACCTGAAGCCAGCACCTGGTCGGAGGACAAACAGCCATGGACGCGATTGAGGTGTTGAAGACACGGCGCTCGGTCCGCGCGTATATTGACGCACCGGTGCCCAGAGAGATCATCGAAGACGTGATTGATTGCGGGCGCTTGGCAGCCACAGCCGTCAACATACAGCCTTGGGAATTCGTCGTTGTGACGGACCCCGAGATGCTGCGCAGCATTGCTCAGACCACCGACCATGGGAAGTTCATTTCCGACGCTCCGGTGTGCGTGGTCGTTCTGTGCGAAGACACGAAGTATTACCTTGAAGACGGCAGCGCCGCCACAGAGAATATCCTGCTGGCTGCCCGCGCGCACGGCCTGGGCTCGTGCTGGGTCGCCGGGGACAAGAAGCCCTATGCTTCGGATATCTGCCACCTGGTAGGAGCGCCCCGAGGCTACAAGTTGGTCAGCCTCATTCCCATGGGCTATCCGGCGGAAAGCTCGGAAAAGCCCAAGCGGCCCCTTTCAGACGTTCTGCACTGGGAAAAGTACTGAACCTCGTGTCGCTGCATGTCATTCCGAGCGGAGCGAGGAATCTCGCTCTGGAAACCCCGATCTGATCAGGGCGAGATTCCTCGTCGTCCCGATCAGATCGGGACTCCTCGGAATGACGGGCTAGACGGGTCCTTCAGCATCCTGTTAAATCTTACCGCGGATTTTTCCCCACGCCAGGCCCAAATACTCGTAAACCGCTCTTTCCGAGCCGCTGAGGTCCCCGGCGCCAGGGAAAACCTCGTCCGGCGATATTGCTTGGCTGTGGCTGGTTCGAAAGTCCACGGGATCTGCAATCGGGTGTGTTACATGTTTTCTGAACAGGGCCATGGCGCGAGGCATGTGCGAAGCTTCAGTCACCAGGATGAACGGCTGTTGTCCTACGATGGGCGCGACAAGCCTCGCCTCATCATCCGTGTCTCGCGATTGTGTCTCCAGAATCATATCCTGACGACCAACACCAAGGTCCTGGGCGAGTTGGGCCATGGCTTGAGCAACAGATGAGAAGCGGTCGGCCCCCGGCCCCCCGGAAAGGACGAGCTTGCAACCGTTCAACACTTTGCTCATCCTGACGCCTTCGACAAGGCGCGGGATCGAACTCTCATCGAGTTGGATGGCAATGGGTCGGCCGGCCTCATGGGAAAAACCACCCCCAAGGACAACAATGAACTTCACCGCGCTCAATCCCACGGGGGCACGCGCTTCCGGCGCCGTGAAAAGCGCCGGATATCTGCTCTCCAACGGTGTTAGAAGCATGATGGAAAAAAAGTGGCTGCTGAAAAGGAAGAGCAGCACTCCGGCGAGTGTAACCACTATTCTCCCGGTCTTCTGTTTTCTCGTGAACCAAAGCAGCAGCAAACCGACCAAGAGGAGTTCAATGCACAAGGGGATGGGGAAAAGAAGGCGGGAGAATATCTTTTTGAGTACAAACATTCGTTTTCCAACTCCGCTGATTCAGGTTTAAGAACCAGCCTATCCTATCATTCGCCCTTGTAGATGGCCAACGGTCGAGGAAGTGTGGACCAGGCGTGTGCGGGAAAGGACGCAGAAAGACCTGCGATCCTCTCCGCCGGGAGGGCGGGGCTTCAGCCCCGCCGAAAAAGCCAGCTCCAATTTTCTGTCCGTCTCGCGCCCCGCGCAGTCCCGCGCCTGCGGGACTGCGCGGGGCGCGAGAGGCTGCAATAATCAGGAAGGTCACGTAACGGCGGGGCTAAAGCCCCGCCCTTCCCTTCCGTGGTGAGAAATCCCCGCTAGCGGCATGCAACACACTATTGTTGACAATGGTTCCGTTTCGCCGTTTGTAGGGCTGGGGCAAGCCCTGGCCCTACGTCCATATTAGGACACAGCCTGTCGCCGCTTCCGCTTCACTCTGAGCCGCGCGTCGAATAGAATAGCGGATGGGCCGGGCAGTGCGGCCTTCGGTCGGAACCGAAGACCAGCTTTTGATTGTCCCGCCGCGGCGGGGCAATCGAAAACCGGCAATTCGAAAATCCGCGAGATGCTGTCCTTAGCCAGATCCAAGTCAGGGTGCGGCGCTCGATGCTGCTACCGACTCCGAAGCGGGGAGATCCTATAGGGAATAACACTCGCAATGGCTCTGTGCAACGCTAGTTCACGGTTGGCGATATTGATGTTGGCGCTCGCGGCGGCCAAAGCAACAGCGGCTGTTCAAGTGAAGGGCAGTATCATCGACGAAAATGGAGTCCCGGTAAGTGGCGTTGAGATTGTGGTGAAGTCTCCAGACGGAAGCGCTCAACACGCCTATTCGGACGACACCGGCCATTTTGAGGTTCTAGTTCCCACGCCGGGCGAGTACCTTGTAAGCCTCAGCAAGCCTGATTATTTCCGCCTTACTGACCAGCCTGTGCCATTGCAGGAAGGAAGCAACGAAGTCTCCTTTACCCTCAGCCACGAATTTGAGGTACACGAAAGTGTCGAGGTCCGTTCCTCGACGAAGCAAATCGAACCCTTGCAGACCGAGCACCGGGAGACTTTGGATGCCCAAGACATTCTGGATATTCCCGCCTACAGCACGCATAATCTGGCAGCTTACTTACCAGCCATTGCAGGGGTAGTGCAGGACAACTCCGGGGCAATGCACGTGGCCGGAGGACGATCAGGGGATGCCGAGTATTTGCTGGACGGTTTCGAAATCGGTGATCCGGCAACGGGCCAACTGACCAGCCGGTTAGATGTAGACAGCGTGCGCGAAGTGCAGGTGGCGAGCGGGCGCTATGGCGCGCAGTATGCCCACGCCGCCGGTGCAGTGATGGAACTCAACACGTATGTCGGCGACGACCGATGGAGATTCGGAACCACCGACTTCTTTCCGGCCGTCAATCTCCAGCAAGGTCTGCATCTTGGAAATTGGTACCCGCGATTCAACTTCTCGGGTCCGTTGCACAAGGGCCGGGCCTGGTTCTCCGACGGCATCAGCATTCAGCACAACTTCTCCCTGATTCAAGGACTGCCCCGCAACGCCAACACGCAACAGCAGTGGTCAGGGGACAATCTCTTCCGGGTCCAAATGAACCTGACGCCAACCAACATTCTTCAAGGGAACTTCCTGTACAACGTGACGGCAGATTCCCATCTTGGTCTCAGCCTGTTTACTCCCCTTTCCACGACCACCGATTGGCACGCCCAGCGCACCTTTGTCTCCGCCAAGGACCAAGTTTTCTTTGGCAGGAACATGTTTGAACTGGGTGCGGCCATGGACGATAACACGGGCCATCTCGCGCCGCTCGGCTCCGAGCCGTACATCATCCAGCCTCTCACGGCTTCAGGCAATTACTTCGAGGGATTGCAACAGCGCAGCCACCGCCTGCAGTCCATCGGTCAACTGAGTCTTTCCTCCCTTCGCTGGCACGGCACCCACGAGGTGAAAGCGGGCTTCAACGCCGATGGGCTGGCTTTTTCGCAAGGGGCGGTGCGCAATCCGATCGAGACGCTCCGCGCCGACAACACTTTGCTGCTTCGCACCACATTTAGCGGGACGCCCTATTATCGCGTCACCAATACGCAGTTGGGTTTTTACCTGCAAGATACCTGGCGAGTCCTTCGCCCTCTGGTCGTGGCGATCGGAGGGAGAGCGGATTGGGATACCTTAGTGGGAAAGACGGTGCTCGGCCCGCGGCTGGCAGCCAATCTCCTGCCCTTCCGTGATGATCGGACCAAAATCTCAGTAGGCTGGGGAACCTACTACCGGCCGATCAACATGGCCCTTTGGGGTGAGGGGCTCGATCAAGAGCGAAGTGACACCCTTTATGACCAAACCGGGACGACGCCGGTCCTGGGCCCTGCGATTACGCAATTCTTGTTGCCCTCCAGCGGCCTTCGGCAGCCGCGCTTCAACACAAGCAGTGTCGAGTGGGAACAAAAGCTGGGGTCCAATACCTTCACGGGCATTACTCTCCTGCGCCGTGTGGAAGGCGATGGATTCACTTATGAAGACATCCAACCCGCTCCCCCGGGAGGGCTGGGAGGGGTGTTTCTGTTTCAGGACCACCGGAGCGACCGCTATCGTTCCGGTGAGGTTTGGGCTCGCCACGTCTTTAAAAACAAGGCCGAGATCTATGGGGATTATACCCGCTCCAGCGCCCGCAGCAACGAAGCCCTGGATTACTCTCTCACAACTCCCTATTTTGTTCCCCAGGCCCCAGGCCCTCTCTTGTGGGATGCGCCGAATCGCTTGATCTCCTGGGGGCGGTCTCCTGTTCCGGTTTGGGGCTTGTTCCTGACTTATCGGCTGGAATACCGGTCGGGTTTCCCGTTCGATGACGTAAATGAACAGCAGCAACTCATCGGCGCGCCAGGCCAATTCCGCTTCCCCAACTATTTCGAGCTGGACGTTGGCCTGGAAAAGCGCTTCCGGTTCCACGGCAAGACGTGGGCTCTCCGCGCAAGCGCCATCAATGCCACCAACCACGACAATCCCAATGTGGTCAACACCCTTGTCAGTCCGTTCGCTTTCGCAGGGGGCCAGGGCAGAGCTTTCACAGGACGCCTTCGCTTGGTGGGAAGCAAATAGAGGCGGCTTTATGCCGCCATTTGGCGAGATAAACTCGCCGCTACAGTGCCCGGCAAACTTGTCCCGCGCATTAAATCATGTTCCAGTATAATTGCCAGGGCGCGATGAGTTGGTTTGCACTGCCCCGCAGGCCGGAACTCGAAGTCCAGAACGATTCCGACGGGGGGAGGGCGACACCTCGACATCAGCCCGGCTTAGGGCGTCCCGTCTCGTGGACTCCGGGGTTTTCTCATATGAGCGCATGTATCGGGTTTTCATTCGGGTTCGGCGGGCTACGGCGCTGGCAGCACCGCGCCAAGCCTCACTCGCCTATCGCGATGACCGTCGCCATTCTTACCCTCGCTTGCCTCGCCGGAGCCGTATGCCTCGTCGCCAAGGAGAAACCGCCCACTACCTACCAAATCCCCCTGCCGCCGAAGCCGGACTTCTCCGAAGTGGACTGGCTGGTGGGGGAATGGATCGGAAGCACCACTGACCGGACAGCCCCAGGTGAAATCCGGTTGTCCGTCAGCTATGAACTGGATAACCGAGTCATGCTCCTACGCGGGAAAGCATCTTTCCAGGCGACCAAAACTTCCCCGGCCATGAAAGAATCGTGGCTGGGCGTCCTCACCTCGGACCGGGGAGCAGCCGGCTTCTTGCTGCGCACGTTTTCCAGCACCGGTTTCATCACGCGATACCGGGTAACTGTTGAAGGGCCGGAAACACACATCAATCCAGAGGGAGGCGAGCAGCCTCCGCCGGGATGGCTCTTTCGCACGGTCATCAAGCGCACAGCCCCTAAGGAGTTTGTGGAGACAGTTCAGGCAGCACCACCCAACAAATCCTTTTTTGATTATTACACCGCCAAGTTGAGCCGCGTAACGTTGGAGGAGAAGGCGAAAACATCTCCAGCCACACCCCAATAGAGAGGCTTGGTGCAGAATTACAGGCCGCTGTATCCATTTCCAACGCCAGGCGAGGAGTGATTTCGGGCTCTCATCGAGATTGAAGAGGGCCCAGGAGGCACATTCGCCTTGGCAAATACAGGGGGAGTTCCATGTCTACACGCAAGAAGGTCATCCTTGGCATCCTGATCTTCCTGGCCGTCACACTTGTTGCCCTTGTGGTCATAGTTCCCCTGCTCTTTGATGTGGACCGCTATCGCCCGCAGGTCGCATCGCTAATCGAAGAGCAGACGGGCAAGCCCGCTGAGATTGGGCATCTCGCTCTCACCGTCTTTCCAAGCCTTTCCATCCGCGTGGATGATTTCGCTCTCAAGAACCCCTCGGGATTCCCTCAGGGCTATTTCGTGAAGGCTCAACGGATTTACGCCGTGGTTGACGCCGGTGGGCTTTGGGACCACCAAGTGGTCATCAAGTCGCTGGACCTGGACACGCCTGCAATCAGCCTGCTTTCCGACGCCAAGGGTAACTGGAACTTCCAGAGTAAGCCTTCTCCAGCCAGAGCCGACCCTGACCCGCCGGGGCAAAAGCCCTTGTTTACGCTGGGAGCCATCTCCAACGTCAATATCACCAAGGGCAAGCTAAGTGTCGCGAACCTTTTGCCCTCCGGGGGTTCGGGCCCGGTTTTCATCGAAGCGGACGGCGTTTCGAGCCAACTGCGGCAGGTCGACCTCAATGCCTTCACTGAATCTGCCTCAGTCCACCCCCATGCTGTCCCTGGTAAACCCGCAGCGGTTTCTGAAGCTGGTTGGCTTACGTCTGTCGCCTACGCCACCGACCAGAGTGGCAAGCTCGCGGCGGAGGGAACGCTCAAGATGGACTCTTTGCATGTCATGAATCTGGTCATGACCAATGTTAAATCCAAACTCCGTCTTTTCCCCAAACATGTCTTCTTGGACGGCCTGGACTTTAAATGGTATGACGGCCACGCCGCCGGGAACCTTTCCTTTTCGTTGGCGGGCCAGAACCCCCATTACAACACCGATGCGAAACTGGACGGCGTCAACCTGGCGAAGTTGCTGGATGCATTTCCGGATGCCCGTGGGAAAATGACCGGCACGCTCGAGGGAACTGTGAAACTTGATGGCGAAGTGAGCCACTCGCCCGACCCACTGGCGGGAATTCGCGGCTCCGGGCAAATGACCATCCGCCATGGGAAGTTGCCCAGTTTGCAGTTGGACAAGAATCTGCTGCAACTGGCCCAGCTCGCGAAGATGGGTCCGGCGTCCGGCGATCCTGGTTCCTTCTCCTCCATCGCCATGGATTTCACCATCGCAAACAACCGGATTAACACCACCAAAGCCACTATCGTTGGCAACGGAGTTGACGTGGACGCCTCCGGGAGCCTTGCTCTGGCCGGGGAGGGCAGCCTCCATTACCAAGGCGTGGCGAAAGTCGCCGCCAGCCAGAACGCCCTCACCAGTATTCTAGGAGGCATTTCAGGCGCAACTGTTGCCGGCGGCAAGATGGCTTTCCCCTTCAATCTAGTTGGGACATTGCGAAATCCCAAGTTCACACTGAAGTCAGGCGGCGCCGGCAGCGGGTTGGGCGCGATCACGGGACCGGCGGCGGGCCAAAAGGGTGCTACGGGTCAACAACAGCAGCCTGCGAACGCTGTGCAAGGCATAACCGGGCTCCTTAAGAAGAAGAAAAACCCGTAGACCTTGATGAGCAGTGCTGTTTCGCAAGGCATGACCGGGTATCTGTATGCAAGGAGGAGGAGGACCCAATGACAACCACTCGACCCCTGGGGCTGGTGACGGGGGCTTCGGCCGGTATTGGAGCTGCTTATGCGCGCCGGCTGGCCGCGCAAGGATACGACCTGCTCCTGGTGGCCCGGCGCGTGGCTCGCCTGGAGGAATTGGCCGAAGAACTCACAAGCCGCCACCACGTGCGGGCCGAGCCTTTGCCCGCCGACCTCACGAGCGACGCCGACCTGAAAGCGGTCGAAGACCGAATCGCGCGCGAAGAGCATCTCGAATTTCTGCTCAACAACGCCGGGTTTGGCGCCAGCGGACGGTTCTACGAATCCCCGGTAGAAGTTCAGGACGCCATGCACCGGCTGCACGTGTTGGCCACCCTGCGCCTCTCCCACGCGGCGCTCCGCAAGATGACGGCGCGCGGCAAGGGCGCGGTGGTCAACGTGTCCTCGGTGGCGGCGTTCATCTGCCGGCCTGGCAGCCTCAGCTACTACGCCACCAAGGCGTGGGTCAACTGCTTCACCGAGGGGCTCTACCTGGAATTGAAGCAGGCCCGCTCGCCGGTGCGCGTGCAGGCGCTCTGCCCCGGATATACGGTGACGGAGTTTCACGACGTCATGGGATTCGACCGCAAACGTGTTCCCGCAAGCTGGTGGACTCCCGTCGAGCAGGTCGTGGACGCTTCCCTCGAGGGCCTCCAGCACGGCAAGCTGTTCGTGGTGCCCGGCTGGCGCTACAAGTTCTTCGTATGGCTGCTCCGGCTCATGCCACGTCCCCTGCTCCATGCCACAAGTTCGTGGGGTGGCGCGTAGATCGGGAGACGGAAGCGAGGCGAGACCGGGCGACTTTGGATTTCGGATGTGCGATTTTGGATTAGAGCGACGGTCTTTCTAACCACCTTTGTTTTCAACAGCATTCCCGCTTTAAGCTGCTAAGTACCTTTGTTTTCAAGAACATTCCAGCTTCGGCCGCCAGTTTTCCACAGCGGTCCTTTGTTTTCATAGACATTCACGCTTTGTTCGTTCAGATTTAAGTAACCTTTCTCAGTGGGCGACGGACAATTTGGGCCAGTGCAGTCGGCACCTCCACTCGGACATCAGGTCCCGCCCTGCGAAGTAAAAGAAGGGAGTGTAGTACATCAGTGTCGTTGCTCATAACTGTAGGCTATCTTGACTTTCAAGTTTTGTCAACTGACAGGATGTCCGGTGAAAAAGTCTGCCAAGGCAGAGTTAGGAGTTCCTGTTTTTAGCAAGGTTAGAGCTCCCAACGGAAAAGGATCGACAAGAGACAACCGGGTGCACACTCCTGTGGTGAAGTATGGCTGGGTGGCGGCGACATTGTTTCCCCACGTCGTCGCCTCGTAGGGTGTTGCGCTCCCGATGCAAAAAGCGGGGCGCATACATGCAAGACAATGGATGCGCCACGTGCCTGCTGCTTTCTGCCTTCTACTTTCTGCTTTCTGCCTTCGAGACCCGCTACCACCCGCCGCGTGTTTCCAGCCGCGCGGTTTCTTCGCGAATCCGTTCCCAGGCTCGTTCCACGTGACGAAATTCGGTGTAGGTCTGGCCGACGCAGAAGCGGATGATATAACGCCCATCCAGCTTGGTGTGGGTCAAATAGAGATCGCCGCTTCGATTGAGGGAATCCAGCAACGCTTCGTTGAAGGCATCCCCCGCGCGGTGGCGAAAGCACACCAGGTTTAATGGAGCAGGGGCGGCCAGCTCAAATCGCCCGTCCTGTTGCACCCAGGAGGCAAACTCCTGGGCCAAGGCCACGTGGCGGCGAACGTGGTGACGCAAGCCCTCCACGCCGTAGTGCCGAATCACGAACCAGAGCTTCAACGACCGAAAGCGTCTCCCCAGCGGCACCTGCCAGTCTCGATAGTCGATGACCGCGCCCGACTCTGTGGCCTTGTTGCGGAGGTAATCCGGCAGAATGGATAAGGCCTCGATCAGCGCTTTCCGGTTGGCCACGTAGAAGCAGTCGCAATCGAAATTCGTGAACATCCACTTGTGAGGATTGAAGCAGTAGCTATCCGCCAGCTCCAGGCCCTCGTTGATGTACCGGAATTCAGGGCAGAGCGCCGCCGTGCCGGACATGGCAGAATCAACGTGAAGCCAAATGCCTTGCTCCTTCGAGATCCGCCCGATTTCCGGCAAAGGGTCGAGGGCATTCGAGGAGGTGGTCCCCACGGTGGCGCAGACGATGCAGGGAATCTTCCCGGCTCGCCGGTCTTCGACGATTTGCCGCGCCAGAGCATCCGGGCGCATGGCCAATCGAGCGTCAGCATCAATGAGGCGCAGGTTCTCGTCGCCGAGTCCGGCGATCCTCACGGCTTTTTCGATGGAAGAGTGAGCCTGGGGAGAGGCATAGGCGACCAGTTTGCCTTGACAACCTCGCTTATTGCTGGTGTAGCCTGTGGAGCGCTCGCGGGCAGCCAAAATCGCGCAGAGCGAGGCGCTGGAAGCGCTGTCCTGAATAACGCCTCCGCCGGTTGATGTGGAAAGGAATTTCTCCGGCAAGCCCAGCATCTGGACAAGCCAGTCGAGCACGTGTGTTTCGAGTTCGGTGCAGGCCGGACTGGTAGCCCACAGCATGCCCTGAATTCCAAGCCCGGATGACAGCAGGTCGCCGAGGATCGCGGGAGCTGAAGCGTTGCAGGGAAAGAAGGCAAAAAAATTGGGCGACTGCCAGTGCGTTATGCCCGGCAGGATCAACTTTTCAACATCTCCCAGTAGGGCTGCGAAAGACTCGCCGCTCGCCGGAGGTTCCTGCGGGAGCAAGGCACGGATTTCACCCGGCTGTAATTGAGCCAACACCGGGAATGACTCGATGCGCTCATAATAATCAGCGATCCAGTCAATGACCGCCCGGCCATTCCGGCGGAATTCCTCAGTGGTCATGTGGTAGCTTTTCTCGTTCGACATCCCTGTCTCCTCTTCGGCGCGGGAAGAATAGCTGTCCCTAGTCCCTGGTCCGTGGTCCGTAGTCATTTGACTTCTTCCTTGAAAGTCGCCGCCGCGTCGGCTGTCAACTTGCCGCTCAATCGCACTACCGTGGCGCATTCCGTGGTGTGGACATCCAGCTTCAAGCGGGAAGCAGGAACCTTAGAGGGATTCGGCGCCATAGAAACTCCTGTTCAGATTCAGATCGCCACCTGTTGATTGTACCGCAGGTGGCGCGCCCACGCCGCTTTGGCATGTGAGTACCAGGAACCCCCCAGCGATTAACGCCTGCCACCTCCAATCAGCAATCTTCAATCGTCAATCCCGCTGGACCCTTTTGCTTTTCACCCTTTCTTCGGGCGATAATCGCTGCTGCCATGAAAACCACGCGCTATTTCGAAGAGCAGGTCCTGCGCAAGCGGCCGTAGATCCACCGCGTAGTGCGAAAGGATCGTGGCGAATCCTCTGCGGCGTGAAACCCAGCCCGATGGCAGGATTCGTTACTGGGGAGTCGTGCCCGAACTGGGAGGGCGCGCGCTTCGCGTGGTGACGTTGGAAGACGGGGAGACGATTCACAACGCTTTCGCGGACCGCGATTTCAAGCTACCATAGGGGAGTGGGAGGATAAACGGATGAAGCTGCACTACTATGCGGAAACCGATTCCCTCTACATCGACCTCAACTCAAGGCCCAGCGCCGATTCGCGCGAAATCGCCGACGGCTTGGTCATCGACTTCGACGCCCAAGGCAACATCGTCGGCATCGACATTGACCACGCCTCACAGAAACTCGACCTCAAGACACTCGAAACCGTCTCCTTACACCCGCTGACCGCGCGGCTTTCCTGACTGCTGGTTCTGTATTCGCCGGACCTTCAATCGTCAATCATCAATCGGCAATCCTACGGGCCCCCAGCCCCGAGTCCCGTGCCCCCAGGCCCGACCCGGGCCGGGGCTGGTGGAGGCGAAGAGGGAGATGGCGCGCATAGCGCTCAAAATCCTTATCCATCGTGAAGACCGTCCAGTTGCGGCGCAGGGCGACCGAGCAGATGAGGAAATCAACAGTGGAGCCGCTCACGCCCGCGGCTCGGCAATGATTGCTTGCGAGAGCCGCTTCTTCGTAGTCCTCAACGCCCAACCGGGGGTCCTCAAAGGCTCTAAGGTCCTGCCGCAAGTGCTCGTACTGACTTCGGCTGCGAATTCCCGACAGCACCTCCTGCCGCACGGGACCGATCATCTGGGCGCGGCCTTCGCGGATCAGCTCCGCCAATTCGTCCCGGACAAGTTCTTCTTCCGCGCTGAGGCTCCGGGAGCGCCTGCGCAAAGCTAGCGACCACACGGAGGTGTCCACCAAGACCGTCATGCGCGCCGCCGCTCAGCCTTGTAGTCGTACCGGGGGTCGTAGTTAATGGTGCCGAAGCGTGCCAACAGCCGCAACTGCCGCCGACGTCTTATGTATTCATCGAGCGCGGCCGTTACGGCTTCTTTCTTCGTCTTGTGACGACCCACTCGGCGCGCCCTTTCGATCAAGCGGTCATCAAGAGCGAGATTTGTAGGCATGATGAAACCTCATTGCTCTCTTTAAATATCACACACAGTGACGTGTAAAGGCAAGTGTGAGCAAACGCAGACATAGTTGGCTGCAACTTCCTTCCCTTGATGCGGGTGTCCTTAGGACAAGTGACGAGCAAGCGTAGCGCAAACGTGTTTTCTTACGTCTGCGGCTCTTCGGTGGGGATTCTTGAACGAACCGCGGACTTACAAATCAGGTCCGTACTACCTTGCTCGATCAACCCTCCATTCATGGTCGGTCGCAAAGAATTGAGTGTGACGCGCCACTACTCTCCTTTCGCCGACGCGGCCGACGGGTACCATACGGGACCCACTTCTCGCAAAAAAATCCGGGCGGTTACTGGACCAATAAACTTGAACTCCTGTAAGTTGGCGGAAAGTTCTGCGGGCGTTTTTGACTGGGCAAGAAGACTGGTGAGCGAGCCATAGCGCTCCTTGAGCTCCTTGCAGACGTGGAGGAGTTTAGTGGCCGTGGAGAAGTCATAGCGGACATAGCGCGCCTCATCCAAGAGCCGCACTAGTTCATCCCACCCGGCGCGGAGGATGGCGTCGGGACTCAGTAGTCGAGCTGCGGCTAATGCCACAAAAGCTCGCTCGGCAACCTGCCGCTGAATCGGCTTGCCGAAGAGTAGACAAACCAAAAACCATTTAAATAGCTCTTGCTCCTTTTTCGAGGACAGATGGATGCCTAGCTCTTCCGCAGAATATGTTCGCTTCATCTTCGTCTCTCGCTAGAGGCCAGCTACTCGATTGCTCCGGCAGCGAACAAGGCACTCACCCGCTGCAGGTCGGCCTCGGTGTCTACGCCGATGGTGTCATGCGGTGTCTCGGCTACCATGATCGGCACGCCATTCTGCAAAAAGCGCAGTTGGTCCAGCTTCTCAGCTAACTCCAACGAGGATTGCGGTAAGGAGTGAAACAGGGACAGCGCCGCCCGCGTGTAAGCGTAAATGCCCAGGTGCTTGTAGTACTGAATCCCGCCTTGACCATCACGGTCGTAAGGAATGGGGTAGCGAGAGAAGTAAAGCGCGCGGCCTGAGTTGTCGGTCAGGACTTTGACATTGTTCGGATCCAGCGCTGCAACCGGGTCCATGGCGACCTTGAGGGTTGTGACCTGGACGTCTCCCTGCAAGAACGGCGTGAGCAGCAATTCGAAATGCGCCGGCCGCAGCATCGGCTCATCTCCCTGGATGTTCGCATAGACGTCCGCATCCGTCCGCGTCATTACTTCGTGCACACGGTCGGTTGGGGAGGGGTGGCGGCCGGTCAGGGTGACTGGAATGCCCTGCCCTTCACAGAACTGCTTCACTTCTTCGTTCTCCGTTGCCACCACCAGATCGGCAAGCAGCGCCGAACGTCGGGAATGGTGATAAACCCAGTAAAGCATCGGCTGGCCCGCAATTTCTCGAAGTACTTTTCCGGGCAGCCGAGTTGACCCCAGCCTTGCCGGGATGACTCCCAGTATCTTCGGACGAGCGCTCATGGTCTGTCCTCAGCTATGGTCATTATCCATATCATAATACCGGAAATTTGCATGAGGAGAGTAACCTCTGAAAATAGAAGACCTTCTGGGTATCTATAATCCGCGGCAGGGATAGCTCCCACCTCTCCGAGTTCGGCTGCGGGCAGGTTTGAATTTCTTTCGCCTTGACTAGCACCAGAGCTGTGTCATACTGAGTATGCATGAGTATGCGCGAGTATGCCTGAGTGTGATGTGGCTCACCACCCAGGCTACAGCGGTGAAGATATGCCCAACCGAAAAAAGAAGATCTCAAAAGCGGAGTTCGTACGCAAGTTCACTGGCGAAGCCATGAAGTACTTGGAATCCCTGCCCCCGGGCGAGCGCGATGCCAGGATCGAAGCCTTCGGGAAGAGTGTTCTCAGCTCCTGCGCCCCCGAAACTGAAGCCAGATGTTCCACAGCCTCTGAAACTCGGGCGATTCCTCTTGCGGCCCGAGTTCGCGAATCGCGTTAACAACCTCTCTGTCGTCGCAATTTCCGTTAGCAATCATCCTAACGAACTGACGCATTTTCCGCTCTTGAATTATTGTCGAGGCCCTCTTGGGATGGCGCTTACCCCTTGTTGATTCCTCTTTCATGATATCGGCTAGCTCTTCGGACTTATCATCCTTTTGGACCATGGTGGGCTACCTCTGCGCCGCAGTATACGTGCCGGGTCCCGGCGTCCTAATCAATCCCAGAAAGCACATTCGCTGAGAGGAGAGCGTCAATCGAACTGAGCGATATTCCGAGCAAAACTGCTGCGCTCTTTTTCGAGACCAGCATCGGCCTTACAGGTTCGGCACTCATACGGACATCATGTGAAATATCCGCACATAAAAACAAGACCTTTTATTTGCTCGTTCTTGCGCTACAATGGCGCACATGACCAAGAAAATGCACGAAGCTGGCATCAAGGCCGCAGAGACGAAACGCATCAACGAAGCATGGGGCAAGGCGCATGCCGCAGAACGTGCGAGCAAGAAAGCATTATTGAAGTATTGCGAAGCGCACGGGTGGCGTGTGGCCTTCTTTGAAGGCAAGACTGGAGCACCACGCACAGGAATCATTGACGCCATCGCTTACCAGCTCGGCAGGCAGAACCCCGATGAAATGGAGTTGCGCTTGATTCAGTTGAAGGGCGGTAAGGCTGGCGTGACCGGGGAAGAAATTAGACGGCTCAAGGAAGCGGCGAACGCTCTTAGGGTTAGGTATCTGATTGCTGAGTTAGACGCAAAGACAGGAAACCTTCAAATGCTGCCGGATGACCTAGAGGCAGGTTAGGACTCGGCACGCCGGATAGTTTCTTGCACCGCTCGGAAGGCCACCTGATTGAAGTCCTCTCCCTCGATTACAGGATGCCGCAATTTGGCCTCACGTGCGTTTGGAGATTCCTTGCGCGTGGCTGGGTTCCGCTTCCGTCCTGACTTTAGCTTAGTTTTCTTTGGCATGGCCGGAGTGTGGCAAAGGCTGAGACCGAGCGCAAGAGCCAGAAAATTCAAACCGTACCACTACCCCGACTTCCGGTTTCTTGACACCCCTGAAAAGGGCATGCTAAATTTCCTTTCTTTGAGGATGCGGCAGAAAGCTCTCTGTGAGGGTGCCCTTTAATCATGGGCCAGACTCTTTCCCAGCTCGCGCAACTCTTTATCCAGACGATTCCAACGGTTATTTTCGTATTCGTCCTCTATGTCATTCTCCGCAGGTTCTTTTTTGGGCCGCTGACCGCAGTGTTGAAGAAGCGTGAGGAAGAAACCCAGGGCGCGGTGGCGCGTGCCCACGAGCAAGCGGCTGCGGCGGAGGAGAAAGCGCGTCAATACGAAGCTGCTTTCCAGGCTGCGCGGCAGGAAACATATCGCCACCGGGAGGCGGTTGGGCGCTCCATCCTTGAAGACCGGAAAGCAACCCTGAAGCGGGCGCACCAGCAGTCGGAAGCATTGCTCAGCGAAGCGCAGGCCAGCCTGGCAGCGGAGGTAGCTCAGCGCAAGAAGGAATTAGAGAGCACCTGCCAGTCTCTAGGCCAGGAGATAGCCGAGACGATCCTGGGAGGCGCCGCTCGGGATGGCGCAGGAAGGATTCAGCCTTGAGGGTTTGCTTGCGCCGCGCCTTGACTCGATGGCTTTTCGCCGCCTGCCTAGTGGGCCTGGCTGGCTCGCTGGGTTTCGCTCGGACCTTTACCCAGGACCGCAGCCTTGCCTCCGCCCGCGCGGCAGAGAGTGAAGAGGCAGGCAAAAAGGCGGGACGCGAGTTACTTTACAAGTTTATTAACCTCGCGCTGCTCGTGGGAACCCTCGGATTCTTCTTGCGGAAACCCCTGGCTGGTTTCTTTGCCGAACGCTCTGCCTCCATCCGAAAGGGCCTGGAGGAAGGACGAAAGGCCCTGGAAGTATCCCAAGCCCAACTCAAGATCGTGGAGCAGAAGTTGCAGCATCTGGAGGAGGAGATTGCAGCCTTCAGGGCTTCCGCCGAGCGGGAAATGGAGGCGGAACGCCAGCGTTTGAAACTGGCGGCGGCCGAAGAGGCGGAGAAAATCCTCCAGTCCGCACGCGCCCAGACCGAAGTCGCGGTTCGGGCCGCCAAGCTGGAATTGAAGAGCTACGCGGCCGAGCAGGCGGTCGAGTTGGCCGAGGAGATTATTCGCCGGCGCCTGGACGAGGCGGGCCGGAAACAACTGGTCAGTGATTTTCTGGCACGAGTCGAATCCAGGGCGCGGCAGAACTGAGAAGAAGTCGAGAAGTCGAGAGTCGAGGGTCGAAAGGAAGAGGACCGAAATCGAAAGTAGATAACGCGCTAGGAAGGTGTTCTTACTTTCAACTTTCGACTTTCGACCCTCGACTCTCGACTCCTCGACTCAGGTGATTCCCTTGCCCATGGTGGTTGCAAATCGGTATGCACGCGCGCTCGCCGAAGTGGTGGCGGCGAGCGGCGATTACCGTAGGGTCCTCCAGGAGCTTCAGGACTTCGCGAGCGCTTACCGCGAAAGCCCCGAGCTGCAGGAAGTGTTCGTTTCGCCCGCCGTGGCGCTGCCGCAGAAGATGAACGTGCTTGTGGCGATCGGGCAAAAACTGGGCGAATCCCCGGTGACGCTGAATTTCTTGCGCGTGCTCCTGGCCAACTACCGGATGCCTTTACTCGAAGAAGCGGTCCAGGCTTATCGGAAGATAGCAAACGACCGATTGGGAGTAGTGCGAGTTACCGTCTCTTCGGCCTCGGACCTCTCGGAAACCGAGCGGGAAAGCGTGGCCGCGCGATTCAGGGAGTTGACTGGCAAGCAGGTAGAACTCGAGTTCCGAATCGACAGCGAATTGCTGGGTGGAATCCTGGCGCAGATTGGAAGCACGGTTTACGACGGGTCTGTGCGGGGCAACTTGGCGCGGATCCGGGAGCAGTTGACGGCGCGATAAGGGGAATGAATGGCGGCGTGGGCCCCTTCTCGAGCGCCGTCCCGAGGTTTCGTGAAGTCGCGAAAACGCCGGCTGTGCAGCAGGGCGCTGAAAACTCGTTTAGCCTGTCATTCCGAGGAGCCGCAGGCGACGAGGAATCTCGTACGTGCTTTGTTTCCAGAGCGAGATTCCTCGCTTCGCTCGGAATGACAACGATCACAAACGTTTTTCAGCACCCTGCTAGACTGGGCCGGAAGGGGCAGAGCGGAGCTAGAAAGGCTGAAGCTGGTAGGGAGATGCAAGAGCATGCCACAGATTAGAGCAGACGAAATCACCAAGATCATTCGCGAGCAGATTGAACACTTCGACCGCGGTGTCTCGGTCACTGAAGTGGGCACGGTCATTTCCGTCGGTGACGGTGTGGCGCGTATCCATGGCCTGGACAACGTCATGGCGGGCGAACTGGTCGAGCTGCCCCACGACGTGGCCGGCTTGGCGTTGAACCTGGAAGAAGACCGAGTGAGCGCCGTGCTCTTCGGTGACTACGTTAAGATTCAGGAAGGCGACACCGTCAAGCGCACCAAGCGCATCATGTCCGTGCCTGTGGGCGAGGCCTTGGTGGGGCGCGTGGTGGATGCGCTGGGGCGGCCGACCGACGACAAAGGGCCCATTCTGACTGACAAGTACATTCCCATTGAGAGACTGGCACCTGGCGTGATTGACCGCCAAAAGGTGCGCGAGCCATTACAGACCGGAATCAAAGCCATTGACGCCATGATCCCCATTGGTCGCGGCCAGCGCGAATTGATCATCGGTGACCGCCAAACCGGCAAGACCGCCATCATGCTCGACACCATTTTGAACCAGCGCGGCGGGGACGTGATTTGCATTTACGTGGCCATCGGCCAGAAGCGTTCGACCATCGCGCAGGTCATCAAGACCCTGGAAGAACATGAGGCGATGAGGTACAGCATCGTAGTGGAGGCGAGTTCCTCGGACCCGGCCCCCATGCAGTACATCGCCCCTTATGCGGGATGCGCCATGGGGGAGTACTTCCGAGACAGCGGCAGGCACGCGCTGTGTCTTTACGATGATCTTTCCAAGCACGCAGTGGCTTATCGCGAAATCTCGCTGCTGCTGCGCCGGCCTCCCGGCCGTGAGGCTTACCCCGGTGACGTTTTCTACTTGCACTCGCGGTTGCTGGAGCGCGCCGCCAAGCTGAGCGATGCCCTGGGCGGCGGATCGCTCACGGCGCTCCCCGTCATCGAAACGCAGGCGGGCGACATTTCCGCCTATATTCCGACCAATGTAATTTCGATAACCGACGGCCAGATCTATCTGCTGACCGACTTGTTCAACAGCGGCGTCCGACCCGCCGTGGACGCAGGCCTTTCGGTCTCGCGGGTGGGCGGCAACGCGCAGATCAAGGCCATGAAGCAAGTGGCCGGCACGCTGCGCCTGGACTTGGCCCAGTACCGTGATGTGGCCGCCTTCGCCCAGTTCGGGAGCGACCTGGACAAAGCCACCCAGGCACAGCTCAACCGCGGGCAGCGCTTGACGGAAATCCTCAAGCAGGGGCAGTACAGTCCGCTTCCGGTTGAAAAACAAATCCTCATCATCTTCGCGGGCACCAACGGCTACCTCGACAACCTGGAGATCGAAGATTGCCAGCCCTTCGAGCTGGGGCTCTACGAATTCATGGATGCTTCCTACCCTTCGGTGGGGAGCCAGCTCATCCAGAAAAAACAGATCGACGAACCTTTGCGAGCGGAGATTGGCAAGATGCTGGATGAGTTCAAAGCCAAATTCCTGGCGGAGCGGAAGGCCAAGGTGGCCTGATAAAGCGGTGTTTGCACGTGGTGACCTGAGTTAGAAGTTCGCTAGTCCAGTCAGCCCCGACTTGTCGGGGCGAAAGAATGTAGCCCACGTCGTAAGACGTGGGTCAAATGGCCGACCCCTCACCCCCGTCCCCTCTCCCGCCGAGGCGACCGGGAGAGGGGTGTCCCGCTCTGCGGGACGGGGTGAGGGCTTTCCACCCAGGGCTCACGCCCTGGGCTAAGATCTTGCGCCCCTACGGGGCTGCGGAACGACGGCCCGAAGGTGATCTGACCCAATTCGAAGCTAGTCCGCGAAAGACTGCGAAGTTATGGCAACTTTACTTGATATTCGGCGTCGCATTCGCTCGGTCAAGAGCACGCAGCAGCTCACCCGTGCAATGAAGATGGTTGCAGCGGCCCGGCTGCGGCGCGCCCAAGACAGCATCTTTAATGCGCGGCCTTACGCCAACCAGATGCTGACGTTGCTTGCCAGCCTTGCCGCGCGCACCGAGCAGCGCGCCCATCCGCTGCTCGCCGAGCGGCCTATCGAGAAGGTCCTGCTGGTGCTCATCACGGCGGACCGAGGCCTTTGCGGGGCGTTCAACGCCAACCTGATCCGGGCCGCCCAGGATTACCTGGAGAGAAGTGGCGACAAGGAGGTCTCAATTATTGCGGTCGGCCGCAAGGGTCGAGATGCCTTCCGCAAGCGGCCCCTTAAGATGGTTTCGGAGCACATTAACTTGTTTGGGCGTCTACAGTTTTCGCATGCCCAGCAGGTTGCAAAGGAGATCGTCGACCTCTACACGGAGCAAAAGGTGGACGCGGTTGACTTCCTCTATAACGAGTTCAAGTCTATTCTGATGCAGCGCGTGATGGTGGAGCGGTACCTGCCTGTCAAGCCGGTGCAGCCTGCGACGGGTGAGGCGCTGATCGACTACATCTACGAGCAGCCCGCGCTGGAAATATTCAACGCCTTGCTTCCGCGCTACGTGGAGATCGAGGTTTACCGCGCCCTGCTCGAATCGCAAGCCGCGGAACTGGCCGCCAAAATGACGGCGATGGATGCAGCCACCAACAACGCCTCCGAATTGATCGACTCGCTCACGCTCCATTTGAATCGCGTGCGGCAGGCGGCCATCACGCGCGAGATCATTGAAGTGGTGAGCGGAGGGGCGGCGACGTAGGAGATCGGGAGATCGGGTGATCGGGTGATCGGTAGATCGGATGATCGGGAGATCGGATGATCGGGTGAACAATGAGCTATTCTACCGATCATCCCATGGCCCGATTTACTGATCCGTTCTGTTATATCGAGAGACCGGGAAGTAATCGAGCTGTTCTCCCGATCACCCGATCTACCGATCACCCGATCTCCCGATCCCAGAAGGAATTCTCATGACTACAGAGCAGCACATTGGCAAAGTGGTGGAAATCACGGGCCCGGTAGTGGTGGTGGCATTCGAGGGCGAGCAGCTTCCGCCCATTTACAACGCCCTGCGGATTACTTCCGAGGGCTTTGATGTTCCGCAACCCATTAAGGTCATCGCGGAGGTCGAACAGCACCTGGGCGAAGGGCGCGTGAAATGCGTTGCTATGGAGCCTACAGAGGGCATGGTGCGGGGCATGAAAGCCATCGACCTCGGCGAGCCGATTACCATTCCGGTGGGCAAAGCGACACTCGGCCGCATCATGAACGTCATCGGCGAACCCGTGGACAACCTCGGGCCGATTGTGGCGGAAACGCGCTATCCCATCCACCGCAATCCCCCGGCGCTCGAAGAGCAGAATACCAACCTGGAAATGTTCGAGACGGGGCTCAAGGTGGTGGACTTGCTCGAGCCCTATCTGAAAGGCGGCAAGACGGGATTGTTCGGCGGCGCCGGCGTGGGCAAGACCGTCATCATTATGGAGCTGATCAATAACGTCGCCATGAAGCACGGCGGCGTTTCCGTGTTCTCCGGTGTGGGCGAGCGCACCCGCGAGGGTAATGACCTGTGGCTGGAAATGCAGGAGTCCGGTGTTATAGTGCCCGGCGACTCGAACAAATCCAAGGCAGCCTTGATCTACGGGCAAATGACCGAGCCTCCGGGGGCCCGACTGCGCGTGGGCTTGACCGGCCTCACGGTGGCTGAATACTTCCGCGACGTGGCGGGCCAGGACGTGCTCCTGTTTATCGACAATATCTTCCGTTTCACCCAGGCAGGCTCGGAAGTCTCGGCCCTGCTGGGGCGCATGCCTTCCGCCGTCGGCTACCAACCGAATCTCTCCACGGAAATGGGCGAGCTGGAGGAGCGCATCACGTCCACCAAGAAGGGCTCCATCACCTCCGTGCAGGCTATTTATGTGCCCGCGGATGACTTGACGGACCCCGCTCCCGCCACGACTTTCTCGCACCTGGACGCAACCACGGTGCTCTCGCGGCAATTGGTCGAAATCGGGATCTATCCGGCCGTGGACCCGTTGGCCTCTACGTCGACCATTCTGGATCCCCGCATCGTGGGCCAGGAGCATTACCGCGTGGCCCGGGCCGTGAAAGCGATCCTCCAGAAATACAAGGACCTGCAGGACATCATCGCCATCCTCGGCATCGATGAGCTTTCGGAGGAAGATAAATTGACGGTGGCGCGGGCGCGCAAAATCCAGCGCTTCCTTTCCCAGCCCTTCCATGTGGCGCAACAGTTCACGGGCCTCGAGGGTCGTTACGTGAAGCTTGAGGATACAATCCGCGGCTTCAAAGAGCTGGTCGAAGGCAAGTACGATGATATTCCCGAGCAGGCCTTTTACATGATGGGTAACATCGAGGAGGCGCTCGAGAGGGCTGAAAAACTTAAGGCGGCAGCATGAGAAAAAATTGATTCATTGATCCATTGATTCATTGACTCATTTTCGCACTGATCGGCGCTTGATTTGGCCAACTCAAGCAGTGAGTCAATGAACCAATGAATCAATGAGTCAATGATTCAATGAAGCAATGAATCAATCCCATGAGTGACCCTCTTCCCACCGAACTACAACTGAACATCGTGAGCCCGGACCGCCTGCTGGTGCGCGACTCCGTAAGCGCGGTGACCGTGCCCGGTAAGAATGGATATATTGGGGTGTTGCCCGGCCACGCTCCCCTGCTCACCGAGCTCGTGCCCGGCGAGCTCACCTACACGCGCCAAGGTGTGAAGCACTACCTTTGCGTAAATTGGGGGTTCGCCGAGGTGCTTCCCGATCGCGTCATCGTCTTGGTCCAGAGCGCCGAGCGCGCCGAAGAGATTGACCTTGAGCGCGCGCAAAAAGCCAAGCAACGAGCGGAGGAACGCCTGAAAAGGTTCTCAGATCCCGAGACTGACATGGAGCGCGCCCGAGAAGCCCTGCGCCGGGCAATGGCAAGGCTCGAGGCGGCACACCACATTCAGACGTGAACATCCGCATCTATACTGCAAGCTGGTGCCCGGACTGCCGCCAAGCCAAGCGGTTTCTGGAAGAACACCAGTTGTCCTACGAGGAGTTTAATATCGAGACGGACCTGCGGGCTGCCAAGTTCGTTAAACACGCCAACGACGGCAAGCGGAAAGTTCCGACCTTCGACGTTGACGGTCGCGTCTTCCCTTGTTCACCTTTTAGCGCTCAAGAGCTGAAGCAAAGGCTGGGGTTGTAGTTCGTGGGGGCTCGCTTCCCGATGCCGGTCGGGCGAGTTCAAGCCTTTGAAAGCAAAGGATTTGCTCAGCTCAGGCGGTCAGCCGTCAGCTTACAGGGAACAGGGAATAGGGAACAGGGAATAGGAACCCGAAACCTGTTCCCCGCTCCCTGTTGCCTGTTCACTGTGACCTGTTCCCTGTTCGCTGTTCCCTGTTCCCTATAACCTGACACCTGAGACCCGACACCTGTCCTTCCGCCCCCTCGGTGCGAGTCTTTGCGCAAGCTTCGCCACGCCGACGACGGGTCGCTCGGGGTTGTTACCTATCAGGTGTGTATGACTTTATTTGGCTATCGGTGGTGGGGTCATAATCCCGTGGTAGAACCAGAACACGACCATCACCAACAGCATTATCACCCAGACTGCCCCCAGAGCGCGGATGGGAAGGTCGAGCTTATGGCTCTTCATCTCGGCAACCTTCTGTTTCTCAATGGCTTGCTCTTCCTTCGCGTCATCACTCAGGGGGATCCAGTCCGTTTCTTTCTTGGTAATCCGGGAACGGTAGAAAACCAAGCCAAGGAAAAGGATGGTGACCACACCCCACGCTGCAATGAGTGCAACCATAGTGTCCATTATTTACCCCCGCGGGAGTCAGGCATCCTGTCGCTGCGTAAAAGCCTGGCTCCCTTAGGCGCAGAGCAACCAAGGTTCCAACGTTGAGTCATCGCTCCGTTGAATTGCTGATTCGTTGAGCGCTGACACCTAACACCCGGCACCTGACACCTATTCGTACCGCAGCGCCACCATCGGATCGACCTTGGTTGCCCGGCGCGCGGGGACATAGCTGGCGAGCAGCGCGATGGCAGCAACCAGAAATGCCCCTGCTGCGAACGAAATCGGATCGTAAGGTTTGACACCGTAGAGCATGCTCGCCATCAGGCGAGTGGCGATCAATGCTGCCGCTAAGCCTACAAAGATGCCAGCGCCAACCAGTTTCAGGGCTTGCAACAGCACCAGCCCTATAACCTGGTTCCTACGGGCGCCCAACGCAATTCGTATCCCGATCTCCCGCGTGCGCCTCTGTACAACAAAAGCAACCACTCCGTAAAGCCCCACCGCGGCAAGGAAAACACCTAACAGGCTGAGTGCTCCGACGAGTTTCGCAGACATCAATTCATCCCAAAGGGCATAGCGCATCAGGTCTCGCGAGGTTTGGACTTCCCAAATTGCAGCCGTGCTATCCACCGCCCGGATTTCCCGTTTGATAGTTTGGATCATGGAACCCGGGTCGCCGGCAGTCTCGACAATCAGCGCGCCCCAATCCGACGGAGTCTGCGCAAACGGGAGGTACATGTACGGCTCAGGAGCATCGTGGAGATGGATGATTTTGGCGTCTTCGGCAATCCCTACGATTTGGTAGTCCACGCCTTCGATTCTCAAGCTTCGCCCAATCGCGTCCCCTCCCGGCCAGAACCGGCGAACCATGGTTTCATTGACGATGGCCACCTTCTGACTTTCCGGGCCCTCACTGGAGGCGAAATCCCTCCCCTGCAAAATGCGTGTGCCAACGGTCTCGAAATAACCAAGGCCCACAGAGTTGAATTTGATGGGGATGGTCGTTTGCCCCTGTGGCAACTCGATGCCGGGAATCGAGACCCGCTTATCAGCCCCTCCTCCCGACCCGCTGAGGAGAATGCGCGAAGCGCACGTAGCTCGCCTGACCCCGGGCAGGCCTCGGACCCTCTGGGCCAGCAAGGGAAGCAGTTTCGTGTGTTCCGGACTCGGTTGTCCGGTCGAGAAAAGATTCACAACAACAAGGTTCTTCCGGATATCGAATCCCACAGGCAGGTGCATGCTGTGTAACAGACTGCGAAACAACAGCGCTGAAGCAGTGAGCAAAAGGACGGATACGGCGATTTGGCCAATCACCAGAATGTTTCGGACGGGTAGTCGGTAACGACCGTGCCGGACGCTTCCCTCCTCACCCTTGAGGACTTTAGTGAGCTCCGTCTTCCCGGCTTGCAAGGCCGGCGCGAAGGTAAAGATCAGGGTTGCAAACACTGAGACGATGACCGTGAAAAGCGTCAGCCGGACGTCTATATGCAGGTCAGGTCCCATTTGAAACGGACCGGGAGGCATGAGCGCACTTTGCAGCCCCATCAACCACCCAGTCAACAGCAAACCCAGCGCTGCCCCGGCAATGGAAAGCAGAAAACCTTCCGTCATGAACTGACGAAATAGTCGCGCTCGTCCTGCTCCCAGGGCGACGCGAAGGGCCACCTCTCGGCGCCGCGTTTCAGCCCGCGCAAGCAACAAGCCCGCCACGTTCGCGCAGGAAATGAGCAACACCAAGCCCACTACGGCCATCGCAAATAGCGAAAGTGGAAGATCATCGCGGAACCGCTCGCTCTCCGTCAGCAGGCCGAAGGTGGTGGCGCGGTTTGTCGCAGGATAGGATGCCGCAAGGCGCCGGCCGAGCATGTCCAGCTCGGCCCGAGCCTGGTTGGTGGGAACGCCATGACGGAGCCGCGCCATGGCCTCGAACCCGCGATAATCGCGGCGCTTAAGCTGGGCGTCGTCGACCTCGTTCGGGGCCAGCAGCCAAGCATCGGTAGGAACAGATCGCTCCAGGCCCTGAAAATGGGGTGGCGCAACTCCCAGGACCCTTACGGTCTTCCCAGTCATCTTGATGGTTTCCCCTGCAATCTCGGGGTCTCCACCCAAGCGTCCTTTCCAGACTCGGTAGCTGATCACAACCGCGGGTTCAGGTTGACCTCCGTGGTCAATCTCGGGGACGAAAGCCCTGCCAAGGACAGCCTTAACTCCCAGCACTGCGAAGTAATCAGGCGAGACAACATCCACAAGGATTTGACTCGATTCGTCCATCGAGTTCAGGAACCTGGATTCCCGATCCCATACGGCGATCCCGGTGAGCGTTGAGGCTTGCTGGCGGAGATCAAGGTAATCGGCATACGAGATTTCGCGGCCAGCCCCCTCCGGCGTCTTCACCACGATCGTGGCGAGTTCTCCGGGGTGGGCAACCGGCAGCGGCCGGAGGAACATACCGTCAACAAGGCTGAAGATGGCTGTGTTTGCCCCGATGCCGAGTGCGAGGGTGAGAACAGCCACCGTCGTGAAGCCGGGATTCCTCGCCAGCATCCTTAAGCCATAGCGCAAATCCTGAATAAGCGTTCTCATGACTCATTTCTCCGTAGCCTTTAGGAAATGATGAATTCTGAATTATGAATGAATTGTGAGTTCAGAAAGCCAACGATAACCTCGTTTCTCCAGTCGCTATTTACCAT
The DNA here is from genome assembly GCA_002478145.1 of Acidobacteria bacterium UBA7540. Next base: position 91,191 of record DLMI01000221.1, read on the forward strand.
TCACAATTCACCATTCATCATTCACAATTCCTTCGTAGCGCAGCGCCCCCATCGGCTCCCTCTCTCGAAGGAATTCGATACTAAATGGCCGTACACCCGGCTTATGCTAAGCAACCGTCGAGCCAACTAGCCAAGAAATGCAAATCGCTGAATCTTATGGAATTATTGGATGTGGGCTGACTTATTGTCGTGGGAGGATTGTCCGTTTATGGGATTCACATGACCGATTCCGAACATTCCTGCTTTCAGCTCTCAGCTATCAGCTTTCAGTCTTTAAGGCCTCTAAGTCCAATCGTCTTCAGTGCCGGCTGCCGACTGGCTACTGCGTACTGTCTACCTTCTGACTGCTGTCTCCAAGCACCTGACACCTGAAACCTGCTTCCCCGTTCCTTGACCGGTAGCGGCAGGCTTCCTATACTCAGTCGTGGTGGCGAACGGCGGGGTTCATGTGCCTACCCGTCGTGAGTGCCCCGAGAGGAACATGAAGGAGTTGGCGAAAAGCCGCGGACCTCAAATGCGGAGGTCCGCGCTACCTGCCCTAGTGAAGCCTCGCGTTGTCCCGCCGCTTCATGAGCGGTTTTCTCCAGCGGTGCTGGCCAATCACGCTTACCTGAAGGCGGTGCGGGATTGCTCTCATGGGGTTCCGCTGACCATCGCGTTGGAACGTCATGAGGGCTTCGTTTCTGTTTACAAGACAGCGTGCTTCGACGACGGCCACGAGGCCTCGCGATTCAACCTCCCCTTTGCGGAGAGGCTGGTGAAAATGCTTCTCTGGAAGCACGGCGGATGGAGGATCGTGGTGGGCGGACCGCGGCATGTAGGTGAGCATATCCGTCAGACCTATTCTCCGCAAGGTGCACGCGCTTTCGACGCTGAGTTCATGGGCGGAGTGTACGAACGGCCGTTCACGGTCGAGATTACCAGCCCCGAAAAAACCCCTGAGCCCTCGGAGGGTTCCATGGCCCTGGGGAGGCATCTCGACGGCTGCCGCATTGGATTCGACCTGGGCGCTTCGGACCGAAAAGTGGCAGCCGTGATCGACGGCGAGCCTGTTTTCACGGAAGAAGTGGTCTGGGATCCCCGCCACGCCGCTGACCCCAGCTATCATTACAACGAGATCATGGCAGGGCTGAAATCTGCCGCCAAGCATCTTCCGCGCGTCGACGCCATTGGCGGCAGCTCGGCCGGAATTTACGTCCACAATCGCCCGCGGGTGGCTTCCCTCTTTCGGGCGGTACCTCAAGAACTTTTCGTGACCAGAGTTGTGAACCTCTTCCTTGACATGAAGCGTGCTTGGGGGGGGATTCCCTTTGAGGTGGTCAACGACGGGGAAGTAACCGCGCTCGCCGGCTCAATGTCACTTCAGGATAACGCCGTGCTGGGGATAGCTCTTGGCTCGAGTGAGGCCGGAGGTTACGTCACCGAAACCGGTGAGCTTACCACTTGGTTGAACGAACTGGCCTTCTGTCCTGTGGACTATGACCCCGCGGCTCCCGTCGACGAATGGTCGGGTGATCGGGGTTGCGGGGCGCAGTATTTCTCACAGCAGGCGGTCTTTCGGCTGGCTGCCGCGGCTGGGATCAACTTGGACGAGCGCCTCGGTCCCGCGCAGAAACTCAAATCGGTTCAGGAAATGGCCCATGACGGGGAGGCGCGAGCAAAGCAGATCTTCGAGACCATTGGCTGTTATGTGGGATATGGAATCGCGCACTATGCCGACTTCTATGAGCTCCGCAATGTATTGATTCTCGGCCGCGTGACGTCGGGTGAGGGTGGGAACATTATTCTGAGCCGCGCCCAGCAAGTGCTGAAGAACGAGTTCCCGGAACTGGCGCAAGGAATCAGGCTCCGGCTCCCTGATGAAGCGACCCGGCGCGTCGGCCAAGCGGTGGCTGCGGCTAGCCTGCCAGCCCTACCGGTCAGGGAATAGGGAACAGGGAACAGGAATTAGGGATTAGGGATTAGGGACTAGGGATTAGGCTTTTCCCTGTTCCCTGTTCCCTGTTCCCTGTTCCCTGTTCCCTGTTCCCTAGGAATACGGAGGAATAGGATGGAGTTACACAATTCTGGAGCGGAAGTCTATGTCCCTGACGGTTCTCCTGTTAATGTGGCACTCTCCCGAACCACGCACCTCTGTGTGTCGGCCCATCAAGATGACATCGAGATTATGGCCTATCACGGCATCCTCGAGTGCTTCGGCAGGTCGGACAAGGGATTCACTGGGGTGACGGTCACCAACGGCAGCGGTAGCCCCCGCGATGGTCTCTACGAAAGTTACACGGACGAGGAAATGCAAGTCGTCCGGCGCAAAGAACAGAAGAAAGCTGCTTTCATCGGTGAGTACTCGGCCCACGCCTTCCTTGATTACCCCAGCAGCGCAGTCCAGGATCCTACTAATACTCAGGTGGTGGACGACCTTGAGAGAATCCTCGTGGCGTCCAAGCCACAGGTGATTTATACCCACAACCTCGCCGACAAGCATGACACACACGTTGCCACGGCCCTGCGAGCCATCCGCGCCCTACGCGAGTTGCCACGCGATTCAAGACCCCAGCATCTTTACGGCTGTGAAGTCTGGCGTAATCTCGATTGGCTGAATGACAATGACAAATTCGTCTTCAACGTGGAGGCTCACGAGAACCTTGCTATGGCGCTGGTGGGGGTGTTCGATTCACAGGTATGCGGTGGGAAACGATATGATCTTGCGACAATGGGCCGGAGGCGTGCTAACGCCACGTATCTTGCTTCGCATGGCGTGGATGAGTCCACGTCGCTGATTTTTGGCATCGACTTGACCCCGCTGGTTGAGGACGAACAACTCGACGTGGGGGAATACGTCGATGGTTTCATCCATCGCTTTGCCAAGGAAGTCTCCAGCAGGATCGCAAAGCTGTCCTGAGCTTCTAGTGCGTCTCAAATCCAGGTGCATTTGATTCTCAGGGTCGGAGTTGTAGCGCTGAGCTTTAGCTCAGCACATGCCGACCCCGCCCTTCCAAACCCGTGGTGAGAAATACGGACTAGAAGACTCGGTCCGAGTCGAGCAACAGCGTGACAGGCCCGTCGTTGACGAGTTCCACCTCCATCATGGCCTGAAACTGTCCCGTCTCGACCGTGATTCCGCTGGCCCGCATCGATCCTACGAAAGCTTCGTAGAGCCGGCGCGCCATATCCGGCGGAGCGGCCCGGTCGTAGCTAGGGCGGCGGCCCTTGCGGCAGTCGCCGTAAAGCGTGAACTGGGAAACGCAGAGCAGGCCTCCCCTTGTTTCCGATAAGGACCGGTTCATGCGGCCTTTCTCGTCGTCGAAGATCCGCAGGTTGACGATCTTATCCGCCAGTGATTCCGCTGCTTCCGGCGTATCCTCTTTGCCGATGCCGAGCAGCACAAGCATCCCCGTGCCAATGGTCCCCACGGCGTGGCCGTTGACTCGCACTTCCGCCCGCTTTACTCTTTGGATGACAGCCCGCATGGTAATACTCTCCTTTTTTGTATCCCTGCCGCTGCGTCAGACCTCGCATCTCCAGGCCCAGTGGAACCTGACCTGCAGAGCGGCTCCATTCGACAGAACACCAGCATTTGCCCAGGATAGCGCCTAGACCAAACGGCGTCGCCCCTTTTTTCCGGATTCCAATGCCTGTCGCAACTGAACCCGAATTCGCAGACTGAGGGGCCCTGGTCCGTTCCAACCCGTTAGAGTGAAGTCGCTTCCACCAAACCTGCGCAGGAACAGAACGGTGCGTTTGACGATTGCCTCACTCTGTGGTTCTAGCCTCGCCCAAGTAACCCCTCACCCGGCCCGCTTCCCGATGAAGTGGATCGGGACAGCGGGCCACCCTCTCCCCTCGGGAGAGGGCTGGCACCAAGAACACATAAAATAGCGGCCCTCTCCCTCGGGGAGAGGGTGGCGATCCCGCAGTCGCGGGAGACCCGGGTGAGGGGTCCTTTCTCTTCGAGTGAGATTAGACTCCCGTCCAACTTACGGATTCGGGCTGAAGTCGCTTCATCAGCCTGTCCGATGCAACAAGGGTTTCGAACGCCTCGCCCAAACATGCAGATTTTCCGATGTGTGTGTCAAAACGCGCCATTTGCTGAAGCACATTTCACAATGTGATAGAAGCGGCTGCCGCTATCGCCTTTTGGCTTAGGCAAATAAGAAATTCTTTCACACTCTCTCCACCCTTTCCCACTATTCCATCTCCACGTGCTAGGCTACATTCATGGATCGGATAGTGCCAGACCGGGCGCAGCAGGACGCGACGAGCACGCGGATAATCTTTTCCAACACTCGGTCGCGTACGGAGGCGCTCGTTCCTCCTTCCACAACCGGGGTTTCGCCGGCTGGTGGCCTTCATTCCGGCGCAGCCGCTCGCACTGAGGCTGAATACAGGTTGGTTCGGAGAGTATTTGCGCGTTGCGACGGGTTCATTCAGGAGGCCTGCGGCTCGTCATCAGTCCGTCCCGAGTTCCTGGGCGCGTTGACCGCCGGCGAGTCCGGTGGAAACCCCGCGGCTGTCCGTTTTGAGCCTTCTGTGTATCGCCACTTGAAAGCGGTAGCGGCCGGGGAGTCTCCCCGTTACGTTGGGATTCGTGCCCAGGCGCTTTGCGAGGAACTCGCGGAGGTCCTCCATCCCAAGACTGGCGAGTTCCACGAGAAGTTTCTCAACTCGCTCTTCACGGCCGGCCAAGCCAGCGAACTTTCCCGCCTGGCGGACGAGGCCCTGCGGGAGCTGGCTTCTTCGTGGGGCTTCGTGCAGATCATGGGTTTCCACGTGATCGGGCGGCACGGCACTGTGCGTGACCTCCTCGAGCCGCGATTTCATTATCACTTAGCAATCCAACTGCTTGCTGAATTCGCTGCGAGCTACCAGCTTGACCTCGCCCGCGAATTTGAGGAGTTGTTCCGCTGCTGGAACACTGGCCGGCCCGATGGCAGGACGGCGGATCCCGCCTACGTTGAAAACGGCCTGATGCGGATAGAGATCTATCGTGCGTTGATGGCTGGGCAGTCAGCGGCGCGCTTCGGAGATAAGGCCAAGGCGGCGTCGTGATTCTCCCATGGAGATGGAATTCAGCCACGAGAAGATTTTCGGTTTCGCAGACGACGCATATGACGACAGAGCGAGATTCCTCGCTTCGCTCGGAATGACAGGCTCTGAGGGATGAAAGACGAGCGAAACAAAAAGTTAAGAAAGGAAGGTCAGAGAAACGGGCTATGTTGAAATTCCTCCAACAACTCTTTTCCGAATCGGGTGAGGCGAGCTTCAGTCGCCTCGGAGCATTTGTGGCGCTGGGTTTTGCGTGTGGTTGGATTACCTACCTCGTATTCCACAACCACATCCTTCCCAGCCTGGAGGGCCTCACGCTCTTTATTGCGGCGCTTTATGGGTTGGGCAAGGCCAACGAAACGCTGCAGCGCATTTTGGAGAAGAAGTAATGGGAAGCAACCAACCGCTGTCGTTGACAACGTGCTTGGGCAAAATTGGGACCGCAGCCCGGAAACTCGCGAGCCTCAGCCCAGTGCAGGGGCTCTTGCGGAGCATTCCGGGCCTGCCTACCGCCGCTCTGGCTGGTGTTGTCATCATGTTCTTTGCCTGGTCCTGCGAGCGCCAAGCCCGGCGGCTTGACACGGTGCAGGCCCAGCAGGTGAAGAAGCAAGCAGCGGCGGAGATCTCCCGGCTCCAACAGCAAGCGGCCGGTGCCCTTCGGGATGCCAAGCAGAGCGCCCAGGCCGTCCGTGAGCTTGAAGCCCAGCGGCAACAGCTCGCGCGCCAAGCCGAAGGACTGAGTCAAAGTCTTGAGTCACTCCGCAAACAGGAGCTCGCGCGCGCCGACGAGGTGGCCACTCTTCCCACATCGGAAGTGGTGAGCCGGGTGGCCTCTCGTCTCCAAGAACCGGTGTCAGGTGTCAAGGACCAGGGGTCGGGGCAGCAGACCCCAAGCCTCCAGACGCTGGCGGCGGGTAATGGCGAGAAACAGCCAGCCCCCGACACCCAACATCTTGTGCCCAACCCCTCTCCCGCCTCCAGTCCCGCCCTCGTGCTCTCTGACCAGGGCGTGCGGAAGGTTGAGACTGCATTTATCGAGCTCGATTCCTGCCTCCAGCAGACCCAGGTTATGGGGGAACAGGTCTCCAACTGCGAGCAGCAGTCGAAGCTCAACTCCGCCATCAGTGACCAACAATCCGGCGCGATCGCCAAGCTCAACGCGGCGCTGGCGGACAAGGACAAGATCCTGGCCCAGAGCGAGGAAGCGCACCGGGCGGAACTCAAAGCCGCCCGCGGCACTTGGCGATCGCACTTTTTCCGAGCCGTCGAATACTTTGCCGGCGGATTCATCGCGGGGGTGCTTGTCCGATGAACCCTCTGGACATCCAACGCGTGGCGCTCTGGTGGGGCCCCGGCATTCTGGTCCTCATCATCTTCGGCTACGGTTTTCTCCGTCTGGCGCACTACTGGATTGAGAAGTCCATGGAAATGAAGCGCCAGCAGGTGGACGGCGCCTACGCCCTGGTGCGGCAATACATCGAGCAGTTCCTGGGCGCTCAGAGCGGGCAGGCCGACGCGCTATCGCGCCTCGCCAATTCGGTCGAGCATCGCGAGTCCCAGGAGAGCTTCGAGCACCAGGAAATCCTTATCGCCCTGAAGGCCCTGCATCGCGATATGAACAACCTGCGCTGCCGCAGCGGTGAGGATTTCTGCACGCTTCGCGCCTCGTCGGGATTCTCGGGGCGATGCGACTCCTCTTCCGACTTAAGGCACCTGCTGGAATCCCGCGCGCCGGGGTTCAGCTCATTGTGCCGGCCACCGGAGGCGGCGCCCGATGCGGCAGGAGTGGAATCGGAAAAAGAGCACTTTCCAGGCCAGAGCGCGGCGGCCTCCGAAGGCTCCCCCATCCACAAAACGCCCAGGCCTGATTCCAGTCTAGATAATATGTTCTGAGGAGTTAATCAATTATGGCCGCTACGGTTCGTCATAAGGAAATCATCCGCGGCAAGATCCTCTACTACCTGGGTCTCATCTACCCCCAAGCGGCCACCTTGCCGCTTCTTCAGGGCGAACTGGACATCTTTGGCTACCCCGTGCCCTTGGAGGAATTGAATTTCCACATCGCCTACCTGGCCGAGAAAGGCCTGGTGGCCGTGGAGCGCGTTCGCGGGCCCCGCTCCCGGCGTGAGATTCCACTGGTGAAGATCACGGCCCAGGGTATCGACTATTTCGACGGCCGCCTTCCGGCCGATGAAGGCATCTACGTGGAGCCCCGGTAATGAAAAAGCGCCTCTCTAGCCAAAACGCTCCGGGCGGTGGGGCGGCGGCGCAAAGCCCGCCGAAGTCGAGCACCGTCCCCTCCCCCGCAACGCAGCAGCCTACAGAAGGGTCTGCCGGTACGGCAAAGACCGTGGCGGCAGGCGGGACGGAAGTTGTGAACGAGGTCCTCAAGCTCAAGAAGGACGAGAAGGACCTCGTTTACAAGCTGCTCAAAGAGGGCTCGACCTTCGAGGACGTGGTCGAGGCGGTCAATGCGCGGGGCGGGCAATGCGTCACACTCAACGCCGTCAAGGCCTATTTTCAAGGCAACCGGGTGCTCCAAACCCAGCGAGCGCGCCGCCAGGTTGAAGATGCCGAAGCGCTCCTGTCGTCCGTCGACAAGGACCCCAAATCCGCTGAGGCTCGGCTCGCCAGGGCCACGTTCCTGACCGGTTACTCGAGGGTGAATCGGAATGCCTCAGTGGTGACTCCGAGGGAAGCCGCGCGCTACCGCATGGAGTGCGAGAATCTGAACCTCAAGCACCAGATACTCATGATGCAGAGGAAAAAGGCGAAGCAGGATTTGGATTACTCCCGCGCCCGGACACGCTTGATCGAGATCACGCAAGGAAAGATGCAGGGAGACCTTCTGAGGCTGGAGCGCGAGCTCACGGCACACCAAATCGGCGATCCCCTCGGGCCGGATATATTGCAGAGAATCCAACAGCTTTACGGACTTGCTTGTCAACCATTGCTTTATGAGGAAAGTGCCAATGCCTCCGCGAAAGCGTAACAACCCGCGGCCTGCCGTCCGACCTGTCGCGAGCGCAGAGAAAGCTACGCGGGCCTCCGAACCTTGCCGCAGGGAAGAGCTTCTTGCGGCATCTGAAATCCCGGATGTCCAATCGCCCATGACGATTCAGAAATCCAGCAACGAAGCACCCAAACCAGGCGGATGTCATTCCGAGCGCAGCGAGGAATCTCGCTCTGCACCGAGCTGGAACGGGGATCCAGGCGTACCAAGGGGTCTCGATGGAAGAAAGAATCAGAGCGAGATTCCTCGCTGCGCTCGGAATGACAGTGGAGCGACAACCCTCGAACCCATCCCTGAGCCTTTGGGTCCTGCTTTGCAATTACTTCCCTTCCAGCAGCGGTGGGTCGAGGATCATTCACCGCTCAAGGTCGTGGTGAAAGCTCGCCAGATCGGCTATTCCTTTGCCGCTTCCATCCGCGCCCTCCTGGAATGCCTGAAAAGAAGGACCACCTGGATTTTCCTTTCCAAGGGCGAGCGGCAGTCGCGTCTGCTGATGGAAAAGGTCCAGGAACACGTTCAGTCCTGCGGGATTCTGGCTCGGGCCTGCGAGTCTACCTTCTTCGAAGGCACGCTGATCAAGCAATTGGAAGTCCGGTTCGCCAACGGGTCCGTCATCTACGGACTTCCCGCCAATCCCGACACTGCCCGCGGCTACTCCGGCAACGTCACACTAGACGAATTCGCTTTCCATTCCGATGCCGACAAGATCTACACGGCGCTCTTTCCCACCATCACACGCGGCTATTGCCTCGAGGTCATCTCGACGCCCAACGGACAGCAGGGCAAGTTCTATGAGATTGCCAAGGCGGCAGGGCTCGTGGAATCGGGAGATCGGGAGATCGGGCGATCGGGTGAACTGGGGAAAACCGAAAATCAAAAAACGAAACTCAAAAGTCTGGGTGATTTGCGAATTTCGGATTTCGAGTTTCCTGCTCACCCGATCACCCGATCTCCCGATCACCCGATTTGGAGTGCCCACTGCTGCGACATCTACGAGGCCATCCGCCAGGGTCTCAACATCGATCTCCACGTTCTCCGCGCCGGTTGTGACGACGAAACCACCTGGCAACAGGAGTATTGCTGCCAGTTCATTTCCATCGCGGAGAACTTCATCCCGCCCGCACTCGTCGCCCAGTGCGCAAGCGCCGAGGCCGCAAAGGACTGCCCTCCCCAGTTCCTGGCCTCGGCGCCCCGCCGTGATTTGGACTCTCGGCTCCCTGAGCCCCGAGTCCCGGATTCGGAGTTTTACTTGGGCATCGATATCGGCCGCCACCACGACCGCACGGTGTTTTGGCTGGATAGCGTCACTATAGGGCCGAGCGGCGCTCGGCCCGAGGCAGGCACGCTATGGCGTGCCCCTGCGGGGTCCAATGCCGTTCGCCCCGGCGAGGATGGGGGCCGAGCGCCGCTCGGCCCTACGGCGCAAAAAACCGCCGTGGCGCGCCTGGTTCGCACCTTCTCCAATACCCCCTTCGCCGAGCAACTCGACTTCGCCCGCCAACTGCTTTCCTTGCCCGGCCCTGACGGGCGTCCTCTGGTGCGCCGCGCCTGCATTGACTCGACGGGCATGGGGGCCCCGTTGGCCGAATCCTTGGAGCGTGAGTTCGGAGCACGCGTGGAGCCTGTCACCTTTACCGCGGCCGTCAAAGAAGACATGGCTTACCGCGTCAAGAGACGAATGGAACAGCGGTTGGATCTTATTCCCGAGGCCCCGGAAATCGCCCGCGCCTTTGGAGCTGTCAAGAAGCTCGTGACCGTAGCGGGCAATACCCGCTTCGATGCTGAGCGCACCGACCTCGGCCACGCGGACGAGTTCTGGGCGAAAGCCCTCGCCGACCTTGCCGCCGAGCAGCAGCCCATCTCACACCTGAGTGACGGAGTGATCGTGGGCACGCCCAGAGCGGCTTGGTGGACCCCGCAGGCTTTGCCGGCGGAATTTTAGCATTGGCGATTGGCGATTTCTGATTGGTGATTGAAGAACGCGCAATCGGAAATCACCAATCACAAATCACAAATTCCTTATGTCGTTTCTCGAAACAATTCGACAGGTCATAACCCCAGGGGCTAGCTACCCCATGGTGACGTTGTTCCCTGGCGGGCCCATTGGGAATGACGTGGGGCTGAATCCCGCGGCGGTGCCCGGCGGCGGCGCCGTGCCCGAGCCGCAGGTAGGGCCGAGCGGCGCTCGGCCCGGCAATGGCGAGGGAGGCCGAGCGCCGCTCGGCCCTACGGCCCCTGACACGTCCCTCCGTGGCGCGGTCGGTACCGCGAACTTTGCGGGATTCATCCGCGATCTGGGCGAATACAACCCCATCCTTGAAGGCCGCAGCAGCTTCCTGATTTACGAAAAGATGCGGCGCTCGGATGCGGATGTGCGCGCAGCGTTGCTCGCCTGTAAGCTGCCCATCCGGGCGGCTGACTGTCAGATCGTGCCCGGCCTCAAGGAAAACGAACCGGGGTTTGACCTGGCAAAAAAGATTGCTGATGAGGTCCGAGAAAACCTTTTGGGTGGCCTCGAATCGCCCACCAGCACGGGCTGCTGGGTGACACAGAACTTCGAGACGGTGAAAGAAAATGCCCTACTCTGCCTGGATTTTGGCTGCGCCGCGCACGAGGATTTGTGGCATATCGACGGCGACAGAGTCCGGCTGCGCAAGCTCGCGCCGCGCCTGCCCTACACCTTCTACCGCTACCACGTTGATGACGACGGCGAGTCGCTGCTCTACCTCGAGCAGTACGGATACCGGGGCAACAATTTCGTTAACGTGCTGGTGCCGGCGGAGAAGCTTGCCTATTTCGTGAACGACATGGAAGGCGCGTACTTCTACGGGCGCTCCGTGTTGCGGGCGGCTTATCAGCACTGGTACATGAAGAGCCAGATTTACCGCATCGACGCCATCAGCATCGAGCGCAATGGCCTGGGCGTGCCCACCATCAAGCAAGGCCCCAACGTTTCCGCCGAAGACCGCAAGGCGGCGCAGCAGTGGGTACAAATGCTCGCCGCGCACGAAAGTACGGGCCTTTCACTTCCCAGTGGCTGGGAGTTCGTGCTGACCGGGATCACCGGCCGGATCCGCGACCCGCAGGCTTCCATCCAGCACCACAGTGAAATGATCATGCGCTCGGTGCTGGCAAACTTCCTCTCGCTCGGCACTACGCAAACCGGGTCGCGCGCCTTGGGCGGCTCGATGCGCGATTTCTTCTATCTCTCGCTCGAAGCGATCTCGCAAAAGATTGACGAAACCATTTCCAACACCTCCATCCGGCGACTGGTGAATTACAACTACACGCCGCAGCCCGGTAAGAAACTGCCTTACCCGCGCCTCGTAACCTCGAACATTATCGTGATTAATCCGCTCGAGCTGCTCGAGGTGGCGAAGGACGTGGGCAAATTCGACGTGGACCTGCTCCAACCGGACAATGACACGGAGAATTGGATCCGCAAAAAGTGCGGCATGCCGCTCAAGTCGAACACGTCGCGCCCGCGCTGGGCGCCCATCCAGACGCGCCTGCAAGAGCAAGAGGAAGGAGAGTTTCCTGCCGAGCCGGGGACGAAGCCGCAAGAGGAAGGGCATCCGCAGATCACGCAGATTTCGCAGAGTAGGGGCGGTTCGCGAACCGCCCCTACGAACGGGGGCGCAGCGCGGGCTTCAGAGACCGTGTCGGCAGAATCTGCGAAATCTGCGGATTCGACCTTCGACTCTCGATCCCGCCCTGGCGGGACTGGCTCTTACGGCCGGGAGGCGCATGCGGATGATCGCCCCAAAGATGAATGCGGAATAGTGCGTGGTGAATAGTGAATTATGAATTTTGAATTAAGGAGCTGTGAAATGAGAGCGGGATTGGGAAGCCAGGAATCGGGATTCAAGTGGTGGCTGGTGCTTTTGCTTGCGGCGCTCTATGCGCTCTTTCTGAATCCGCGCTGCTTGCCACCGGTTCACGCGGCAGGGAGGAACGTTCAGCAACGACCGACCGGCGTAGTGACGGATACGCCTGTCATCACCATCGCGGGCGCCGCGGCGACCACTACGAGCACGCCCACAACGACGGCGCACGAGGCGCAAATTCAGTGGACGTTTGGCACTGTGACGGGTAATTACACGACGTGCACCGTGCAGGCGAAGACGTCCTACGATGGGGTGAATTATCTCACCCTGGGCGGCCCCGTCTCAGTGACAGCGACCACAGGCACTGTGAATGCCTGGACGATTATCGAGCAGGCGGGGACGACGAGCGTTACCACCAGCTCGGTCAGCTCGAGCGCGGCGCTGGGGTTTGGGCAGGCCACGGAATTTACCTTCGCGTGCTCGGGTGGTTATGGAACGAGCGCGCCGGTGACGGTTTCCGTGATTTATCGGTGAAATGCGCAGATTGCGCAGGTTCCACAGAAGGAGAATGAGCATGAGGAAATTCCTGAACAAACGGTTTGAGACAATTCTTTCGATTGCCGTGGTCGCGGCGTTCGCTGGCCTGGCGATGATCCTGAACGGTGGGAACCTGAGCTACTTCGGCTACCACAGTCTCAACAATCTAACCAACGTTGAGACCATCCCGACCACCTCGGCGGTCTATGCCGAGAACGTGTGGCAGGGGAAGCATGTCTGGAAGCCAGTGGATTTCGGGCCGGACGGCTTGTCGCTGAAGGATTTTATCCAGCAGATGTACGAGAAGACGTTTGTAGGGGCGAGCGGCGCTCGCCCTGGCGGGGCCGAACGCCGTTCGGCCCTACGGGAGGGTGCGGCCGATCTTCCGCACTGGGTCCACGTCGTGGCGCGCCACCCGGACGGCACGGTCTTCCTGGATGTGACGGGGCACAATCTGCGCACCAACGCCGGGATCAACTGGCAGTATGGTCAGATGGCGGGGGGCACCGCTGCGGTCTGCACTTACATTGCGCTGACCAATACTGCGATCACTCCAGCCGCGACCGATACCTCCCTGAGTGGAGAAATTACCACGAACGGGCTATCGCGCGCCTTGGGTACTCCCACGCACACTTCAAATGCGACGAGCTTCACGTTGGCGAACACTTTCACTGCCACAGGGACGCAGGCGGCTCAGGCTGCGGCCATTCTCAATGCGTCCTCTTCGGGGACGATGTGTTTTGAAAACACATTCACCCAGGCGTCGCTGGCCAGCGGCGACACGTTGACGGTGACTTGGACGATTACGTTCTAAAGGAAGCTCTCAGCTATCAGCCGTCAGCTTTCAGCTTGCTGACCGCTGATAGCTGATCGCTGAAAGCTGCTTTATGTTCAAACGGCTCATTTTCGCTCTGTGCTTCCTGCTGATGGCAACCCCGGCATCTGCGCAGACAGTCGTCTACCTTACCTCAGGCACGAGTTACACCGTGCCGTCGAACTGGAACAACTCGAATAATAAGATCGAGTGCATCGGGGGCGGGGGCGGAGGAGGCGGTGGAGGCTCAACCGCTTCAGGCGCGGGTGGCAGCGGAGGGGCATACAGTAAATCTATCAACGTGACCCTCACTGCGAGTGGCACCGTCAGCTACGTGGTAGGCGCTGGTGGAGCGGGCGGCAGCGCTGCGGGCACTACCGGTGGTGACACCTACTTCTGCAACTCCACCACGGGTTGCGGGAGCATCACAGGGGCTGCGGTTGTGTGCGGAGCCAAAGCTGGCGTCGGCGCTCCGTCCTCTTCCGCCTCGGCGGCGGGCGGAGCGTCGGCAAGCGGTAAATGCACGGGTACCGGTTGCCTAACAAAATCCGGCGGCGCGAGCGGGTCCGCGTTGGGCGTTCCGGCTGGCGGTGGTGGAGGTGGTGGGGCTGGCGGCCCAAATGGTACGGGCGGCGCAGGTGGGAACGGTGGATCGACTGCAGGCTACGGCGGGGGCGGAGGCGGTGGGAACGGAGGCGGGGGCGCAGGAGGGGCGGGGACCTCCGCAACCGCTGGCGGAGCCGGAGGAACAAATTATTCTGGCAGCGGCGCTGGGGCTGCGGGCAGTTCCGGTAGTGGAGGCGCTGGGTCATCCGGTGGCGGTGGCGGCGGCGCTGGCAGCACTTCCAGCAGCGGTGGAGCAGGAAGTACCGGTACGGAGTGGAGTTCGAGCTACGGTTCCGGTAGCGGTGGAGGTGGTGCAGGTCAGAGCAGTGGCTCAGCGGGCGCGTGTGGCCTATATGGCGGCGGGGGCGGCGGTACAGGAGGATCAAGTTCGGTGACTGCGGCTAATGGCTGCGCAGGCATCATTGTCATCACCTACACACCTGCTGGCAACAGCCACAGCGCCAGCCTAAGCGAGAGCAACACGGCCTCCGACGCCATTGCGAGGCTGGCGAGCTTTGGCCGGGGCGACAGCGAGAGCAATACGGCGTCGGACTCGATTGCGCGCAAGGCCGTCTTCGGGCGAGGCGGTAGTGAGAGCAACGTAGCCTCAGACTCGATTGCGCGTTTGGGAGCTTTCGGCCGGGGCGACAGCGAGAGCAATACGGCGTCGGACTCGATTGCGCGTTTGGGGGCTTTCGGCCGTGGCGACAGCGAGACCAATACAGCGTCGGACGCGATTGCGCGGCTCGCGGTCTATGGTCGAGGTGACACCGAAACCAATACCGTCGCAGATTCGATTGCGCGTTCGCAGGGTTTAAGCCGGGCGGATAGCGAGACCAACACGGCCTCGGATACGATTAGCCGTCTTGCGGCCTTCAGTCGAACTGACAGCGAGACGGACACCGCCTCCGATGCGATTGCGCGGCTGGCGGTGTACGGGCGTGGCGACAGCGAGAGCAACACGGCCTTGGATGCGATTGCGCGCTCGAGCGGTTTTGGCCGGGGCGACAGCGAAACCAACACCTCCTCGGACGCCATCGCGCGTTCGGGGATCTTTGGGCGGGGTGATAGTGAGACCAATCCGTCAGCTGACGGAATTGCGCGCTCGGGAGTTTTCGGGCGGGGCGAGAGCGAAACCAACACCGGTGCGGATTCAATTGCGCGCTCGCAGGGTCTGAGTCGGGGCGACGCCGAAACCCTCAGCGTTTCGGACAGTCTCGTGAGGCGGGCGGTTTCAATCCGGGGCGACAGCGAGAACAACACGACGTCTGATTTGCTGACGCGGGCAGCAAGTTTCGGGCGGGGCGACACTGAGGCGCTCAGCGCGAGCGATAATCTGAGGCGTGTCCTCGCTGCCTCGCGTGGCGATACCGAGGCGCTTTCCACTTCTGATAGTTTGAGCCGGATTTTCGCTGCGCTGCGCGGCGATATGGAAACACTAGTCTTCAGCGATGCAATCGTTGGTTTGCGGAACCACAGTCTGACCGCCCCGCCGAGGCATGAGTTTGCCGTGCCGGAGCAGGCCAAAAGCGGAGCCGTGCCGGGGCAGGCCAAAAACGGAGCCGTGCCAGGCCAAGCGAAAACAGGCGCCGAAGCAGGGCGGGTGAAAAGCGGCACGGCGCCGGTGCACTGAAAAGAAGCTATCAGCAGTCAGCTCTCAGCTTTCAGCAAGCGCAGAGCTGAAAGCTGATGGCTGATAGCTGAGAGCTGAGAGCTGTTAGACATGACGATTTACAAAGCGCCTTACGAACAATTCGCAGTTTCGCTCGATTTTGCCGCTGACATTGGCACGGGCAACAGCATCGCCAGCATCACGGCAGTGACGGCTACGAGCGATCTGACCAGGCTGGATTCGACTGAAGAGGTCATCGCTTCAAAACCAGCGCCAGCGATTTCGGGTACAGGCGTGGTTTTCACGGTGACGGGCGGCGTGGCGGGAGAGAGACACACCATCGCGGTGCAGATCGTTTCCAGCATCGGCGAACAGTACCAGGGGGACGTTACGCTGGAAATCGTGGAGTAAAGCTGAATTCTAAAGTTTGAAGGGTAAAGGATAAAGGCTGATAGCTGAGAGCTGAAAGCTGAAAGCCGAGGGCTTCGATGAGCGCAACGAAGGAAGGTTATCCGCCAAGCGATTTCCTGGTGGTTGAGGACCCGGAGAAGGCAACTACGTTTCACCTTCAGGTGAAGCGGCATGGGAAGCCCGACCATGGCTTGATGGGCGCGGCTTTTGCTGCGCTTTACAAGAATTATCGCGGCAATGCCTACGAAGGTCCAGGCAAAGAAGAGGCCAAGCAGAGATTGCGCGCGCTCTATAAGTCGGAGGGCATGGACTGGCCAGACACAAACTCTGAAGTAGAAAGTATGAAGGATAAAGTAAGAGCGGAGAATTCAGACTTTATCCTTCATACTTCAGCCTTTCCACGTTTTGTCGCGCTGCTCGCCGATGTGCCTGGGACGGGCCTGATTCGGATTCCGATCGCTGTCACGGGGACCTGGGGCGGAGCGGAAAAGAAGTTCTCCATCGAGCTCGAGGATCTCGAACAAATCCGGGAGAACTTCGCCCAGAAGCCTACGGGCGAAATCAATGTGGATTACGAGCATGCCTCGGAAGTTCCCTTTGGCACGGGGGGACCCGTGCTGTCAGCCGGGCGCGTCACCAAGCTCGATGAACCGGAAGCCTTCAACGGATCGGGAGATCGGGAGATCGGGAGATCGGGTGAACGAACGGGCTCATCAACGGATCGCCCGATCACCCGATCATCCGATCACCCGATGCGCTACATTCTTTGGGGCTGGTACGAGCCCACGGAGCGCGCACGGCAGCTCATTGCCAATCGGGAATACCGCTATATTTCGCCGGCCATCCGTTGGGGAGCAAAGGATAAAGTGACCGGCAAGACGGCAGGGACGGTACTGACCTCCGTAGCGCTGGTTAATAAGCCCTTTCTCGAGGAACTGCCCGAGATCCATCTTTGCGAAATGCAGGATTCAGCCCGCCGCGGCGGGAGGATTCAGGATTCAGGGGAAGCGCCAGACCGGGTTTTCGTGAGCCTGCAACAGTTGCATGTACCAGGTCCAGTAAATCAAGTTTCGGTTGCTTACCAGCAACCAGGAATGGATTCAGCGGGCAGGAGTAAGGGGTCAGGACCTGAATCCCGAATCCTGAATCCTGGATCCTTGTCTGCAAAGGAGACGACAATGGCTAAGAGTCTGAAGTTGAAGTGCCTCACCGACGCGCACCTCGAAGTACACCATTTGCCTGCCGAGCACAGGGGCAAGATCGGGGTGTTCGACGGTGAGGAGTTGATCGGCATTGCTGACGGTCCCGAGGGTTGGGAGCCCAAGGATGGCAACGGCGACAGTGACGGCTTCGCCGCCCTGTCGGAAAGCATCCACGATGGCAAGATCAACCTGGTGGAAGCCGGCAAGCTGGCGGATGCCGGGCGCGTAAGATTCTCCACCATCCTACAAGCGCAGGAAGCGGAGCGTAAAGTGAACGCGGCGGTGAAGGCGGGCAAGGTGCTGCCGAAAAACCGCGCCCACGCTCTGAAACTGGCGCTTTCAGATGCAACGGGTTTCAGCGCGTTGGTCGAGCAAGCCCGGCCTGTGGTGGATCTACGAAGGTACGGCCACGCGGGCGGCGGCGAGCAGCCCACCGCACAGCAGGCGCTGATGGCGGAAGTGAATGCCTACGCCAAAGAGAACAAATGCTCGGTGAGCGTGGCGCTCTCGGAAGTCACCAAGCGCAAGCCGGACCTGTGGCGCGAGTATTCGGAAGAGATCGTGGCCGTCTCGCAGGCTGCGGAAGAAGAAGTCGAGTAGTCGAGGAGTCGAGGGTTGAAAAGTTGAAAGAAAAGGCTTTTAACCCTCGACCTTTGACTCTCGACCTTCGACTGTTATGGGAAGCTCGCACCCTTGGCCAGTTTCTAGTTTCTGATTTCGAGTTTCTGATTTGATCACAGGGTCCGCGCCCCTCAAGCGCGGAAAAGGAGAAGAAACTATGGCAGATGGAACTGTAAGCACACCGTCGGCGCCGCCCGAGGCTTGCCTCGGAGGAGCTTGGCCGGCGAATCTCAAACTCTTGTTTGACACGGCACTGGCAACACAGACGAAGATCCTTACCGACGCACAGAATGCCGCCAACCTTGCTCTTCTCAACGCGGTCGGGGTAGCTCATGCAGCCGCACAGCAAGGACTCCGACACGCTGAGTTGGCCGCCGCCGATCAATGGGAAGAACAGGCCAGCGTTTCTGCAATCAGCGATGACGATCTTGCCAAAATCACGCAAAGCGTGACCGCTGCAATCAGCGCTGTGCTGGCGAATATGGCGACCGGCAGGCCTCCGGTGAATCAATCCGGTACCACGGGGACTTCGGTAGCAACGCCAGTGGGCCACTAGCTAGTCAAGGACGATAGTCGCAGGCGGGGAACGAAGAGGAAGAATAAGCAGAATCCGCAGATTGCGCAGATTTCACAGATTTAGAAGAGATTTGAAGCTGTCTGTGAAATCTGTGCAACCCCGCAAGGCGGGGTAGTTCAAAGAGGAGAAATTGAATGAGCGACATTACTGCGATCGACCAAAGTTACCATCTCAATTACAACATCGAGATCGGGAAATTCACTTGCCTGGCGCCGGACACTTCGGTGTCCGCCGACGGGTGCAACGTGCCGAGTGGGGCCAACGGCCAATTCCTCGGGGTAGCCCAGGAATCGATTCTGCCTGACGCCGCGGCTGACTATTCGGGCGGGCTGTACAACCTGGTGAGCGGCACTGCCTGGCCCACGGGCGTCATTCCGGCGAGCGGGCTGGGGCGCAACATCCGCACGCGCCTGTTTGGGATCTCGCGGGTGGTGGCGTCGGGCGCTATCACGCGCGGCGCCTACGTGAACATCGCCAACGCCCAGGGGCAGATCAAGGCGGTGAGCGAGTCTGGCACGATGATTAACGTCGTCGGAATCGCCATCGACGCAGCCTCGAATGCCGGCGACGTGATTCGCGTGCTGGTGATGCCGTACTCGTACAAGGGGTAGTGGCCGCGACTGCTGTCAGGCATCGGCTGTCAGCTCTCAGCGAACCGTTTTCTCCCTGAAAGCTGACGGCTGACCGCTGATGGCTTGTTTTCGGGCGACCGCTAGCGCGCTCGTCCGCCGATCAACACGCCCGCCGTGTTGCGCTAGATAACGCTGGGCCGGGAAGAACAGGATCCGGGATTCAGGATTCGGGATTCAGGGAAGCACACGCGAAGATTTCCCCTGAATCCTGAATCCTGAATCCTGAATCCTCGTAACAAAAAGGAGAAACAGATGCCCAGCCTTAACCAACTACACGTTGACGAGGCACTCACCCAGATCAGCATTGCCTACCGCAACCAGGCGTTTGTAGCGGAGGAAGTGCTGCCGGTGGTGCCTGTGATGAAGAAGAACGACGTGTTCTTCAAATTCTCGAAACAGCACTTCCGTTCTTACAAAGACGCCTACGCGGCCGGGCAGCGCGCCCAGCAGATCGAAGTCGATCTGGACGCGCGCGGTTTCTACATGGCCGATGGCCACGCGCTGGAGGACTCGATCACCGACGACGAGCGCGACCAGGCTGATCCCGGCGCTCAGCTCGAAGTGGAGAAGACCGAGAAGCTCACCAATATCATCGCGCTCAACGAGGAGATCAACCTCTTTACGAACATCATCACCACTGCGAATATCACCCAGAACAGCAACCTCGCCAGCACTCCAACTTCGCAGTGGTCCGATTACATCAACTCCGACCCGGTCTCCGAAGTCCTGAAACAACGTCGCACCTTACAGCAGCAGATCGGCGATTTCCCTAATTACCTGCTGGTCTCGCAGCCGGTGCTGGATTCGCTGGCCAACCATCCGCGCATCCTGGACCGCGTGAAGTACACGGCCAACGGCGCCCGTAACCAGCTTGACGAGCAGGACCTGGCGCGGGTGTTCAAGGTCGAGAAGGTACTGGTCGCCGCGGCACTCTATCAGACCTCGAATGAAGGTGAGGCGGACAGCTTGGGGTACATCATGGGCAAGAACGCTATGCTGTTCTACCGCCCGCCACGACCTGGCCTCCGCGTGCCCAGCTTCGGCTACACCTTCTTCTGGGCAAAGCGCTCGGGAGTGCTGAGATGGCGCGAGCTCTCGCTCGAGTCGGACTTCATCCGCGTGAAGAAGTACTACGCGCAGCAGGTGATTGCAGCCAACGCAGCATACCTGTGGGTGAACGCGACGGCGTAGAAGTGCAGCTATCAGCTATCAGCTTTCAGCCAAAGACGGCTTGCTGATAGCTGACCCGCCGCGGCGGGAAGGCTGAGTGCTTTTTTTCGGAGGACCCATGTCAATTGCAGTGAGTACGGCGAACCAAGATTTAGTTGTGGACAACCGTGGCTATTTGCCTGCACTCGCCACCCTGGATGTGACCGGCATGACGGCAGCGGCGACGAACACCGTGCCGCACGGTTTGCCACGCATCCCCAGGCGGGTGTGGTTTACGGGGATAGCGAGCGGAGCCAATGCTGCAGCTTGCAGTTTGGACACCTCGAGCGTGGCGGCCGGCTTTGATGCCACGAACATTTACATTTTCACGCCAGCCGGCGTGACAAGCGTGCTGGTGCACGTCGAGTACTAAAAGCAGGATTCGGGATTCAGGATTCAGGAGTCAGGGAAGAACGAAGAAAAACCTCGAATGCCTTCCCTGAATCCCGAATCCTGAATCCTGAATCCTTGGTGAAATTATGTCTTACTGCACGGTAGATGATGTTTGTACCGCCTTTCCGCGCTTCGTGCGGAATGCGGCCAATTCGATTCAGGACACGCAGATCCAGGACTGGATCGACGACCGCAAGGCGAGGATACGGGGCGCATTCCTGGCGCGACTGATCGACCCGGACACCCTCGCACTTACGGTGGACGCCGGGAATTTTCTGCGCGCCCTCAACCGCGATGGCGCGATCGCCGACCTCGGTGACGCGCTCCAGGGGGACGTCACGCTCCAGCCAGGCGAGTATTCGCTGGCAGGCTCGCACCGGCAAAGTTTCGAGCGGCAGATCGAGGAAATCAAGGAAGGCCTCTACGATGCGTTGTTTAGCGGCCTGGCGCGCCACGTCGAAATCGAACCCCTTTTGGGTGGCATCGCCGGCGGCGAGACAGACCGCTCGACCGCCCTCGATCGAGGCGAGGATAAGGCCTTTTCAAAGAATCAGGTCTTTTGAATGGTGAATGGTAAATGGTGAATGGTGAATTGAAAAGTCGAATTTGCGGCTGGAATCCTGGGCCTGCGAATCACTATTCGCTCTTCAGATAGGAAAAGAGACTAGTGAATAGTGCATAGCGAATTGGGAAGTGGCATTTCGGGCTGGTCCCGCAAGGGCGGTCGAAAGTCAAAAGTCGAAGGTCGAAAGGCAAAAGCTCTGAACTCCTCGACATTCGACTCTCGACTTCTGGACTTTTAGCGATGGCTTGGATTTCCTACTACAACGCTGGCCTGTCGAAGCAGGTAGTTCGGCAACTACTCGCTGTGGTGAATCGCGATATTCAGGCGGCGCTGGATTTCGTCTCCGGCGTCCCCGGCTCTTACGCGCCCTTCGCCGAATACGATTTGGCGCTCCTCCCGGTGCAGCAGTTCCCGGCGATTCTGCTGACCCCCGATACGGTGACCTTCGACGAAGAGGCAAACTGTACGCTGCACCAGACGATGCGGCTTTCCTGCGTAATCGCGGTCACGCATCAGGACCGCAACACCCTGGCGGAGATGACCCAGGATTACACGCGAGCCGTGCGGGCGGTGCTCGACACCCTTTGGGAATCGACGCCGGGCGATTTCCTGCTCGCGAATCTTCCGTTACCTTCGCCGCCCTTTCCGAACGGTGCGCTCTCGCCGGGACTCGCGAGCGGAAAGCTCATGAAGATTTTCGCTGAAGGTCACACGTTTGAAGAAATTCGTCGCAGACCTCAGAGCGGCTTTGCCATGGCAGCGACGATGTCGATCATTGTGGAGGTCGAGGAGACCTGAAAGAAGCTATCAGCCGTCAGCTCTCAGCTCTCAGCAAGCTGGCGGCGATTCGCTGATAGCTGATAGCTGAGAGCTGAAAGCTTGCTGAATATGCCACCACCAGTATCAGCTTCAAGCATCCACCAAGGTCCGGGCCGCTTGTGGCTCTACGTGCCCGAGCCTGCCCACGGCAACCGCCTGGTGATCGGGCCAGACGGCTCACCGGTAGAGCCGGCCGGGCTCGCGGCGTGGTCAGCGACGACCGCTTACACGGTCGGCCAGATGATCAAAGACTCCGGCAACAACACGGAATTATGCCTCGCCGCGGGGACCTCCGGCTCAACGGCGCCGGCGTGGCTCAACGCCCCTGGCCCGCCCATCACGGATGGCACTGCCGCATGGTTGTTTGTGGGCGCGTACGGAGCCTATTGCGCCGGCGCTACGGAAGGCGCGATCACTTCCACCTTGACGCCGAAGTACGAAGAGATTGGAGCCGACCAGGTCTCCTCTCCCATCGATGTGGTGATGACTGCCGACGCCTACGAGATCGACGTCACGATCAAGCAGTCGAACCTTGCCAACTTGACCAACTTCTTTCCGCCGGGCACCTTCACGGCGGGCACGGACACCAATCAACCCTCCGGCGCGCAGTCGTACGAGCAGATCACCTTCGGCGGCATTGTTCCTGTGCCGAAGATCGGCGTCGCCGTGATCTCCCCGCGTCGGGATGTGACGGGAAAGTTCGTGGTCTCACATCTCTACCAAGCCTACCAGGCAGAGGCCATTAAGCTGCCCTTCCAGCGTGGCAAGGAGACAACGTATGGGGTGAAGTTCAAGGGCGTCGCGGATTCCACACGCCCGACTGGGGACCAGGTGGGGATGGTGTGGCGGCAGGTGTAAAACAAGCTGTCAGCCGTCAGCTCTCAGCTTTCAGCTCAAAACTGTTTGCTGACCGCTGATAGCTGAGAGCTGAGGGCTGAAGGTTTTCTATGTCCAAGTCAAACAGCATCGCAACTGCTGCGGATTTCCGCAAGCTGGCGGAGGCTTCCGCGTTCGTGGAGCCGCAGCGCGTGCTCCTTCCAAAAAGCGGTTTTGGGGTGGTGCTGCGGCGACCCACGAAATTTTATTGGGCGCTCCGCCGCACCGGGTGGCCGTGCGAGCTACGGGAAAAACTGGATCTGGTCGGCGTGGGTGTGAAACCGGAGCTGACTGCTGACGAAACGCTGCTGCTTGTCCGCGAAGACCAGCAGATGGTCAATGAGGCTTTCGTTGACCCTAAACCTTGCCTTAATCCGGGTCTGACGCAGTTCGATCCCAACTGGCTCCCGAAAGAGGACGCTGAATTCATTCTGAAGTACCTGCGAGGCCAGGTTCTGGCAAACGGCCAGGACCTGGACGCCTTTCGTGCAAGCGAACAAGGACATCCTGAGGGCAGCGGCGCAGATGGCGCGATGGTACGCGAAAACGCCGAGCGAGATGTTATGTCGCGCGGTGGCGCTTTGGCGCATTGACGCCGCCGCAACCGCGGCGTTGTTGTCCACAGAAGACACAGATTACGCAGATGAAAGTACGGCAAGACACATTTACTGGTAAAAGCTGTCAGCCGTCAGCTATCAGCTTTCAGCAGTCACCAAAAAGGAACCTGATTGTGTCGAAGAAAACCTTCCCCCCGTGGCTTACGCCATGGGCTAAGCTCTAACGCCCGCTACGCGGGCTTACTGACGGGAATGACGATGGGACATAGCTGAGGACTGAAAGCTGAGAGCTGAGAACTGAGAGCTGAGACGCAATGGCCACCAAGACCTCCAAGTCCACACCGGCAGCGCCGAGCATGACGGGCGACCTTAACCGGGAACTCATCGCCCCGCTCCAGGAGTTCGACAGCATCGCCCAACTGGTATCGAAGGATATGGTCAATGAGCTGACGCCCAGCATCCAGACCTGGGCCCGCGAGACGACCCAGTCGATTAGTGCGGTTCAAACCGCCCTACAAACCTTTCAGGTAGTAGCCGGCGCTGCCTTCATGGAGACAGGCGACGCCATGACGGCGGCCGGGATCGCGGCAGCGATCTACGGGGAAAACGTCGGCCAATCCATGGAGAAGGCCGCAAAAGCCGCCCTCGCATCGATTGCGGAACAGGCGGGGGTAAACGCACTGAACGCCCTGGCACAAGGCCTGTGGTTTCTGGCGCAAGCCATTTTTTTCGGAGACCCGGATGCTGGGGTCGCTGCGGCGACCGATTTTGAAGCTGCGGCGGAATGGGGCGCGATTGCTGGTGTGGCGGGCGCGGCGGCAGCAGCGATTCCTGGCGGCGGCGCCAAAGGTACAAGCGCTGGTCGCGGAGCGGGCGCGGGATACGGCAAGGGAGGTTACGGCGGCGGAGCTCCACAACTGGGCGGTTACGGTCTCGCACCTGGCGCAGCCAGCGCGCTGAATCCACCCAGCGGGCAGCTCACGGTGATGGTGGTGGGCGAGGCGCAGGCGGGGCAGTGGCTTGCGACCACGCTCAACACTGCCGTGCAGCGCGGCGTGCCGCTGAATGCCACCACCGTCCAGAAGACCCCCTATGCGGCAGGGTAAGCTGTCAGCCGTCAGCTATCAGCTATCAGCAAGCCGCCTGCTGAAAGCTGATAGCTGATAGCTTTTGAGCCAAACACGATGAGTAACCCGAAGATAGTCTACGATCCAGGAACTGGCCCAACGACTCTGACGTTTCTGCGCCCGCCACGCAAGGTGCCAGCTTATGAATACAACGCTGTCCGGCACGACAACATTTCCAGCGCCGGAGTGCGCGAGGCCGTGCTCGAGCGCATCGAGACTTTCCTCGAGTTCGAGATGGACTGGGTGGCGATCGGCGCGGACGTGCAGGCATGGAATCAGTTCATGCAATTCGCGCTCGGCGGTGGGCAGTTCGGCTACTACCCGGACGCCTCGCAGCCGGCCTTCACCAACTACTGGCTGGAGGACTCCAACTGGACGGCAGCCTACAAGAGCGTCGGGCAGTACACGTTTAAGCTCAAGTTTCGACAAGTGGTGAGCTGAAAAGCGAATGGTGAATAGTGAATGGTGAATAGTGAATTAAGAACGGCTCTGATGAATGCCCCATTTACTATTTACTATGCATTATTCCGCTGAGAGCTGAAAGCTGATAGCTGAGAGCTTTTTGTGATTCAGGGTAATCAAACCTGGCAACTGGCGCTGGCGCAGCCGCAGAAGCAGGCGTACTATACGGTCGAGATCCCGGACTTTGCCATCGCCATCGCGAGCTTTACCGCCTCAGCTCAGGCAGCGACAATGCTCAGCGGCTACGGCGTCACCCTGTACGGCATCGGACTTTACGGGACGTAAAAAGGGTAAAGGATGAAGGGTGAAGGATGAAGGATGAGTTCATAATTTATACTTTACACTTTACACTTTCATGAATTGCTGAATTTATGCCGACAGTCTCGCAGTACTATCCAGGAGATTTCTACGGCGACGCCGCCCAGTCGCTGGCCTGGCTCTATTCGCGCCAACTGAAGCTCGTGAATGGCTGGGAAGCGAACGCTCGCGAGACGGGCTTCCCGGCGACCTCGCTGCCCGGGGCGCCATGCGTACCGACCACACCGCCCTTCATTGAGTGTGGCATCGTTTCGCAGAATGACCTCAGCCAGATTGCTCAGACTGCTTGCGAGAGCATCTGCATGGTGCCACCCGGTATATTGATGCTGGGAATGGATGACCAGCTTGGCCCGGACGGCTGCCCCATAGACCTCTCGCCGATCGGCCTTCCTTTCGGGTACCTTTTTCCTCCTGTCCTGCCAGTTACCAGCGCGCAGATCAGCGCTTACTACCAGCAGATGTACAACGCCAATCCCAGTGGCTCCATAATCAACGGGGTGACTTATCCCGTGCTGGCGGGCCTGACGATCTACGGTTATCTCTTCAATCCCCAGCAGAGCATGCTCAATTACCGCATCGATCTTTTCAGCAAGACCGACCTCTTCTATTACCAAGGCAGCGCGGTGGGGACAGGGGCTTACACCAGCGGGCCGATGAAAGGCCAGTATCCTTCGCCGTCACAGTTCCAGTCGCTGCTCGTTCAGCAAGGCTTGTACGGCTACTGGGGCGCGCAGGTGCCCTTCCCGGGTATAGTGATAGCGGTGCTCTACCCGACGAGCGTGGCGCAGCCAGCCGTGGGCTCATCGTTCAGTGTTTTGCCAGCAGGTTGGATTTGCCACTCGAATACCGGCGTGGGCTACAAACTGACGGATTATTTTGCGCGCGTTTACGCCAAGACGGACGTCGAATATTTGCAGGAAGACAACATCCCCATCATCGTGCAGGATGATTTCCATGCGCGCTGCGGCTCGAGCCTGGTCCTGCATACAGGCACTCCCACCGTGCACGTGATGTACGTGGACCCGGTGAAGGGTCCCACGCAGGTTTGCACATCGCTGGCGGCTGAGTGGGCTTTTCCATCACTGCCACTTTCTTTTATCGTGCCCACTTCCGACCCGCTTTATTTCCCGGATCCCACTCTGACAGAGGGGGCTGCGCTGCAAAACCGCAGCTACATCTACGACTGCGCGCTGGCGATTATCGCTTTTGCGGGGTCGGGCAACTTCGTCGCCGCCGCCCGGATCATCAAGCAGCTCGACGCGATTCTCGACAGTCCCGGCTACCTTGCTTCCATTATTTTCGAAAACGGAGAAGATGGGGAATCGGCGAGCCGATGGACAAAGAGCAACTCTGCTGACTCCGTAACCGATGTCAATGACCCCATAGAGCCACCTTATGGCACCGGTCTGGTGGTCGATTTCCACGCCATTGCCGCAAACGATACCTTCACCTATTCTGGCAGCGGCTTCCCGGACAGCACCGATACGCAGGTCCAATTTGAGCACAAGGAAGTGGAGGCGGTGGGGTTCAATTTCGCCATCGGGGTCACCACGGCAGGCGGCAAAGTCACGAGCGTACAGGTAACCTCGGCAGCAGTCGCGCCGGCATCGCTGGTCCCGCTAAGCGGGATCATCACCATCGCGGTCGGACCGGGCAACGGCCTTTATCGTTTCCACCTCATCAACCTCGCTCAGCTCATCTCGACGCTCGCGGGCGACACGCTCAGCTCCATCACCGGATTCGTGGTCACATTGAGCGCACCGGGAGACCTTTACTTTGACAACTTCTCGGCGGGGAACACTCAGCCCGCGAATTCACTTGCCTTCAGCTACGATACTTACTATGGCCTCGTGGACCAAGCTTACATCCGCGCCGGGGCCATGGCCTGGGTGTGTTACGCCTACTGCATCTACATGCAGATCACCCAGGACTTCAGCCCTTCGCTCTACCTCCAGCGCATGATTAACTTCCTGCTCACCTTGCAATCCACAGCCTCCGACCTCACGAACGGGCTGTTTTACCTCGGCTGGGGAACATACGGAAATCCGGGCTATCAATTCCTGCCCGGTCTCATGCAGCGGGTTTCGACCGAACACCAGATCGACCTGTATTTTGCTTTCATGCGCGCCGCCGCAACTCTGCCCACTGCGGCTGTTCAGCTTCAAAAAACCAATTTAATCAGCTCCACGCAGGCTGCCTCACTGAACGCCACTGCCGCGCAATTGCAGACCGTGGCGGATGTTGTTGCCACGAAGGTCGTTGCCAATCTCTATATCGCCCCGAGCGGCGGCGTGCCCGGCCACTTTGCCCAGGGCGCAGGCTCCGAAGCGACACCGCCTGCCGGACTTGATACCAGCCAGGCTTGTGATGCCGCTGGCACCTGGGCGGCGCTTTTCTGCCATGCCATCGGACGCGATGACCTCGCGCTGCAATGCCTGGAGTTCGTAGACCAGAATTTCCTGCTTCAGAATCAGCAGATTCTGCTATCTTCCGCGACGAACTCCTACAACGAAACTTATCAGCAGCTCACACCCTTCAACGGCTTCAAGTTTTTCAATGATTCTGCCGGCGGCTATTCAGGCTCTCCTCTCAGCATCTCGCAGGAACAGAGCTGGAGCATGCTCCTGGCGCTGCTCGATCTCTACAATATCTCAGGGGTTGCGGATTACTTTGCTAGCGTGTATGGCAGCCTCGATGCCTATCTCACCACGCTCATCACCAGCCAGCGCACCGTGCGCTCCACTACAGGTGATGGCTCGTTGCTTTCGTATTCCTTGGCCTCGCGCGATTTGCCTTACGAATTTGAAGTATGGCCAGCCTTCACGGCAACAGCGTGGTTTTATCTGGTCTCGACAAATCCCGGCCTGCTGCTTTCCCTCGGCAATACTCCAACTATTATTCCCTACCTGCAGATTCCGCAGGGAGCCAGCCAGTCCGTGAACGAGCTCGAGGGGCAATCCTCGCTGGGCAGCATGACCGTCACCTGCATCGATCCGAATGGCACGCTCAAGGGCCTCGCGGCTCAGGATGTGCTGATTGGCAGGATGGTGCAGCTCAAGCAGGGCTTTCCGGGGCTTGCCTTGGGCGATTTCACCATTCTGCAAACCATGCAGATCACTCAGGTGGGCCAGGACGCGGATGGCCGCATCACTATTCAGTGCGCGGATGTGCAGCGTTTTATCCAGGGAATGCAGATTTGGCTGCGTGGCGGCCCGCTCTGGTGGACACCAGGTGGTCCCATGGCGCAACAACCCGTCGGCGCTTCGTGGCTTGAAAACGGCTATCAAGTGAGCGACCAAAACCCACGCTACGTGGCAGGCAACCCCATCGACATCATCCTGGCGGTGCTCCAGAACGAGTTGGGCGTGGGTCAGGACCCGGCCCTCCTGACCTCGAATTACGTGATGCAAAGCCTCGCACCAATCTACCAGTCGCAACAGGACTACGAACCTTTGCCGCCGCCAGAAGGTTGGGCTATCTATGAGCCCGGCCAGGACTCGACGCTGATCAATCCCAATCCCTACATCGACCTTCCCGGTTTCCTGGCCTTGCGGGACGGCGAATTTTCCGGCGTCTGGTTTGATTTTGTGATTACGCGGCCCATCGATGGCAAGCAGTTCCTCGAGGAGCAAATCTTGAAGCCATTGGGGCTTTATACGATCGTGCGCGCCAATGGCCAGCTCTCGCTCAAGACCATGAAGCCGCCCGTCGAGCAGACGCCCGTGTTCGCCTTCAGCTCCAAGAACATCATGGGAATCCCCCAGACCCTGCGGCAGAACATCATCAACCTGGTTACTCTCCAACTGGATGTGCAGCAAGGCGGCATCACCACGGCGGCGCGCAGCTATGGTTACCAGGTGAGCTATCAGCAACAAACTTCGCTCAAAACTTATCGCCAGGTGTACGAGCAGCAAATCCAGTCCACCGGGCTGCGCGTGGCGCGCGGGGGCATGATGCTCTCCCGTTTGCTTGCCGACCGTATCTTTCGCCGCCACGCCTTCGAGCCGCCCGCCTACAAGTTCACTGCCCAGCTCGCCACCTTGCAGGCAGAGCTGGGCGACTACGTGTGGCTGACCCACTCGAAAGTCCTCGATCTGACAGTCGGCAAGCTGGGCCTGAGCAATGTGGTCTGCGAGGTGATCGACAAGCAGCCCAATTACAGTCAGGGAACAGTCGATTTCACCCTGCTCGATACGCGGTTCATCAACCTTTCTGTGCCGTATCAGATTGCAGCGGCCGCGGATAATATCCCCACTTGGTACAACGCGACGCCTCAGCAACAGGCGCAATACATGTTCATTTCTCCGGGGTCATAATGCTGTCCGTCCAGAACAATTTTGCGAGCTATATAGCCACGCAGTGGCCGTTAGACGGGCTGCCGGTCGAGTTTCTCGAGCCCAATGTGAAGGGGAACGGCTTGATCGTAGTGGTTTACTTCATGTCGGGGATACCCTACACGAATCCGAATTTTCAAATTTCGGACTCGCAGAAGAATTCTTACCTGCCTTTAGGAGGCTGCGGGGTCCTGAACGCGGGGCAGAGAAACCTCCTCCAGGCCTGGTACGTACAGAGTTGCGCCGGCGGACCAAACACCGTCACGGTCACGGAAACCGTGGACACCGATGCGACGACGATCATTCTGGCCGTCAGCGTATTCGAGTACTCAGGAGGATTCGGCGTGCTCGATACGAGCACTTTCACCTCCGGTCTCGCGCAACCGACGATGAGCATCAACCTGATCACCACAACCGTTGATTTACTCTTTGGGTTTGCGATGGACTACGCGCTCCTGCCGGTCCTCACCGTGGACGCCGGCAGCACCGGATGGACGCAGGAACAGAGTGAATCTCTCAATAACGTAGCTTTGAATCCGATCGTGGCCCTCCTGGCCGTCGATAAAGCCGCCAATCCGGGGCCGCAAAAGATAACATTCGACATGACCCAGAACTCGGGAGGAGTGGACATCACCTTGCTCGTAGCCTTGCCGGTTGGCTGGACGCCGCCGCCGGTTACGCCTCCGCCTTCGCCCACGCCGCCCGCTTCGGGTTCGTCGCTGGGCTGGCCGACGATTTTCTGAACGGTGAATAGTGACTTTGGAGACCGCAATCTGGAATCTGGAATTTGGAATCTTGAATCACCCTGAAGGAGCAAAATGAGTCAGTTGATCCTTTCTGCCATTCCTGGCTTTTTCGATCTCGACGACAGCGCCATCGCCGCCGGCCAGCCGCTCACCGATGACTCCATGCTCAAGATCTCTCACAACGCCAAGTTTGGCGCGGTGCGCAGCAAGCTGGTTTTCATGGGCTTCTATGCGAACGGCAATACAGTGCCTACTCCAATCGATCCTGACGATGGCTACGCTTATTCGCGCGCGGAGTGCCAGTTCGTCTGGATGATCTATAGCAACCGCGCGCCAGCGCCGGGATTCGTTCCCGGCCAGGCAAGTCCTCCCGGCCAGTCATCCGCGCAGCCAGGCTCGCTCTATAACTTTCCGGGCGGCTGGGACATCAACGATGCGACGGGCGTCGTGACTTTGCGGACAACCTACTGGCAAAATGGAAGTGAGGTTGTGAACAACGACGGTATCCTCAAGGTTTATGCCGCCTGCCTGCGCCTGAGCTTGAGCAGTGCGAACTGAGAGGGAATAGTGAATGGTGAATAGTAAATTCAGGATTTCGACGGCTTTTTTAGAATACGCCATTCACTATTTACCATTTACTATTCTTTGAACGCGGAGCAACGATGGCTGTAACTAGAACAGTTCTTCCCCGCAAGGGTCTAATCCAGTCGCAACACGGCCTGACCAGCTACGAGGCTGACCAGGACCAAAACTGGGCGCTGCTGGATGCCAATGTCGCCTTCATGAGTGATCTGCCACTTACGCCATTCCTGGAACTCGGATTCGATGGATTAATTTCCGGCTTCGTCCTCTCCCCTTCCAGCACTTTGGTCCCTGGGATCACGGCCGGCGTCCTTTACGCGCAGGGCGCGGGTTACGCGGCTGCGACTGCACCTACGCTCCCGCCGGCGCCGGTCAGCCAAACAAGTTACCTGTTCTACAACTCCGTAAACGGCTTCTATTACCAATCGGGCGCCGTGGGCGCGACGACCGGCGACGCCCTGATCGGCGTGGTCACCACCAGCGCTTCAGCGGTTATCGCAGTCCAGCAGGCGACGCCCATCTTTGGCGGGGTTGGCGTGGTTTCCAGCGCGCCGGGCAGTTTTACAGTTCCGCACCTGCTCGGCCGTGTTCCCGTCTGTGCAGTCATTCAAATGACCAGCGGCGGCGCCATCTGGTTCCAGACACCGAGTTATGATGGTACAAATCTCTATCTTGTGGCCTCCGACACGGCAGTCACGGGAAGGGTGATCGTATGGTGAAAAGAACAGGATCCAGGATTCAGGTCCGATTTCGGGTCCGATCAAGATCGGACCATCGGACTCCAGTAATCGGAGATTCGGGATTCAGGAGGTTGCTCTGGAACCTGATCCCGGCGCTGCCACTCTGCTGCCTATTGCTCGCCGGCTTGCTCAGAGCTCAGATCCCCGCTGGCACTCCCACCTACAACGTCAACGCCAAGTGGGTCACTGATCGCGGCAGCCAGGTTTTCAACGTCAAGGCCTACGGCGCGGTAGGGAACGGGACCACCGACGATACAGCGGCAATCCTCGCGGCGAGGACAGCAGCGGTGGCCGCTCACGGAATTCTGTTCTTCCCTTCGGGCAGTTACCCGATAAGTTCCCAACTAGCAATCCAGGGATACGGCGTGACTGTACAAGGCTACGGGGCTACGATCACCTGCAACGTGGCGGCGTCTTGTATTCTGCTGGGGACTACCGTTGGCTCAAGCTACAACAATTCATACGGCAAGCTGGCAATCTATGGCCTCTCTGTTGCTCCGGGCGTCGGCTCGGGTCCCTACCCCGCCATCCAGGATGACGCGATGGGGGATATCATTCAAGACGTTGCACCCGTCACAAATTCCCCATACTACTGGCACAATTTCATAGAGGTCGATACCGATTGGGGCCTAACCATTAGCGGACTCATTTGGAACGGTGCGAGCGTTTTGGAATGCGATGCAACCTACTGCGGAAACGCCGTTTACGAGTCCAACAACGCCTACGAGAATTCGGGGATCGCGCATATCAGCAACTCAGAGCTAAGCATGGGTTGTGACGGAAATGGATTTGACTGGGAAAGCGGTGGCGACCTCAGCTTGACCGGTGTCATGCTCGAAGCCTACAACCAGTACGGTGTGCGCTCCAATGGCAACGTGAGCGCGAACGACATGTATTTTGAGGTAGGAAGTTGCAGGAATCCAATTGGCAATGTTGGGCAGGCTGCATTTATCGGACTCGGGGGGCTAATCTCGCACATGGGCGGGCAGACGGGCGCTGGCCAGCCTGTGTTCCCTCAAGCTGGGACGACTGGCAGTACGGTTTACGGCTACTATATCGTCGGGCACTACACTGCGGGGGGAAATGTGACCGCTCCGCTACCCGCCGGGTATCTGACGAACGGCAACGCAACCGTCAACGCGACGAACTACATTACGGTTACCTGGAACGATTTCGGCGGCGCGGGCTACACCTATGATGTCCTCCGCTATGTGTATACTTGGCCGCGCACGGCCCCCTACGGCACCGGGAACTTTGCGGTGGCGACGGCGCTCGCGGAGGCGTCGACCTGCTCGGCTGGGCTCTGCACCTTCACTGACAACGTGACAAGCCCGGCCAGCTACACTGTCGCGGGCGCAAATTGGGTTCCCGTGCTCAGTATGTGGCCGGGAGCGCTTGTGCTGTCTGCGGCTGGGGCGTCAAACAATTGCTTCACCTCGGGCAGATACTACGGCAGTTCCTTCAACGGTGGGGACATGACCATCGCCTGCGGTACGGTACAGCCGGGGCTTGTGACTTTCATTTCTGGACCGATCGACAACACGAGCACTCGCAGTCCCATAAGCCCAGGCTACGTGACGATGCTTAATTCGATAAATCCGAACAATCCCAACCCTGCCCTCCTGCTTCCGGGGAATGGGGGCGGGCTCAAAGGGGAACTCAATTTCGGTACCTTTGGTGGCGGTTATGCCGACGCAATCACGCTGAACGATTCAGTGCTTGCAAAGTCTCTCTCGTCCATAGCTAACCACCCCGCCTATGATGTGGGTGACACTGCGATTTCCTTCGACGGGTGGCCCACAGCTCTTGCTTTCAGAGCGCCAAACACCATATCGGACTACATCAACAGCCTACCTGACGGTGTAAGCTGGCTGGAGAGACTGACTTCGGGCGTGAAGACTTTCAAGGTTCCTTTGAACGCCTTTTCGGTAGCTCAATCTTCAACGCCCTATCTTGCCTACGTAAACGATGTGGCTACCGGAGGGACGCTCAGCCCTAACACTCAGTACTGTTATCGGGCTGCTGCTGTAGACAGTCTTGGCGCAACGGCGCCCAATACTGAAGTATGTGTGACGACGGCCAACGATGGCAACAGCACCCATTCAGTTTCCATGTTGATACAATCACAAGCCCTTGCGGGTGGTTATAAGGTGTACGGTCGCACCAGCGGTGCCGAGCAGTTGATGACTCCGACGCCGATCACCAATGCCTGGCCGACCTATTGGACGTCCTTTACCGATACGGGCTCTGTGACTCCCAGCGGGGCGCTTCCAACGGCGAACACGACGGGACAGATCAAGCCAGCGCTCTACTCGACAGCCACAAACTGCTCGTCGTCAGCCAGCCCGGCTGTCTGTGGCTCGGCAGCGGCAGGCTCCTTCGTAATTGCAGCCTCGGCGACATCCGTGGTAGTGAACACATCCGCCGTGACAGCCAATAGCCAGATTTTGCTCACCGAGGATTCATCTTTGGGGACGAAGCTGGGCGTTACGTGCAACACTCAATCGCTGCTGACTTTGGGGGTCCCAAAAGTGACGGCGCGCACGGCAGGAACGGGTTTCACGGCAAGCATAGAGGTTGGGCCTACAACCAATCCTCTGTGCATCAGTTACGCGATTCTCAACTAGTAGGCGCGATGTCCTGAACGCCGGAAGGCGATCAATGATGACCCAAGCTGCTGGCTTGGCCGCGAAAAGTCGAGTGCGGATAACCGCAGTTGGGTGGGCGCACTGATGTCCCTGCACGCCAACCACGCCCATCAACCCTGCACTTTTCCACAGCCCATCTCAAAATAGCCATCAACCCTGCACCAACCATAGCCACGAACCCTGCGCGGCCACATAACCCGTGTATGGTGGTAGAATGAGCCGTAGCCAGGAAGGGCTGCGGGCAGTGGGGCAGGCCTCCCGGTGTGAGGAGTTTGAGGGTTTTCAGCACGGGCGTTCTCTCCCGGAAGAGTTGTTGCATGTCGGGCGTCGTGGAAGAAACACGGTGAGGTGAGCGAGTTAACCTATCTATCGCCGTGCGGACCCGATGCAGGAGGATAAATCAATGTATCATCTGCGCGCTCCGTCCCTTTACGTAGCCATAGCGATATGCCTGGCAAGCTGTGCTTGGAGCTCGATCTCTGAGGCGCGGGTCGCCCAGACTTTGCGCGCCGGCCAGGCCAATCCCTTTACCGTGGAAGGCAAGGTCAATACCCTCGACCAGAATAAACTCACTCTGAACACTGAAGAAAACATGATTTTCCACGTGCGCTACGATGACAAGACCGAGTTCAAGAGTGAGGACGGCAGTTCCGCCAGCAGCAAAGATTTGCGCGTAGGTTTAAGGATCAGGGTGGAGGGTGATCTTACCGAGAGCGGTGAGATTGTTGCTCAGAGGATTGAATTGCTGAAGACACCGCCCAAGAAGTAAGCTTTCTCGCCTGCGCTGCTGAAAGAGGATTCAGGAGTCAGGGTTCAGGGAAAAAGCCAGGCTCTTCCCTGAATCCTGAATCCTAATTCAACGCACCAACCAGATTATTGCTGATGCAGTCAGCGCTAAGGCCAGCCCGGCAGCAAAGTACGGGAATGCCGACCTCAAGAAGGGGATTTTATAGAGGAAGGATGTCTGCTGCCAACTGTCATTTGACACTCAGTGCGGGAGGCCGAGCTCTTCTGCGCGGTGGTCAAGAGCTACGTTAATTTCATGCAGCAAATCCTTGCGCAGGCGTTTGGTCTTCGCAGTCTCCGCAGAGAGATTCAGGGAAAGAAACGCGAAGCGAGTTCGATGGCGCAGCAGCCAAGCGTAGCGCCAGAGGTATAGGCCCGAGAGAGGAAGGGTGGGTGCGTAGTACCCCGCCCCGCGCCGACCCCAAAAGCGGGCGACCAGGAAAACCTCGACCGCATAACACCCCAATACCACCAGGCCGCGCGCCAGCCATTCCATGATTCTGTCCCGGTCGCTATCCTTCTTAAGTAATCCCGTCAAATAGAGGAGCGCGATTGCCAGGAGATGATTGAGCAGGCCGTAAGAGGCGACGGCAAACCCTGCCACACTTTCAAGCCAGACTATGCCGCGGCCCACCGGCCAGTTCAACCACGCGCCAGCCCCTTCGACTTCCAGGCGATGCAGCGAGCCAAGCCGACGGGCCTCGCGCCATGTCTCCAGTGACTCACGCAACGATACCAGTAGGCCCGGATGCAAGTAATTCATTTGCTCCGCCCATTCGACCACAAACCGGCTCAGTTCAAACCCATCCTGCTTCTGTTTCCCTGCCGGGTGCGACACGCGTTCTTCCTGAAAGTCGTCGCGTAGTGCCTGTTCCAGGTCGCCCAGGAATTCCGCCAGGTCCGCGGGCTGGAGCCGGAAGGAGTTCTCCTGACATCTTCTTTCCAAAAGCTTGGCAAGTTCTTGTACTTGATCGTGCGGAGTGCCGCCAGCGCGAGAAATGTAATCTCGTGCAGTCTCCGGTTGATCTATGTCGATCAGTAACTCTCTGGCGTGTGTGTGCCCCACCGGTAGGAAGACGTGGACGGGGAACAACATGAGTCCTAGGCCGCCGGCATGGCGACACTCCGCTTCCACAGCTATGGAGGCGGCAGCGGAGGCAAGCCTGCTCTCCCCGGCGGGATGCGCTGGGCCGGGCTCAACGAAGGTCACGAGGGCTGCCTTCTCCGCCAGGACGGCACAGCACTTCTCCAAAGCCGACTGCCGGTCTTCAGGGAGAAAGCTAATCATGCCCAAGCCTCGCGCCACGAGAGGCTGGAGCAGACCCTGGATTAATCTTGCGGGGATGATGCACCGCACATAACGCTTGAACCCCGCCACCAGAATGAGGGCGTCGAGAAAGCTTTCCGGGTGGCAAACCACCAGG
Organism: Acidobacteria bacterium UBA7540; assembly: GCA_002478145.1. The sequence goes on from DLMI01000221.1 coordinate 127,672, forward strand.
AGGGCTGGATCTGGCCTCTCCAACCGCTCCTCATGGAGCACACGGATTTTACGAAAGGTGAGGGCAAACCACAGCCGGATTACTCCCCGCCAGAACCTGTAAACTACAGGCTTGGTTGGAGCCGGAATCGGAGGAGGAGTGTCTGGTGACATGGAACCTTCCATCCTAACTGCTCTCAGACGAACTTCTCTTGCAGGTTGCCGAAGAAAGCCATTCCCGTGTCATGGCGAGAATCACATGCCCACACCATTTTTCCCCAACCTTCTGATCCGCTAACGGCGGCGCCGCCCGCGTCGTGAGGAAGACGGAGTCGGCATCGCATTGCTCTCCCATCCCTCCACGATCCCCAGTGGGCGCGTGATGGTATTAAACAGGCCGTACACCTTCTGGATTTTATTCGCATCCTTATCAACCAAGTGCAGGCGGAAACACGGGACATTGCCTGTCTGCACAACGCGAATGGGAAAGTACCCTTGAAGCCCGCTTTCGACGTAGGCCGTAACGTACCGGTGATTCTTGACCCACCATGTGAAGACCCGAATGCGGGTGAAATCCACATCCTGGTTGCCCACGCGGTCGGCAGCAAGATATTGAGGCACTTGACGGTCCTCGTCGGGCACGGTGTTGAGCACTAGCCAAGCTACCATGTTGGAGCCTTGGCCATAAGCGCCAAGAGGCTCTGGTATATCGAGTGAAACAAATCGGCCCAGGACCCAACCCGCATGCGTGCCAGCCCGGACAAGATACCATGCTTCCTTGACCGGGGGTGAGGAAGGCTGATCAAGTTGGGAGGGCCTTTCCACGATCTTTCGCCCGAACACGTCCAGTTTCTGGTTATTGGGAAGTTGAGCCAAAGGTGTTGAGTCGCGGGAGGGTTCGAACCTCAGATTGATCGACTGGGGCGTGTGACCCTCCGCCAGGACGGGAAGGCCCTCCATGTCTTTCAGCAGCTTCTGTGCGGCTTCGTGGGTCTGCGAGTCCAGTAGATCCTTGCCTTCTACCCAACCGGTGCGGCCGTCCGCCAGCTCGACTTTTGCCCAGTTGCGGGTGCGCAGAAGCACTTGCACTTGGTCGCCTGCCTTGACGGATTCGACTGCGAGGCGAATCTCTGCAGGGGTATCCACCACCTCCAGCGAGGTGGGTAGGACATACGCCACCTCCTTGGGGGAGCCTTGCTTGCGCCGGGAGGAATAATAATAGGTTGCGAAGACCCCGGCGGCAATTAGTATAAGGAGGGCAAGTAACTTGAATCGGATGTGAACTCTCCCTAGATTCAGGATTCAGTCATCACGCAGGCGCGCCTGGCGATTGACTCGTGACCACCCTTTCCAGACCGGGCTGCAACCGCTGGCTCGGAATCCGAAAAGTACTTGAAATCTTGACGCTCATTCTACACTATTTCGGGTGCCAGATGAGAATGACTGCGCTCCAGGAGGGCCACGAGTCGCGCCTCGTAGTTGGAGCAAACCAGTAATTTCGCCGCTGGAGGTGAATTACGAAAGTCGAAAATCTTCTCACCCCCAGGGCCGAGGGGGCACTGGAAGCCATGCTTGAATGGGACTCGCGGGGAAAGCCACGCTTTGCTGCGGTGGTGTGCCATCCTCACCCGCTCCACGGCGGGACGATGCACAACAAAGTGGTTTTCCGAGCCGCGAAGGCCGCTTGGCAGGCGGGTCTTCCGACGCTGCGCTTCAATTTTCGGGGAGTTGGAAAAAGCACCGGAAGTTTCAGCGATGGCATCGGCGAACGTGAAGACGTCACCGCGGCCCTGGATTATCTTGGCACTCGCTTCCCTGCTGTTCCTGTTTGTCTTATAGGATTCTCTTTCGGCGCGAGCGTTGGACTTCGTGTGGGAGCGAACGATCCGCGCGTGGTCGCTCTCGTAGGGCTGGGCGTTCCCATTACCTCCACGAACATGGACTTTCTCCGTGGCGTTCTGAAACCCAAGCTCATCATTCAGGGAACTCGAGACCAATTTGGGTCACGCGCCCAGGTGGAATCGTTTTATGGTATGTTGGCGGAGCCCAAACAACTCTATTGGGTGCAGAATGCGGATCATTTCTTCACGGGGAAGCTTGAGGAAGTTCAGCGCGCACTCCGTGAATTCCTGAGGTCGGAGTTGGTTCTGCCAGGCGGAGAATAGATCGCCCGTCACTCCGAGAGTAGATCCCCTTGTCATTCCGAGCGTAGCGAGGAATCTCGCTCTGGTTTGTGGAGGAAAGGATCAAAGCGAGATTCCTCGCTACGCTCGGAATGACACGGGGGCGAGAGGCGAACAAATGGACGAAAGCGAAGGCCAGGAAAGCCAGCCGCTCTATTGCCCTATTTGTGGCGAGGATGTTCTGGAGCCGCTCGTATGCGGCGACTGCGCTGCGGTTATTTGCCGTAAATGCGGAACGCCGCTAGAGAAAGTAGATGAATTGGGGATCGGTTAGCCAGCGGGATTGGTTTTCCGTCTCCGCCGCCGTGGCAGGCACGTTTCCGGCAGAAGGCACTTTATCAATAGGCTGCAAGCGCTCTTGCCGCACGCACGATATCCGCAGGCTGCGGGAGCACGGTGTCCTCGAGGACGGGGTGATAAGGAATGAAAACGTCCTTTCCCGCCAGTCGCCGCACCGGAGCGTCAAGAAACTCGAAAAGCTCATCCGCGATGCGGGCGGCGATCTCCGCTCCATATCCCCAGGAGACATTGTCTTCGTGCAGGACCAGAACGCGGTTGGTCTTCTTCACGGAGGCAGCAATCATTTCCCAGTCGTAAGGATTGAGAGAGCGCAGGTCGAGTATTTCAGGCTGGATGCCTTCCTGCCCCAGGGCCTTCAACGCCTGCACGGCACGGTGAACGAGCGAGCCATAGGTCACAATCGTCAGCGTTGTCCCCTCCTGGACCAGCCTGGCCTTGCCGAATGGAATCATATAATCGCGTCCAGGATAAGGAGCGCGGTTATGGGTCTGGCGGTAAAGATGCTTCGGCTCAAGAAACAGCACAGGATCATCACAGCGAATGGCGGTGCGGAGCAATCCGTTGGCGTCCAGCGCGGTCGCGGGCATCACCACTCGCAGACCCGGCAAGTGAGTGAAGATTGATTCTCCGGACTGGCTGTGATAAATCGCGCCTCCGGCCAGGTAGCCTCCGAT
>DLMI01000069.1 GCA_002478145.1 Acidobacteria bacterium UBA7540
GCGCGCCGTCTTGCGAAAGAATTAGGCGTGGACATTGCCACCGTGCGCGGCTCCGGTCCCGGCGGTGAGATTCTGGCGTCGGACGTGCAAGCAGCGGCCGCGCCAGTCGCTTCCAGCGCCGCCACCACAAAGAAACCCGGCAACATCGAAGTGCCCAGTACTCTCGGTCGCCTGATGGCCGAGCGCACCACGCAGAGTTGGACCAGCGTTCCGCACTTTTTTGTCACGCGTGATATTGAAGCCAGCGCGCTCAACCAATATCGCGGAAAGCTCGTTCCAGAGATCGAACGTACGCACAATATCCGCATCACGCATACGGATCTGCTGGTCGCACTGGCGGCGCGCGTGCTGCTTAAGCATCCACGCCTGAATTCGAGCTGGACCGCCGAAGGCATCCGCCGTCACGATCACGTGAACATGGGCGTCGCCGTTGCGGTGAACGACGGCGTAGTCGCCGCAGTAATCCCCAACGCAAATATTGCGACCCTCGCGGAAATTGCAACCCAGCGTCGCGACGTGGCCGAACGTGCGCGGGCAGGGAAGCTGCGTCCCGCCGATATTGCCGATGCCACCTTCACCATCAGCAACCTTGGCATGTATCACGTGGACCAGTTCAGCGCGATCATTACTTCGCCGCAAGCTGCGATTCTTGCCGTGGGCAGCATTGCCGATCGCGTAATCGCCGTGGACGGCAAACCCGCGGTTCGTCCGATGATGACGCTGACGCTATCCTGCGATCACCGTGCCGCCGACGGCGCCCGGGCTGCGATGTTCCTGAATGATTTGGCGGAAGCAGTCCGCGATCCATCGAAGTGGGTTGGGTGAGCCACCCTTTCTACAGTCTGGGCAGCAGAAATCCGGTTTCTCTCCGATGCCGCTGATATTGGTCCCCAAACGTCGCCATCATCACTGCCTCTTCCCGCTTCGCTTTTAGGGTATGGCCGACGGACCAGATCAAAATCGCCAGCAATCCCCGCCACTCGCCGATCACGACTGCCGTTCCAATGACGGCCAGCAGGAGCCCGCCATAGATCGGATGGCGCACATGGGCATACGGTCCCGAGCGAATCAATTGGTGATCCGTCTTCACGCTAACCTCGGCGCTCCAATTCCCGCCCAGGCTCCAGCGTGCCCAAATGGCGAGCGCAGCTCCTGCATAGGTTAAAGCTGTTCCTACAGCTTCCAGCCAGGGGTCGCGCACCAGAAATCGCTCGCCCAAGCGGCCAAACCGCAGGTCGTTGGAAAACAACAAGGCGAATGAAGCCGCCGCGAGGAAGGCCGTGTAAAGGCGCGCTGCAATTGGTTCTCTCGCTCGCGTTCTCTTGACCCGCAGAGCGCTTACAGTCCAGTAAAGCCCCAATGTGTACCAAGGGACCATCTCGACTCGCCACAAGACTGTACTTTGCATCCTTCTATCTCCTGCAAGATTGCGGTCTAGCGTCCGCGGTTCCCATGCCGCCTTAGCATTCCTTCCAGGCGTTTGATCCAAGCGATTTCCGAACGAATTCGTTCGCGCAAGAATCCAATGGCTTCTGCGCCGTACGTCCCTACTTCCACATTCGTTTTCAGAGTCGTCAACCGTTCCTCCCTTTCGTGAAGGTAAGCTTCCCGCTTTCTCAGAATCTGCGCCCGCGTATCCTTCTCCAGCAGCCCAAACATGCCTACCCGCGTACTGAAAGCCGCTTCGGAGCGGACATCGTCGCCGCTAAATTCTGCCAACCTGCGGATAAGCTCACGCCGCCCCTTTGCCGTCAACTCATACTGCTGACGGGTCTGGCCGCGCTCCCCTGGGACCTTTTTTCTAGTCACCCAGCCTGCTGTGGTGAATCGGCGCAGCAGCGGGTAGACGAGATTGTTGTGCATGTCCCCGTGCCCGAGCATGAATCCCGCCTCCCGCTTCAGCTGGTAGCCGTGCTTGGAACCATGGAAGAGCAGGCCAAGTATGATTAGATCATTCATGACACTGTCATTATTGATCTATAAAGCGGCTTTGTCAATTGGTCTGCGTAACCCGGCGAGAGTGGCTGGGCTTCCCGAAGATGCCGCCAGCTTGAGCAGAGCCAACGCGAGGCGGTATCCTATGGTGAGATCAAGAGCAGTTCTACTCCGTAGGGCCAGCCAGTGAAAGCCGCCGTCCTCAGAATCGCGAAGCAACCTCTTCGGATTGAAGAAACTCCCAAGCCGAAGGCCGCTCCCGGTGAAGTTCTCCTTCGCGTCCGCGCCTGCGGCGTCTGCCGTACGGATCTCCACATCATCGAAGGCGAATTGCCGCCCCGGAAGGAGGCCCTCATCCCCGGCCACCAAATTGTGGGAGATATTATCGACGGAGCAACCGCCGAGTTGCCCCTGGGTTCGCGCGTGGGTGTTTCCTGGATTGGCGGTGTTGACGGAAACTGCCCGTACTGCCTTCGCGGACTTGAGAATCTGTGCGACTCGCCGGTCTTTACCGGATACACCGTCAACGGCGGCTACGCGGAGTATGCTGTCGCTCGCAGCGATTTTGTTTATGCACTCCCACCAGAACTGGACGACCTGCATGCTGCGCCTCTCCTGTGCGCCGGGATCATTGGCTTTCGTAGCCTGCGAGTGGCTGGCGTTGAACCGGGCGACCGGGTTGGACTATTCGGTTTTGGCGCATCCGCTCATCTGGCGATCGCGGTTCTGCGCTCATGGAACTGCGAGGTGTATGTCTCGACACGCGGCGCTTCGCATCGTCAGTTGGCTGAATCTTTAGGCGCCAAGTGGGTGGGCTCTGAAACGGACAAGCCGCCAGTCGAACTCGACCGTGCGGTGACCTTTGCCCCCAGCGGAGACGTGGTGATCGCCGCGCTCGCCAGCTTGCGCAAAGGAGGCGTGGTTGCCATCAACGCGATCCATCTCGACCGAATTCCTGAGTTCGACTACGACCGCCTTCTGTGGGGCGAGCGCCAAATCCGCAGCGTCGCCAATATGACTCGATCCGACGCGCGAGATTTTCTCAAGATCGCTGCCGACATTCGGGTGCAGCCAATGGTGACCGTGTTTTCTCTGGAAGAAGCCAACGGAGCGCTCGCCGCCGTCAAGAATGACGCCATTAACGGGGCCGCTGTCATCGTGCCCTGAGGCTTCATTGCGACTGATGCGAGAATGGAGATAAAACAAACTGAAGAGAAATTGGTCGGGGCGCGCGGATTTGAACCGCGGACCCCCTGCGCCCAAGGCAGGTGCGCTACCAGGCTGCGCTACGCCCCGACTTTGTCAACTATTGATGACTCTTCCGAATCAACGATCTGTTCCGATTATAAACGACGGAACGCGCTATAATTTTTCCCTGTATATGCCGAGCTTGCGGTATGCCTTAGTCGCCTATCTAAAAAGTCCCGTGGGAGAGTTCGTGGAGAACCTCCGGCGGGAACTGCATCCGGCTTTGCCCCATCTTGCAGCTCATCTCACTCTTCTGCCGCCGCGGCCTCTGCAAGGAACGGAGAATGCGGCACTGGTGGTGCTGGCGAGGATCTGCGGCCAAGCCGAGCCCTTTGAGGTAACGTTAGGCGACATGGGAACCTTTGCTCCCACAACTCCTACGGTTTACATCCGCGTGGCTCATGCCGAATCGAGGCTGCGAGAGTTGCACGATCAGTTGAACACGCAGGTGCTAGCCTTTGCCGAAGAGTGGCCCTATACGCCTCACTTGACGGTCGTGAAAATGCCGACAGAAGAAGAGGCGGAACAAGCTTTGGAGATTGCTCGCCAACGCTGGCAGGAGTATGCAGGCAGCCGGCGCATCCTGCTCGACCGGCTCACCTTTGTTCGAGAGGAAGCGCAACACCACTGGGTTGACCTGGCCCCCGTCCCTCTCGGCGGTACACTGGTTTCTCCGTAAAAGCCTCGCCTTTCTCACCGTTGGCTTCGTCTACCGGTTCGCACTTACAGACCGGTTCCGACAAAACTGCGAGGCCGTCAAAAGACGCACCCTGCTCCCGAGCGTCCCGATTATTACGATTTCTTAATCTAGTATTCATCTTCTATTAACCTTGGCGTCCGGGACATGGCAAATACTCAGACCTGAGTTGTCGAAGGCCTAACTAACTTAAGATGTCCAAGGAGGATAAAGATGTCTGCTCGTCGTTTTCTCTCCCCCTGGCTGGTTGCTTTGGCGCTGGCGAGTCTGTTTTCTCTAACGGCTTCCGCGCAAACAAACAGCAAGATTCACCATGTTTTACTCATCAGCATTGATGGCATGCACTCGCTGGATTTTGCAAATTGCGCCAAGGGCGTTCCGACTTCCGGAAATGACCCCTACTGTCCGCATCTGGCGTCACTTTCGGCCACCGGAGTGCATTACCTGCAAGCGCTGACTTCGAAACCTTCCGATTCCTTCCCCGGCCTGGTGGCTCAGATCACGGG
>DLMI01000075.1:0-10594 GCA_002478145.1 Acidobacteria bacterium UBA7540
CTCATGATCTGGTCGTTAGCGCAGGTGTGTGCAAAATTCGTACAGGGAGCGCTTCTGCCCGGGCAGTTGGCGAAACAACGCTGCAAAGACCGAGCCGATCAGAGTGGACTTCCCGGCACCGTTCTGACCCACAAGCGCAATAAGGCCGGGGCCCAGCGCCTCGAAATCCACGCTGACCGGGCCGGGAAAAGCTTCCGTAATACCGCACAAGTTAAGCTGATGGATTTTCACGCTTTTACTCCTCGTAATTGAACGACGCCGGTTAAGCCCTATTCATGTAGGTTGTCACGATTAGTGAAAATCTGTGTCAGAGTTGTTGAAAATTCGTGTCACAGAAAGTGAAATATTCCTACTTGGCAGTATTGTGGCCGCTGGCGGCGGAGGTCTAAATGGCTGGCTCACCTACGTGTTCTTACACTGGCATTGCGTGGCCAGACCCGGGTCGGCGGAAGCTGATCTCCGCTATCGCACCCATTGAATCGTAGGATTATTTCAACAACCGTGACACAACCGTAGGATCTTTTCAGGAATCCTGACACGAATTCTCATGAATTCTGACATCACGCGCTGCAAATCCTTTGATATCAATAGGCGCGTTTTCACCTACCGTGACAACCTACAATTCACCACCGAACGAAACGCCGACTGAAAAGCGAACCTGCCCGGCCCTTGCTCTGCCCGATGGATGGGGTTTTCTAGCCGGGCTGTGACAGCCTGGCCGCGGTAGCCGCAAGCCTGGTTCGCATTTGGCGTTGGGAGAGGGCCGAAGCCCTCTGATCTTGGCGGTGGGGTTGTGAGTGCGGTTAGCGATACCGGAAGGTTTGCCGCGATTGAGTGAGCACAGATGACTCAATCTGCGCAAGCTTGGCGAGCAGCCGTTCCTGCCGCTCTACAGGAGGTTCGCCCTTGATGGCCCAGTATGCCCGCAGCTTGTCTTCAGCCGTCTTGGCCAGTCTGAGTGGCACAATCTCGGTCGGGCCTTCCGGCTCGTGCTCGATCTTAACTTTCAATTCGGCGGGATTGGCTTTGAGTAATTGCTCCCGCAGCCTCTCTTGTTCCTCGCGACTCAGCGATTCATGGAGCCCTTTGGCCACCGTCACCACCAGCTTCACGCGAGCATCATTGAGACGCGCTGGGTCCAGAGGATTCTTGAAGTGGAATTCACCGTTCTCATAGACTGCCCGGAGTTCCACCATGTTGCGCGTTGGCGACAATCGGAACTGGACATCAAGGTCCGATAGGTCAGGCCTTAGAACCGGCTCCTTCAATGTGACCAAGTGATACCCCTTGTCTTCTTGCTCACTGTAGTCGCACCGAGACAACGATCCCACATACCAGACTCGGGGGGCCAGTTGCTGCCGGAGGTGGATGTGACTGAGCCCCACATACTGGGCCTGCAAGCCACGTAGCGGATCAAGCGGATACTCGGCGCACTGGCCGACCAGGGGCTGCCCGCTGCTCACCTTGGCCCCGACGACACCGAAGTGGCCGAAGAACAGGCTAAAAGAGCCGGGCCGCCGTGAAAACCGTTCGTTGAATTCTTGGAGCCGTCGGACGAAGGCCTCGGAAAGGTTGCTTTCCTCCGGGCTCCCCGCAAACTCCGCCTTGCGCGGATAAGGGAATACCGCAATCGAAACGTCATCAAGCTCGATGAATTCGGGTTCCGTGCATAGAAAAATGGGGTGAGTGCCCTTGGCCTTCGCGAGGACATACAGGTCGTCATCAAGCTCGGCCCCATGGTTCCCAGCCACAAGCAGAACCGGTGCTTGGTTGGCCACCCGGATCAACATGTCTACCCAGACGTTGCGTTCTTTGATGGTCGCCTTGTAGGTCGTCAGATCTCCATTCACGACGAACAGGTTGGTATGCGATTGCACCGCGTCCGCCACAAACCACTCCAGACATCGAGTCGTGTCGGCGAAGTAGTGATCCTCTTCCAAGTGTATGTCACCCAGATGTGCGCAGACGAAGTTCATGACGAACGCGCTCCTTTCCCGCGCTGTTGTCACCTAAACTGTGCCGTTTTGCAAGGTTATGGTTTATTTTTGATCTTCGATATTTCAAACGTGAACGATCGGCGCGGGGCGCCCTGCTTCCCCAACGGGTGAGACAGCCAAATGGCCGGTAAGACCGAGAGCGGTTCCTAAACACGCCTTGGCGACTTATCAATACTGATGCCAAAGCACCGAGAGCATCCCGCCAAGCCGCAGAAAAAAGTGCGGACGATATCCTGAGGTCCGCTTTCAGGGATGACCGAGTCTTTCAGTCTCGGCTCGATGGACTCGGCTCCAGTCCTGAAGGGCAAATCCGACGGTGGTTCCTGGACTCTTTGGGAAAAGATTGCCGCCCGCAGGCCGCAGTTCGGTCGTCCCGCTAACTTCACCGAACATATTGAGGAATCGAAGTGGCTGTCATTCACCACCACTCTCCACGACCCGACCTTCTTCCGGCTCGTTCGGGATCTCACGGGCAACGTCCCGGGAGAGGGCGGGCTTATTACCTTTCCGGAATCCTGCTGGTTAGCCTCAATCGTCTTACCTCACCAGCCCCATTTCATCGGGCAGGCCGCGGACGTTCAAGTTTTTTGGGGCTATGGCCTGTTCGTCGATAAACCGGGCAACTTCGTGACGAAACCGATGTCGGCATGCGCAGGTAGAGAGGTTATGACGGAGATCATAGGCCGCCTTGGGGTTGGGGACCATACACATAAGATACTCGAAACCTGCATCCCGTGCATGATGCCTTTCATCACCAGTCAGTTTCTGCGTCGGGCCAAGGACGATCGTCCCCAGGTCGTACCGGAACACTCGAAGAACCTCGCCTTCATCGGGCAATTCTGCGAGCTCCCGGAAGACATGGTGTTCACAACCGCATGATTTTCAAGCAAGACCCCCAGCATCCGCGGGGGTTGCCGCAGAGTCCCCAAAGGCTCTACTTACGTCCGTCGCCGAAAGGAATGTTGTGCGAAGTGGCCCTTCCGGTCCGAGGGAGTTCGCCAATTTGAGAATCGTTGCACGGCTGAGTTCCCGGTGGTGTTCGGCTAAATCGTTGTCTCCTGCGCGTGCGTGAAACTCGGCCGCGGTTCCATGAACCCGCCAGGCAGCCAGCGGGACTTCGTATCCTTCCATCGTTGACAAGGCCTTCATGATGCACTCCTCCGCGCGGTTCCACTCCTCTGCCGCCATCGCGACCCGCGCATTCACTTCCCAAGCCAGGGCCTGCCACGTGTGTTCCGCAGTCGCCAACGCGATCTTCAGAAACCTTTCTGCCTGCGGTCGCGCTTGGGCCAGATCGCCTTTCGCCAGCCAAAGTTCTGTGAGAGCAGATTCGAGTGGCATGCGCCAGTACCAGTCAAACATGATCGACGGCCGATCCATGTCTGCCCGCGCCAACAAATGCTCAAGCGCGCTTTCATAGTTTCCTAAACCCGTCTCCGCTGAGCCCGTCAGAAACAGGCACATCCGGATTATGATTCGATACGGAGTTGGATAGTCAGGCGCGGGGCCAAGCGCTGGATCTCTGACCAATGGGAGCGTGGAGTTACAAATCGCCAGCACGCCGGCAAAGTCCATGGCGTGCAGATGCACCCAGGCTCGGTGGAGGTGCACTGCCTGCCACCAGTAATGGTCGGCGTTCTTGTCCAACATGGCAATTGAGTCCTCCATCTTTCTCAGCGCCTCGCCCCACTCTCCCAGAAACAGAAGACTCCAGGTCAGGGCGACTTGGGCCCGTAGATGCGTAGTACTTAGATAGGGGTTCTCCTCCATTGTCTCGAACAGGATGACACGGCTCTCGATCAAGTTCCGGCGCGCTTCGCGGTATTCGGAGGAGATCCAGCTTATGAAGCCCCAGTCGGCCAAATAAGGGGCGAGTATGCGGCGGTTATCTGAGTTGAGAATCTCCGCGAATGCATTGCGGAACTCCTCCACATCGCGAGGATTCCACCCTAGCCACAGGCGCAGGGCAAAATAGCTCGCACGCGCCCTTGCCCGCAGGAGCGCATCGCCCTGTCGGCCGCTGAGCCGAAGCGCCCGTTCCAGGACTTCCTGCGAACGCTGAGAACTGGTCCACGATAACGGCCACGCCATGTCGATGAGCGCGCGCACCTCCACATCGACCAGGCCATCATGAGCTGCACGTGCAGCCAGAGCTTCATAGGTTTCGATGGCGCGCATGTCGCTGAGCACCGTGTAAATCACCGCCAGCTTCTCCAGAATCTCGATTTCGCTTACCGTTCGCTCGGCCTCGGGCAGCTTGCTCACCAATTCGAGAGCGTGGTCCAGGATGGCTGTGGCTTGCCGAGGTTCAAACCGCCGCCCGGACGTATCCGCCGCAAGCTTCAGGTACTTGATGGCACGCACCCAATCTCCGCCCTGTTCGAAGTGACCCGCGAGCGAGGCCGCGGCCTCGTTCACTCGTTCCCAGTGTGCCTCAGCCCACTCTCCTAATCGCCTGTGCAGCTTGGCTCTGCGTCCCGGGGCAATTCGCCGATAGCACACCTCCTGGTAAAGCACGTGCACAAACCGGTAGCATGCGGAGACCGTTCCATCTGCGAGCTTCTCAGAGCCGGCCGAGCGCACAATGCGATGCCGCCGTGAAAGCGTTTCACACACGTCTTCAAACACTTCCGGGTCCAGGCCTATTACCGCGGCTCTGGCGGCGACCGAGAACCGGGAGCGTCCGATGCTCTCCAGGCTTGCTACCTCCAGCACCCGCTTCTCCTCAGTGCTCAGGCGGTCGATCTGGACTTCGATCATCTGTTGCAAACTTTTCGGCACCTCCAGATCGATTCCCTTCAGAGCGACCCGGAGTTGCCAGCTTCCCTTATTCCGGGAGATCAGGCCCCGCTCGGTCATGTGGTTCAGTGTCGCCACCATGAACAACGGATTGCCCTCCGATTGCCGGTACAGCAGGCTGGCCAAACCGTCCGGCAGGCTGGCTCCCGATGACTCGGCCGCGAGATATTCGGCCACTTCGGCTTCGCGCAGCGGCTCCAAAGCGATCTCGCGACATAACTGATGAACCAGCAGGTCCTGCTTGAGAACATTCAAGGGATGTTCCGAGACGATCGCATCCACCGGGCGGTAGGTGCCGATGACCATCAACTTGGCGGGCGGCCGTCGGCGTGCCAGGGCCGAGATGAGATCGACGCTGGAGGCATCCGCCCAGTGTAGGTCCTCGAAAACCAGCAGCAGCGGGTTTTCCGAGGTGATCGTCTCCAACACCTCACCGATCTCCCGCAGCATGCGCTCCCGTGTGGCGCCAAGGATCTCCCGCTGCAGCATGTCGCGGTGTTCGCGTTTCACCAGTGCGGGAAACTGCACCAGCCAGGTAGGAGCTTGCGCGGCCAACCTGTGGACAAGGGATTCTTCTCCCGAACCACGGCATAGCCCACCGAGCGCCTCCAGCATCGGGTAGTACGGTTCCTTGCCTCCGTAGCCTTCCACGCACTGCCCACGGGCAATACGAAGGGAGAGTACGTTGGCGGCAGCCCGTCGTTGGAATTCGTCGACCAGCGTGGTTTTTCCGATGCCCGGCTCCCCCGTGATAAAAACGATCTGCCGCTCCCCCCGCAGGGCTTTTCGAAGACAGCGGTCCAACTCGGCTATGGCCGGTTCGCGGCCCACGATCTTTTTCACCGCCTCCGTTGGCAAGTCGAATGGCTGAGCAGTGATTTCCTCGATGACTGGAGCCACAAACTGGTATCCCCGCTTAGGCAGGGTTTCAATGAATACCGGCTTGTCGGCGTGGTCGCCCAGCACCCTCCGGATTTCCTTGATGTACTTTCTTATAACTTCTGGATTGACATAGGTCTCGGGCCAGAGCGCCTCCAGAAGCTCGTCCTGGCTGACCAGCCGCCCGGCGTGTTCCACCAGATAACGGAGCACGCCAAAAGCCTTGGGGGTGAGGTCAGTCCGAGCTTCACCATGCCACAGGCACTGGTTTGCGGTATCGAGCCGGAATGATTGAAACCTTCTCATCTCGCCATCTACTCAGATCCTGTCCCGCACAATGGCGACGCACTCAGCAATATTGTACACGATATGGTCGCACCGGAATCTCGCATGCGCTTCCCCGCATTGGGGTTAGCTATTTTCGTTCAGGCTATCCATTGTGGAAACAGTTCCGCTTGCGGACAACCCTAGATGGAGTCGTGTATCGACTATATCGCGGCTCCTGGCGACTCTCTTGAGCCAAGGAATGCCCTCTTAAGGTGGGGGGGCAACTCTGCCGATCTCGAAGGTCGATGCGCTTCCATTCAAAAAGGCGAGCATCGACAAGCTAACAGCTTGTTGACAAAGGACATAGCGCTCGACTGGAACCCCTCGCAACGAAAGCAGAAGCGGCTAACCCGCGCCCGGCTTCGGCTTCCCTGTTTTTGGATCAGCAAGTCCGTTTTAGTGCAAATTTCCTGCCACCATCACGGCAGCTTAGACACCGTATTACCGGTCCATTCATAGAGATGCCAGAGGAGAGGCTAACGCCTATCACCACGACTTGGTATTTGCAACACCGACGAATCGGTACGCTACCTACCCCGGCCACCCGCCGCTTCGGCTGGCTGTCTCGCTGCTGAACTCCCCTCAAGGTCTTCACTCGACCCGTCGTAGGCGTGACAGGAACGAAAAGTCACAAAAAAGATATGGAAAGGTCACACCTTCTTGCTCGAAACACCCTAGTCTAAGCCCGCGCGCGGAGTATTTGTTATGCGACTCGGACCCAAACCGCTATTTATATGTCGGTTTGGGACAGTCTGAAAAAGAAGGGGGGTTAGACGATGTTAAAGAAGCTGGCAACTATTCTCTTTGTTCTCCTCGCCGCCACAGTCCTTCTTGCTTGGCCGGCGACCGACCTGGTTGCCCAGACCGAGAGTTCGGTGAAACCGAAGGTGGTAATGAAGGGCAAGGGCCACCCGGACAAGGAAATCACAGCGGTGGCAGTTCACCAGACCACCAAACCGAAGCCTGCGTCGAAGGCAGAGGTGGTTCCCAAGGCGGCTCGCGTAGGCACCAGTTGGGTGCCCGGCGACTACTACTGGGACGGTGGTGACTGGCAGTGGGATCACGGCTATTGGCTTGATCAGCCGTGGTCGGGGGCCACGTGGATCCCTGGCCACTGGAGCGAACGTTGGTGGGGCTGGACATGGGTTCCAGGCTACTGGTACTGAGCGAGGCCCAAGCCTGATCGGTTGATCGCCGATGGCATGGTGGTTTCGCAATCGGTGCTCGATAGGGCGGAGCTTGCGCGCCACGCGGCTGCACGAAATGCTGAAGAGTCGGGGCTATCCGGGGTCGGCGGTCCAGGTCCGTCGCCTCGTCCGGCTGCTGCGCCCCTCTCCGGTGTGCGCAGGGTAGTAAATACCATCGAACTAAAGGTTTCATCGAGGTCGGACGACGAAATCCGCAAAGATGTCAAATCAGCGTTGCTCTATGACCCGTTCCAACCAAATGAGGTCATCCATTATGGCAGTGTTGAACGACGCCAATCGATTCCACTTGGCGTGCGATGCACCTGACCGAAATGGTTGCGTTGTTTGGAGAGGGGCTAGCGAGCTAACGCGGGGAGCATAGGGTAAGCGGCCGCATCCGGGCGAAAGGCGTTCTAGGGAAAGGCGGTTATGACTAAAGCCGGAAGAGCTTTGGTGGCAATCTCCGACCGCGAAAACCGGGAATCCCTTGTTCAGGTTCTTGCAGCATGCGGTCTTGAGCCGATTTTTTGTTCGACCGCAGCCGACGTCCGGGCGGTCCTGGAATCGGAAGCGCCCGACGTATTATTTTGTGACACCGCGTTTGCCGGCGGCAGCTTCGACGACCTTCCTCGTGCCATGGGTTCGGGGAGGCTGAGTACCCCTGTGATTGTGTGCTCACCGCTCTACGATCCGGCCGTTTATTTGGACGTAATGAATCGCGGGGCGTTTGACTTTATTGCCTACCCGTATCGGACCAATGACGTGAAGTGGATTCTAGGCACAGCGTTCCGCAGATGCCCTGAGCCTGCGCGGAAGCCCAAGTCGAACTCGGGGCGCGCAATTTCTGCCTAAAGGAGCAGACAGATCACGGATTGAGCGAATTCTTTGCCCTGTTGATTTCTCAGAACCTTCAGTAAGGGCGTTCGCCGGGCGGGAGCGATTTGCTATGACGTAAGAAGAAAAGAATAGAAAGGTTGTTATGACGCCACAGAAACAGAAGAGCCAGCCTAAAGTTGTCAAGGCCAACGGCAAAGGTAAGCCTACCCTTGCTGCAGCAAACGGTAAGACTCCGCCCGTCGATTGGACAGCATTCCTCGCCGGAATCTCGCGCGGGAAAAGCGTTCTAGAATTCGGCGCGGGCCGCACGATCTTCGTGCAGGGAGACACTGCGGATTCCGTGTGGTATCTCCAACGTGGCAAGGTGAAGCTGGCGGTAACATCCCAAGAAGGCAAGGAAGCGATCGTCACTATTCTGGACGCCGGCGAGTTCTTCGGTGAGGGATGCCTTGCCGGCCAGCCGTTGCGCCTCTCGACGGCTTTCGCCGTGGGCGATTGCACTCTTTACAGGATCGAGAAGGCGCTGATGGTGCGTCTGCTCCACGAGCAGCACGGCCTCTCGGAATTGTTCATCACCCACCTACTTTCCCGCAACATTCGATTTGAAGAGGATCTGGTCGACCAACTTTTCAACTCCACCGAGAAGCGCCTAGCCCGGATTCTCTTATTGCTGGCGCATTTTGGCAAGGAAAGCAGAACCGAAACGGTCCATCCCGGAATCAATCAGGAACACCTGGCCCAAATGGTCGGGGCCGCCCGGCCGCGGGTCAATTATTTCATGAACAAGTTCCGGACGCTGGGCTTTATCGATTACACGCAAAACGGCGCGTTGACGGTTAACAATGGCCTCTTGAGCGTGATCCTTAGCGAATAGCATACTGTAACCGATGTCGGTAATACCGGAGCCGTTGGACTGCCATGCTAAGCGGTGGAGCGCTTTCATCCGTCTTTTCCAAGGGCAGAATATGGGCAAGATGGTGGTGGAGTTGGCTTGACCTCGGGCCTCATCGGTTTTCTTATGAGTGACATCGTTCTGGACATCAAAAGTCTTACTCGCCGCTTCGGCACATTTACGGCGGTTGATGGTCTGAGCCTTTCGGTCACGCGTATTTTTTGGCGAATCTCCTCCCTGATCACACATTAGGCCCTCGTCAAAGAGATGATGAGCACTTTTGACCAGCACGGTGTGCGGTATTTAACAGCCATAGCAAACGCCTTCACCTATAAATATATGGGCTCGTTGCCGGAGACCATCACTTTGCCCGCGCGGCGACGGCGTCTGGACGGTACAAGAAGAGTGTTCTCGTTAATTCAGGTCAAAAATGAAAATCAGTCGGACAAGCACCACAATCCGATCAACAGAAAAAGGAGAATAAGCCATGCCAGGAACGAACGCAGTTGTAGCCATTTACGACAGCCACACCCAAGCAGAGGCAGCCGTGAAGGAACTTCAGAAGTCTGGGTTTGACATGAAGAAACTGTCCATCGTCGGCAGGGACTATCACACCGAAGAGCAGGTCGTAGGATACTACAATACCGGCGACCGCATGAAGCACTGGGGGAAGCTCGGCGCCTTCTGGGGTGGGATTTGGGGGATGTTGTTCGGAGCCGCTTTCTTCGCCATTCCAGGCCTCGGTCCGGTCTTGGTAGCCGGCCCTCTCGTCGCCTGGATTGTCGGCGCTCTCGAGGGCGCCGTGGTAGTAGGCGGATTGAGCGCGCTCGGCGCGGGGCTGTACAGCATTGGCATCCCTAAGGACAGCGTCGTGAAATATGAGGCGGCGCTCAAATCCGACAAGTTCCTCGTCCTGGCCCACGGCACGTCGGCCGAGGTGGCCAAGGTGAAGGATATTTTGCAGACGACGCGCCCGGCGGAAGTTGCACTACACGCCGCGGTCAGTGCGAGATAATCCTGCGTTAATTGCCCGGTCTTGCATTTCGATGTCATTTCCCCAGCCCGCAGCTCACAAACGAGGCCGAGGGGAGGGAGGTGCGATGTGAACACGGGAAGGGCATTGCTGGTCTGCGACGACCTCCGGGAGTTCCCATCTTACGGGGGCATACTGTCGGCCCTCGGGTACGATTTCGTCATGTGCAGTTCCTATGAAGAAGGAGCCCGTCGAGTCGAGATGGAAGACTTCGACTTCGCCATCGTCGGCCAGGGAAGCGCGAGTTTTGAGGGACGATGCGTTCTGGAGCGAGCTGCAGAGATGCATCGGAATATTCCCATTGTCGTGGTGGCGCGCTGCCTGGACATCCACTGCTATCTGGAAGCGATGGACCTAGGCGCCGTGGACTATCTCGAAAGGCCGGAGCCGGATGACCTCGGGTGGGTGCTGGAAACCCAATTGCGCCGGCGCGGCGCAGCTTGAGGGTTATCAACTCTTGGGAAGCTGCTCGAATTCAAGGCCGACTTGTCGCCACTTATCGACGAAGGGCTATTTAAAAGTGGTGAAGCAAAGGCGCCTCGACCTCCCAATGATTGGGATTGTGGCGAGTTCGTGCTCATCAACCAAAGCTGGGTTAAGTTACAAAATGCCAAGGAGGATAAACCGATGTTAAGAAATGTCA
>DLMI01000075.1:10718-20681 GCA_002478145.1 Acidobacteria bacterium UBA7540
CAGTTCTATTTCGACGATGAGAGCTGGGCCATCCGCTACCTCGTGGTCAATACCGGGGGTTGGCTTCCCGGCCGGCTTGTGCTGGTCTCGCCCATGGCCCTCCGCCAGACGGAGTGGCAATCAAAGCAACTCGATGTGTCGCTGACCACAAAGCAGATCGAGGACAGCCCCCCCATCGATACGCACAAACCCGTTTCACGGCAGCACGAGGCCTTGTACATGGGGTATTACGGTTACCCCTATTATTGGGGTGGGCCCTATCTGTGGGGTCGTGCGTCCTACCCGGCAGGCTTGACTGTTCAAAAGGAAGCTGTGACACATGCGGAGGCGTTGCAAGCCAGGGCGGGAAAAGAGTCGGCCGATTCACATCTGCGCAGCACCAATGAAGTGAAAGGCTATCACATCGAGGCGGCTGAGGGTGAGATCGGTCACGTGGCGGACTTCATCGTCGATGATGAAACCTGGGCGATTCGATACCTTGAGGTGGATACGCGGAATTGGTGGCCTGGCAAAAAGGTGCTGGTGTCACCCCAATGGATCGAACAGGTGAGTTGGCGGGACTCCAAAGTCTTCGTACACCTCTCGCGGGAAACCATCAAGAACGGCCCGGAGTACTTCGAGTCCATGCCAATCACTCGCGAGTATGAGAATAGGCTCTACGGCTACTACGGCCGGCCGGCTTATTGGCTGCAACAATCTGAGCAACCGAGCGGCCGTAAGGCGAGCAAAGGTTGATTGATGGAAGAATCATGGCTCCCGTCAGGTGGACAACGTGCTTCCCAGTACGCAAGGAGAATATACGAATCAAGAGCCTTAACAATTTGGGCTGTACGCAAACTTTAGCCGGAGGTGCAATATGTCGAAAACTGCAGTTG
Source organism: Acidobacteria bacterium UBA7540 (assembly GCA_002478145.1). The sequence goes on from DLMI01000075.1 coordinate 11,594, forward strand.
GTCTGTTTGAAAATCCGGGCGTGGCCGATCAAGTCGTCCGCGATCTTGAGGCCAGTGGTTTCCCCCAGAACGACGTCCGCATTCTAAGGGAGTCGCTGGACATGAAGGGCAGTGGGGTCATGGGCACCCCAAACATCGACTTCGAGGTGAGTCTGAACCGGGACCTCCGGAGGATCGGGGCAAGCGGGCCGGAGGCGGAAGCCTACGTCAAGGGAGTGCGGGGTGGAGGAGTCCTCGTTTTCGCGAGCGGGACGGACGAGAAGATCGACGCCGCGGCTGAGATCATGAACCGCCATAGTCCCGTAGAGGTCGAAGAGCTCACCGGCGGCGAACTGAATCTTCCCAGTACGACTGGCGAGAACGTGACTCCCACAGGCGGTAGTTCCGTCCAAACCGGGCGGGTCCGCCAATCGGGTGGCGGCGCCCGCGTGTTCGCGTGGTAGCTCCTCAAGGCGCATCAGGGAAACACAACCGATGGCGGAGGCGACGCTGCCATCCATCGATTTGCTCTCCTCGCAGTGCATGAGGTCCTCGGAATAGCCATTCTCAACTATCACCATCGCGACCAAGAAGTCTCATCGCGAAGGGCTGATGAAGGCTGTCCCAATCTGTGGACACGATTTGGCCCTCTATTCTAGGCGTCTTATGGAGGTTTTCATGGTGAAACGTTTCTTGCGCGATAACGAAGCGCAGTTCGATGAACTCGGAAGCGATCCTGGACAGGTGGGCTCGGACAGCGCCGGGCAATCAGGTGATACTCAAGGTCTCTCACAAGATGCGGACTCTTCTGAAGAGACCGTCGAAGAACTCGCCGACACTGATCAGGCTTACGAGGCCGGGATCCTGGAAGGTGTGGAGGATGCCGACGACCACCCCGAGAGGCCAGTGCACACCCATGAGGATCAGGGCAAGACACAGGTCATCCCACCAAAACCCGCTTAAGGCTATGGATGGCACACCCAGGCGAGTCGACAAAGGCCGGGCGCAAGGTCGTCGAGACCTCATAACCTGCTCTTCGCTGCGCTTCGAAACCAGCGAAAGGCTCGAGGAGAACCGCGATGGCGATTACCAAACTACTTGTCGTTGTCGACAATTCGCTCGCATCGATGCGAGCGGTAGCGTACGTGGCCCAAATCTTGGGCGGGCGCCGGGGTTTTCGGGTCTGTCTGGCGCATACTCTCCCCTCGCCACCGGCTGGATTGACGGAGTCCGGGGGCGCTGAGGATCCCCAGAAGGAAGAATGGCTGGAAGCTCGTCTACGCGCCAGCCGGCATCTCTGGGTGTCCGCAACGAAGAAAAAGTTATCAGGGTCTTTGGAACTTGCCTACGCAGATTTGCGCCGGGCGGGATTTGCGCGTGGAGAAATCGAAGTTCATTTCTGCTATCCGAGCGACAGAAGAAATGTACCCAAAGAGATCCTTACGTTGGCGCGAGAGCGTGGATGTCACACCGTTGTCGTCGGGCGGCGATCACTCTCCTGGCTTCGTGCGCATCTACAAACGAATCCAGCCGACGAACTCGTCCGCCTGGGAAAAGGATTCACGACCTGGGTCGTGGAATAAGACGGTCTTGCCTCTCTTTGGGTGGCGTTACGCTTCGTTGAACGGCAGCGAAAACGCGGGCCAAGCCCTGGGTATCGTGTGGACTTTACCGCGGGTATCGAGCCGCAGGAGGTCAAAGAGTTCGCCGATTCTGGTGAAGGAACCCTGACCCTGGTGACCGGTTCCACATCCTATGTTGTGGGCACTGCGCCGAGCAAATTTGTTGCCCGCGCGCACGGGATTCCTAGATGACACGGGACCTGCACTACATAAAAATCAGTATTCCCCGTCGTGAGCTTCGGTCCCCGTTCCCACCACAGTCGCTTTTCTTACCATTTGAGCAATATTGACCACCACTCTGAGCGGTTTTTAACAGCGTCGCGAGTCATCTCCCGTTATAAAGGCTGTGCAAGACAACTTTGCCAATGACCCGGTGAAACAAAGACCAGCTGACGAGCAGGGATGGCCGCGCGAAAAGGCAAAGGGAGCTTACGCGTTCAAGCTGTTGGATTCGTCATCGGATCGCAATATCAGTCCGTGTTTCGGACCAAGGGAAAAGGGGGTAGAACAATGATCGATAAACCAACACACGGCGAGCCGCCAAGGCCGCTTGCCGACGAAAAGGGTAGAGCCTCCCGGCGTGGCCGTCGGCTGAAACTCATCATGGTTGCAGCGGTCGTACTCATCGCTCTCCTGGTGGTCATCTCCGGCTGGATACAGAAGGGGCTGTGGATGCGGCAGCTCGGCTACACCGGCGTCTTCTGGACACTCCTGGCCCTGCAGTGGGAACTGTTTTGCGTAGCATTCGTTGTCGCGCTTCTATACCTCTGGGTCAATCTTCGCCATGCGGCGAGAAACGGCGACACTTTCCGTTCGGGTCATTTGACCAGCGAGTCTACGGTTGCTGAGAAACTCGGCATCCAGATCTCTCCCACGGTTTTGAAACTGACCATGGGCACGGTCGCTGCCGCCGCCGCCCTACTCTTTGCGGCCATCTTCTATGCACAATGGGATACGTATCTCCGCTTTCGTTATGGCGGATCCTTTGGGTTGTCCGATCCTCTCTTCGGGGTCGATGTCGGGTTTTATCTGTTCCGTCTCCCTTTTTATGAGCTTTTGCAGATCAGCCTGACCGTATTGACGCTGATCACGCTCCTGGCCGTCCTGGCCTTGTACGCGTACTTCGGGTTACTGCGGTTCAGCCGCAGCGGACAGATGGAGGGCCGGAGCGCGAAGGCCGTTCCACATCTGTACATCCTGTTTTTCGCCCTGGTCGCCAGTTGGGGATGGGGGTTTTACCTGGATCACTACGAACTCCTCTACTCCACTCAGGGAGTAGTTTACGGAGCCGGCTATACGGCGGATCATGTGACCCGGATCGCCTTCTGGATCATGGCCGGCGCCTCGGGGGCGCTATGCGCGCTGCTGGTGCTCAATTTCTTCCGGCCGCGATTCAGAGCGGTTGCTATCGGATTCGGAATATACGTGGCCTTGTACGTCATCGCGGTCTTGCTGCTGCCGGCCCTCTTGCAGAGGTTCAGGGTACAGCCGAACGAACTGGCCCTCGAAACCCCGTATCTCAAGAACAACATCGAATTCACCCGAGAGGCCTACAGCCTCGACAAGATCCAGGAAACATCCTACCCGGCGCTGGCCGACCTGACGTCCGAGGTGATAGCGAGAAATCAAGACACGATCCAGAACATCCGTCTCTGGGACTACCGCCCGTTGCTCCAGATGTACCAACAAGCCCAGGAGATACGGCTCTATTATCAGTTTTACCAAGCTGATGTGGACCGCTACCACCTGCCGGATGGTTATCATCAGGTGATGCTTTCGGCCCGCGAGCTCTCCGCGCAGCTTCCCGCTGAAGCCCAAACCTGGGTTAACCAGGAGTTGCAGTTCACGCATGGTTACGGCTTGGTCATGAGCTTCGTCTCGAAGACTGTCGGGGGAGGGTTTCCGCAGTACGTTCTCGAGAACATCCCGCCCGAATCCGCCTACGGCCTGCCCATAAACCAGCCTTCCATCTACTACGGCGAGTCGATGCCGGGATATCGGATCGTCGCGACCGGCGCCAAAGAGTTCGACTACCCCAAGGGGAATCAGAATGTCTACACGAGTTACGAGGGAACAGGAGGTATCCCGCTGGACAGCTTGTGGAAGCGCCTGCTATTCGCCTGGACTCAATCCGACATCAACATTCTGTTCACCTCCTATCTCCGGCCGGAAAGCAGGATTCAGATGTGGAGGCGTGTTGGCGAGCGTGTGGAGCAGATCGCTCCGTTCTTGCGCCTCGACCATGATCCCTACGCCGTGGTGAGCGAGGGCAAACTGTACTGGATCCAGGACGCCTACACTGTCGCGGATCACTTTCCCTACTCCAGTCCTTACGCGGCGGGCTTTGAGGAAGGGCTGAACTACATTCGAAACTCCGTAAAGGTCGTTGTGGACATGTACGACGGAACCGTCCGGTTCTACGTCATGGATCCGAACGACCCCGTCCTGGCGGTTTACCGGCGTGCGTTTCCGGGCGTTTTCTTGGACTTGAATCAGCTTTCGGCGGATCTGAAAACGCATCTGCGGTATCCGGAGGATCTCTTCTCCATCCAGGCCGACCAGTACAGAACTTTCCACATGACGGTTCCCCAAGTCTTCTATAACCGGGAGGACCTCTGGGTATTCCCCCAAGAGAACTATGCGGGCAACGTCGCGCCCATGCAGCCCTATTACATCCTGATGAAGCTCCCAGGAAGCGACCAGCTCGAGTACCTCCTCATGACTCCTTTCACGCCTCAGAAGCGAGACAACATGATCTCCTGGGTGGCCGCCAGGTGCGATTTCCCCGAATACGGGAAGATGCTCTTTTACCAACTCCCCAAGGAGAAGCTGATCTACGGCCCGATGCAAATCGAGGCAATGATCGATCAGAACACTACGATCTCCCAGCAACTGACCCTCTGGGACCAAAGAGGGTCGAGAGTCATTCGTGGAAACCTGATCGCGGTACCGATCGAGAACTCCTTTCTTTATGTGGTGCCGGTGTACCTCACCGCGGCAGGCACCAACTTCCCCCAACTCAAGCGTGTCATCGTGATTTCGGGGGACAAAGTGGCGATGGAGCCTACACTCGATGAGGCTATCCAATCCGTCTTCGGGACGCAGCAACCCCAGAAGGGAGCGCCAGCGCGCAGCGGAACGCCGGAGTTGGGCCAGGCGAGGACGCAGTTCGATGAGGCACAGAAGGCAATGCAGCAGGGGGATTGGGAAAAATTCGGCAAGGCGATGGAGGCGCTCAAGCGCTTGCTGACTGGGCCGGCACAATAACGTCGGCGACCGCATGAAGTACTGGGGCAAGCAGGGCGCCTTCTAGGGTGGTATCTGGGGGATGTTGTTCGGAGCAGCTTTCTTCGCCATTCCAGGCATCGGGCCGGTATTGGTAGCCGGTCCGTTGGTCGTCTGGATCATCGGCACGCGAAGCACTTCGGCTTCAGGTCGTAGAGGCTGTATAACCAGGGCTCTCACCCGCCCTGAAGAAAGTGGAACCTTTGGAGGAGAAAAATCATGTCAAAAAAGAGGAGAAACATCATGTCCAAAACTTTGTTGATCGTTTTGGTTGCGGGCCTGGGTTTGGTCCTGCCCGCTTTGGCGTCGGACCGCGAAGATGACATTGGGCGTATTCAAAAAGCTACCCTGGTCTTCCAGGAGATCATGAGAACGCCTGACCAAGGCATTCCCCAGGAACTGCTGGAAACGGCGAAATGTATTGCCATCATTCCAGGGGACGTGAAGTTTGCCTTTATATTCGGCGGCAACTACGGCAGGGGACTGGCAACCTGTCGCACCGGGCATGGCTGGAGCGCTCCCATGTTTGTGGCTACTGAGGGCGGGAGCGTGGGTTATCAGATCGGGGGCTCTTCCACCGACCTGGTGATGCTCTTTATGAACGATCACGCCTTGCAAAGCCTGCTGAGCGACAAATTCAAGCTCGGAGCCGACGCCTCTGTGGCAGCCGGGCCGGTGGGGAGAAATGCTGCCGCCGGCACGGACATAAAGCTCAATGCGGAGATCCTGACCTATTCGCGCAGCAAAGGGGCTTTTGCCGGGGTCAGCTTGGATGGCGCCGTCGTGCAAGCCGACAAAAGTGGAGACCAAGCCATGTATGGCCACGATGTAAACCGCCATGAAATTCTTAACGGCAAAGTTGCGGTTCCTAGGCCTGCGCGGAGCCTGCTGGAGGAACTTGCCAAGTATGCCGCACACCGTTGAAATCGGTGGGCCGCCACTCAAAGCATCTTTTGCGACCGCCGGCATTGCGATGCTGCCGGAGTCTCCAACTTGGAGACGGCACTCGCCGGTGTGGCGCGGAGGAATATCGCTGCTCGGTGTGTTTCCCCCATCCGTCCGAGCGCGGTTCGCTGAGCAAGCAGGGGCTACGCAGGGGTGGCACTGCTACGTCAGCCAACTTGACCACGCGATTGGCCTCGACCATTTCGGCGCCTCCGCGCCCGGACCGGTGCTGATGCGCGAATACGGCTTGACCGCTGAGAACGTCTGCAAGCGAGCACGGGCCTTGCTGGAAAGAAACCATGCCTGATCCTCCGACCTTCTCGCCAAAGACGCCGAAACGCATCGGTGTCGCTGCCGATCATGGAGGATTTGAGTTAAAGGAGTATCTGGTCAGGATGTTGCGTGAGGCTGGCTATGAAGTGGTCGACTTTGGCGACAGCCAGCCGAAGCAGGACGATGACTACTCGGATTTTGTGGTGCCCTTGGCCCGTGCAGTTGCTCGCGGCGAGGTGGATCGCGGCGTGGCCATCTGCGGGAGTGGCGTGGCTGCGTGCATTGCCGCCAACAAGGTGCCGGGCACGCGGGCGTGCCTGATCCATGAGATTTTTCCAGCGCGCCAGGGGGTCGAGGACGACGACATGAACGTGATCTGCCTGGGCGGCCGCGTGGTCGCGAATACGCTCGCTTGGGAGTTGGTTAGAGTATTTCTCCAAGCACGATTCAGTGGCGCCGAGCGTCACCGGTTGTCTGGCTAAAGTCGCAAGGCTGGAAAGCAGGGAGGCAGAATCATGAGCAGCAACCCTTTGAAACGGTTGGGAACGCTGGGTCAATCCCCACCTGGCGCACGATACTAAAGGCACGATTGACGAAGCCCGCCGGTTGTGGGCCGCGCTGAACCGGCCCAATGTCTTCATCAAGGTCCCGGCGACGCCCGTTGGGCTGACCGCCATCCATTTGAGGAGAGAGTTATGAAAGTAAGTCCATGCGCAGGAAAGCCGGCCCAGCCCTCGATGCTGGTGAATGTACCCAGACTTGTAACGGCCTATTACACGGAGATCCCTGACCCTTCAGTGCCGGAACAACGGGTTGCTTTTGGCACCTCGGGGCATCGTGGATGCGCATTCGACAAGGCTTTCAATGAATGGCATATCCTCGCCATCAGTCAAGCTATTTGTTTGTACCGAGCCCAACAAAACATCGATGGTCCGCTGTTTCTTGGTATGGACACGCATGCGCTCTCCGTGCCGGCTCTTGCCAGCGCGCTTGAGGTGCTGGCGGCCAACGGAGTGGAAGTCATGATGGCGGAGGTGGATGAATACACCCCGACCCCTGCCATTTCTCACGCGATTCTCACTTACAACCGCGGGCGAACGACAGGACTTGCTGACGGCATTGTGATCACGCCCTCCCATAATCCGCCCCATGACGGCGGCTTCAAATACAACCCCCCCAACGGCGGGCCGGCGGAATCCACCGTCACCGGCTGGATCGAGGCGAAGGCGAACGAGTTTCTCGAGACGGGCCTTCGGGGATTGAATCGGATTCCTTTCGAGAAAGCTCTTCGCGCCTCCACAACGCACCGGCACAACTACCTCGCCGCCTACACCGGGGATCTCGGCAACATGATCGACATGGATGCTATTCGCGGCGCGAAGATCAGCATGGGGGTAGATCCCCTCGGCGGCGCGGGGGTCCACTACTGGGGACCGATTGCCGAGCGCTACGGTTTGAACCTCACGGTCGTGAACGAGGCCGTCGACCCGACCTTCCGCTTTATGACGGTTGATTGGGACGGCCAGATCCGCATGGACCCATCCTCGCCCTATGCGATGCAGAGGTTGATCGACATCAAGGATCGCTTCGAGATCGCCTGGGCCTGCGACACGGACCATGACCGGCACGGAATTGTCACCAAAAGCGCAGGGCTATTGCCGCCCAACCACTACCTTGCGGTCGCGATCTTCTACCTCTTCCAACACCGCCCCAAGTGGCGCAAAGAAGCGGCGGTTGGCAAGACCGTGGTGAGTAGCCAGATGATTGATCGGGTCACCGCGAAGCTTGGCCGCAGGCTCTACGAAGTGCCGGTGGGTTTCAAGTGGTTCGTTGATGGCCTGCTCGACGGCTCGCTCGGCTTCGGCGGCGAAGAGAGCGCGGGCGCGTCTTTTGTTCGTCTGGATGGCAGCGTCTGGACGACGGACAAAGATGGCATCGTCCCGGCTTTGCTTGCGGCGGAGATCACGGCGCGGATGGACCGCGATCCCGGCGAGATTTACCGCGAACTCACGCGCGAGTTCGGCGAGCCTGTTTACGACCGCGTTGAGGCTGCGGCCACCCCGGAGCAAAAAGAGATGCTGGAGAAACTCTCGCCGCAACAGGTTCGGTCCACGGATCTGGCCGGCGAGAAAATCCAGGCCATCCTCACTCGCGCACCGGGCAACGAGGCTCCCATCGGCGGGTTGAAAGTGGTGGCCGAGAGCGGATGGTTCGCGGCGCGTCCGTCAGGGACCGAGGACATCTACAAGATTTATGCGGAAAGCTTCCGTGGAGAAGATCATCTGCGCCGCATCCTGGAGGAAGCCCAGACGATCGTCAGCGATGCTTTGGCGGCGGCGCCGGAACTAAGGGAGAAATCATGAGCCAACAAACCCGTGTCACCCATCCCATATACGGTCTTCTACCCACGGAAATCGAGGGGTTCGATTCCCTGGCGGAGCTGGCCCTGAATATGCGCTGGTCGTGGAATCATGCTACCGACGAAGTGTGGCCGCAGCTTGACCCCGAAGTGTGGGAGATCACGCATAACCCCTGGTTGGTCCTGCAGACGGTCTCGCGCGACCAGATCGAGCGCATGTTGGCCGATCCTGTTTTTCGCAAAAAAGTTGAAGGCCTGGTCGAGACCAGGCGGCAAGCGCTGGCGGCGCCCGCGTGGTTTCAGCGGGATCATTCGGGGGCTCTACTGACCTGCGCCGCGTATTTCAGCATGGAATTCATGTTGAGCGAGGCTTTGCCCATTTACTCGGGCGGGCTTGGCAATGTGGCCGGTGATCAACTCAAAGCCGCCAGCGATCTGGGCGTGCCAGTGGTCGGAGTGGGACTGCTCTACCAGCAGGGCTATTTTCGCCAGGTGATCGACAAGGACGGAGAGCAACAGGCCCTCTTCCCGTATAACGATCCCGGACAGTTGCCGATCAAGCCGCTGCGCCAACCAAACGGCGAGTGGTTTCGATTGGAAATCGCGCTGCCGGGATACTCGGTCT
>DLMI01000046.1 GCA_002478145.1 Acidobacteria bacterium UBA7540
ACCTTCATCGGAATCAGCAATATATGGTCGGGGTCAGGATTTCCCATCATACGCTTGCGCTCGCAGCCGATACACTCAGCCGGGCTGTAGCGCGTCTCTTCCTGCGTGTTGGCATAAATCTTATGGAGCATGGCGTAATCAATATCTGCGCCGAATGCATCCTCGACGGCATTCAAGTACACCTTGAGACCGTCTGTCGTCAGTTGCACGCGACTGGCAAGGCGACCGGCCAAGTCTTCGATAAAATGCTTAGCTGTGATTCCGTCGCGCCCGCCAAGCATCCAGGAAACGGCCAGCTTGGTATCCGCGTCGATTGCCGTCCAGGTCCAGATGTCGCCAGCTTGATGCTTCTCGGAAATCTCCGGCGTTACGTTCTTCTGCCTTGCATACACGAAGCTCCAAATCTCGTCACACTGGATGTGCTTGCTCTTGATGTTGCGAAGCTCACGGTCCTCATAGCTAGCGCACAGATTGCCGACTTCCAACAGTAGCCTAGCAATCGTGTTCTTGGCTACGCCAGTGATTCGCACCGTTGAGCGGATGGAATTTCCCTCAACGATACATCGGATGACCTCGGCTCGTTTTTGGTTAGGTAGTCTGTTGATACTGACCATTATGCATGAGCGTGTAAGCAATGTCAAGAAGAAAATGCACCCGTTTGAAATCAAGCATCATCAAGCGAGAACCAATTCTCCTCAGGGTTCTTTGGTGGGAAGCACTTCCTGGGAAGTCGCTACAGTTGCAGGCGGGTTAACTTTAGCAGCGTCAACGGTCAAGTTCGTCGGTGAGTCGGTTTTTTGAATGCCGATCTTATTTACTACGTTAATAACTGCTGGCTGAAACACCTTGGAATCAGGCGTCACGGGGATGTTGGCGACTCCGAAGCCGAACTCTATATATATGGCCCAAAGCCCCTCGTGGATGTCCAACTGCTTTATCAGCGTTTCCACAATTTCGTTAAATCCGAAGGAATAGATCTTTGTTTCAGGCATAGATCGCGTTGCTCCCCGTCTTGTCGATCAACAATGAAACAGGAACCTCACATTCGGCATAAGTGAACTCAAAGCTGGCCTTGCTCCAATAGACAGAATACGCGTTGCCCCACGGGTCTACGCTGCCAGTGACCATGGGGAAAGACAACTGCTGATTTGCTATCCAATGAACAGAGACCGCCGTGACAGAGATTACTTGGAAATTGTTTGCCAATTCCCAATAATCATGCGGCCTGCCAGCCTTTTGCCAGCACATGCTGAATATCTCGGAATTCACCGGGCCGTGGAAGTCCTCGGGGTCATCGTCGTCATAGGCGACAAGACCGACCTTAACGCCGACAGCGCGCGCATACCTAACAATTGTTCTCAGAGTTAGGTTCTGAGGACTATTTAGAACGCGAGAAACCGCGCTCTCGGTCACGCCCAGCCTCTCTGCCAACTCCGCTTGGCTGATTGGACTCGATTCCATTTTCTTCTCTAGCTGCGTGAGAAAATCGAACGTGATCCTGTGAAGGAACGCGTCATCGCTTGCGGCGGTCCAGTGATGCTCTGGCTCCAAATGTTGGATTGATTGCTCCACGAGTCCCCCTCTCTGTGGTCTGAAACAGGTCGCGTACTGCCTGGATTACTTCCTCCTTTACTCGCAGTCGGTTAATCTTGTTGAGTATCGTGAAATCCGTACTTTCATCATTCTTCCAATCATAGCAAACCAGCACGCAAGCTCTAAATCTCAGATCGGACTCTGGCCTAGGATGAATTAAGAAACCGTAAAAGTGATGATAAGTCCCCGCATCTTTCCACTTGAATACAAAACACTCCTTGTATTCAGGCAAGTCGGGCCAACCGTGGAAGTATTTCTTGCAGATACCGCCTCCAACCCAATAGTCAAACTGATTCCGCAGGCGCTCATTCCACCTTACCTTGAGACCATCGAACTTCTGCCGAGCATCCAGGAATTCGTCCTCTTGGCACTCAAGAAACGCAAGTCCTTGGCGCAGGCTGGAGTGAACGCCTCGGATCAACGTTGCAGAGTACGCCATTTGTTGTCCTAAGACTCACGGCTAAAAGTTTACATATATCTGAAGTCTGTGTCAAGTGGAATTTTTATGAACTTAAGTCGTCTAATATCAACGTCTTCCCCATCGTGCCCGTGCAGCCTTTCGCGCGATTTCAGCCCTCTTTTTCGCTGATAGGACTTTGGCTCTCTGAATCCCTCCCTTCTGTCCCCCTATACGTCCCAGGGCTACAGCGTGCGGGTTTTTACCTTCATCCGGGTTTTCCAGCGGCGTACCGTCTAGGTGCTCGCCATTGGCCCGTTCAACAACTGAACGGGCAACGGTTACGAAATCATGGTCTTTGCTTGAGCGTGTAGGCACTGAATAAGTATGGCCCTCACTTCTGAATGCGTCAAGAGAAGAAAGGGGAATTATACCTTTTATATGCTCGGGAAAGCGCAGAACGGAAGGGTTAGACCCGTCCGAGAAATAGTGCCTCGTTTAAAGATTCTGCCTGTCGCCAAGGTGGTCGGGGACAACGGCTACCTAATGGGGTGGGATGTTGTGGATCAAAACTCAGAAAAGCTATGCAGCGACCGCTACGTGTGGGTGAGCACAAAAGAAATAGAGTGTGAGGTTGAAGAATAGCTATCTACTAATCACGGAGGTGTGTATAATGATCGCTCCTGGACAAAGTGGTTACACATTCGACTTTAATTCTATCACTTCCTTCGTGCCATCCCAATCTGGCGTCTATGCGATATATAACCAGCAAAGCTGGATTTATGTTGGAGAGGGTCCGGACATTAGAGCGAGACTATTGGCCCACCTCAACGGCGACAATCCTTGCATTCTGAACTATGGGGCGACGGGTTTTCAATTTGAACCCGTGGTCGCTGATCAGCGCGTTGCTCGTCAGGATGCGCTGATACTTCAGCTTGGGCCGGCGTGCAACAAGAAGCTTGGCTGAAACCTACGCCGTCTAGCCTCCCGGTCAGACGGCTGAAATAGATGTCCAAGCCGTTGACTTGAACCACCGTGAAGAGTACGCCAGTTCTTACAGAGATAGATGCCTTACAGATGCCAGCCTTGTAATCGCACGGGCGTACAAAGCCTGGAATTCGCACCCAGTTAAGCGTGGCTCCTAAGTCCATCCTGAGGCGCTGCGGCAGGAACCTGATTCTAATCCAGAGAGTTTTCAGCAATTCGAGTGCCATTCTACTTTTGGCCAGATTCAAACTGACCCACTACCAAACCGGCTGGCAAGCCACCGGCTGGCCGTCTCGGCATAACGGACCCAAAACGCTGTCAGCAACTTACGCTGGCTGCGGCTCTTCAACAGCAAGAGGCAACAGGCACTGGGGGGTGGAAGCAGTCTAGAATTCAGAATCGCCCGCGCCCCCGCCGGGTTGTCTCACCGGACCGCTGGCCCGCATTTCTCACCACGGGTCTGGAAGGGCGGGGCTTCAGCCCCGCCGTTACAAGGCCTTCCTGATTATTCCTGTATTCCGTGCCCCGCGCAGTCCCGCGCCTGCGGGACTGCGCGGGGCACGGGACCAACAGAGGGTGGGAGCCGCGATTTCGGCGGGGCTGAAGCCCCGCCCTTCCGGCAGCCCCCTGAGAGCGTCCAAAACGTCGGTGAGAAATGCGGGCTCACCGCGCGGCGCTACAAGGCACTAGTCAATAGCTGGCGCAGCTCATCCATAGTGAGCGTGATGGGATTGCCTTTGGTGCTGCTGGCTCTTGAGGCTTTTTCGACAAGGGTGGGCACGTCGCGTTCCTGAATTCCGTATGAACTCAGAGGAGGAATCTGCAATTCCTGGCACAGTCGGCGAACCCACTCGATTCCCTCTTCGGCGGTGGCGTCCGGCTCACCGGTGAGCAGACGCGCCACGGTTTCATAACGGCGCAGCGTCTCACCTTCCGGGGCGCGAGCGCGGGAGGCACGAATGTTGACGGCCATCCCATGCGGCAGCAGCGCGGCGCAAATGGCTCCGTGCGGGGCGTCGAACATTCCGCCCAGCGGCGCGGCGAAGCCGTGGACCACACCCAGGCCGGCGTTGGCCAGCGCGAGTCCACCCAGCAGGCTTGCCAGCGACATGTCCTCACGAGCCGTGATGTCGCTCCCGGAGTGATAAGCCGGGCGCAGCGAGCGGCTGACACGCCGCATGCCCTCCAGGCAGAAGCCGTCGGTCAAGGGATTGGCGCGGATCGAGACGTAGGGCTCAATCAACTGCGTGAGTGCGTCGAGCCCCGTGCTGGCGGTGACCGCGGGCGGCAACTCGAGCGTCAACTCCGGATCCACCACTGCGAGGCGCGGCAGCATTAACGGGCTCCTCAGGCTCACCTTGACCTGGTGCTCTGGAGAAGCCAGTACGGCGTTGCGCGTGACTTCAGACCCGGTGCCGGCGGTCGTGGGCACGGCGATAAAGGGGACGGAAGGATGACGGAGAGGCTGGCCCTTGCCAATCACCTCCAGGTAATCGCCCAGCTCGCCGCCGTTGCTCAGCAGCGCCGCAATGGCTTTTCCTGCGTCGATGGCGCTCCCTCCGCCGAAAGCAATCACCAGATCGCACTGTTCCCGGCGGGCAAGTTCCACACCCTGACGAACCAAGGCAACAGAGGGTTCTGCTTGGATGGCCAAACTAATGCAGCCGATTCCCTCCCTTTTCATTGCCTCGAGCAGCAAGGCGGCACTTGCCGCCGGGCACCCTATGGCCAGCAGCGCTCGCCCGCCCATCTCTTTTGCGGCCGGGGCAACCTCGCGCACCACGCCGGGTCCGAAGAGGATGCGCGTGGCGGTGGCAAATTCGAAATGCATCGCCGCCTCACCAGCCCTCATCCGCAGGAAAGACATTGGAATATTTTACACTCGTGCGGGGCTCCGCCATCATGGGGGTCACTTTATCGCGCCAAGCGGCGTAGTGCGCGGTCTCCTTGTGACGGGTGGCGGCTTCGTGGCTGCGATAAACCTCGACCAGCAGCAAGCGGGCAGGGTCATCGGCCTGCTGCACCACGTCAAACCGGGCAATGCCCGGCTCCTGCACGCTGTGGCGCGCATTCTCGAGGCTGGCTTCCTTGAAGGCGTCAACGAATTCCGGTTTGACACGAACATGCACGTGAACGATAAGCATGGATCCTCCTTCGCAATCAAGAACGGAGAGACTCGGGTAATGGGCCAATTTGTAGCGGCGGCTTTACGCCGCCATTTGGCGAGGTAAACTCGCCGCTACAACATCACGTGGCGAGGTAACCTGTCCCGGATGTTTCGGGAACTCGCCGTTACCGTGGGCCGCCGCCAAGGCTTAGCAAGCCAAGTCGGCGCGGGTGAACCTGAAGTCGTTAATCGGCCCGAGGAAAGTGACCGCCAGCCGGTCGGGTTGGAAGAACTCGCGCGCCACTTCCAGGACTTCGGGGGAAGTAACCTCGTCGACGCGCTGGGAGGTCTCGTCCAGCGAGATGTAGCGCCCGAAATACATTTCCTGCCGAGCCACGTTCGACATGCGGCTCCCCGTAGTCTCCAGACTGAGCAGAAGGTTACCCTTCAGATAGTCTTTGGCATGCTGGAGTTCCTGGTCGCTGATGGCCTCGGACTTCAACTTTCGGAACTCATCGAGAATAAGGCCCAGGACTTGGCGCGCGTTCTCCAGCGCTGTGCCTGCGTAGACGCTCAGGCAACCGGCATCGCGGAAGCTGCTGAGGCCGGAGAAAACCGCGTAGGCAAGCCCCCGCTTCTCCCGAATGTTCTGAAAGAGCCGCGAGCTCATCCCGCCACCGAGCACGGTGTTGAGGATGTAACAGGCAAAGCGCTTCTCGTGCGGCTGCGGGTAAGAAGGCGCGCCCACACAGAGGTGAACCTGTTCAAGCTCTTTCTTATGCCGATGGCGGATGCTGGGGTGGGGCGTGGGCGGGGGACCGTCGTCAGCCGCAGGCCCGCAAGGCAGGTCGCCAAAGGACTTGGCAACCAGATCCACGAAGCGCGCGTGCTCGACGTTTCCCGCGGCGGCGAGCAGCGTGCTGTTGGGCGTGTAATGGCGGTGGAAATAGTCGCGCAGCCGTTCTCGGTTGAAGCTGCCCACCGTGCGGCGAGTACCCAGAATGGGCCTGCCCAGAGCGTGCCCACGCCAGTAGCTCTGCGTGAACATCTCGTGCACGAGGTCGTCCGGCGTGTCCTCCACCATCTTGATCTCTTCCTGGATGACCCTCGATTCCTTGAGGATGTCTTCAGGTTGAAAGAGAGGATTGATGAACAGGTCGGAAAGGATATCGAAGGCCCGCGGCACGTGCTCGTCCAAAGCCTTGACGGAGAAGCTCGTACACTCCTTGGCCGTAAAAGCGTCCAGATGGCCGCCGATCGAGTCTGCCTCACGGGCAATCTGCTCCGCACTCCGGTTCTTGGTCCCCTTGAAGACCATGTGCTCGATGAAATGCGAGATGCCGTTCTCCTCCTCGCCTTCTTGCCGCGACCCGGTTCTCAACCAAATGCCCATGGAGACGGAGCGGACGGCGGGCATCGCCTCAGTGAGAATTGTGAGGCCATTGGGGAGAACGTCTTTGCGAACTTCCGACATGTAGATTCCCCTCGATATTTGAAAGATTCTACCCGGCGCGTGGGCCAAGCTATAGGCGGCGCCTAGCCTGCAACTATTTGTACCACATGGCTAGGGAAAAGGCCATGAAAACACAAATGGAGGGATTCCGCTTGCGTGAAGCTGATCCTCCGCCTATACTTGGTAAGTCTTCCGCTTGCCAGTCGCGGGTTGCCCAAGCAACTGCAACCGCGCGCGGGCCTGTAGCTCAGGTGGCTAGAGCGCACCCCTGATAAGGGTGAGGTCGGTAGTTCAACTCTACCCAGGCCCACCAGGATTCATCTGGTTGGATGGAGCAGTTGGCTAGAGCGTCCCGATAAATCGGGAAGGTCGGTAGTTCAACTCTACCCAGGCCCACCAAGCGATTCATTAGCACAGGTCGAGGAGCTCAAAGTATCTCCCCCGCGACATAGCCGCCGTGCGCATGTTGCGCCTGATGATTTCCACGTCGATTGCCTCGTAAGCGGGGATGACGACGGGGCGAAGGCAGCCGGCCTTGGCAAAGATCCAATGGTCGCCTTCCTGGCGTCGGAACGTGAAGCCATCTTTCTCGAAGACACAGCAGAGCCGTTTCCAGGAGACTGGAGTGATGCGCCTTTTAGGCTTGCGGGCAGGCTCAGGTGGATTGGTGCTCACGGGAAAGAAGGGCAATCGGCACGGTCAACCAGAGAGCTCCGGTCGGATACTCAGACCTCTCGAGTGGCTTTCTGGCCGACACGAACCCCGCCTGTTGAAGAACCTCGTCCAGCGTGCCGCGCTCAAAGCAGTCTGCCAGGAACCCTCGGATCGCGTCACGCAGGTTGTCCAGGGCCTTTTCCTTGCTTGGCCCCTGGCTAGCAACGTCGAGTGACTGGCATACTGCGAGATACCACTTTCGCCGCTTCTTCACTCTATACGGAAGACGGAATTCAAAAATGGGTGAAGGTGCCAATCCACATCCTCCTTTGTCAATTAAGGAAGTCTCGCACAAAGCAGCTTAGCACAGCTCGGTTGTCTACCAAAGCGGCTTTCAGAGTCCCCAGACACTGTGCGTAATCTGACCGAGGCCTTATTTGTTTGGGGAGGCGCAGCGTTGATTTAGGATTCGGGATTGGACGGAGGCTTTCCCGAACCCTGGCTCCTGGGTCCTGCGCTTCCGGCTCCTGCGTTTTGCGAGCATTCCAGGCTGGAATCACATTGAGCTAACCGGTATAATTGGCGGTCCTCGAACGAGCGTTGCAATGAAAAGGAAAATCCTCTTGATCGAAGACGAGCCGGGGCTTGCGGTGACTCTCCAAGACAGCTTGCAGTGCGAAGGTTACAGCGTAGAGGTGGCTCAGGATGGGGAAGCGGGCCTTGAGCGAGCGACGCGTGATTACTTCGACTCGATCATCTTAGACGTCAAGGCTCCTGGGAAAAGCGGCCTCGAGGTTTGCCGGGAACTGCGCCAGCAATGCATTACAGTACCCATTTTGATGCTGAGCGCTCGCAGCCAGACGATCGATAAAGTTCTGGGTCTGAAGATCGGGGCAGACGATTACGTTACGAAACCCTTCGACATGCTGGAACTGCTTGCCCGAATCGAAGCCCATTTGCGCCGCGCCCTGAGTGCAACCGGGAGGCCGGGTGCAATCTACCAATTCGGCCCCATCCGAGTGGATTTCCGCCGCACCGAGGTTTTTCGGCACGGATCACCGGTGGCTCTCTCGGCGCGGGAGTTTCAATTGATCAAATACTTCATCGAGCATCGGGGAGCAACGTTGCCTCGAAAGGAGCTTCTGAAGGAAGTGTGGGGGTACGTTGGAGTACCTTCTACGCGAACCGTGGATGTCCACGTCTTCACTCTGCGACAAAAGCTGGAGACTGATCCTAGGAATCCGCAATTCATTCAGACTATAATGGGGCTTGGCTACAAGTTTCTTGGATGAGTCCCTTACACGCGCTGGTCTTCCAAGGCGTTGCCGCCTTTTGCCGCCGCGAATGGGGCGGGGGCGTGGTCTTGGGAAACCTTCCTTGTGCGTGTGGGGGACAGCCTCCCCGGATGAGTAGTTCGGCGTAATGGAGTCCTTATCTGGTAACCACAATGCGCCTGCAAAACCCGAAACCAGGCAATCAGGAGATGCTGCGTCTTCCTGCCGCAAGGGTGCGAAAGAGGTCAAGCTACGCCTAGTCGAGGACCAGTCCGAAATAAATTGGCGCATCATAATTTGTGTTTTCGAACCGAGGAGATGAGTTAGCGTCGGAAGGCGTAAAAGTGAGCCGGAATATATGAAATGGGCGTAAGGAAATATTTACATCTAATTAACCAGAGCAGGAAAACCACTGTCGTCTTATAGCATTCCAACAGGATTACATTACTCTTGAAACCAGTAAGTTGCGTGCAGTTACGCAATATACGCCTATAACTGGACCACGGGTTAGGCTAAAGTCATGGGGTTGTTCCGGAGGGGGGAAGCGCCAAGGGAGGATTCAAGGCGGAGCTAGTCCTGGCAGTCCTACTACGTGAGCGGGCGACCATCGACTTGGCCGCACAGTTTGCGGTCCATCCGGCGTTGATCATGGGTGGAAGACAATCGGGCAGTGAGGAGTGGCAGGTATTTTCGCTGGGCAGCAGGAGGGCAAAGAATTCAGAGGCTGTTGGGAAACGTGCGGCAGCGCGTCGGAAGGGCGGGGTGGAGCCTGTCCCCAGCACAGCGGGAACGCCGCCGGAGGAGTGAATAAAAGGACAATTCGCCGATTTTCTTAGTGGCGCCGCTTGCAGCGGGGTTAAGGCCCCGCCCTTCCGACGCGCTGGGAAGGTTGAGCGTCGTACCCCCTGGCGTTTCTGCTTTGTCTCCGGTAGACTGAGGGATTGGCTTGGAGCACGGGTGTTTCGCCCGTGTCCGGACGCGGCCGGGGTGGCTATGCTCCGTCCACTATGCTTCCTGCGCACGACAGACCACAGAGTGACAGCAACGGGCAGACGCAGAGAGAGCTACGATGCCAAAGGCCAACGGAAGAGAAAACGATAACATAACTAGCTTATCTTAGCCCCAAAATGCCCTTGGTAATGGGGCATACCGTACCGTGAGAGGATACTGGAGGAATCATTGACACGAGCGATCTCAGGGTTCATCAGGTTGATGCAAACGAGTACCCTCCTGGTTTGCATTGTTTTCGGATGCGAATGCGCGTCCGCCCAAGTTGATTCAGGAACCGTTGTTGGGACAGTTAGAAACCCGGCAGGGGACGGAGCACACGGCGCCAAAGTCTTTCTCAAGAATGAAGGGACTTCCATTACGAAATCCACTTACACACGGGGGGACGGCACGTACATTTTCACGCCGGTCAAGATCGGCACTTATTCCGTATCGGTGGAGCTTCAAGGATTTGTTCCCGCTTTTCAGACCGGCGTTGCCGTAGAGATTCAGCAGCAGGCTGTCGTCAACTTCAATCTCGTTGCCTCCCAAGCTGCCTCGGGAGCCAGCGTTTCCTCAGGATCGACGGCGTCTCACACTTACGTGCCATCGGACAAGGTACTGACTGCTGAGGCGCTCCAGACTCTCCCGGTATTCAGCCGCAACTTCACCTTTTTGTCGCAGGTGGTTTCCGGCACCGCCCCCAGTGTAAAAACGTCCACCGGCTTGGCGACGACGGGGAGTTTCGCGGCCAACGGGGTCCAGCCTTACCAAAACAATTATCTCCTCGACGGAGCCGACAACAACGACCGCTTCCCGGACTTCGTTCCAGGCACAGCGTACGAGGTCCTTCCTGCCATGGACGCGATTGAAGAATTCAGGGTTCAGAGCCCCACGTACAGCGCGGCCATCGGAGGAGGGAGCGGAGTGGCTGTAAACGCGACGACAAAATCAGGCACGAACGAGTTTCATGGAAGCGCCTGGGACTACTTCAGTAATGACGCCATTAATGCCGCCGATTTCTTCGACAACGCCATGGCTCTCAAAAGGGCGGAATTGCGCAAGAACCAATTTGGCGCAACTCTCGGTGGTCCCCTGAACATCCCGAATTTCTACAATGGCAAGAACAAGACATTCTTCTTTGCGGACTACCAGGGAACGAAGTTTCGTCAGGGGGTTCCTACCGTTGCGACAGTTCCCACAGTCGCTGAGTCAACCAGCGGATATACGGATTTCTCAGACTTGATCAGCGGGCAGCCGAAATGCACCTCCGGACCCGACATATTAGGGCGCATCTGGAACTGTGGCACGATTCTTGACCCGGCAACCACACGGGAGTTGACCACCGGCCAGCCTGATCCGATTACAGGTTACAGCGCAAGCGCCACCGGCTACGTCCGCGATCCTTTTCCGGGCAACCTGATCCCTGTCAAACGAGTTGACCCGGTGGCGGCGGGGCTGCTTAAACTTTATCCAGTCCCCACCATCACGGGTATCTACAACAATTACACGACGAACTCGTACAGCCGCGGCGACGCCAACCAGTTTGATGCTCGGATCGATCACCACATGAGTGATCGCAACCAGGTCTTCGCTCGTCTTAGCTACTTAAACAATCCCCATTTGCAGTCGGGTCCTTTCCCGGGCGTGGCGGATGGCGGAGGATACACGCAGACCGCTACGGCACTGAATGGCGTCTTTAGCGAAACCCACGTCATCTCCACGACGCTGATCAATGACTTCCGGTTGGCGGCCGATTGGATGCATGCGGAAAGGGTGCAAGCCTACGTCAATGACCTCACCACCGATATTCCTGCGACGTATGGGATTACGGGTGTTCCACAAGTAACAGGCAACGGCGGGCTGCCTACCATCAACGTTGGGATTTACTCTCAACTGGGAAGCAGTCCTTACCTGTACGCGAATGACAACAACACGACCATTCAGGTGAGCGACAGCTTCTCCAAGATCAGGGGGCCTCGTCACACCATAAAGGGCGGGGTTGAGGGCCTGGAGATCAGGTCTGTGACCATTCAGCCTCCTTATTCCCGCGGGGAGTTCGATTTCTCAGGGAACTACACCTCCATCCCGAACGTGCTCGATGCCAGCACGGGCGCCGCCCAGTTTGTTACGATCCCTGAGGCGTCGTCGATTCCTTCCATCGGGCGGAGTTACGCGGGCGGGCCAAACCAGGTTTTTGCCTCCAACATCGTCAACATCGACAACCGGCGCAATTACGTCGCAGCCTACTTGCAAGACGAGTGGAAGAAGCGCCCAAACTTGACCATCACCCTGGGCGCAAGGTGGGAGTACTTCCAGCCTTGGAAGGAAAGGTATAGCGCCGAGGCTAACTTTGTCCCAGGGGCCTCAGGGAGTGCTTCGTATGTGATTCCTTCCGGTCGCGGATTCGATACCCTCCCTTGCGGCCCTTTGTACCCAACGACCTGCGCCGTATCTTATATCAATACACTCTCCACCAGCTTTACCAATACGCTCACGAACGACGGAATTACTCTCTCCTATGCACCCCGAGGAAGCATCGTTGAGACGCAGAGGTTTAATGTCGCTCCCCGCATCGCGTTTGCTTATCAACTCTCGCCTAAGGCTGTGGTTCGCCTTGGGTATGGGATGTTCTACGGTGGGCTGGAGAACGAGGGAGTTCAGGCGAACCTTGGCGGTAGCTATCCCTTCGAACTCAATTACAGGTACACCAGTCCCGATGATGGTACGCCCATCACCTTTCCCAGCACGGGCAAACCCGCGACTCTGGAACAGGGCCTTGCGCCAATATCGCTCACAGCTTTTACGGCTACGGCGAGCGAACTGGAATTACGAGGTATCCAACCCAATTTTAGGAATCCGTACACGCAGAGCGTTGACCTCACTGTACAATATCAACGGACGACCAATGACCTTATCGAGGTCTCTTTGGTCGGGTCGAAGGGCACTCATCTTCTCATCAATCCAGGATTTAATGAAGTCGGCGAAATGCTCCCCCCCTTCCAACAGCGCCAAGCCTATCAGCCTTTCCTGACCTTTGCCTACGGTTCAAGCTACCTGGCGACGACAGGGAACAACAAATACACTTCCGGTCAATTGCAATATGTGCGAAACCTTGGGCACGGACTAAGTTTCCTCGCCAATTATACGTATGCGGAGAACTGGACGGATGCTCTGGACTTTTTCAACGTCGCAAGCCCGCAAACTTACCGCGCACCTTATATCCAGTCTTTCGGTCTCGCGGGTGATTATCAACAGGCGGATTTCAATGTTCGGAACGCCTTACACTTCAGTGGTGGGTATGAGCTACCTCTTGGGCCGGGAAGACAATTCCTCGCAACGAAAGGCGACTTCAGGGGGAAAGTCCTCGGCGGCTGGACTATTAACTGGGTCCTGACAGTTGAGAGTGGTCAGCCGGTGACCATTCCCTGTACCATTACGACCGCTTCCGGCGCCGGTTGCGATGCTATGCTTGGACAGGGGGCAAATCCCAACGCCGGGCCGCACAATGTCAATCAGTTCTGGAATCCTGCGGCTTTCTATAATCCCGCGGTAACCACATCGACAGGGCAGAGCAACCTTTGGCCTCTGGGAGGTGCTCCCACCCAAGTTTACGGGCCGGACCTTCGCAGGCTCGACGCGGCCCTCCGAAGGAGCTTCCAGATTACGGAGAAAGTTCGGGTGGACATCCGTGCTGAAGTCTACAATGCGATGAACCACCCGTACTTCGCGCCACCGTCGAACCTGAATTTCCTGAACACGACGAACTTCGGCCAGATCAGTTCGACTCGCGATAACCCGAATGACGCGCGCGAGATCCAGTTTGGTATAAGATTTAACTTCTGAGTTTGACAATATGTAAGGCAGGCCTTTTGCCCCGGCCGACATCAAAGCGAAGCCGGAGCGGAATGGGCCGTGACTTATGAGAAAGAAGCCCACGGGTCAAATGACCTCTCAGGAAAAACAGGGACGCGGAGATCAGGAATATTCTCCTTTGCTCCGCCGCCAGAATTAGGAAGGTGGACATGTTGAGTATCTTTTTCTTATGGCTTTCCATTCTCCTCAGTGTTTTGAATCCTGTAGTCCACAAGCCAGCCGGGATGCCTTCCCCTACGCGAGACTCCTCTATGTCTAAAGCACGCGTTTTGAAATCATACCGCGCGTTGCCGATGAGTTTTGAGATGAACCAGGGGCAGGCGGACCGCACCGTCCGGTTTCTGGCGCGAGGCCAGGGCTACGCTATTTTCCTGCAACCGAGCGAAGCGCTGCTGGCGTTGCAACCGCCGGGCCAAGACACTCGGCTCCCCGAAAAGGCGGGAGAGCTGCCAAGACCACCCTATCGCGCGCTGAAAATGAGGATCGAGAGAGCGAATCTCTCTGCCCCCGCAACCGGTCTCCACCGCCTCCCCGGGATCAGTAACTATTTTATTGGCAATGACCCCAGCCGTTGGCACACCCATATTCCGACTTATGAGAAGGTGCAGTTTGAGAATGTTCGCCCCGGCGTAAATCTTGTTTACTACGGGAATCAAAGGCAACTGGAATACGATTTCGTCCTGTCGCCCGGCGTCAGGCCTGAGTCCTTGAGGCTGAGTTTCGAGGGCAGCGACGCCACAGTTGATGAGCAGGGTGATTTGGTCTTCACCTCGACCGGTGACAAGATAACTTTTCGCCGGCCGGTCGCCTACCAGTGTTACAAGCCTGACCCGGGAAAGAAGCATTTCCTTACCGCCTCCTATGTTCTCAAAGGGCACAACAGCGTGGGCTTTGTTGTCCCCGATTATGACCCGCGTGAGCCGCTCATTATTGATCCGGTTCTGAATTACTCGACCTACCTCGGTGGCAATGGAGGAGACGCAGGAAATGCTGTTGCCTTGGATACCCTATTTGATGCCTTTGTTACCGGCAGCACCGCCTCAACCAATTTCCCGACCAAAGGTCCTTACCAAAAGTCTTACGGGGGCGACACGGACGCATTTGTGACCATGGTGAGGTATGACGGCGAGGCAGTACTTTACTCCACCTATTTGGGTGGGAATAACTTTGACGTAGGCAACGGGATTGCCGTGGACAATTCAGGGGATGCCTATATTACGGGCAATACTTCCTCCGCGGATTTCCCAATTAGTTCCAGCAACGTCTTTCAGCCCACATTTGGCGGCAAAACAGACGCTTTTGTGGCCAAATTGGATCCCAGTGGCTCTCACTTGCTGTATTCGTCGTACCTCGGCGGAAGCGATGTTGATTACGGGCTGGGCATTGCTTTGGACCAATTTGGCAATACCTATGTGACAGGCTACACGCAATCCACCGATTTTCCCACCGTCAATCCGATTCAGTCCGGTAACGCTGGCAGTGGGGATGCCTTTGTGGCCGAAGTCAATCCTCAAGCGACGGAACTGGTCTATTCCACTTATCTGGGGGGGAGTAGCGCGGACTCGGGCCAGGGGATCGCAGTGGATCTCAGCGGCAGCGCCTATGTGGTCGGTTTTACTTATTCCACAAACTTTCCAACTTATAATCCCTACCAGGGCAAAAATGCGGGCGGCGTCGATGCCTTTATCACCAAGTTGAGTCCCGGTGGGTCCACCTTTGCGTTCTCGACCTACCTGGGCGGAAGCGGGGACGACAGAGGCTGGGCGATCGCGGTAGACAGCGACCTCGAAATTTACGTCGCCGGTAGCACGCTGACGCCGTGTGCTCCCGCCACGACCACAACAACCCTGTGCAATCCCACCGAGACCTTTCCCACTACTCCTGGTGCCTTTCAGACCCTCAACACTTCCCAGTCCCCGGGATATTCCGATGTGTTCGTCACTAAGCTTAACTATATAGGCAATGCCTTGCTTTATTCCACTCTGGTGGGCGGAGCCTGGACGGATTCGCCGGCGGGAATAGCGATCGACAGTTCGGGGGATGCCTACGTCACCGGATACACCGAATCGAATAACTTTCCCACAGCCAATGCCGTGCAGGCAAGCTATACCGGAGGCACCTGCGGGGCGAGCCCCTGTCCAGACGCCTTCATAACCGAAGTGAATCCCCAAGGATCGGCGCTGGTGTACTCCACATACCTGGGGGGAAGCCTCGCAAACTGGGGTAATGGTATTGCTCTGGACACCAACACCCCGCCGAACGCGTACGTCGTGGGGACGACGACCTCTTCCGATTTTCCTGCTATCGCGCTCGCTTATCAAAGCGCGCCGGGGAACACAACGGGGCTTGGGCAAGCCTTCGTCTCAGAGCTTGGGCAGGCCGATGCTGCGGGTGTTGCCCTGACGCCGCAAGCACTGGCCTTTGGAAATGTAAACCTTAACACGCCCAGTAATCTGACCTCCCTCGATGTTCCTGCCACGGTGACTCTCATGAACGCCGGCACGGTGCCGCTTCAGGTGACAAGCATTACCACGAGCGGCGATTTTTCTGAGACTAACAATTGCGGGGCAAGCGTCCCGGCCGGCGGAGGAATGTGCACCATCAACGTCACGTTCACTCCCACGGTGCTGGTGGCTGAAACCGAGCAGCTAGCCATCAACGACAATGCACCGGGAAGTCCGCATTTGGTCACTCTTACCGGCACCGGCATCAATGAGTATACGACGGTGCTGTTTACCCCCCCCAGTCTGGTGTTCCCCGCTCAAATTCTAAACACAACCAGCGCAGCGCTGGCTGTGACCATGACCAATAACGGTACCAGTAATGTCCCCCTGACAATTACCAACATTGAAGCGACTGGCGACTTCGCAGAAACCAACAACTGCCCCGCGACCCCCTTTACACTCGCCGTCGGCGCAAATTGCGTTTTCAAGGTAACTTTCACCCCCACGGCCACGGGCACGCGTACTGGAACTCTCACCATAACTGACAACGTAGCCAGCGGTGCATCGAGCGTTCCTTTGACGGGGGTTGGGAACCCTGTCTTTAGCCTGAGTTCTCCTACGCTTTCGCAGAATCTCTTCATCGGGATGACCACTACACCCTTTACCATTACCCTTTCGGCCCCCAGCTCCTTCACGGACACCATCGCACTCTCCTGCACGTCCGGGACGTGCTCCTTCAACCCAACGACGATCGCTTTGGGTCAGCCCACCATACCTACGACCAGCACCTTGACCCTCTCGGGACTATCGCCTTCAACTACGAACCCCTACACCTTCACCGTCAGTGGAACTGACACCACCACCAACATCGGGACGAACACGCTGACTTTAACGATATTTTTTGAGGACTTTACCGTTTCTGCCGCTCCAGCCGTTAACCAAGTAAGCTCTGGGGATTCGACAATCTATACGGTCACCGTGTCGCCCATCAATGGCTTTAACCAACCCGTGGATCTGAGTTGTCCCAGCAGCACCTTGCCGCAGGGAGTGTCATGTGTCTTCAATCCCGCGGGAGTGACGCCCATTGGTGGAGCTTTTACCTCCCGGTTATTGGTGAGCACAACGGCGCAATCAACCTCAACTTCAGGGTTGGTCCCGCGCGCCCGCCCGCGCATACCTCCAGGACCAATGATGATGCTTGTATTGTGGGGGGCATGCAATCTGATGGGGCTTAGCGCCTTGCTGCTCCGGCGCAAAATGGGGGGCCGTGGGACGGGGAGGCGCAAAGGACTCATTTACGCCCAGGTGGCTCTTGCCACGCTGGTTCTTGCCACAGCCTTCTGGATGAGCTGTGACACTCAGATCTACACCAATGTAATCCAGCCCTCTACGATCAACGGAACTCCGACCGGTAACTACCATATAACTATCAATGGAGCGTTTACCGGGACAACTGCGATTACTAACGGGACTACTACGACTGTCAACCGTATAACTACGGTCAACCTTACTGTGCAATGACAACTGTAAGGACGTATCCGCCAGCTCGATGGACTTGAACGAGTGCCATTACGGAGAGCGCGCAGGGAGTTGTTACTGCAAGGTTCTTGGAAACGAAACGGCGGCAGCGAGCGAGTAGCGGAGAGCTGCCTAGCCGTTTTCCAACAGCGTGTTGAATCTTCGCTTTTTCGAAATAGCGAATTTCGAGGGCGCCATCCAGACTCTAAAGCCGCCGTCAACAAACGGCCATCGAGTTCGGGTTTTTCAGAAACCTGCTAGAAGTTGAACATCACCTGAAAGTCGACGCGGCGGTTGGCTGCAGATGACGAGAAGAACCCTCCCACGAGCGAATTCGAATGTCCAAAGCCCGGTGAAGTGAGATCGCCAATCGGCGTCCCCAGGTTCACGGTGTTGAAGCAATTTCGCGCGTTGACGCTAAAAGTGAGGCTGTAGCGCGCGTTTACTGCGCTTCCCGGGCTGAAGAAACCCCCACCACCTCCTCCCCCACTCAGCCCGCGGCCGCCGAGGCCGGGACCGTAGCCCCCACCGCGTCCTCCTGGCCCGCCACCGGGTCCGCCACCAGGTCCGCGGGAGGAGCCAGGACCCTCAGGCTTTTTTCCGAAGCCAAACGTCTTGCTGAGGCGTAGGTTCACCGTGAATTGGCCGGGGCCGGTACCGTAGTTTGGTGGAATGATGGTCTCGCCGGAACTGGGCGTGGTGTCGAAAGTGCCCCAGCGAGTCACCACGACATTAGGTCCCGATGCGCCGGGGGCGGCGAAAGCAGGCCGCGCATTGTAGATACCTGTCCCATACACGTCCTGACCCAAAGTGATATTAAAGGGTGCGCCAGTGTTCGCGACCACGAAGGGGCTGATGCCAAACCCGCGCGGCAGGGTCCAGGTGCCGCCCACGAAGACACGGTGGCGGACATCGAACGCCGCCCGCCCGTAGTCTTCCTCGACATCGTACGGGTTCATCGGAGAACTCAAGACGCCGCCCGTGTTGCTGCGAGCGTAGCCGAGGGTGTACACGCCAAATAACATAAGCTTTGTTCCCATGCGCAGGTTGAAGTTCGCGATCAACTGATTCTGATTAAAGAGACCGGCGGACTCGTACTGGTAGATGTTTCCAGAGTTCGGGTACGGTAGCTGGCCGACCGAGGGCTCTCCCAGGGGATACGTTCCCGGAAGGGGAGCATTGATGTCACGGGTGAAAAGCTGATGAACCCCGTGCGCGTTGAGATAGGTGGCGGACACAGTGGCATTCTTGGATAATTGCCGCTCCAGGCCGACGCCCGCCTGCATTGTATACGGCGCTCGTAAGTTCGGATCAATCTGGTATTTAGAACTGCCCGCCAGCATGCTTAGGGTCGGAACGTTGGGGAAGAGGCTCAAGATGGTCGGCGATGTAACCACGAACTGCTGCTGGTTGCTGCCATTCAGCCGCTCCGCTTGGAGCAATTGGGTCTGCATGAAGCGGTCATAGAAGATGCCAAAGCCGGCCCGCAGGACGGTTTTGGGCGCCTTTCCGTGACCGAGGCCCCAGGCTAAACCCAGCCGCGGAGCAATGTCGGCGTGGTCGTGAATATCGTTCTGCGTCTCGAAGCGGAGGCCCAGGCTCAGCGTCATATTGGGACGGGCCCGCCAGTCATCCTCTCCGTAAAGTCCCAGGTCAAGGAGATTAACACTCGCGTGAGGGTTCCCAAAGCCGATCAAGAGCTGGCTCGGCTGAGCGGCTTGATATGCGGCGAGCGAAGGAAACGTAAACATGCCGTTGGAGTATGCGATCGAGCTGTTCGACTCGTCCACGTCCCGCAGGCGCCCTCCGAACCTTATGAAGTTCTTGCCCAGAGAAATGGAAGTGTAGTTCTGGAACTCGTAGTGATCCTCGGTGTCGATGACCTTTCCCATGCTATCGCCGCCGCTCGTGAATGCGCCTAGCACCGAGACCTCGCATGGCGGCACTTGCAGAAGGCAGCCAGCAGGATTGCCGCCGCCCGTGAATGCCGAGTACTGCGGCGTCTGGTTGCTACTGTCGTGAAGGTATTGGAAGCGGGCTTGGTTCACCGTCCTCTCGCTGAACACTTGCGTATCGCTCACCTGGATGGTGTGTTCGGTGCCGTTGGCGTCGTAGGCCTGCGAGGGGAGAGAAAACTGCCCGATTCCGTCGTTGGTATCATTGTTCTGCCAGAGCTGGTAGCGCACCGTCAAGACATTCTTCGAGCTGAGCTGATAGTCGAGCCGGGGACTGAGGTTCATGCGCATTTGGGGATGGAGTACGGATTGGCTGAATGGAACCGGAGTCAAATCGGGACTGAGAATGAAGGCGCTCACGACGTTCACGTCGTTAATGTCCCGGCGAAATACATTGAAGAAAAAAGATGCCTTCTTGCTGATGGGACCGCCGATGTTTCCATTGTAGAACTCCGAATGATAACCCGGCTCTTCGGTGGCGAAAGGGTTCCGCGTGTTGAAGGCGGAGGAATTCCCATTCACGAAGACTTGGCCGTGGTACTGGCTCATTCCGGGTTTGGTGGTGATTTCGATGCGGCCGTAGCCGAGCTTGTCGTATTCCGCCGAGAAGGGATTCTGGTTGACCCGGATCTCGAGAATCGAGGACTTGGGCGGAAGCTGGCCGCCGGTAAACCCGTCAATATAGATCTGGCCTCCGTTCGGCCCTGCCGAGGGTCCAGCCAGCGCCTCCAGCTCGGACTGCAATTCATCGGGGTCATCGGAGAGCGATTCGAGCTCCTTTCCCGAGATGACGAGCGAACTGGCGTTGTTCTCGGGATTGACGCTGACGGTTGGCGCCTCGCCCGAGACGGTGATCTTTTGCACTTCCTGCTCGATCTGAAGCGAGATGCTGAGCTTTTGAACCTGATCTGCGCTGATTTCAATTCCCTGCTGCTCATACACCGCGAAACCTTTTGCGATGGCCTTCACCGTGTACTTCCCGGGTGCCAGTGCTTTGAATTCGTAAATGCCGTCCCGGTTCCCTTGTACGGCTTGGGTCTGTCCCGTTGCTGAGGTCACCAGGACGGTCGCTTGCGTCACCGCCCCGCCCGAAGGGTCATTCACTTGGCAGCGCAGCGTCCCGGAAGGGGTTTGCGCGAACAAGGGGCTTGCCAGAATTGGCGCCAAGAAGAGCACCAGAGAGATAGAAGCGTCCTTCCCAAACAGCCGAAATTTCATTGAGTCTCCTGCGAAAGCGCCCACGCTTTACAACCGGGCGCAGAATTATTGCGTCGCCTCTTCTCCGCTTGGGGCGCCGCCGAGATTCCAGGGCGACATGAACATCGCTTGGCTGGCGCTTGGTGAGGACGCCAGAATGGCTTCCACACCGCTCAGTAGCGTGATTGCTGTGACCCCACCGGAAGCCGCGCCTTGCGTCGCCACAATCATCACGGCGTCACCCTTCTGCAAATCGGCAAGCGTCGCCGGCGGCATCCGGTTCAGGATTTGCTGGAGATCAGGCGCTCTGCCGGGTCGCGGTCCTCCTGGAACGCCGCCCGAGGGAGGGACGCCTGCCGGCGGTGCGGCGGGTGGGGGACCACCACCTGCGCCGGCGCCGTTCGGTGGTGCGCTGGTCTCCCCCCCTTTCAATCGCATGGCGATCCCTTGGGCCATTATCGGAGGCAGCTTGCGCAGTTGGGAGTCTGACGTAACGTTCACGAGCACGGGCTTCTTCGTCTTCAAATCCATAACGCTGATGGTGTTCTGGCTAACGTCAATCGAAGAGACCGTGCCGGCTATGTTTCGAAACGATCCCGAAACGATCTCCTCCGCGGCAAACTCGCTGCCGTCCTCGCTGCGCGTGCCACGCGCGCGAAGTTGATCTCCGGGTTTGATCTGGTCGAGTGGCGCGGGTTTTGCATCGTCGAACCTCACCGAGTCCGCTGCGTACCGGCGCAGGATCGTATCCTTGGTAATGTGAATCGCCACTTTTTTGACGGTGCCGAGGGCCGCCGTCGAAATCGCGATTGTGCTGGTGGCAGGATCGACGGAACTCACCAGTCCCCCCACCCCGCGCTTCTGCCAATCAGCGCGCTCTGCCTCCTGCTTCCGGGTAATGTCCACCTTGCTCATGACGATCGCGGCGGTGGCGAGGAGGGTCTTCTGGTCGTCCGAAATGTGTCCCCGGACCAGAATGCGGTCGCCTACGCTGATGTCCCCGGCCTTGATCTTCGTGGCATTCTTCAGGGTTTTCTCATTGGGAGCGACACGGAGAAGCGTGGCATTATCAGGGAGCAGCACGGTGAGGCGCGTTCCGGAATCGGTCTGGATGGTGAAGCCCGTCTGCTCGACACTCACCACTGCTCCCATGGCCTTGTAGGTGGGACTCGGCGCCTGGCTACGTCCTATCGCAACAAGACTGAATACGAGGAAGCCCCTGCAAAGAGATGTAATGACCCTCTTTGCATGGACGTCCATAAATCGCCGACAAGTTCCCTTCCTCATTATCAACCTCCACTGAAACAGGCGGTCGAGCGGGGCTGAGCCCTACCTTTCCTTTCAGAATTGCGAGTCGGTGAAGTTACGTGGCGGCAACTTCCAACCCGGTGTGAGTACTACCCATAACAATCGCACGACAACCAACGGAATCAGACTGTCGGCCGTCTGAAATTGCCTAATAAAGCTAATACGTTCCTGGGGGATAGACGGTTGCTCTTGCCATGTTAAATCCATGTAAAAGACCCTTGCGGGGGTGTTTTGTCCCTTTTCAGCCCGCATCTCGAACTGCCCAACGCCGCTGAGAGCTTCTGCACACAAGGACCAACGGATTGGGTCGCCCCTCAAGAACTCTGTCCGAAACAAGGTGCTTCGGAGGAAGAATCAACAGGTTACAGACTGCCGCAAGCCACTGGATTGTTGAATCGACGTGCGGCGAAATCTATCTCCGACAAACTCCTGGGGGCCAAGTCGTTTGTGCGTCTCGCGGTCACGTCTATATCGCGCACCCGAACTGACGGCGAACGTGTCAAAACGAGGCGGTAGGGTGTAAACTCACAACTTCCCGGGGTTCCGTGACGGGACTGCCGGCCGAGGGTACGGCCAGCCGACTCCACTAGGAAGGTTTCACTGTGAATAAACAACTCTCCAGCCTATTGTTTGCTCTGGTGTTTTTTAGTTCGGCCCTTTTCTCGTCCAGCCTCCCGCTCACCCCGTACCCGAACCAGCTTGAAATGGGTCAAGGAGTATTCCGGGTGGGGGCGCGCGTCAGTATCGAGATTGCAAGCAACGAGGAGGAAGACCGCTTTGCCGCTTCGCTTCTCACTCAGGAGCTGGATTCACTCTGTGGTGTTGCCGCCAGCGTTGGAGCGAAGGGAGCTGGTTGGCCCCGCATTGTGCTGGCACGCCCCGAAAGCCAGGCTGGCAGGCGCATTCTGGGCGAGTCGGGGTTGAGCCTGCCGCCCCAAACCGAAGAGGAAGGCTACATCCTGGTGGTGACTTCCCGCGAAGCCTCCATAGTGAGTAAGACCGCAGCGGGCGTCTTTTACGGCGTCCAGACGCTTCGGCAATTGCTTCACCGGACGCCGGGAGGTGGTGCAGAGGCCCCGGTCGTGCGAGTGGTGGATTGGCCCGCCATGCGTTGGCGCGGTGTGAGCGACATTAGCCGCGGCCCTATCCCCACACTGGCTTCCTTCGAGAGGGAAATCGCGTTGCTGGCTGAATACAAAGTGAACCTCTTCTCGCTCTACATGGAGAACACGTTTGCCTACCCCAGCCTGCCCCTGGTGGCAGCTCCGGGCGGCGCCATTACTCCGCAGGAAGCCACTGAACTCGTTAACTTCGCCAAACAATATCACGTGGTGGTCGTTCCTGAGCAGGAGGCCTTCGGGCACCTGCACCTGGCGCTTCAGAATGAGCAGTTCCAGGACATGGTCGAAGTCCCTTACGGCCACGTGCTCTCGCCCACTGCCCCTGCCTCCTTCACCTTCATTGGAAAAATGTTTGCAGACCTCGCTTCCGTCTTCCCGGGGCCGTTTTTCCATATCGGGGCCGATGAGACCTTTGAGCTGGGCCAGGGCCGGACCAAGGCAGAGATCGAGAAACTCGGCTATGGCAGCGTCTACATCGATTACCTTCGGAAAATCGACGAAAACTTGAGTGCCTACCATCGCAAGGTCCTTTTCTGGGGCGATATGGGCGTTCAGCACCCTGAGCATCTCAAGGACTTACCGCACGACATGATCGCGGTCCCCTGGGACTACGATGCGAAGCCATCGTTCGCGAACGAGATTAAGCCCTTCCGCGACGTGGGGCTTGAAACCTGGGTAGCACCGGGGGTGAGCAACTGGAGCCGCATTTTCCCGGACTACGCGGTGGCCCTGCCCAATATCCGGCAATTCGTGACGGACGGAAAAGAACTGGGCGCCTCCGGCGTCTTTAACACCACCTGGATGGACGATGGCGAAGGCATGGTGAACTTCACCTGGTACGGCCTGGTCTACGGTGCTGCTCAGTCCTGGCAGAAAACTGTGGATGACCAGCAGTTCTCCGATGCATGGGATTGGGTCTTTTACCGTGCGCTTGACCATCACTTCGCCACGGAGATCAAGACCCTTACAGAGGTCCATCGGCTGCTCCAGGGTGCTGTCCATTCGGACGGCGAGGACTGGCTGACCTGGGTTGACGCCTTGAGCCCGGAGGGGCAGCAGTTTTATGGCGAGATGGAGCCGGCCGCACATCAGATTCGGCTTATGGCTGAAGACGTGATTGCCGATCTCATCACTAATTCCCACCTCGCGCGCCGTAACCAGGACCTGCTGGACTATGTGGACTTTGCCGCTCGGCGGTTCGATTTCCTCGGCCAAAAGGCCATCTACGCAAAATACATTGTGGACCTCTACTCCCAAGCGCAAGCCAATTCTGCGCAAGCCGAGAAGGTCTACGATATCCTGGCCCGAATTAACGGAACCAATGGCTTGCTTCAGGACATGCGCGACCAGACTACCTTGCTGCGGGCCCACTACAGGAAACTTTGGCTGGCGGAAAACAGGCCGTATTTCCTCGACAATATCCTGGCTCGTTACGATGAAGAATTGGAGCGCTGGGAGCGGGCGGCCAATCACGTGAATCGTCTCCGAGAGGTCTATCGCCACCCCAGTCGGCTGCCACCTCTCATCGAACCGTAGGGTGCTGCGGCGAAACCTTCCTGAAACGAAGGCTGAGCAGACCACCTCGATAGATTCCTCAGAGAATTGGAAAACCCGCAGAGTGAAAGGACGCAGCCTGCCCTACATGGCAGCCTGTTCGGCCGCCCGGCGCTGGAAGATCTCGATGTAGCAGTTGACCAGAGAGACGGCGGCGGGCGTGATGCCGGGGATGCGGGAGGCTTGGCCGAGGGTGAGCGGACGCACGCGGGCAAGCTTTTCCACCACCTCGCGCGAGAGGCCGGAGACTTTCTTATAATCGAACCAGTCCGGGATGCGACGTGACTCGGCGCGCTTCATTCGCTCCATCTGTTTTTCTTGCTGTTGGAGATAGCCTTCGTACTTGAAATCGGTTTCGATGCGGCGGGCCTCCTCCCGGGAAAGTAGCGGCGATTTTACATCGCCATTCGTGGCTTGGCGGGGTAAACCCGCCGCTACATCGGGCGCTGGGCTGAAGTCGGACGCCGCGGCCCGGCAGTCATAGACCTCCGCGGTCGAACGCAGGCCCTCTGTGACCCATTCCATCAAGTCCCCGATGGTGACTTCGCTGCGCTTCAGGAGCTGCGCGCCGGTGAGCGGCGAGGGCGCGGTGAATTGTCCGCCGGCCATGAGCCCGAGCTGCGTGTAAATCTCGCGCCCCAGGCGCGAATCAGGGTCCAGGCGGGTTTCGAGCAGGAGCCTGGTGGCAGCGGAGATTCGCGCCTGCTTTTCCAGGAATGCTTCGTAATCCTTCTGCCGGATAGTCCCTACCTGGTAGCCGAGCGGCGTCAGGCGCTCGTCGGCGTTGTCGATGCGCAGGTGCAGGCGGAATTCGGCGCGCGAGGTGAACATGCGGTAGGGCTCATCCACGCCCTTGCTCACCAGATCGTCAATCAGGATGCCCGTGTAACCCTGTGTGCGCTCGATCATCACGGGGTCTTTGCCCTGCACGCGCAGCCCGGCGTTGATTCCCGCCATGATCCCCTGGCAGCCGGCCTCCTCATAGCCCGTCGTGCCGTTGATCTGGCCCGCCAGGAAGAGGTTGCGGAGCTTCTTCGTTTCGAGCCACGGGTAAAGCTCCGTGGGCTGCACCATGTCGTATTCGATGGCGTAGCCAGGGCGGATCATCTCCGCGTTCTCGAGGCCCGGGATGGACTTCACCATGGCCACCTGGACATCAATGGGCATCGAGGTGGACATGCCATTGACGTAAATCTCGTTCGTATCCATTCCCTCGGGCTCGAGAAAAAGCTGGTGCTGCGGCTTGTCCGGGAACTTGACGATTTTATCTTCGATGGAAGGACAGTAGCGCGGGCCGATGCCTTTGATCTGGCCGGAATAGAGAGGCGCGCGGTGGACGTTCTCGCGGATGATGCGGTGTGTCTCGGCGTTGGTGTAGCCGATCCAGCAGACGGTCTGCGGTTGCGTGATGGCCTTGGTGCGGAAGCTGAAGGGTGTGGGAATGGGGTCGCCCGCCTGCACTTGGAACCTGGAAAAGTCGATGGTGCGCGCGTCCAGACGTGGAGGCGTGCCGGTCTTGAGGCGGCCGATTTCAAAGCCCAACCGGCGCAGCGCCTCTCCGAGCATGACGGAGGGAGCCTCGCCCGAACGCCCGGCAGGATACTTGTTCTCCCCGCAGTGGATGAGGCCGTTCAGGAAGGTACCCGTGGTGACGACCACGGCGCCGGCCTCGACCCTGCGCCCGTCCAGCAGCCGGATGCCACGCACCCGTGGCGCCGGCCTCTGGCCGGCATTGCCGTCGGGCACGTGCGGGTGGCGGAGCCCTTCGGGCTCCCGAGGGAGGGCTGAGCCCTCCCCTACCAAGACCAAATCCACCACTTCGGCCTGCTTGATGCGCAGGTTCGGCTCGGATTCGAGCACCTGGCGCATCTTGGCGCGGTATTGCTTCTTGTCAGCCTGCGCGCGCGGCGACCAGACGGCCGGCCCGCGACTGGTGTTGAGCAAACGGAACTGGATGCCGACAGCGTCAATCACCTCGCCCATGACGCCGCCCAGCGCGTCGATCTCGCGCACCAAGTGGCCCTTGGCGATGCCGCCTACGGCAGGATTGCAGGACATCTGCGCGATCAGGTCGAGGTTGATCGTGTAGAGAGCGGTCTTCAGGCCCATGCGCGCCGCAGAGATCGCGGCCTCGCAGCCCGCGTGCCCCGCGCCCACAACCACCACGTCATATTTCTCTGTAAAGCCCGAGAACATAAGTTAGAACCCTGCCCGCAAGGCAAGAAACCATTCTAGTGTAGCGCGTCTAACGCTTCTTTGCATTTGGCGACCCCGGTCGAATGTCCCACAGCGAAGCTCCTGTACACGCTGCGGAAAAACCGTTCCAGGCTGTCATTCCGAGCGGAGCGAGGAATCTCGCTCTTAGTGTTTTCAAGACAATGCGAGATTCCTCGTCGCCTGCGGCTCCTCGGAATGACACGCCAAGCGAGTTTTTCCGCAGCCTGTGTAGCCCCCCTAGTACTCACCCACCCGCTGACCCCTTTCGACCCACGAATTTGACTTCGATTTCGCACAAAAGGTGGGTTTTTTGGCCGTTTTTTCGAGTTCGTTTTGGCGTTTTTGCACTCAAAAACCAGTTCGTTTTTGGCTCCTGAAAACGATAACTCCGTTGTTTTCCACACATTCTTAGGTTCGTTCCCACTATTTAGTATCTTTTTTCTGTTTTCTACGCATTTTCCCCTGCCGCCGCGCCGATCTGCAACCCCCTTCGCTCGCTGGCAGGTCTTCTCATGTGGCAACTCACATAGGCTACCATGAGTCGGTCCTCGGGTCAAGAGGAAAGTGCAGGAGACAAAAGGGCAGGTACC
Organism: Acidobacteria bacterium UBA7540; assembly: GCA_002478145.1. The sequence continues at coordinate 27,233 of DLMI01000046.1, forward strand.
AGACGCCAGGGGTCGGGATACGGGGGCTGGGAAGCTTACTTGTTATAAGTGAGGACATCTATGACACATTACACTAGCAAGGCATGCGTCGCAGGACATCTGCGCGATTAGGTCGAGGTTGATCGAGTAGAGAGCGGTCTTCAGGCCCATGCGCGCCGCCGCCATGGCAGCCTCGCACTCCGCGTGCCCCGCGCCCACCACCACATCGTATTTTTCGGTAAACCCCGAAGCCATCGTTGGGAACCCCGCCCTGACGGCAAGAGACTATTCTAGCAGGGCGCGGCCCCTTCTCGCATCTCCCTCGCGAATTGGTTGATGTTATGGAGCCTGGATGCGCGAAGGAAAGCAGCACGCTGTAACGCAGAGTTGTTCTTCAAGTCTGCGGCTTTTTTCGGGGATAGGAGATTTCCACCCGCAGAGTTTCTGAGACGCGAGACCCTGGGCTACGTCGCTTTTCACTCTTCCTCGACATTGTCATCATCGTTCGGCGCGACCTGGCCAGGAAACAAGTACGAAAACATTTCCTTTTTGATCTCTTTGAGGACGCTGAGCGACCTTTTAGATCGCCGAACGCCGTAACCGGGGAACCCCAGCAAGAAATTTTGCAGGTCGTCGACCATTTCTGGGTCACGGACAGCTTTGTGATGAAGGGCATAGATAAAGTCAAATGATGCTGATTCAACCGAGTCAACCAGCGTTTCCAGCTCCTGAATGTTCACCACATTCAGAGGCAAGACTTCGATTTCGGTCCGTAGAGTGTGTGATCTCATCATGCGGATAAACTCTTTGTTAAGCCACCAATTGAGGAAGAGGCCTCGCAGCCCATGATCCTGAACAACCAAAACTGGCAATACACGAGTCACATGCCGTGCCGGTATGTCGGGTATTCGCATCTGACGAATTGGATCTGGGTTGAATAGGCGAGCGATCTTTGAAGAGAGTTGTTCACACCCAGGAAGAATCTTCCGAGTTAGGTCTTTTACTAGGGGTACAACTTTTCCGGAGTACTTGGCCTCTTGTGACAGGAACCCTCCCTTGTACTCCATCGGAACCAGCACCGTTCCCTTCAGAAAGGCGCCGTCAAACGATTCCTTCCCGTCCGCCCACTTTGGGAACGAGAAAAAAGATGTGTCTGATTGCGTACGCATGCCTTCGAATAGCCAATCCACGTAACGCTCGAAGAGTCTTCCCCAAGCTGTGAATAAGTCGTCGCGGGCACTCCGAGAAAGTCCATCATGGATAAGCCAATGAACACCGGTAACCATCTTCTCAAGGAGGAAGGCAGTGTCGATACAAGCGAAGTTTCCTTCTTCCAACTCGTACAATGGGCGAGAGCGGAAGGGAACCAAGTCGAACCTGGGGTCGGCTGGTCGCTCTGCACCAAGAGTGCGCTGCAAGCTTTCAAAGGGCATTGCGATCGTGGATATGAAATCGTCCATCTCCCGTTGGGACACTCCAGACGTACTAATGAAAAACTGTCGGTTTATGACAAAGAATTGGGGTTGCTCAACTAGTTCCTCTACGCGACGCGCCATATAGTAGGAGTAGGCTGCGAAGACCAAGGTCAACCATTTACTTAGGGGAATCCCCGCAATCTGTTGAAACCGATCCTCGATGTCGAACCCACGGCATTTTTTCTCGATATCATCTCGCACAGCCTGGTCCCGGAGGAGAATTCTAAAGAGGACATGCGAACGGAACATAAGATGCCGCGCTGGTGCCGGGTTTAGCAGTTCCAGGGGCGCGACCAAATGCGCCATTAGTTGGAGCTGCCGTTCCTCGTCCGTTCCGGTTTGGATAAGTAAGTCCTCCTCTTTACTTACGAGCAGATCGTTCATCATCAGACAGGCCGTCCCCAACTGGTACCGCAAATCTTCCCGCTGGTCCGGTCTCGACTCGTCGTCTCCCGCACAGACCGCAAGCGCGATCCGGAGTACGTTTAGGACCTGCAGGGGATGAAAAAGGGGGCGGTCCTCCATGCGGGTGGTCGGAAAGCGCTCCCGGAGCCGTGCTAATGCTGCGTCGTCGACGAAATTGCGAACCAAGAAGCCCTGCAGCCAGCCAACGCTCTTTCTTCCCGGCTCCTCAAAAGCATGCCGGATATGCGTATTTATCCGCGACATCATGAGGACCGTTTGAAGGGGGCTGAGGTTTTGAAGCTTGGCGACGATTTCCTCCCATGTAGGTCTTCGATCGAACAGCTCGGAGTACGTAATGTAGGCGCCGCCAGTGTACATGTGAGCCAATTTCCAGGGAAACCCGCTCGGAGCGCCGAGCAAGCAGTTCGACTCTCTCGAGCTCGCGGTCTATTTTATCAGGAGAGCCGCAGGGTGTGTGAGGCGCGAAAAAACGGCGCTCCCTTCTGCGATAGCGATCCGAAGGGGGCGGTTGCAGATGGCGCTAAAACCGTCCGCGAAAATCGAAGAGGTCACGGAGGGGCAGTTGCCACCCGGGAAAGAGATTGGAAGCGAGGACTTGATCGCCCGCGAGCGTGGCTTCCACAAAATACTTCCTCTCCTGGAGTCTCAAAACCTCCACGGTCCTGGCTTGTGAGTCAATGAGCCAGACCTCGGGCACGCTCGCCTCTGCATAGATGGGCAGTTTGGTGGCGCGGTCGTGCGCAGCGGTGGACTGCGAAAGGACTTCGACTGCGAGGTCGGGCGCGCCGGCAACGAAATTCTCCTGAACTATCGCGACTCGTTCTGCGGAGATGAAAATCAGATCGGGTTGAAGGGCGGTGTCTGAATTCAAGCAAACATCGAGCGGCGCAGAAAACAGTACACCGAGGCGGGCGCTCCTCACATAGGCTCCAAGGTTCCCGGAAACATTCCCAAGAATCAACTGGTGTTTAGTGCTTCGGCAGGGAGACAAGTGGACTTCTCCGTGTATCAGCTCGTAGTGCTTCCCGTCGTCAGGGAACTCGCGGAACTCCTCGTAGGTCAACTTGGGGATAACTTCGGCGCCCATAGAGTGATTGTACACCTCAACCAAACCCCTTCGCAGCCAGCGCAGTTCCAGTTCTCGGCATCGTAGAGATGACGTATTTCGGGAACGTGCGGGGAAGCGACTGTCCCTTGCCGCTCGCGGTGGTCGTGGACGGCTAGGAGTCGTCACGAAATAACCATATACAACGGTCGCTCAACAACCCCCTCACCCGTCCCGCGTCCCGATGAAGTGCATCGGGATCGCGGTCCACCCTCTCCCCCAAGGGGGAGAGGGCAACAGAAATCGAAACACTGTTCCCCTGCCCACGCAGGGGGAGAGGGCAACAGAAATCGAAACAATGCTCCCCTGTCCCCCAAGGGGGAGAGGGCAACAGAAATCGAAACACTGTTCCCCTGCCCACGCAGGGGGAGAGGGCAACAGAAATCGAAACAATGCTCCCCTGTCCACCAAGGGGGAGAGGGCAACAGAAATCGAAGCATCTCCCCTCTTTCCCTTGGGGCGAGGGGCCGGGGCGAGGGGGCATCGATTCGAAAATAGAACGGTTATCGCCTGAGGACGCCTTATTTGCGGGGCGATCATTTCTTTGATTGACAAAAACCTAAGTTCTCGTTAGTGTACGCCCCTCTATGAAGATACTGGTGATTGGTTCCGGAGGACGAGAGCACGCGCTGGCTTGGAAGTTGCGCGAGAGTCCGCTCATGGAAGAGATCTATTGCGCGCCGGGTAACGCCGGCATTGCGCAGGAGGCGGAGTGCCGACCCGTGGACGTCTCGAATCCCGCGCAGATCCTCGAACTGGCGAACGAGATCAAGGCTGACCTTACGGTTGTCGGGCCGGAAGCTCCGCTGGTGGTGGGCGTGGTGGATGAGTTCAGGCGGGCTGGCAGGGTGATTGTCGGCCCCACCCAGGCGGCAGCCCGGCTCGAGGGCAGCAAGATTTTTTCCAAGCAGTTCATGCAACGGCACTCGATCCCGACCGCGCGGTTCAAGGTTGCCGAGAGTTTTGAGCAGGCCGTCAAGGCTCTCGCGGAGTTTGGCTCCCCGGTGGTGATTAAAGCGGATGGATTAGCAGCGGGGAAAGGTGTGGTGATCGCTCACACGTGTGAAGAAGCTGAAAAGACTCTGGACGAGTTCATGCGCCAGCGGACGTTGGGTGCGGCGGGCGAGAGAGTTATTTTGGAAGAAACGCTGGTGGGCGAGGAAGTCTCCTTTATTGTCCTGACCGATGGCCGCGCCATTTTGCCGCTGGTCCCGACGCAGGACCACAAGGCCGTCTTTGACAATGACCAAGGCCCCAACACGGGGGGCATGGGCGCTTACAGTGAGGATTCGATTCTGGATGAATCCCTTCGTGCCGACATCATCAGAGAGATTGTTGCTCCTACGCTTGCCGGAATGGCGGCGGAGGACACGCCTTACCAAGGCTTCCTCTATTGTGGTTTGATGCTCACGGCGGAAGGGCCGAAGGTCCTCGAGTACAACGTGCGCATGGGCGACCCGGAGACTCAGCCCATCGTCATGCGCCTGCGTTCTGACATGGTGGAGCTGCTTATGGCATTGGGCGAGGGTCGTCTCGCGGCCCACGAACCCCATTGGAGCCCCAACCCTTCGGTGTGCGTGGTGCTTGCCTCCGAAGGTTACCCCGGTAAGCCGGCGGTCGGGAAAGTCATCAGCGGCATCGCTGGGGCTGAAACTCATGGCGGCGTCAAGGTGTTTCACGCGGGGACGAAGTTCCAGGACTTTCAATTGCTTTCCACAGGTGGGCGGGTGCTGGGGGTGACGGCGACGGCCGAAGATCTGCCTTCCGCCATCGCCTGCGCCTACACGGCGGTCAGCAAGGTCAACTTCGCAGGAATGCATTACCGTCGCGACATCGGCGCGAAAGGTCTGAGGCGACTTTCCCGTGACTCACGAACCAGCGTCTCCGGCGGGCGTACAGGAGAGGCGACGGTCCCGCGCGACGCAAGCTAACCTGAGATCTTCAACCCTCAAGAGGTGGCCGTTGCGGGAGGACTTGCATGTCTGAGAAGCCATTAGTGGGTATCGTCATGGGCAGTGACACGGACTTGCCCATCATGACGGAAACCGCGCGCATGCTGAAGAAGTTCGGCGTGCCCTTTGAGATTGAGATCACCTCCGCGCATCGCTCGCCGCTGCGCACTTCGGCGTATGCTCGGACGGCCATCCAGCGAGGCCTCAAAGTTATCATCGTGGGCGCCGGAGGAGCGTCTCATCTGGCGGGCGTGATCGCGGCCGAGACCACGCTGCCCGTCATCGGAGTTCCTATGGCCACCACCACGCTCGCAGGACTCGACGCGCTGCTCTCTACCGTGCAGATGCCTGCCGGAGTCCCCGTCGCTTGCACGGCCATCGGCAAACCGGGGGCCATCAACGCCGCCATTTTCGCCATTGAGATTATCGCCACCTCGGATGCCGAACTTGCCCAGAAGCTCGGCTCCTACAAGGAAGAGCTGGCGCGCTCAGTCGCCGAGAAATCGGAGAAGGTCAAGCGCGAGTTTCAGGTTTAATGTTCATTGGGCACATCGCAGTGGGGTTAGCGGCGAAGAGGGTAGCTCCCAGGACCTCATTAGGCACATTGGCTGTGGCCGTCGAATTCAGCGATCTGTTGTGGCCCATCTTTTTGCTCCTGGGGTGGGAACAGGTCCGAATCGCGCCGCGTATTACGGTGGTCACACCACTGGATTTTGTTTCCTATCCCATCTCGCACAGTCTCCTGGCTGATATAGGGTGGGCTTCATTATTTGTCGGGCTCTACCTGATCGTCAAACGCTACCCGAAAGGCGCTTTCGTGATCTGGGGTTGCGTGATGAGCCATTGGATTCTCGACGTTATTTCCCACCGGCCTGATATGCCGCTCTATCCCGGTGGGCGGGTCTTCATCGGCTTGGGCCTATGGAATTCGCTTCCTGCCACGCTGCTTATTGAAGGAGCGATGTTTGTTGCTGGTGTGGCGATCTACCTCAGGTGCACGCGGGCAAAGGACAAGACCGGAGTCCTCTCCTTCTGGGCCTTGATAATCGTTTTCGTCATTTTCTACCTTGGGAACCTCTTTGGCCCACCGCCGCCCAGCCTGAGGGCGCTGAAGATCACGGCTCTTGGTGGTTGGCTGTTCGTCCCCTGGTTTTACTGGATTGATCGCCACCGGCCAGGAATCTCTATTGCGGAATCTGGTACAGACGCAGACCGGTAAGACGTGAGATGTGGGCAAAATCCTTATCGAGAGAGAAGATCGCCACGTTATGTTCCTGGGCAATTGCTGCCAGGAGCGAATCTATCGTAGTTAAGCTGATGCCACGCGAGCGTCCGATCCGAAAGATGGAAGCGGCGGCGCGATAGGTGGACATGCCTTGGGGTTCCAGCACATCCCACATTGCCAGGAAGCGCTCCACTTCTTCGACATCGCGTGTAAGGCCCTGCAAGACCTCGCTCGCGATAATGCCGGTCAGGGCAATGGGCTCCGCGTCGGCAATCATCCGCCGCAGTTCCCCGCCCGCTGGGCCCGGCGAGGAACTGAGAAAATCAATCCAGACCGAACTATCCACCAGGGTCAAACGCGGTTCCTGCGCGCCGCCTTCAGGTCGCCTTCCCAGATGCCGCTGCCGTAATAGCGGAGCATCCCTTTCCGGCTCTCGGTTCGCACGAGGAGTTCCAGCGCCCGGTCCACAATGGCTCGCTTGGTGCTGAGTCTTGTGAGTTTGCGGGCCTTCTGGATCAGCGCGTCGTTGATTTCAATGTTGGTTCGGCTCACAATCGAATTATACACCAAAAACTGAATTCTCGGTGTATTGACCTACTTGGCTGAGAGATCTACCTCTACACCGTGCGGGGGCTTTGAACATCGTGGCCCGATGCGAGTATTATGGTTAGCGTATTTCGATCTTTTATCTAAGTCATTTAGTCATATAGGAGACATTCGTAATGAAACCAACTGCGATACCGAAATTCGAATCTGCCCATGACATCCTGCATCGTCGCAAGCACCCGCTGGACGTTTTCTTTTCGCCGGAAGCGGTTGCGGTGATTGGCGCCACGGAGAATCCTGGCAGCGTCGGCCGTACCACGTTTTGGAACCTGATCAGTAATCCTTTCGGAGGGACCGTCTTTCCGGTGAACCCCAAGCGGGCACAGGTTCTAGGAGTGAAAGCCTATCCCAATTTGCTCGAGATTCCGGAGCCGATCGATCTGGCTGTGATCGTCACTCCTGCCTCAACCGTATCGAGAGTCATGGACGATTGCGCCGCAGCGGGTGTGAAGGGTGTGATCATCATCTCCGCAGGGTTTAAGGAACTCGGCCCGGAAGGCGCCAGACTGGAAAATGAGATTGTTGCCAAGGCCCGGGCGGCCAAGATCCGCATCGTCGGCCCCAACTGTTTAGGCATCATGAGTCCCAACACCGGGCTCAATGCCACTTTCGCAAGCGCCATGGCCCGCCCCGGAAGCATTGGCTTCCTCAGCCAAAGCGGGGCCCTTTGCACCGCGGTTCTGGACTGGAGCTTCCGCGAAATGGTGGGCTTCAGTATTTTCAGCTCCATCGGCTCGATGGCGGATGTTGGCTGGGGCGACTTGATTGACTATCTCGGTGATGACCCGCGCACACGAAGCATCATCATCTATATGGAGACGATCGGCGACGCGCGCGCTTTCCTTTCGGCGGCGCGGGAAGTGGGGCTTTCCAAGCCCATCATTGTGATCAAGGCGGGTCGCAGTGCGGCAGCCGCCAAGGCCGCCGCCTCTCACACAGGTTCTCTGGCCGGAAGCGATGAAGTGCTGGATGCAGCTTTCCGGCGCACGGGCGTGTTGCGCGTGCAGAGTATCGGGGACCTATTCCACATGGCGGATGTGCTGGCCAAGCAGCCTCACCCCACGGGTCCGAGCCTTGCCATCCTCACCAACGCTGGCGGACCTGGAGTGCTGGCCACCGACTCGCTGATCGCAGAGGGCGGCGAGTTGGCGCAATTGGCTCCGCAAACGATGGATTCCCTGAACGGCTTCCTTCCCAAGGAGTGGAGTCACAACAACCCCATTGACATCCTGGGGGATGCCACCCCGGAGCGATACGCTCGGGCGGTGGAGATTGTCGCGAAAGATCCCAGCACGAACGGCCTGCTCGCGGTTCTTACCCCGCAGTCTATGACTGACCCGACGCGGATTGCCGAGCAACTCAAGCCTTACGCCAAGCTGCAAGGGAAGCCCCTCCTAGCCAGTTGGATGGGCGGCGCTGAGGTGTCGGCCGGGATTGACATCCTGAATCGTGCTGGAATCCCCACTTTCGCATTTCCCGACACTGCCGCCAAGATCTTCCACTACATGTGGCAATACAGTTACAACTTACAGGGTCTGTACCAAACCCCGGTACTGCCAGGTGACGTTAACGGCCTGGGCTCCGGCGCGGCGGAAGCTGCAAAAATAATTGAGAACGTTCGCAACTCAGGACGGACCATCCTCACTGAGGTGGAATCCAAGCGGCTTCTGAGTGCCTACGGTATTCCCACCGTCCCCACGGAGGTGGCCCCGAATGCCGAAGAGGCCGTCAAACTCGCGGAGAAATTCGGCTATCCGGTGGTGCTCAAACTCTACTCCGAGACCATCACTCACAAAACCGACGTGGGCGGGGTGCGTCTGAACCTGGGTGACCCCAAGGCCGTGCAGAATGCCTTCAACGACATTCAGTGCTCGGTGACTGAGAAGGCCGGCGCAATGCACTTCCAGGGTGTGGCGGTTCAGCCCATGGTCCGTTTGGATGGCTACGAGTTGATCATCGGCAGCAGCCTGGATTCGCAGTTTGGCCCTGTCCTGCTATTTGGAACCGGCGGGCAGTTGGTGGAAGTTTTCAAGGACAGCGCGCTGGCGCTTCCTCCGCTGAACACCACGCTGGCGCGTCGCATGATGGAACCGACGCGCATTTACCAAGCTCTCCAAGGGGTGCGCGGGCGCCAGCCGGTGGATATGGCCGCCCTCGAAAAGCTCATGGTTCAGTTCAGCTACCTGGTCGTGGAGCAACGCTGGATCAAGGAGATTGACATTAACCCACTCTTGGCTTCCTCCGAGCGGCTGGTCGCTCTGGACGCGCGTGTCGTCGTGCACGGGCCGGAGGTTACGGAAGACAAACTCCCCAAGCTCGCCATACGTCCGTACCCGTCGCAATACGTGGCCACTTTGACGATGAAGGATGGTACGAGGGCCACCATCCGACCCATTCGGCCCGAAGACGAGCCGCTCATGGTCAAGTTCCACAACATGCTCTCCGAGCGAAGCGTGATGATGCGCTACACGCACCAGATCGCGCTCAGCGAGCGCGTCGCGCACGAGCGGCTGGTTCGTATCTGCTTTAATGATTACGACCGCGAACTGGCCCTGGTGGTGGATCACGAGGATCCCTACAGCGGCGAGCCGGAAATCATGGCTGTAGGCAGAATGACCAAGGTCCCCGGCACCGACGATGCGCAGGTTGCCATCCTGGTCGCCGACCCATTCCAGCGCCGCGGTCTTGGCGCAGAACTGTTACGCCACTTGATGGCTGTCGCCAAGCAGGAAAAAATCCGGCACTTGACGGTCGAATTCCTCATTGATAACTCTGTTACCCGGCGCATGTGCGAGAAGCTGGGCTTCCGCCTTGAAAAAGTTCCCGGTGAGGGCATGGTGAAGGCGGAGATGACCATTCAGTAGCTCGGTTGCAGTGGACAGCGGGAGCTGGGTATTCCGGCTCCCCTTTCCTCTTTTCTGGTAGGGCTGCGATTTTCCTGCCTGCCGTTCTTCTTCTGCTTACCTGCTATAATCACGCCGTTTGGCTTTCATAGGAAACGGGCTGGGGAAAATGTTCAAAACCATTGAGTGGACCGAGGAAGGCGTGCGCATGATTGACCAGACGCGGCTGCCCACAGAGGAAATCTACCGCACGTATCGCGACTATGGTGAAGTGGCGGAAGCCATTCGCTCCATGGTGATCCGCGGGGCGCCAGCCATCGGTGTGGCGGCAGCGATGGGCGTTGCCCTGGGGATTAAGAATTCCGACGCCCGGACCATTCCTGCGCTACGCTCCGATTTTGACCGGATTGCGGAGACGCTTTCCAGCACGCGGCCCACCGCTGTCAATCTCTTTTGGGCCATCGAGAGAATGCGCAGGGTGTTTGAGGCTTCCCTCTCCTGTCACGATACCGACGCTCAGGTAGTGCAAGCGGTCAGGATCAACCTCAAGGAGGAGGCGAAGCGGATTCTCGCCGAAGATATCGCTACTAACGAAGCCATGGGCCGTCACGGCGCTCTCCTCCTGCCGGATTCGGGAACGGTTCTCACGCACTGCAACGCGGGCGCGTTGGCCACAGGAGGATACGGCACGGCCCTGGGCGTGATCCGTGCTGCCGTATCACAAGGGAAGAACATCCAGGTATTTGCCGACGAGACCCGGCCCTTCCTTCAGGGAGCGCGCCTGACGGCCTGGGAACTCGCTAAAGACGGTATCCCGGTGACTCTCATCACCGACAACATGGCGGGACATTTCATGCAGCAGGGCCAGATTAAGGCCGTGATCGTGGGCGCGGACCGCATCGCGGCAAACGGTGACACTGCGAATAAGATCGGGACCTACAGTCTTGCCGTTCTCGCCCATGAGAACCACGTCCCCTTTTACGTTGCGGCTCCGCTTTCGACGATTGACAGAAGCCTGCCCAGCGGGGAGGGGATTCCTATCGAGGAACGGTCCTCGACGGAGGTCACTCAGCTCGGCGGAGTGCAAATCGCTCCCCCATCCGTGCCCGCACGTCATCCGGCTTTTGACGTCACACCGCACCGCTACATTACCGCCATCATCACGGAGCGCGGAATTGCACGCGACCCCTACTCGGAGAGCTTGCGCGCTCTGTTTGGGTAGGGGATTTACCAGGCCAGGCGATTTTGATCTGGTCCGTTTGTAGCAAGGGCACCTGCCCCGGTCCCGCGAGGCGGGACGGGTCTTGCCCGTGTCCCCTGCCTCATGGCTTGGCCAATCCCCGGAGAAGAGAAGCTGTGAAATAATCCAGAATAGACATATCCCAACGCCGATTATTCAATAACTTACGCCGTGCGAAGGCCGCATCTTCGGTATTATTTCACAGCTTCAGACGCACGTTGTACGGGGTTGGCCTGCCCAGGATTTCCCGCAACATGCCAGGGATCTCAAAGACGGCCCGGTTGTTCATTGCTGCGGCGTTGCTACGGTAGCGGGCGAAATTGGCGGGATCAAGAAGGACCTGGACCGTTTGGGTGATTTGACGAAAACTGCGCACCACTAATCCCACCTGCTTCTCAAGGACCCACGCCGCGTTGTAGCGTTCCTGGGGGAGGGTCCTGGCATTGCACTCCACGATTACAGGCAGTTTCATGGTCAGGGCTTCGCTGATGCTGCCGGGACCAGGCTTGCCAATGAAGAAGTCAGAGAGGTGCATGTAGTAGGGAACTTCCGTCGTAAAGCTTTCAACGTATTTCCGTCCCTGGATTCCTCGCAGTTCTGCGGCCAGCCGTTCATTGTGGCCGCAAATGAGAATCAATTGAAGGTTCAGTTTGGAGGTTGCAAGCTTCCTGGCGATTTTAACCATGACGCTGGAGCCTTGTCCGCCAAACATTACCAGCCCGGTGGCCAAATCGGGATCCAGGCCCAGGCGCTGCCGTTCGGCAGCGCGGTCCGCTGTGATCGGCTGGAAGAATTTGGGGTGGAGAATCATTCCCGAGGTCTGGTAAATCTGGTCTTTGCGAAGACCCAAAGAGCACGCTTGCGCCACCGCGCGCTCGGAGCCGCAGATAAAAAACTGCTCCTGCCGCTCGAGCCAGAAGTGGGGAGGGTAATCGGCCAGATCCGTCAAGATTGTTACAAACGGCGTCGTGGGCGTAATCCGCCGCAGGCTCTCAAAGAGGGCTCGGTTGAAATGCGGGACAAGGGAGACGACCAGGGCGGGCTGGCTCTTCCGCCAGTACGCCTCCAGCAGGCGTACTTGATCTTGATGGTAGAGTCGGATGGCGGCCTGCAGCAAACGCAATCCAAATCCCGGCCCCCAAGTCCAGCCCTTTTTCAGCAACCCATTGTAGAGGTCTTGTAAACGGAGACCGGTAAGCTTGAGAACGGGGTCGATGCAATCGAGTAGCTCCTGGAGGTTCATCAGGTGGATGTTCCATTGGAGCTGTCGCTCGGTGACGCTGCGGAGGGCAGTTGCTGCGGCGCGATGCCCGCCTCCAGCGTCAAAATAGACGAACTCAACTCTTCCCATCTGCACGCATTCTCGCATAGCCCTAAGAGTATAAAGAAGCGAAAAGTATACCTTTAACCAACTCTTCATGTCCAAGCTACTGATTTGTAACATATGAAACGCAATCTAGAATGTGCGATGTGACTTACACGTCCACACTGTTCACTCCGGCATGGCTACCGTGCCGGTGCTGAGACGTTTTTGTCGCGAGTGCTATAACCCGCCCGAAGCCCTCTACGAGAGGCTCAAGCGCCTGGGGCTGGATTTGGTCACTGTAACCGATCACGATTCGATCGATGCGGGGGAGAGCCTTCGGCGGCACCCGGACTTTTTCGTTAGCGAGGAGGTTACCTGTCGGGCGCCCAGTGGGAACGAAGTCCACGTTGGGGTTTACGACATTACGGAAAGCCAGCACGTAGAGATTCAGCGCCGGCGAAATGACCTTCCGCGCCTGGTGGCCTATCTTGAGGAGCAGCGGGTGTTCTTCAGCGTTAACCACATCTTCTCGGCTCTGACCGGACGCCGCGCGGCGGAAGACTTCGACTGGTTCGAATCCTGTTTCCCCGCTGTCGAAGTCTTGAACGGACACTTGCCGGCCCGCAACAATCACCTTGCCGCCCGGCTGGCATCCCACGCTCGGAGGATCACGGTCGGCGGTAGCGACGCACATTCCTTGAGTTCGGCGGGCACTGTCTGGACGGAAGTTCGTGAGGCGCGCAACAAGGCTGAGTTCCTGGAGGGGCTGCGCCAGGGTTGCGCTCGAGTGCGTGGAGAGTCGGGGAATTACTGGAAACTGACTCTCGATATTCTAGCGGTCAGCGCCGAGATGTTCCGGGAGAACCCCTTCGCACTCCTTCTCGCCCCATTCCTGGTCGGTATCCCCGCCTTTACCCTCATCAATCACCTTCTGGAAGGGCGGTTCGCCCGCAAGTGGGGACAGACGTGGGCTTGCATGCGGGGATTGGATGCCGACGCGGCAGCCCGGCCCATCCGCCCCGCGGCCGGGGAGGCGACGGCATGACTTTCCCAGCCACCATGTTGACCATCATTTCCAGCGGTGATCAGCGCCTGATGCGGCGCGTGAACGGCTGGAAACCACCGCGCTGGATCAGGCTCTGGATGATTCTGGCAACACGGGCGGGCGACGGCTGGCTATGGTACCTTCTGGGGACGGTGGTTTTGGTTTTCGGCGGGCCGTCGCGATTTGCGGCGGTGACGGCTGCCGGCGTATCCTGCGGGCTAGGGACGGTTCTCTTCCTTGCCCTCAAAAAGCTGACTGGGCGTAAGCGGCCTTGCGCGGTTGCCCCCCATTGCTGGGCCACGCTCTTGCCCCCCGATCAGTTTTCTTTTCCCTCCGGCCACTCCATCAATGCTTTCGCCTTCGCCGTCTCCATCGGCCTGTTTGAGCCGTCCCTGATGTACGGATTAATCTTATGCGCCCTCAGCGTGGCGATTTCCCGGATCATTCTGGGCTTGCACTTCCTCAGCGATGTGGTAGTCGGGTCTTTAATCGGCGCCGGGCTGGGCTACGGGTGCTACCAGTTGCTTTTCTGAGGCTTTTGCGCAGCATCACTCATATCGCAGTGCCACGATGGGGTCGAGACGGGAGGCTTTGACGGCGGGCCACAGGCCGAAGAAGAGGCCAATACTGACCGAGACAACCAAACCGGCCATCACCGACCAGGGGGGAACGGTGGAGGGCAGGGACGGAACGAAGTATCGGATAAGGAAACTCACGGTGTAGCCGGCCAGGATTCCCATCACCCCACCCAACAGGGTAAGGGCCATAGCCTCCAGCAAGAATTGCCACGTGATATCGCTGCGACGGGCCCCGATGGCCTTGCGTACCCCGATTTCGCGCGTCCGTTCCGTCACTGAAACCAGCATGATATTCATCACGCCGATGCCGCCCACCATCAAGCCGATGGAGGAGACGACGATAGTGACCAGGACGACCGTGCCCATCATGTCCCGAAATTGCTTGATGAACGTATCAGCGGTGGCGATGCCGAAGCTATCAGGGTCGGAGGGCTTGTCGTTCCTCAACCGCCTCAGCAAGCCTGTTATTTCGTCAATAGCCTGATTCACCTTCCCCGGATAGGCCAATGCGGTGATGACGTTCTCCTTGGCGTTTGGATATGTCTTCTTGTAGGTAAAATAAGGGATGCAGATGACTTTGTCGTCTCCGTTGTCGCCCAAAAATGCCTTGCGCTTTTCGAGAGCGCCGATGACTTGGTAAGTATGGCCGTCCACATTGATCTCTTTCCCAATAGGGTCTTCGTTGAGGAAAAGCCTCTGGACGACATCGTCCCCGACCACGGCCACGTCCCGGCGGTGTAAATCGTCAATGTCCGTGAACAGGCGACCATCCTTCAAAACAGTGTTAGTAATTTGGAAGTCTTCAGCCGTATTACCCTGTAACTGGGCATCCACCATTTCCTGGCCTTTGTACTTTGCTGTCATGGCGGGCCCCCACAGAAAGATCTCAACCGCCACAGATTCCACCGCGGGGCAATGTTCCTTGACGGCCATGCCCTGTTCGTAGTTCAGCGGCTTGCGCATCCGCTCTTCACGTGTAAGATTGAAATGGATCCCGAACTGAAACTTGTAAATATACAGGGTCCGAGTACCGTAGCCCTGTGCCATTTCCACAAGCTGTTGGTCGAGTCCCTTGAAGATTGAAGCCACTCCGATCACCGTCGCGGTGCCGATCAGCACGCCCAAAATCGTCAGGAAAGCACGGAATTTGTGGGTGCGGAGTGTGTCCAGCGCCAGAAGAAGGTTTTCGCGAATAGGCTGTCGTCGCTGGGTCATGCCTAGGCCTCCGTACGCAGGGCTTCGATGGGTTCGAGGTTCGCGGCCTTGCTGGCAGGATAGATTCCGAAGAACAGTCCCACCGCCGTGGAGAGGAACAGTCCGACCAATACTGCGCTCAAGGGCACCGAGGAGGTGAAAAACACATCCACAATCTTACTGATAATGAGGGCCAGCAGGATGCCGATGGCTCCTCCTGCACCCGCCATCACTGCCGATTCGATCACGAACTGCATCAGAATATCTCGGTGCCGGGCTCCCAGGGATTTGCGGATGCCGATCTCGTGGGTGCGCTCCGTCACACTAGCCAGCATGATGTTCATAATCACGATACCGCCCACTACCATAAACACGGCAACGATTCCGATGGTCACAGCGAAGATTGAGCCGGTCAATTTATGCCACGAGTCCATCAGCGTTTCTGAAGCATTAATGCCAAAGGTGTCATCCTCGCTGTAGGGCGTGTGCCGCCTGGCACGCAAGAGAGCCCTGACCTCGTCCTCAAGCACTGACATCTGAAGGGAATTCGATGCCTGGACGCTCACCGCCAGAGAGGGGCGAGATCGGAATGCCTTGCGGAAGGTCGTAAGTGGTATTTGAACGAAATTATCTTGGCTCTGCCCAAACATCGACCCGAGTTTTTGTGCGGTTCCGATGACCCGGAAAGGAATGCCGTTAACCTGAATCTCTTTGTCAATGGGATCGACACTCGGAAAGAACTCATTGACCAAATCCTGGCCCGTGAAACACACCATCGACTCGTGAGTGTAGTCGGTATCGTTGAGGTAGCGCCCCAATTCGACCTTGGTTTGCCCAATGTCGATCATGTTGGGGGTCTCGCCGGAGATTTGGACCTCGTAAATGGTGCGTCCTTTGTAACGCGCCTGATTGTCGGAACTGTTAATCCAGGCTTCGGCGCCTATGTTCTTATAACCCTTCAGGTTGTCTCTCAGGAATTCGAAATCTTCAATACGAATGGCCTGGTTACGGCGCCGCGCCTTCAGCCACGCCTCGTATCCCTGGGCCCACTTGAACTGGTGGACGATGAAGACGTTGGCCCCCAGGTTGGCGACGCGATCGGCGATGTAGCGGTTCATGCCATTGATGACTGACATCACGACAATCAGCGTGGTGGTGGCAATCACCACACCCAGCAGGGTGAGGAAGGAACGAAGCTTGTGCGTGCGCAACGCCTCCAGCGCAATCCAAAAGGCCTCGCGGGATGTGACCCAGACGCCGGTCCTCCGACCCACTCGGGGGCTCAGCTTGTGCAAAAGCGCTTGCGGTTGCCTGAGTACAGCCACGAGACCTCCTCCAGTTATCATTCGTACCGCAATGCCACGATGGGGTCGAGGCGGGAGGCTTTAATGGCGGGCCATAGGCCGAAGAAGAGGCCGATACTGACCGAGACAATAAAGCCCGCGATCGCCGACCAGAGGGGAACGGTGGAAGGCAGGGACGGAACGAGGGCTCGGATAAGGAAACTCAGGGTATAGCCAGCCAGGATTCCCATCACCCCACCTGCTCCCGTAAGGCTCATGGCCTCCAGCAGGAATTGCCAGGTGATATCGCTGCGGCGAGCGCCGATGGCTTTACGCACGCCGATCTCCCGCGTCCGTTCCGTCACAGAAACCAGCATGATATTCATCACGCCGATGCCGCCCACCATCAAGCCGATAGAGGAGATCACGATGGTCACGAGGACTACGGTTCCCATAATGTCACGGAACTGCTGGATGATGGAGTCTGCCGAGGCGATGCCGAAGTTATTAGGCTCAGACCACTTCACGTTTCGCCGGCGGCGCAGCAAACCCGTCACCTCATCCTTGGCCTGTTCGAGCTTGCCGGGATAAGCCATTGCCGTGATGAGGTTTTCCTTGGCGTCCGGATAGTATTTCCTGAACGTAAAATAGGGCACATACACGATACGATCGTTGCCATTCTCGCCCAGGAATTGCTTGCGTTTCCCCAGCGTGCCGATAACCTCGTAATTGTGGCCATCGACGTTGATGGTTTTGCCGATGGGATCTTCGTTCGCGAACAAACGCTTGACGACGTCGGGGCCTAGCACGGCAACATCCCGCCGGTGGAGATCGTCAACGGTGGTGTAGAGGCGGCCGTCCACCAGCTCGGAGTTCATTGTCTGGAAGTGTTCGGGCGATGGGCCGAAGAAATTAGTGTCCACCATCTCCTGGCCCTTATACTTGGCAGTGACTGCGGGTCCCCAACGACGGGCCTCTACCGCAACCGATTCCACCGAGGGGCACAGCTCACGGATGGCCATAGCGTCTTCGTAAGTCAGGGGCTTCCGCATGGCCTCTTCGTGCGTCAGACTGGTCTTGATCCCGGGATCGAACTTGTAGATGAACAGGGTGCGGGTCCCGAAACCCTCCATCATCTCCACCACCTGCTGGTCGAGGCCTTTGAAGATAGAAGCCACTCCGATGACCGTAGCCGTTCCGATCAGCACGCCCAAAATAGTCAGGAAAGCGCGGAACTTGTGAGTCCGAAGCGTATCGAGGGCCAGGAGGAGGTTTTCGCGAACAGGTTGGCGTCGTTGGGTCATGCCTACGCCTCCGTGCGCAGGGCTTCAATGGGTTCGAGGTTCGCGGCCTTGCTGGCTGGATAGATCCCAAAGAAGAGCCCCACCGCCGTGGAGAGGACCAGTCCCACCAGCACCGCGTTCAAGGGGACGCTGGAGGTGAAAAAGATATTCACGATCTTGCTGATCATGAGGGACAGCAAGACGCCGGTGGCGCCCCCCGTCAGCGCCATAAGGCTGGCCTCAATGATGAATTGCATCAGGATATCGCCCCGCCGGGCGCCCAGGGATTTCCGGATGCCGATCTCGTGCGTGCGCTCCGTCACACTGGCGAGCATGATGTTCATGATGACGATCCCGCCCACCACCATAAAAACGGCCACGATCCCCACGGTGACCGCGAAGACGGACGCCGTCAATTGATGCCACATGGCCATGATGGTGTCCGAGGCGTTAAGCCCGAAATTATCGTCCTCTTTGTACGGAATGTGGCGCCGGGCCCGCATCAACGCCCGGACCTGGTCCTCGAGGACCATCATCTGCTGAGCATCCCAGGCCTGCACATTCACGGCCAGCTCCGGGCGCGCCATGAAGACCTTCTTAAAGGTGGTGAGAGGAATCTGGACGAACTTATCCTGGCTCTGGCCAAACGTTGTCCCGATGCGAGCCGCCACCCCGATCACTCGAAAAGGGATGCCGCGTACGTTGATCTCCTTGTCGATCGGGTCGAGGCTGGGGAAAAACTCGTCCGCGAGATCCTGGCCGATGAAACACACCATGGACTCGTGAGCGTAATCTGTGTCATTGATATAGCGCCCGGATTCCACCTTCGCCTGGCCGATATCAATCATGTTGGGGGTTTCAGCGGCGAGGTTCACCTCGTGCATGAGGTGTCCTTTGTACTTTACTTCGGCACCCCCATCAAGGCCGGCCTCTGCGCCGATATTCTTATAGCCCTTGATATTGTCGCGAAGGAATTCGAAGTCTTCGATGCGGATGGCCTTGTTGCGGCGGAGCGCCTTTAGGAACTCCTCATAGCTTGTGGTCCAGTTGAACTGGTATAGGATGAAGACATTGGCCCCCAGGTTAGCAATGTGGTCCTGGATGTAGCGGTTCATGCCGTTGATGACGGACATCACGACGATCAGCGTGGTGGTGGCAATCACCACGCCCAGCAGGGTGAGGAAGGAACGAAGCTTGTGCGCGCGCAGCGCCTCCAGCGCAATCCAAAAGGCCTCGCGGGATGTGACCCAAACGCCGGTGCTCCGACCCACTGGGGGGCTCAGCTTGTGGAGAAGCACTCGAGGTTGGCTGAGTACAGCCACCAGACCTCCTCCTGCCTGCTACTTTTGAGGTGCAATTTACTTGACCGTCTCGTCGCGTTCGATCTTTCCGTCGCGGACATGAATGATGCGATGAGCGTGAGCGGCGATATCGTGTTCGTGGGTCACCAGGACGATAGTGTTTCCGCCCTCATAGAGTCGCTCGAACACGCCCATGATTTCCTCGCCGGTGGCCGAGTCCAGATTCCCTGTGGGTTCGTCGGCCAGGATGATGGAAGGATTGTTCACCAGGGCGCGGGCAATCGCCACGCGCTGGCGCTGTCCCCCGGAAAGTTCGTTGGGCTTGTGGTGCATGCGTTCAATCAAGTCAACCTTACGCAGAGCCTCTTGAGCTTTTTCCAGACGCTCCTTGGCGGGGACTCCGCTGTAAACCAGAGGCAGTTCCACGTTGTGCAAGGCGCTGGCCCGGGAAAGAAGGTTGAAGGTCTGAAAGACGAACCCGATTTCCTTGTTGCGGATGTAAGCCAGCTCGTCGTCGGAGAGTTCGCTGACCAGTCGGCCGTTCAACCAATATTTCCCGCTGGTGGGGGTATCCAGGCAGCCGATCAAGTTCATCAGAGTGGATTTGCCGGAGCCCGAGGGGCCCATGATCGCCACATACTCGCCGCGCTCGAGTTCAAACGTCACTCCGCTGAGCGCGTGCACTGCAATGGCTTCGCCCATGTCGTAAGTTTTCCAGAGATCTTCCGTCCGGATCATTACCCCCACGGGTGGGGCCATGCTTACCTGAGTTGAAGACGTCGCCACTTGTGTTCCCATCGCTATGCGTGTTTCCTTTCCACTCGCCTCCGGCCCGTCCAGCATGTCATTCCGATCCCGCAGTCGCGGGAGGAGAATCTCTCAGTTCCTTTGTTTCCAGAGCGAGATTCCTCTCCCGCGACTGCGGGATCGGAATGACAGCGGATCCTGCTAGGAAGTAGATCCAGCCGGCTTGAGGGCGCTATTGTCCACCTTCACCTTGGTGTGGTTCTTCAACGTGCGGAGCACACTGAAAGGACCGGAAACAATCTCCTCATTGGGTTGGACGCCTTTGAGCACTTCCACATCTGATTGGCCCATGATGCCGGATTCGACGGGGACAAAGACCGCCCGACCGTCCTTAAGCTGGAAGGCTCCCTGCACTTCTTCCTTTCCTTTGTCTTTGGCCGCAGTGGTGGGCTGCGAAGTGGCGGCCTGCACCTTGCCTTTGGCCCCCTTGCTGCTCTCCTCTTCTTCCAATTGACGCCGCGTCCGGACAGTGAGTGCCTGGATGGGGATGGTCACAGCGTTCTGGCGCGTCGCGGTGGTGATCTTTGCGGTCGTAGAAAGCCCTGGGCGGAGACCCGGCGGGGGATCATCCAAGGTCACGACCACCTTGAAGTCCTTGGCTTCTTCCGTCGTAGATGTACTCGTTCCTGTGGTCACCCCGGAGGTGCGGCCAACGGCGCTCTGGCCGATCTCCGTGACTTTGCCCTTGAATGTCTTGTTCGGGATGGCGTCAATCGTCACCTCCGCCGTTTGCCCGAGCTTCACGTTGACGATGTCGGTTTCATCCACCTTGACCTCGGCGGTAATCACCGCCAGATCGGAAACCTGATAGAGCAAGCTTCCGACCGCGTTTTGAATTCCCGGCACCACGTTCTCGCCCACGTGTACCGGTAAGGACGTCACGATGCCATCGAGGGGGGAATTGTAAATGGTCTTGTCGCGGACATCCTCGGTGCTAACAAGTTGGGCCTCCTGCATTGCTACCTTGGCGCGCGCGCTGTCAAGATTGAACCTGGCCTGCTGAAGTAAGGCTCTTTGCTGGACCACCGCCGCCTGGTCTCCATCCAAGGTGGCCTGCGCCACCTTGACGTTGTCCAGGCGCGTGTCGAATTCATTTTGGGCAATCAGCTTATCGCGCAGCAAATCCTCCCCCCGCTTGAACTCCTGTTGGTTGCGGACAAGGTTCGCCTGGGCCGTTTGCACGTTGGCCAGCGCAGTGTTCAAAGCTGCTTGCTGCGCCTGCACTGTCGCCGCAAACTGCTCCACGTCTGCTTTGGCGCTAGAAACGGTTGCCTTTTGTGCATCAACGGTGGCATTCGCCTGGACCGCCTCCGTCTTCAAGAGGAGTTGGCCTTTCTTGACCGTATCGCCTTCCTTTACGAAAATATCGGTTATCTTGCCGTAGGAGTTCGCATTCACGTTGGCGAGGCTGGCCGTGGGCGGTTTAATCTCTCCCGAGGCCGTCACGATGGCCGAAAGCAAATCCGCCCGCGTGACCTTGAGAGTCTGAACAGTGACGACACCGCCCTTGCTCCAGATAATCCCGCCTGCCACAAGCCCCACCAGAGCTAGCGCTCCCACAATCACCAGGATCATCTTCTTTCTTGACTTCTTGCCCTTCCCATTGCGAGGCCGGGAAGGAGCCCCGCTGGTTTCGTTTGCCCCTTCAGGAGAAGTGGTTCGTCCGAGTTCCAGTCCAGTTACTTGGGCCACGGCTGTTTCATCCTTTTCTTCAAGTGTACGTGCAGACATCAAACTCCCCCTCGTCATGCTGGGCTACCAGGCGCCTACGAAGCCGCTGTCGCTTCGGACCGACACCCACACCCCATCGCCACGATGGCGGCTTCTAACCACACTACGCTTTTCAGGTCCAAAAAGTTTCCCCAAAAGATTGCCCGCGCCTACCGGTCGAACTCGAGGTTTATCCGCAAGGCTGGCGGGCCTCGCTCGCGTGTGTCCTACCAAGCAATAACAAGGAAGATTGAGTGACATCACTTTTCGTGCTCATTGCCTTGGGAGATTCTCCAGGGCGTTCCTATCTATTCTAACTCTACCCAGCGGCATAGAAAAGCCGAATTTGGCAGTCACAATCCGAGGCGTTAGTGGCGAACCTACCTGCTTTATTCGACCCTGTTTTTTATCACTTAACGCGTACAACGGCACGCCCCGTCATTTGCAGCGTCGGAGGGTAGGGTTCTGTCCGGGTTCTTTTTCCAGGGTACTGGAAAGGACCTCGGTTGTGTCCCTCCTTGCGCGGTCGAAGGGGAGTCCAGCCGAGTCCCCCTCTCCTATTAGACGTTCCTGCGGCGGAGATGTCAGCTCGTTTTCGATGGGCTGAGCTTCCCTCCTGGTCAAGCCACCCTTCATGCTTGGGCGGCATCAATATTCATGTCAGTCAAAAAGGGGTGCGCGACTATATCGTCAGGGGAGTATGTCCTTGACTTTTCAAACCTCAAAAAATACAATCGGCACTGACCGAGGTTGAGAAAGGAGAGCCGTTGGTGTTTAACCGGATTGAATTTATCAGCCGGCGCGGGTGGTGTGTTTGGCTTTGGGTGCTGTTTTCGGGATTCACGGCATTGGGGTTGGTTCTTCCCGTCTTAAATGCGGTACCTCAAGAGAGCGAGAAGCAAAGCAAGGCGGAAAAACGCCGCCAGAAGGCAATCCAGAAAGAAATGGAGAGCCCTTATAAGAAATGGCTCAGTGAAGAAGTCCCTTACATTATTACCGGGGAGGAAAGAGCGTCTTTCAAGAAGCTCACTACAGACGATGAAAGGGAACAATTCATTGAGGCGTTCTGGGAGCGGCGCAATCCGAATCCTAACAGTCCCGAGAATGAGTTCAAAGAGGAATACTACCGGCGCATTGCCTACGCAAACGAGCACTATGCCTCGGGTATCCAGGGTTGGAGAACCGACCGCGGGCGAATCTATATCATGTACGGCCCGGCGGACGAGGTAGATTCTCACCCCAGCGGCGGCAGCTACGTTCGACCTCAGGAAGAGGGTGGCGGAGAGACCGCCACTTACCCCTTCGAGCAATGGCGGTATCGTTATATTGACGGCATCGGGACCAATATAATTTTGGAATTCGTCGATCCGACGATGAGCGGAGAATATCACCTCACCATGGATCCAGGCGAGAAGGATGCTTTGCTCCACGTCCCGAACGCCGGATTAACTGACATGGAATCCATGGGCATGGCCAGCAAGGCAGACCGCTTTAGCCGGACTGACGGTATGACGATTGGCCAGTCCATGACTGGAGAACCCGAGAGCATGAATGAATTCACCCGCCTAGATCTGTACGCGAAGATCTGGAAACCGCCGGATGTCAAGTTTAAAGATTTGAAAGCTATTGTTACGTCTAAGATTTCCGCGCAGCTTTTACCCTTCGACGTTCGTACAGACTTTCTCCGCGTGACAGATGAGACCGTGCTCACTCCCATTACTCTTCAAGTAGCTTACCGAGACCTGCAATTTCAGAACAAGGACGGGGTGATGCATGGCGTCATGGATATCTATGGTGAGGTGACCAGCCTGGGTGGCAGGAATGTCAATACATTTGAAAAGAGCCTGGTCTTGGACGTTCCAGAGCATGAATTTCAGCGGTTTTTGGAACGCAAGGCAGTATATCAAGAAGCCATCCCATTGCGCCCGGGTCGCTACAAGCTGAGCTTGGTGATGAAGGACAACCTCAGCGGCCACGTGGGATCGATGGAAATCGGCCTGGTGGTCCCGCGGTTTGACGAAAATAAACTATCGAACAGTTCATTGATTCTCGCGGACCTCATTCAGCCTCTGCCTACGAATCAAGTTGGCACGGGCCCGTTCGTAATCGGGGGGACGAAGGTTCGCCCCAGCGTCAACCAAACCTTTACGCGCGACCAGAAGCTTGGCATCTATATGCAGGTTTATAACCTGGGTCTGGACGTGAAGACGCACAAGCCATCGTTGGATGTAGAATACGAACTGCTCAAGGATGGAAAATCCCTTCTAGCGCAATCAGAGGACGCAGCCAAACTGAAGGACGCCACGCAGCAGTTTACGCTGGAAAAGCAAATGCCATTGAGTGTGCTTCAACCTGGCAAATACACGGTGCAGATAAAGGTCACGGACAAAATAAATAAACAAACCCTTTTACCTTCGACCACTTTTGAGGTACAGTGAGCACGGCGTGTTATTTTGCCGGTCAGGTGTTGGGCGGTTTCGGGAGACCTAGACGATTCACATGAAAGCTCCAAAATCTGGAATCAGGCTGTCAGCCATTCTTCTGGCGGGGAGCCTTGTTTCCCCTTTGCTTAATCCGGTCCGGGCCCTCGCGTCGGAATATGGGCGTCTTTCGGGCATCGTCTCGGACAATCATGGCAATCCTTTGATGGGTGCCACGGTTCTGATCATCGGGCCGTTGTTGATTCCCACTGCCAGCGCCGGGGAACAGGTGGAGCGCGTCATCACTGACGCCAAAGGCAAGTTCGCAGTTGGGCACCTCATTCCGGGCTGGTACTCCCTTCAGATTATTTCCCCAACGCGGTTACCCGCTCATCGGAACGGGATTAAGGTGGAAGCCGGGCAGACGTCCACATTGAAATTTGTTTTAGGTGACGTCTTTGCTCCTTTGCGTTTTCAGATTCCCGATACTGGCGCAACCTCTTTGGGTGACGATTGGAAGTGGGTGCTAAGGACTTCCGCAGCCACCCGGCCTATCCTCAGATACCGGCAGGAGGTTGCAGAGACCACCCCGAATGCTGTAAACCCTCCTCTGCCTGCCAGCCAGCGTCTTGTTGGCATGGTGCCGGGTTCTTCTGGCTGGGAGCCACTGGCCACGGACCCAGGCATGGGAAGTGTTTTGGCTTATCTTCGCTCGCTGTCCCTGGACTCCGATCTTCTGGCGGTGGGTTCAGTCGCGGCCAACGGAACCCTGACATCTTCAGTGGGGACGGAGTATCGAAAGGGCTTGATCAAGGGTGATTCTGAGGAAATCTCTCTGGTCGTGCACCGATTGGGTTACGCAAGGGGCGTGACCGCTACGGGTGGCGGCGGACAGCTTCCCGATTCCTATGCGCAGGGATTAGTGGCAAGCTACACCCAAACCCGTCACATTTATCCTCACCTGACATTGACGGCGGGCATGGATATTGATTACCTAAATGCGCTTGGGGATGTGATGGCCGCCCAACCGCGAATCAAGCTGGCTTACCACCTTTCCCGTTCCACCGACGTTGCCCTGCAGGTTGGGAAGGGACCATCCGACGGTTCAGGGACTTTGCTGGAACGTGTCAGTAGGCTCGATTCTTTCCCGCTGCTGACGCTGCGAGGCTATCGGCCTGAGCTTGAGCAAGGCGTCCATTCCGAGATCTCCGTGAGCCGCCTTCTGAGTGGTTCCGCGCGGATCGAGCTCGCCGCTTACCACGATGGGGTCAGGAACGCGGCTGTTTGGGGATCGGCCAATGCCGCGGCAAGAAGCTGGCTTGCGGGTAATTACGTGGTGAACCCTGCCGTGGGTGGGATTTTTGTGAATGTGGGTGATTACCACTCTTCCGGATATCGGGCGGCCTATGTACAACGCATAGGAAATCACGTCGAAACTCTCGTCGCCTACTCCGTGGGGGATTCCCTGTCCGCACACGGACTCCTCAACCAGGCTCCAAAGGGAGATCTACAAGGTGTGCTCAAGCCCGTTCGCAGCGCCTCCTTGGCCGGAGGAGTTTCGGCCCGTATTCCTGTCACTCGGACTCAATTGACGACTTCGTACGAATGGGTTCAGCGTGGCCGCGTAACCATGGTGGATCCTTACGGCCAAGCCGATTTGCAACTGCAACCATTCTTGGATGTCCAGGTCCGCCAGCCCCTCCCTGCCCTTGCTTTCCTCCCCGCCCACATCGAAGCCGTCGCGGAATTCCGGAATTTATTAGCCCAGGGCTACTCGCCCTTGACGCAATCCGGCGAAATGACTCTGCTTTTGAGTTCAGCTTATAAGTCTCTCCGCGGGGGCTTTTCCGTAGAATTCTAACTTCTGGCGAATAGTTAGTGGGCTAAAAGTCTCTGCCTTGAAACCGATTCGTCATGGCGGCCTTCAGAAATCCAAGTGTTTCCGTACCTGTAGGTTTCCAAAGGACGGGAACAGAGTTACGGAAAAGTGGAGGCCATATCCCGAATTTTGTAGCGGGCGCTGCTACTACCCTGTTGACGTTATATATGATTGAAAATAGGAACTTTATTTGTTTCTTGGAACTCCGACTACTGGAATCTAACTTGCTAGGGGTCTGAGGTGGTAGTCTAAACGGCAGCGGACAGGTCGCTGCGTTCAGATGACAAAAGCTCCGCCTTACCGGTTTACGTCCGTTTCGCTGGCTATCCTTAGCCTGACGCTTATCGTGTTTGCCGTTGTCAATCTCCAGCAGCGGGTCCGCTATCGGCTGCCGGACGATGGGGTATCCTGGGTTGACTCCAAAAGGGGAGTGGAGGCATGGATTGTCACCCCCGATGGTCCAGGTGACCGGGCGGGGATCCGGGAGGGCGATCTCTTAGAGTCAGTCGACAGAAAACCGATTCACGCGGCGGCTGACGGCGGTCGTGAGATCTTCCGCGACGACGTATGGTCTCAGGCAAGCTATATCCTAGTGCGAAATGGCGAAAAGTTCCAAACCTCGCTGGTTCTTGTTCCGCAAAAAGCGGCCGCGACGGTGCGATATTATCTCAGCCTAGTGGGCCTGATATACCTGGTTATCGGGACTTTTATACTATTGCGACGCTGGACAGCTCCTAAATCACTTCATTTCTACATCTTTTGCTTGGCGTCCTTTATCCTTTACACGTTCTCCTATACCGGAAAGCTGAATCTGTTCGATTGGACGGTGTATTGGCTGCAAGTTCTTGCCTTGCTCCTTCAGCCCGCGCTCTTCCTGCATTTCTGCCTTGGTTTTCCCGAGCAAAAGACTTTCCTGCGCGGTCGGCGTTATGTGATTCCCTCCCTTTATGGGCCAGCGGTAGCCCTGGCGGCTGTTCATGTTCTTGTGGCCACGGAGCTCATGGTTCTCCCCATGCCCTTGCTCCAGGTGCGTTGGCTTCTTGACCGCGTCGAGTTCGTGTATCTAGCCGTCTACTTCTTAGCGGGGGCAGTGGTGCTCCAACAAGCCTATTCGCGAGCGCAGGTGCCTCTGCTGAAGCAGCAGTTGAAATGGGTGACGCGAGGGACCTGGCTTGCTATCGCACCCTTTGCGACCTTCTATGCGATTCCCTATTTCCTCGGGTTTATTCCCAACGCCTGGATGAACCTTTCTGCACTTTCACTTGTCTTTCTCCCCGTCACTTTTGGTTACGCCATCGTGCGTTACCGCCTGATGGACGTGGATGTCATTTTCCGCAGGGGGATCGCTTACACCTTGGCCACGGCCACCATTGTGGCCCTCTATTTCAGCGTGATCGGGTTATTCGCGGATTTCTTCCGATCCACGATCCCGATAACCAGCCGGAGTGGGTGGGTTTTGGCCGTCGTCGTCACCGCCTTGGTTTTCCAGCCCATGGTGAATTGGATCCAGGTGCGGCTGGATAGGTTCTTTAACCGCGAGCGTTATGACTATCGTCGCACCCTGCTGGAGTTTGCGCGCGAACTGAGCTCCGAGTTGCATGTTGATCGCCTCCTCGAACAGGTCACAGTAAAGCTGACTGAAACCCTTGGGGTCGATCGCCTAGCGGTTTTTTGGGCGACGGATTTGGACCAATTCCGCTTGGTCAAGTCGCGCGGCGTGAGCTACTCCGAGGGACTGGATACAAGTTTCCTTGACCCCGCGCGCAGCCAACAGGGCAAGGAGTATCTGTTTTTTGACAGTGTCAGGCGCCCGTTTGGCTTCGCGCCCTCGGCGCAGAAGACTATCGAGCAGTTGGACCTGCACTATTACTTGCCCTTTAAGGTGAAAGAGCGCACCTTGGGTTACCTCGGCCTGGGGAAAACGCGCGATGGGGACTTCCTCTCGAGCGAGGATATTGACCTTCTGCAGACCCTCACCGGGTACGTCTCCGTGGCGCTTGAGAATGCCCAGCTTTACGAATCGCTTGAGAAGAAAGCTCTTGAATACCAGGCACTGACGGATTTCAGCGAGAACATCATTGAATCGATTAACGCCGGCGTTCTCGCCTGCGACCTGGAAGGGAAAGTAGGGTCATGGAATTCCGCCATGGAGAAGCTTTACGGCCTAGTGCGAAATGATGCAGTGGGGAAATCGCTGCATGCCATTTTCCCACCCGAACTGTTGGCGGAATTGCCTGGAGCCTCGGATGCGCAGAGCGTCCTGAGTCTGTACAAGTTTCGCTTACATACTCCGGGCGGTCAGACCCTGATTGTGAACCTTTCGGCGGTCCCACTGGTAGGGAAAGATGGTCACGTACTCGGCAGGCTGCTGATTTTCAACGACTTGACCGACCGCGTGAACCTCGAGGACCAGTTGATTCAGGCGGAGAAACTCTCCTCCATCGGCTTGCTGGCGGCAGGCGTCGCTCACGAAGTGAACACGCCTTTGGCGGTTATCACTTCCCAGGCCCAAATGCTGATGAGGCAGTTATCGGCGGATGATTCTCTCTCCCGCACCCTCGACAAGATCATCAAGCAGGCGTTTCGCGCCTCCGAGATTGTCAACAACTTACTGAAGTTCTCGCGTGTCAGCGGCAGTGAGTATTCTGATCTGGATTTAAACAAGCTGGTCCGCGAGACCGTGTCGCTCGTTGAGCCGATGCTGCGCGCCTCCAAGATTTCCGTGAATGCGCAATTGTGTACCTCATTGCCCTTGGTTTACGCCAACCCCGGAAAACTCCAGCAGGTTTTCATGAATCTCATCATAAATGCGCGCGACGCGATGCCGCGTGGCGGCGAGCTGACCATCGCTACCCAATGCGAAGACTCCTCCGTTTGCGTCGAGGTTTCGGATAACGGGGTGGGAATTTCCCCTGAGCATCTCAGCAAGATTTTTGATCCCTTCTTCACTACCAAGTCGACGAGCCGCGGAACGGGTTTGGGCCTCGCGGTTACGTATGGAATCATTCGTGAGCATCTGGGGAAGATCGAGGTGCAGAGCGCGGTGGGACGCGGTACCTCGTTCCATGTGGAGTTGCCGGTTGCGAGGAAAGCAGTAAATGTCGCCTAAGGGCTGTATTCTCATCATTGATGACGAACAGGAGATCCGGGAGAGCCTGGAGCAATTGCTCAGGCTGGAGGGTTATCAGGCGGACTCCGCCTCGACCGGCGAAGAGGGTCTGAAGAGAATTGAAGGCGGAGTGTTCGACTTGGTTCTTCTGGATATTAACCTTCCTGACCGTAACGGCCTGGATTTGCTGAAATCTATAAAACATGACTCGCCGGAAGTCGGCGTTATCATGATTACCGCGTACGACTCCAGCCAGATGGCCTTCCAGGCCTCCAAGCAGGGCGCGGAGAGTTACGTCACCAAGCCCTGGGACAACGACAAACTGCTGCTCGAAGTCCGGAACCTCCTTGACAAATCGCGCCTTCAAGCGGAGAACCTCCAGCTTCGCCGGGCGCTGAAACGCTTCGCGCTTCCCAACATCGTGGGCAGAAGCGACAAGATGCAGAAGGTGATGGACCTCATCACCCAAGTAGCCATCAGCCGCGCCACAGTCCTGATTAGCGGCGAGAGCGGAACCGGTAAAGAGCTTGTCGCCAAGACCATCCATGCCATGAGCCCGCGCGCCGACCGAGCTTTTGTTCCTGTCAACACCGGCTCAATGCCTGTGGACCTCTTGGAGAGTACGCTGTTTGGCCATGTGAGGGGGGCCTTTACTTCTGCCATCGCCACCAAACGCGGATTGTTTGAATTGGCCGATCAGGGGACGATCTTCTTCGATGAAATCGGCACGGTGGGGGTTGAGACCCAGGCAAAACTGCTGCGGGTGATTCAGGAGCGCGAGTTCATGCGCCTGGGCGGGACGGAAACCATCAAGGTGGATGTGCGCATCCTCGCCGCCACCAACGCCGATTTGCGAAAGTTGGTCCTTGCGGGGCACTTCAGGGAAGACCTCTATTACCGTTTGAACGTTATCAGCATTTGTCTTCCCTCCTTGCGGGAGCGCAAGGAAGATATTCCTCACCTCGTGGAGCACTTTTTGAAGAAGTTTGGCGAAGAGAATGGTCGTCTCGGCCTCCAGTTCTCAGTGGAGGCAATGAAAGCCTTAATGGACTACGACTGGCCGGGTAACGTGCGCGAACTGGAAAACGCCGTGGAGCGAGCTGTGGTCCTCGCCTCCGGGCCCACACTGGGACTTGATCTCTTGCCTGAACAACTGTTTCAAGACGGCTCGCACGGCGCCCAGGGCCACCCCTCCCAGGACTTCGCAGGCCGGTCGCTTTTCGAAATCATGGAAACTTGCGAGCGCAGGGTCATTCTCGATATGCTGGCTCGTACCAACTGGAGCCAGACCGATGCCGCCGAGCACTTCAAGATCCCCCTTTCCACCCTCAACCAAAAGATCAAGCGACTCCAGATCGACGTTAAGCGCCGCGGGGAATCATAATCACTTTGGAGTGCGGCGGCTTGCCGCCGCTTTACCCGCCGCGAGCTTGCTCGCCGTCTGTCTCATTCGGTAAAATCGACCAGCCGTGGAACGCCCAGCAAGCTGGCCTGTAAGAAAGCGGCGGCAAGCCGCCGCACTCCAAAACACACCCGACTTTCGTGTCCAAAGATCAGTGGGGAAAAGGGTACCGTCGACTTGTCAGGGGGTAGGCAAAGCGTTCAAGTTTCGGAAGTGCTCAGTGGACAGGAACAGAATGATCATCATGCTGGCGTTATATCCCACATGAAGAAAAACGCTGGGCGCCAATGAACCGCTCTTACCTCGCGCCAGTGAAAACACCAGCCCTACGAGGAAAATCAGAAACATGTGGTTCCAGGCGCCCCAGTACTCAGGCACGTGCAATCCCCCGAATAGGATGGCAGTAGTCAGAATGGCGAAGCGGAGGCCGACTTGCGACTCGAAGATTGCAAAGAGGATGCCGCGAAAAATCATTTCCTCCATGACCGGGGCGACCAGAATGGCGAATGCTCCTATGGCATAAGCGGCAGCCCTTGAGTTGAACAGGCTTTCGAGGGGGAATTTAGTTGCATCCGGTAGAACCGGTGGAAATAAAGCAATGGCAACCGTCATGAGTGTTCCGCCGGCAAGGCAACCGAGTGCTTGCCAGACTGTGATACGTCGCCACCGAAGCGTTGGCCAAAATGGCTGCCGGTGGTCCACGGCCACGAGAAAAAAAATGAACGCGAGCATCAACCCGTAGAAGACCGTTTGCAGTGCCAGCAAGAAGAAGGGATCGGTGGAGAGTTGCTGTTTCGCCAAACGCCAGTGGAGAGTTGGCTGAATCAGCGCGTATCCCAGGAGGACGAGGATATTGGCGGCAAACAGCCCCACAGGCACAAAAGCGATGAAGAGGAAGAAATCGCGCAGCCCCCAGGGCTTGGGCAGGGATTCCTGTGCGTCCGTGAGTGTACTCTCCAGGGCTGGAGGCATATCCTGAGGTGGTGTCTGCTCCTGGGTTTCGTCTATCAAGACTTACTCTCCCGCACACTTGTCACTCGTCACTTGTCACTGCTTCTCTAGCGCCGCTGCCAACAAGGGGACCATCAGCTCGTGGTGCCCGGTGAGTGCATACCCATGGCTGCTGTCCTGCCCCTTTCCGGTCCCTGCTGTCGGCCGCAAGACCACGTTTTGCACGGGGCGGTAATGCTGGATGAAATCCATGTTCACAGTGGTGATGCCGCGCGGAGCTCGGCCGAGGTTGGCCACGAGACTCAAGCATTTCAAGAACACTTCGGGCAGCACGACCGCCGACCCGACGTTCAGGTAAACACCCCCGCGATGCATGCCTTTGACCAGCGAGGCAAGCAGAAGGAAATCGCGGTGAGAAGCGGCCCCCAGCGCGCGCGGATTGATGGCCGGATGATTATGGATAATGTCCGTTCCGATGGCCTCGTGCACCGTCACCGGAATCCGCCAGCGGTAGGCCTGCGCCAACAGGCTGAAGCGCCGGAAACGAGCCTGGCGACTGCCGGCTAGAAAGCGGCCGACAGATTCTCCGATACCCAACTCTTCCCGGTCGCCGGCCGCGATGGTATCATTAATAATCCGCCCGGTTTCCTCAGCCATGCCAAACTCCCCGCGACCTAGGACTGCTGGGACGTCTTCAGAAGTTGCACCCGCCAAGCCTATCTCGAAGTCATGAATCATCGCCGCGCCGTTCATCGCCACGGCCGTGAGATAGCCTCGCCTCATGAGGTCAATCAAGATGGGACCGAGACCGCACTTGATCACGTGCCCGCCAATCCCCCAGATGATCGGTTTGCGCTTAGCCTGCGCCTTTTCAAGGGCACTTACCACAGCGCGAAAGCTCTCCCCAGCCAGTATTTGGGGCAGGGAATTGAGCCACTCGCGAACGCCGGCGCCAGACCTCGAGACCTTTGCGAAGTCTCGAACCGTAACCTTGCTTGGCCGCGAGGCGAGCGGATAGGTGCTGACGTTATCCAGTTTGAGGGGTCTTTGTGAATAAATGGTCATCGGCTCCACGAGCCCGTTCAACGCGCGTTTCGTGGGCGTCTCTTCTTTGCGTTCCTTTGCGCCTTGGCGTCTTTGCGTGAGCTGTGTTTACTCCGCGAGTCCGTTCACCACGCGCGCAATGCCATCCTTGATCAGATCGACATCAAAATTGATCAGAATTCCTAGCCGCTTGTTGGCAAGGCGCAGATACGTTAGCAACTGCTTTCTGTGCACGGGCGCGATGGCTTCAACGGACTTGATCTCGACGATGACCTTATTCTCCACGATTAGGTCAACTCGGAACCCGGCCTCTAAGTGGATGTTCTCCCACACGACGGGAAGCGCTTGTTGCCTTACGAAGTGCAGTCCACGACTCGCCAGCTCTTGCGCCATGACTGCCTCGTAGACGGATTCGAACAAGCCCGGGCCGAGGGTTGTGTGGATTCTGAAGGCAGCATCAACGATGTGTTTGGCGATCTCATTCTCAGTCACGGTAAACATTCTCGCGCAAACATCCTGAAACCGCAAACAACGGTTTCACGCAAAGGCGCAAAGTACGCAAAGGACGCAAAGGATGCTGGCTGGTGCGGACTTTAGGTAGACACAATCCCCCTTCACAAGGGCACGGCCTCTTGAAGTACACGTTCCTTGAGAAAGGGGCTGAGGCCTTTCTCAGTCACCACCTCTACTTTGCACCCGAGGACGTCTTCCAGGTCAAGCACCAAACCGGCGGGAAACCAAGAGCTCGTCACGGGGCCGGTGTCCACCAGAAAATCGATATCACTATCGTTGCGAGCCTCGCCGCGTGCGACCGAACCAAACACGCGGATATTCCTCGCGTCGTGCTTTGTCGCGATGCGCTGAATCTCGTCGCGTTTCTCGTGGACTAGTTGCTCGATAGTCATGGTGCGAGTCTTTCCAAGGGCGGTCAGTGGCCATCGCTACTCCCGGCCGTTATTAAGCATAGCCGCCAGTGCTTGTCCCGTAAACGATTTCTTCACGCGCGCCACTTCTTCCGGTGTGCCCTGGGCGACGATTCGGCCTCCCTCGTCACCGCCTTCGGGTCCCAGGTCGATGACCCAATCGGCTTGTTTCACAACGTCCAGATGATGCTCGATGATAATGACGGTGTTGCCAAGGTCTGTCAAGCGACTGAGCACCTCCAGGAGTTGTTTCACGTCGTCGAAATGCAGGCCAGTAGTAGGCTCGTCAAGAATGTACAGGGTACGGCCGGTCTGGCGGCGGCTCAACTCACGTCCCAATTTGATGCGTTGGGCTTCGCCACCTGAAAGCGTGGTGGCGGGCTGGCCCAGGTGGACATAACCAAGCCCGACGTCCAGTAAGGTCTGGAGCCGCTGCTTGATTTGCGGAATGTTCTCGAGAATGGGCAGGGCATCCCGAACCGTGGTTTCAAGCAAGTCGGCGATGGATTGACCCTTGTATTTCACCGCCAGGGTTTCGGAGTTGTAGCGGCGGCCCCGGCAGACCTCGCAGGTCACGAAGACATCGGGCAGGAAATTCATCTCAATGCGCCGCAAGCCTTCACCCTGGCAGGCCTCGCAGCGGCCGCCTTTGACGTTGAAGCTGAACCGGCCGGCGCGATAGCCACGCTCGCGCGATTCGGGCAACATCGCAAAGAGCTCCCGGATGGGCGTAAACACGCCGGTATAAGTGGCCGGGTTGGAGCGCGGTGTGCGCCCGATCGGCGACTGGTCAATCACGATGACTTTATCAAGGTGTTCCAATCCCAGGATGGCCTTGTGCGCGCCCGGCTCCGCGATGGCCCGGTAGAGCTTCTTGGCGATGGCGTGATAGAGAATGTCGTTCACCAGGGTTGACTTGCCCGAGCCCGAAACGCCCGTCACCACGCTGAGCAAGCCCAGCGGAAACTGCACATCGATATTTTTCAAATTGTTAGCTCGCGCGCCGAGGACGGAAAGGAATTTGCCGTTCGGCGAGCGTCGCTTAGCAGGGACGGGGATTCGCAGCTTGCCCGAAAGATATTGCCCGGTAAGAGAATCCTCTGTGGTAGCGATCTGGCCGGGGGGCCCGGCGGCCACCAGAAAACCACCCTGCTTACCGGCCCCTGGCCCGAGATCAACCACGTAATCAGCCCGGCGTATTGTTTCCTCGTCATGCTCGACCACCAGCACGGTATTTTGCAGGTCACGCAATCGTTCCAGGGTTTGGAGCAGTCGCTGGTTGTCGCGAGGGTGCAGGCCAATGCTCGGTTCGTCGAGCACATAAAGCACGCCGCGCAACTTCGAACCGATTTGGGTGGCCAGCCGGACGCGTTGGCTCTCGCCGCTGGAGAGTGTGGCTGCTGACCGGTCAAGGCTCAGGTAACCCAACCCCACGGCTTCCAGGAATTCCAGGCGCTCGAAGATTGCGTTCAAGATGCGCTGCGCTATGAACGCTTGGCGGGGCGTCATGCGAAGTTCCTTCAAGACTCCTTGCACTCGGCTTACAGGAAGCGCCGTGAGGTCGGCAATGGAGAGGTCGACCACGGTCACGGCCAGGCTTTCCGGCCTCAAACGCTTGCCCTGGCATTTGGAGCAAGGGACCGCAGACATGTACTGCCCGAACCATTCACGATAATTCTCCGACGTAGTTTCCCCATACCAGCGCTGGAGCAGGGGCAGCACGCCGGGAAACACGGAAGGGGCTTTGGGTTGCTCCGGGTTGCGCCCGAAAAGAATCAGGTTCTGGATCTTCACGGGAAGGCGCTCGAAGGGGGTCTTTAAGTCGAACCCATAGTGTTCGGCCGCACGCATCAGGCCGCGCTGTATGGCCGACGAGCCGCCGCCCGGCCCCAGCCCTCCTTCCAGCAACGGCCGGGACCAATCGACGATCACCTTGGCAGGATCGAAAGTGTACTGGCTGCCCAGGCCCCGGCAAGCGGCGCAGGCCCCATAGACGCTGTTGAAGGAAAAGGAACGAGGCTCGAGCGAGGGAACACTGATGCCGCAGTCCACGCATGCCCACTCCTGCGAATAGAGCTGCTCCTCCCCATTGACGACGGCCACCTGGACAATGCCCTTGGCAAGCTTCATGGCCGTTTCGATGGATTGCGCCAGCCGACTCTCGATCCCGGACTTCAGCAGCAGGCGGTCCACCACCACCTCAATGGTATGGTTGCGTCGCCGGTCGAGGCGAATCTCCTCATCAACCTGCCGCAACTGCTTATCCACCCGGATGCGGACGAACCCCTCCTGCGACAGTTGCTCGAAGAGCTTGCGGAACTCCCCTTTCCGCCCGCGCACCACAGGGGCCAGAATCATGATGCGCTGGCCTTCGCCGTTTCCGGCGGAGCGGCCCTCCTGGTTCTGCGCCATGATGGAGGAGACAATCTGCTCCGTGGTCTGGCGGGAGATAGGCCGGCCGCACTGATGGCAATGTGGCTCGCCGATGGAGGAGTAAAGCAGACGGAGATAGTCGTAGATTTCTGTGATCGTGCCCACCGTCGAGCGCGGGCTGCGGCTGGTGGTTCTTTGCTCGATGGAGATGGCGGGACTCAAGCCCTCCACC
The DNA here is from genome assembly GCA_002478145.1 of Acidobacteria bacterium UBA7540. Next base: position 62,924 of record DLMI01000046.1, read on the forward strand.
GTGTCAACGTCAGGCCGCTCCATCTGGTCGAGGAATTGCCGGGCGTACGCCGACAGGGTCTGAACGTAACGGCGCTGGCCTTCAGCGTAAATCACGTCGAACGCCAGGCTGGACTTGCCGGAGCCGCTCAAGCCCGTCACCACCGTCAGGGTGTGGCGCGGAATCTCCACGTCGATGTTCTTGAGATTGTGCTGCCGCGCGCCACGAACCGTAATCCGCTCGATCATTCGCCCTGAGACCTACGGTGAGGAATTTCGGGAAAAGGCCAACCTTTCATGCTAGTTCCTGAGGGAAAGGGGAGTCAAGCGCATTCAAGACGGGGTGTTATCCTAAATCTGTGTTGCCGGTTTCCATTTTCCAGTGTACGAATCGTGTCTTTTTGCTACCATTTTTCGCTTCGTTTGGGGTTCTTGGCTTTGAAAAACCAGTTCGTTTTCGGCTCCTGAAAACGCTAACTTCTTTGCTTTCAATAGATCCTTAGGTTCGTTCCCTCTATTTAGTATCTTTTTTGTGTTTTCGCCCCATTTCCCTGCCCCGCCGGGCCGATTTCGAACCTCCTTCCCGCGCTCCCTTGCAAGCTTCCTCATACGACAACCCAGGTAGGCTATCGCAACCCCAGTCTCGTGTCAAGAACAAAATGCAGAGTCAAGCGTATTCAAAGACGGGCATTCAAAGACGGGTAGAAGAATTCGCTGTGGTGGGCACAAGCCGATGCGGGACGGCGGTTCGCCGCCTTTGCGCAGCCCCATTGAATTACCAGTCGCCCGCGGCTACCGCGCGGTCGTGGCTTATGCCTTATGAATTCGGCGGGTGACCACAAATGCCACGACACCCACAAGCACACCTGCCACGGTGTCGGCCATATAGTGGTAGCGGCCGTAAACGGTGGCGGCAGCAACGCTCAGCGCGGCGATGCAGAAGAGAATGCCGAGGCGTGGCATATAGGCGCGGACTGCCAACGCCGCCGCTGTGACCGCCGCCGCGTGGGCGCTCGGAAAGAGGCAGGCCTGCACGCTGAAGCGGTTCAGAACCCAGAGGTTCATGTTTCGTAGCAGCGGAGGAACAGTCGGCCCCGGAACATCGTTAAACAAGACGCGCGGCGGAGTCAGCGGAAAGAAGGGATAGACAGCGTAGCAGAATAGGGTGGCGAGGAGGACTGCGGTCCAGAACTTGTCAAACATCACCCTGCGAGATTCCTCGTCGTCCCGCGGATGTGGGACTCCTCGGAATGACAGGTCTTGCGGCATCCCGACAGGTTCGCGCTGCGCCGTGATCGAGGTCCGCGCCAGGTAAAGGGCCGCGAAGCCCAGTGGGACCAGGGGATAGCAGAGCAAGTAAAACATCTCGAGGTAATGTTGGAGCCAGGGAGCGCATGAATAGAGCGCCCATTCCACCCACCGGCTGTGAAGCATCGTTCGGTCCCACATGACGAACAGATGATCGAGCCGATGCGCAGGGTCGGCCTTGATAAACAATCCTGATTCACGGTAGGCCAGCAGCATGAGAAGCGTTGGGAGCCAATCGCGGATGGGTGAGGCTATCCGGCTTCGGTCGACCAGATCATCCTTGCTTAACGCCACGATGAGACAGCCAACGATGACGTTCAATACCGCCAGCACCCCGAGCGTAGCGCCAGGCAAAGAAAGGGTGAGGGAAGCTATAAAGAGGGCGGCGAAGAAGGCCAGAAGGGTTTTTTCTGCAATGCGCAATCGGATACCCAACGGCCTGCCTAAGAAAGTTTTCGCCATTTCATTCCTAATGGGGCTCTGCCCGGAAGATATTGCTGGCGCGAAGCGCTTTGGAGTGCGGCAGCTTGCTGCCGCTTTCAACCAGCCCAGCTTGCTGGCCGTACCTCTGCCCCTGTATCGACATTGAATTAGCCAGCCCGCGAGCAAGCTCGCGGCAAGACAAAGCGGCAGCAAGCTGCCGCACTCCAAAGCCCGCCGTTTCAACAACATAGTAACACGAAAGGGGTCGGCCAAGGCGCTGAACTCCTTGCCGTGCTGGCGTTGGAACGATATGTCGCCAGTAACCTTCGCGATGAAATATACGCAATCAGAAACATTCCTGTAACATTAGGGATGCTATACTTTTCGTGTGCGGCCACGCGTGGTCATCATTGAAGATGAGAAAGACATCGTCGAGCTAGTTCGCTACAACTTTCGCAAGGAAGGGTTCGAGGTCGAAAGTTTCGGGCGAGGACGTGAGGGGCTCGATTATCTGCGTCGTAACCCTGCCGACGTACTCCTTCTGGACATTCTGCTGCCGGACGAAGACGGGTTTGGCATTTGCAAGCGCCTCCGCGCCGACGATCGCCTGAGGGCTCTGCCTGTAATTTTCCTCACGGCCAAGGGTGAGGAAATGGATCGAGTTCTCGGCCTTGAGATTGGCGGCGACGACTATGTGGTCAAACCCTTCAGCCCGCGGGAGCTGGTGGCCCGCGTCCGAGCGGTTTTGCGCCGGCAGGAGCGCGTGGCAGAAAAGCGGGAGGTGGTGGAAGCCGCGGGCCTTCGGCTCGATTCGCGAACTCAGGAGGTGACCGTTCGTGGCCGGCCGGTGCAGTTGAGTACGCTGGAATTCAAGCTCCTGTACTATCTGGCTTCTCACCCGCGCCATGTATTCAACCGCGATCGGCTTCTTGACGAGGTCTGGGGCCGCGACCGCTTTGTCACTCCACGGACTGTGGACGTCCATATTCGCCGCCTGCGTGAAAAGATTGAAGCAGTTCCCCATCGGCCTCAGTTTTTGCAGACGGTGCGCGGAAGTGGCTACCGGTTCTCGCCGGAGCCGAAGGAAGTGGGCGAATCACTCTGACCCTATTCGACCTGCTGCCCGCAGCCTGATCTCTCCTCCGTGCTATAATCCGAGGATCGTTAATCCTTTTATCCTAGGTCGGCATGGTCTTCAGCAGCCCGATTTTCCGCAAGCTCCTCACCAGTGCCTTCGTCGTGATCGCTCTGACGCTGGCCGTGCTGGATTTCTACCTGACGCGATACACAGGCAAGCACGAAGTTCAGGAAGTGGAACAGCGGCTTGCCGCTTTGGCGAGGGTTTTGGCGGCCGAGCCGCCGAATCTTCCCCTGGAGCGGATGGAAGAATGGGCCAAATCCGCTTCCGTCCGAGCACAATCCCGCGTGACGGTTATAGACCCTCAGGGTGTGGTGCTGGCTGATTCCGACAATGACCCCAAGGGCATGGAGAACCACGCGGATCGTCCGGAGATTCAGGCAGCTTACCAGAACCGCACAGGTAGCGCCATCCGCCGCAGTCGCACCCTGGGCCGCGACTTGTGCTACTTGGCCATCCCGCTCCAATACCAGGGCCGTTCCGGGTATGTGCTCAGGCTGGCGCTGCCGCTTGAGAACCTTGACGACGCCATCGCGGCGGTCCGATGGCGGATCCTGACCGCTTCCTTGATTGCTATCTTCGTCGCCCTCTTTATTGCCTATTTTTTCTCTCGGCCCTTCACGCGCCGGATTGGCAGGCTGCGCGCTTTCGCCGAGGGGCTGGTGAAATCGAATTTCGCTGAAGGCCCGTTGCCGGACGCGGACGACGAGTTGGGGGCCCTAACACGCTCACTCAACTCGACGGCTTCCCAGTTACGCGAGCTCGTGGACCGGTTGAGCCTGGAGTCGGCGCGTCGCGAAGCGATTCTCACCAGTATGGTCGAAGGCGTTCTGGCGGTGGACCAAGACCTGAGAATCACCTTCTACAACGCCTCCTTTGCCCGCACGGTCGGGGCGCGCGCCGAGATCCCGGAAGGGTCGCCCCTGGTGGACGTTGTACGTGACCCGGTTCTGCGCGAGATTCTGTCGCGCGTCGTGACCACCGGCGAAACTTTGAAGCAGCGGTTGCAGCTTCCTGCCGCTGAAGGCCGCGCCTTTGAGGTCCAGGCCGCGCCGCTTCGAGTGGCTGGAGGGCGCGGCGCCATTGCGATCCTCCATGACATCACCGACCTGGAAAGACTGGAACGCGTGAGAAAAGACTTTGTCGCAAACGTCTCACACGAATTGCGTACGCCGCTGACCGCTATTCGCGGCTATACGGAAACGCTGCTGGAGGGTGCGCTCGAAGACCGGGAGAACAACCGCAAATTCCTCGAGATCATCAAAACTCATGCCATCCGCTTGAATAGCATCGCCTCCGATCTTCTGGCCCTGTCCGAACTGGAGTCCGGCAAGCCCGCGGCAGAGCAAGCACGAGTTTCGGTCCTGGCAGCTATGGAAGCCGCCTTGCGGACCGTGGAAGCGGAGGCGCACGGCCGTGGGGTCAAGCTCATTCGTGGCCAGGTCGAGGAAGTTACGGTCCTCGGTGAGCGGGTCCACCTCGAGCAGGCGCTGGTGAATCTCCTGGACAATGCCGTGAAGTTCAACCGTCCGGATGGCGAAGTGCGAGTGGAGGTCACGCGAACAAAGGACGATGAGGTGAGCGTCACGATCGCGGATAACGGTATCGGAATCCCCTCTGCTGATTTGCCCCGCCTTTTCGAGCGTTTTTATAGAGTTGACAAGGCGCGCTCCCGCGAGGTGGGGGGCACCGGCCTGGGACTCTCCATCGTTAAACATATCGTGGAGCGAATGCATGGTCGGGTAACAGTGGAGAGTCAATTGGGTAAAGGGTCTGTGTTCACCATCCTCTTTCCTTGTGCATCCTAGGTCTGTTCAGTCAGAATCTTCCATGAAAAATTCAATCGTCCTTCATGTTTCCTTAACAAGATAGAGTCAGAATTGTGCCCTAAAGAGTACGCGTTTAGAGGATGGCGATACCCGATGTGGTCACGTTACCTTGGAGTGCAGGTGATTCAGAGAGGATTCCACCATGCAAGAGAGGATTAGGGCACTGTTAGTCCACGACCGTCCTGAACCGATGGGATCCCTCAGGCGTGCGCTTGAGAGCCAGTCCATCGAAACCCAAAGCGTACGAACCTGCCACGAAGCCAGCCAGGCCCTGTGGGGGCGCCAGCCGCCACATCTGGTACTGGCTGATACCCGACTCCCCGACGGCTCATGGGAAGTCATCGTGAATCTGGCCGCGAGGGCTCCAGCGCCTGTCAACGTCATTGTGGTCTCTGAAGTTGTTGACATCGCCCTTTACCTGGAAGTTATCCAGCGCGGAGCATTCGATTTCATTGTTCCTCCCATGTCGTTGCCGGACTTTGCTCATGTTGTGTGGTCTGCAGTCGATAATGTGCTGCGGCGCAGGGAATCCCCGTTGTCAAACGCATCGCGGGCCGAGACAGTGGAATGGGAGGATGGCACCGACCCGGCCTTTGCCATTTCCGAGACGCCGCTGAAAAAGGAATTGTAATTACCCTGCTATTGGCGCTTGTATTCCTTCTCTCTCTGCATCTGCTCGTTCATCTCGACTAGGGATTTCAAGAGGCCGGGCGATAAACCTGCCGCTGCGCACAGCTCGTCCAGGCTTCTGAAGAAGCCGCGCGCCCGGCGTTCGGCCACCATCCGCCGGGCGGTGGCCAAGTCCACGCCAGGCAAAGTCATCAATTCAGCTTCGCTGGCGGAGTTGAGGTTGATCGTGAGCGGCAAGGTTCGGTCGCGCTCCCAGATTGCGGGAGCTATTTTGAAACTTGGGTTCAGCACCCATAACTCCGGCCCCAGGTTTGCATCCAATGCCAGCTTGCCATGCGCTATTTGATCGGTAGTGGCCCGAAGCAGAGAGAAGGCGGCGCCGGAGCGCTGGCGGAAGGCTTCGATGTCGCCCCTGCGGCCCGCGACGGCGGCGCTCTCAAAGGTGCTGGCGAGGTCCTGCGAAGCGGTGACTCCGTGCGTGGTCCGGAGAAAAACCCTGCAAATCGACTCGGCCTCCTCGGGGAACAGGCTCGCATAGGCCTTGACCAGTTCGATCATCAAAGGCTGGCGGGCACGGGCCGATTCCGCAGCCACCCTCCGCATGGCGGCGAAGAGCTTCAGGTTTACATTCTCGTACGGAGGGATCGCTTGTTTTATCTCATCGCGCGAAACTCCGGAGGCCAGAAACGGCTGATAAAACCCCACCTCGCGGTATTGATTGCGCAGGCGGTCGTCGTTCACGAAGCGATAGAACAAAGTGGCGATCACGCCTTCGCATGCCATCATCTCCTGCGCGTTTTTGAGTTCATCGGTGAGGAAATCCAGCGACGTTTCGCTGTCGAGATAGAGCTGGTAGCGGTCCGGGTCTGGCTGGAGCGCCGCGGCGGGCAGTGCTTTGCGATGAATGAACAAATTCCGCTTCACGCCGTCGGTGCGCATTTGCTGATCCAGCTCGCTGATCGATAGCAGATTCAGGTCGGTTGCGGTTGCCCCCTTGGTCAACTCTCGCAGGTAGGCGTTGTCGTTTGCATCGCGAACCAGGGGCTGGAAGTGCTCAGCGTAACCTTCATCGAAGGCTGTGGAGTAGTCTGTCACCGTCATGCTCTGGTGCATTTTGCGTGAAGGGCCGCTGTTGATGTCGCCCAGGAGAGATTTCAGGATCAAGTGCCCCAGCTCGTGGGAGAAGATTTCCTCCAGATTCCCAGTGGCGATGTCCTCTTCATCAACCACCAAATCCACATAACCCGCCAGGACCAACCGCCTGCCGCCGCGCTGGTCTTCGAGCCAGAAACCGTATCGGGCAAACCCACCCTCTTCCCCGGACAGGAGCAAGTACATCGGCTCCGTCAGGCGCTGTTCCCCGCCTCCGCCCGGCTCGTGGAGTAGAAGGTTGCGAGCATAGCGGTCAAGCCTCAGCGCCTGCTGCGCGAAGCTATTTTGCAGCACCTCGCGAACATGGTGTATCAACGGGGAGTCCTGGGGTGAACGAAACACCGGATACGCCTTGCCGTCGGGAGCAGTGGCTTGAATGATGCGCCCCTGAGCGTCTGTGGCGGGCAGGAGGATGCCCACCGGCACAATAGCGCCCTTCTGTGCCGCAAAGGCTGTGTGGAAAGGGTAAAGTGTCAAAGCAATGAGTATGCCCAACGTTGCCGTATGCTTGTCGAATCTATTCATGTCTGCTCCCTTCGAACATCGTCGCTACCTTATCAGAAGCACTTATACCCACGCTCGCCTCTTCAACGCACTGAGAGGAGCTCTGATTATACGCAACACGGGCTTGGGACGTTCCAGGTCGCTTTCCGGCCGGGTGGCCGCCAGCGGATTCCGTAAGTCAGGGTTATAATGGAGGTGTGGCCTGGCGGCAAACCGTAGCAGCAATGTGCTGCATCTAAATCCATACGGGCCGGAACAACGGTGTGTACAGGGTTGAATCCCGGAAGATTCGATGTTTCGCGTCGAGGGTGGCCATCCCGCCGGACCGTTGATAACCAGATGGGCGGGGCTACGTCGAATCTATTTGTGGGGGGACGTGAGTCCGCTGATCGCCTATGAGGGGCGGACGGCTACCCCTGGACGTTCTTTTTCGAGATGAAGACTCAGAGGTTGCTGACCAGCTTCTCCTGGGGGTCCTGAAGGCGTTCACGCCTTACCCACAACCCCCAAAAAAGCTGGTCCTGCTGAACAAAGGAGGAATACTTTCATGCGCGCCAATACAAAACAGTTTCTGCGCGAGAATCTATTTGGGCTGAGCTTGACGCTCATTGGTGTAGTTTGCCTGACCCTGTCGGGCTTGCTTTATGAAGGGCGCCGTGTTTTCCCACAATTCGCCTTGGCTGAGGGTTCAGGATTGGACGGACCGGAGATTGACACGCTGGAGCGGCAGAACAAAGCCTACGAGCGAATCGCCGAGTCGGTTACACCCGCGATTGTGGCCATCCAATCGACGCAAGTAATCAAGGTGCAACAGTCGCCGTTTATGATGGACCCCTTTTTCCGTCAGTTCTTCGGCAACATGGCTCCGCAGTTCGGTGTGCCTCGAGAGCAGCGCGAGCACGCGTTGGGAAGCGGCGTAATCGTCTCGGGGGACGGTTACATCGTGACCAACAACCACGTGGTCTCCAAGGCTACTCAGATCGAAGTTTTCCTCTCGGACAAGCGGACGTTCAAAGGCAAGGTTATGGGCGCTGACCCGCAGACCGACATCGCCGTTATCAAGATTGATGCACAGAACTTGCCCGTCGTGCCCTTCGGTGATTCCGGCCAAATGAAGGTCGGTGATACCGTGATGGCCTTCGGGAATCCCTTCGGGCAGTACTTCACGGTGACACGCGGGAGCGTGAGCGCGCTGGGTAGGTCCCTTTCTGACCCTGACAAGTTCGAAGATTTTATTCAGACGGACGCCGCCATTAATCCCGGGAATTCCGGGGGGGCGCTAGTGAACGTGCGCGGGCAGGTCATCGGCATCAATACGGCGATCGTTAGCGGAAACTCTGGTCCAGGAGGAGAGGGCGGCTTCATCGGAATTGGTTTTGCCATTCCCTCCAACACGGCCAAGCACGTCATGGAAGATCTGATCAAGACGGGTAAGGTATCGCGAGGGTACTTGGGCGTGAGCATCACGAGTTTGAGGGAGGACTTGGCTAAGCAGTTCAAGGTTCCAGATACCTCAGGAGCGTTGGTCAATGACGTTACCCCCGGCGGACCTGCCGATAAAGCCGGCATCAAGAACGGGGACGTGATCCGCAAGTTGGACGGCAAGAGGGTGGGAGACTCGGGTCAGTTGACGGCTATGGTCACCGACATGAACCCCGGGACCGAAGTGACGTTGGACATCCTCCGAGACGGCAAACCGATGACCATTCACCTCACGCTGGGTGAGCGGCCAGCCAATCTGAGCGTCACTCCGGGTGTCGGCAAAGCTCCCACGGAAGGAGCGCTGCGCGGAATCACGGTGCAGAACCTCACACCTGACGTCCGCGATCAGTTGGGCCTGCCACCGAGCGTCCGGGGCGTAGTGATCAGCGAACTTGATCCCAGCAGTCCCGCCGCTCAGGGCGGCCTACAGCCGGGCGATGTCATCGAGACTATCAATCGCCACCCGGTGAATTCCGTGGCAGACTTTAACCGCTTGGCGGCCGAGGCGAAGGGGCAAACGCTGCTGCGCATCAACCGGCAAGGCAACGGAATCTTTGTGGTGATCACTCCTGGCGACAGCGGGGGCGACGAAAATCAGTGAGTTTGCAGTACGAACATACGTGTGCAGCCATTTATCGACTGTGTGCGGATGAAAAAGCCCCCGTGTCATTCTGAGTCCCGACCTGTCGGGACGAAGAATCCCTGCAGTTTCTTCGCACGGCCAGTCCGTCAACTGACGGATGAAGGTGTCCTGCGAACTGGGGAGATCCTTCGTCGCACGCCAAAAAGAATGGCGTCCCGCCGCGGCGGGATCAGGATGACAAGCTTGGCGTGTGCGCCGTGTCTGCGCAACTCCAGCTTCCGAGTTCGGGATTAACCGATGCGGCGCCGGAAGAAGCTTGCGATGATGCTGGCCATGGGAGTAGCCGCGGGCCTTCTCTTGACTGTCGTAGGAATCCGCCTCTTCGAGAATTCTTTCATCTACTTCCCGCCGCGTTTCCCGGAAGGATTTTCCCCACCAGAACTTTACGGACTGCACGTTGAAGATGTCTGGCTAACCACGCTCGATAATGTCAGGGTGAATGCATGGTACTTGCCGAATCCCGCCTCCGAGCAAGTGCTCTTGTGGTTTCACGGGAACGCGGAGAACATCGGCCATGGGCTTGAACACTTGATGTTCTACTCGCGCCTCGCGGTCAATGTACTTGCCGTGGATTACCGGGGTTACGGGAAGAGCGAAGGTTCACCGGACGAAACAGGGGTGTATCGCGATGCCGACGCCGCCTACGACTACCTGCTCCGGGAGCGGCATTTCCAACCCAAGAACATAGTAGTCTTTGGGCATTCGCTGGGCGGTGCGGTGGCCATCGACCTTGCCTCGAGGCGTGAGTGCGGGGGCCTGATTGTGCAAAGCTCCTTCACTTCAGCGAAGGATATGGCGCGGCGGTTGTTTCGCATTCCGCTGTTCGAATATATCCCCAAGAGCCAGTTCGACTCGCTTGCCAAGATTCGGCGGGTTCGAGCCCCCATCTTAATCGTCCACGGGACCCGTGACGAAGTCGTCCCCTTTTCTATGGGACAGCGACTCTTCGCAGCGGCCCCCGAACCCAAATTCTTCTTTCCAGTGGAGGACGCCGGGCACAATGATCTAGTGGAGGTGGGTGGAGATCGCCTTCTCGACCATCTCAAGTCCTTCCTCGAGCAACACTAACCACCTCCTAGCCCCCTCCTTAAGGAAGGAGGGGAATTCGGGTTCCCCTGGGGCTTTGTGGTAAGATGTGTTTATGGCAAACACTCGGAGCACGACGTTTAGCATCCGGTTGAAACCCGCAGTCAAGAAGCGATTGGCAAAACTGGCGAAGGCCTCAGGTCGGAGTTCTAATTTCCTTATTTCCGACGCCGTGGAGTCTTATGTTGTCGACCAGGAAAGGTTGCTGGCCGAAATCCGCCAGGCCGACCGTCAAGTACGCGCCGGCCACTATATCAAGCACGAGGATATGAAAGCCTGGCTCCTGTCCTGGGGTACCGACCATGAGTTGCCGCCGCCTAAATGCGTGTGCGGCAAAGAGCATCACGACGAGGGTCTGTGCCAATAGAAATTACTTGGTCCCCTCTGGCCCGAGCCCGCCTGCATGAGATCCGCGCCTATGTGGCGCTGGAGAATCCCGGGGCCGCGGAGCGATTGGCCACGCGCATTGTGGCGGTCGTAGAAGCTTTAAGAGATTATCCCTATTTGGGTCGAGCAGGATCCGAGCCGGGAATTCGAGAGTTGGTTATCGGCGGGACGCCCTATATCGTTATTTACCGAGTGCGGGGCAAGCGAGTTACGATCAATACGATTTGGCACGGTGCGCAACGGAAAGAAGCCTGAAACAGCCGTCTGTACAGGCCTCAAGCTACTTGGCCCAGAATCCGGACGCGGCAATTACCAAACCGACAAGCCCTGCCAGACCTCCCAGCCGCCAGAACAGTTTTCGCCGGGTCAGCAACGTGAGGGAGGTCAAAATGATTCCTACTTCCAGGCAGACTTCTCCCAGGTCAAATCGGTTGGCTTTATGTTGTTGGGTCGCGACTTCTTTTTCAAGCTGCTGGGCCTCGGATTCGATGTCGTTCTGCTCGTCCTTGTAGCGTTTGATTTCGCTGCTATATTTCTCTTTGAGTTTTTCTGCGACCCCAGCGTCCTTTGGATTTGAGACCGAAAGAAGGTCTAGAAACAACTCGTAGGTGTGGCGGCGGATGTTCTTGGCCTGGAAATAGGCCCACTGATCGGTGGCCTTGTTTTGCAGTAGTAATTCCTCGGTGTGAGCGCGATGGCCAAGAAGTGAGATGGCGGCCAGCACGACGGCGAGGACTGCCATTGATAATGTAACAGGTGCGAGACCTGGGTCGCGATGGGCTTCTTCTGCGTTCTCGTGCAGCTCTTGAATTTCTTCGGTCATAGCCAATCCTCTGTGCCGGGGTTGTTTTGTGATTTGAGGAGCACTGCGACAAGCAAGAATATCAGAAGGGTAAGGGGTCTGTCTTTAACAGAATTCGAGTCGCCATTCAGGATTTCTCAGCGCTGTTGCCGGGTTTGCTGGCTCCTGCGGCAACGGGGGGCGAGGGGCGGCCTCCCGAGGATGGTGGGGAAGGCGGAGGCCCCGGCGCCCCATGGCACTTCTTATATTTCTTGCCGCTCCCGCAGGGGCAGGGATCGTTGCGTCCGATCTTCTCGCGACGGATGACCTGCTGGGGCTTTTCCGCGACCCCGCCGCCCACCATCTGCATCTCGGCCTGCTCGCGCCGCTTGCGCCGCTGGTACTGGCGGATCATTTCCTCTTGTTCTTCCGGAGTCTTCATCAGGAAGAGATAACGCAGGGTTTCGTCCTCGACCCGGTCCATCAAACTCTCGAACATATCAAAGGACTCGCGCTTATATTCCACCAGTGGGTCGCGCTGGCCGTAGCCACGCAGGCCGATACCTTCCTTCAAGTGGTCCATAGTGAGAAGGTGGTCTTTCCACTGCGCGTCCACTACTTGCAGCATGATCATGCGCTCGTGGAAGCGCATACGATCGGGGCCCCAGACCTGCTCGCGCTCCTCGTACTTTTCGCGGGCCTGGCGCCTCAGCTCCTCGGTGAGCTGGTCGAGGGACTTGGGGTCAAACTTCTTCAGGTCGTATTGGCGGAGATCGATTCCCAGCCGGCCCCAGAACTCCGTGCGAAGGCCATTGATATTCCACTGGTCGGCGTGCTGCGCCTTGGGGCAGAATTGGCTCACCAGCCAATCCACCATGCGGTCGCAAGCCTCCAGAACGAATTCCTTTTGCTCCTGTCCTTCGAGCAATTGACGGCGCAGACCGTAGATGGTCTCGCGCTGCTTGTTCATCACGTCGTCGTACTCGAGCAAATGCTTGCGGGACTCGAAATTCTGCGCTTCCACGGCCTTTTGCGCGGCCTCGATGCGCTTGCTGATCATTCTCGACTCGATGGCGGTGCCTTCTTCCATGCCCAGCCTCTGCATGAAGCCGGAGACCCAATCCTTGGCGAAGATGCGCATCAAGTCGTCTTGGAGCGAGAGATAGAAGCGCGAGGAGCCCGGGTCGCCCTGCCGGCCGGCGCGGCCACGCAATTGGTTGTCGATGCGCCGCGCTTCGTGGCGCTCGGTGCACAGAATGTGCAGCCCGCCCAGTTCAACCACGCGCTCGTGCTCCACATCGGTGACCGTCTTGAAGTGGCTGATGAATCCGTTCCACTTTTCCCGCCACTGCGAGTACTCCTCAACATAGGCCCGATAAATCTCATCCGGCGAGCCTTCCGGGGGGCGTTCCGGCGGCTCGGGATTGATTCCTTGTTCGCGGTACTTCTCCGGCGACTTGCGGAATTCCTCCCGCGCCATGGCCTCCGGGTTCCCGCCCAGCAGGATGTCCGTGCCGCGTCCGGCCATGTTGGTGGAGACGGTCACCGCTCCCTCGCGCCCGGCCTGCGCCACGACTTGCGCCTCGCGCTCATGCTGCTTGGCATTCAGGATGTTGTGTTTTATTTCCTTCATGCCCAGCACTTCCACAAGACGCGTGAGCGGACTCCTGATTTCAATCAAGTAATCCAAAACCGCCAGGTGTTTTTCGTCGGCGCTCTTGAGGAGTGCCACAATGCGCTCAGCGTAAGCATCATCAACGGGGGGAAGTTGGTGGGCGTGATAATCCTTGGGAGCCCGCTTCAGGATGGCCTGGAGAAAGGCGCGGCGCGTTCCGTTCACTCCCGCCAGCATCGACTTGTAGCGGTCGTCCTTAAGCATCTTCTGAACTGTGGTGGCAGGCACTCCTGCCCGAACCATCCATTCCACGGCCGGCCCGTGCGACTCAGCCAACCGCTCCGCCCAGATGCGCAGCTTGGGACCTTCCAGGCCTGCCTCTCGCGCCATCTCCTGGAGACGCACCGGCGCCACGCCGGACTTCTTGAGCGCGGCGCTCAGCCGCTCCGATTTTTCAATGGCGATACTGCCCACTAGCACCGGCTGGCCGCGCAGGTGGTACTCCTTGATTTCCTCGATTGCGGCGTTGAATTTCTCTCGCTCGGTGCGATAGACGACGTCCGGGAATTCATGCCGGATGAGTGTCTTATTGGTAGGGACAACAACTATTTCCAGATTATATATTTTCTCGAACTCCGCCGCCTCGGTTTCCGCAGTACCCGTCATTCCGGCCAACTTCTTGTACATGCGGAAGTAGTTCTGGAAGGTGATGGTGGCCAGCGTCTGGTTTTCCTTTTCGATCTTGACGCCTTCCTTGGCCTCGACCGCTTGGTGAAGTCCATCGCTCCAACGCCGGCCCGGCATCAGGCGGCCTGTAAACTCATCCACGATAATGACCTCGCCCTCTTTCACAACGTAGTCCTTGTCGAGCTTGAAGAGCGTATGCGCCTTGAGCGCCTGTTGCAGGTGGTGGACGAACTCCATGTTGGCGGGGTCGTAGAGGTTCTCCAGCCCCAGCAGCTTTTCTGCCTTGACGTTGCCGGACTCCGTAAAGGTGACCTGGCGCATCTTCTCGTCCACCTCAAAATCGGCGCCGGGCTCAAGGCGGGGGATGACCTTGTCAATCTTGTAGTACTTGTCCGTGGACTCATCGGAGGAGCCGGAAATGATGAGCGGGGTGCGTGCCTCGTCAATCAGGATGGAATCCACTTCGTCCACGATGGCGTAATGGTGCGGTCGCTGCACGTAATCCGCGAGGTCGAACTTCATATTGTCGCGGAGGTAATCAAACCCAAACTCGTTGTTGGTGCC
>DLMI01000020.1 GCA_002478145.1 Acidobacteria bacterium UBA7540
GTTTGCCCACCGGAGGCGGCCACTGGTCCGACTCCGCTGAGCTCGACGCGCGGAGCGTCGGTCGAGGACCACGTGAGTTGAGTCGAGCCCCCACATTCAACTTGGGCTGAGGCGCTCGATAACTGCGCGGTGGGCTTGGCCACGGCCACGGTGATGCTGCCAGCTTCTGCCTGAAAGCGTGGCAGGGAACCCAGAGACTTGCCCTCTGACCAGTCAACGGTCTTTTTCTCTCCTGGGTTGACCAGGGGGATAATCGTTCGCTGGTTTCCGCCCACGGTAATCGGCCCGGAATAGACTGTCCCCCAGCAACAGCCAAGAACGGTGAGCTGATAATCTCCGGGGGGCGCCAGCAGTCGTCGCTTCCCGCCGCTGGACTCACCCACGTTGCCGACAAAGAAGTCCGGCGTATCCCCGTTCAAGAGCACTGCGGCCCCCTCCGGACCCTTAAGCTCTATCCGCCCCCAAGGGCCTGGTACGGTCCCGGGAATAGCCTCCAGCGCCACAGACAGGCTGCTGGTCTTTCCGCTCTCCGCCGTGAACTTCCACGTATACGGTTTGTAACCATAGTTGTAAACAGCTAGCGTATGTTCGCCTGGGTCGGCACAGAAAAGGCCGCTTCCCCATCCTAGCGGCACGTCATCAATAAAAACGTACGCTTGCTTGGGGGTTACGTGTAACTTGAGATGTCCACATTTTGCCAGGAGAGGTGTGGCTCCCAGCAGTAGAACCGCAAGGCACAACACAAAGCCTAACAGCACTCGACGCAATGTTCTCATAGGGTTTCCTCCCCGCAGTTTACGGTACTTTCCCACCAACGCTCTTTGGTAGAGAGAACGTCCTTCTCTTTTCTCATTTGTCTGCCATGGTAGTCAAAATTTTCCTTATGACTTCCCGTTCGACTGGTAATATACCCCTACCCGCTTCTCAATGCAATGGCTAGTCGAGTTTTCGTTCGGTGCCGCCGGCCCCCACGGAAGGGGCCAGTTTTGCCACTCCTGAGAATACCTAAGCCCGGAACGACTTCTCTTCCGACCGATTCCTCCGAGACTTTTGCTTCACCTGCCGCGAGGGAGCGATGACCCTGCCTCGAAGAACACTCTTGACAAGCTATGCTTAACATGATAGCCTAGGGAAATGATGCCCGGCTGTTCTGCCATGATCCGAGAAACCTCACGGATGACTCCCCCGCCCTTCTCTCCGAACCGACAGCATGTCACTGCCTCCCTGTGCCACGACGAGCGCAGTAACTTCAAAAAGTGAACGGACGACGCGGGAATGTCTATGAAAACAAAGGATCGCTGTGGAAAACTCGGGGGCAAAGCGGGAATATGTATGAAAACAAAGGCACTTAGCCCTATAAAGCTGGAATGTCGCTGAAAACAAAGGGCGTAGACGGTATGTGGTAGGTGGTAGGTGGCAGCTGGGGGAACCCGAACGTACAACCTACTACTTACCACAACAGGTAGGGGCTAGGTGGCGAAGAGCAGGTTCCAGGTGTCAGGGGACAGGCAAGAGGTGCGCGATAGGACTAATCGATTGATGATGACATGATCTGGCGATGCCTCGGGGGTGGCGCCGACATCTGGAGACGATCGCGGGGACAAAGACTGCGGCCGAGGCTGTTGCTACGTAAGAGGAATCCCCGCATAGCTGTCGCGCCTCCAAATTCTGTCACCCTCAGTTCGGCGGTCCCGGAGGATCACCGTAAACGATTCCACGTCCGTGTGTGCCGACGTAGACGCGGCCGTACTGCTTGGGATCGCCCGTGATGTGCAGCAGCAGACCCCACTGGTGCTGGTCGTCATTGATGCGAACCCAGGTCGCGCCAATATTGTCGGAACGGAAAATCCCGCGCACGCCGCCGACCACACCGACCAGATAGAGCGCGGGGAAGTCGGCCCCGGGCGCGGCTTTCCCGAAACCGAAAGCATGAATCTCCTCGACGCCCTCGAGCCGGATGAATGTCTTGCCGGTGTCAGTGGAACGGTACAGCCCGTCGAAGGCGGCGAGCCACAGATCGCCCTCCCTGCCCGGAGTGGCATAAACGCGATCCTGTCCGCCGCGGTCGTCGCCGCGGTTTCGACCGCGTTTCGGCAATCCTCCGGGGAGCGCGAGCGGCTGCGCAGCGAACGTCGCCGCTCCATCCGTACTGACGAACAGCTCGCCATCGAAGAGCGCGAGCGCATAAAACTCCTTCGGATTCACACGGTCCGCAATCACCCGTGTATTGGCCGGAACGCCTTGTGACTCGATCCAGGTAGCGCCACGGTCGCGTGTGAAATAAGCGGGGCTCCGTTCCGGCGTCCACACCCAGGTGCTGCCATCGGAAGAAACCGCGATATGGCCCAGACTGCTGTCAGGCTGCGGCGTCGCTGCGGCCGGCTGCCACGACTTGCCGCCGTCCAGGGAGTAACCGATATTGCGGCCAGGGTGATGGCCGGAAGCTCGACCTACGCGGACAATCACCTCCGGATTCCTCTCGGCACACGCCACACCATTGGTGTTGCCAAAGAGGGGAGGTTGAGAACTGCGCTGCGGCGCAGGCTTGTCGAGGTCCCAGTGGACGAATCCACCGTAGTCGCCGATGGCAGAAATCAGGTGCGCGCCTTGCGGCGGGCTGAGCAACTCCAGCGCCACCGTCTCTTCGATCCCTGTGCTCATCACGCTCCATCGAGTCGGTTGGCCGGCATCCAGGGCGGTGAGATTGAACGTCTCCCACCCACCGTAGCCGGTGGTAAAGATAGCGTGATCGGGATTGAAGGGATCAATCTCGATGTCGAAGAGCCAGTGAATCGGCGTGTCGGCCACATAGGGCGCCAGGGAGTAGTCGAAAGTACCGCCATTCGCGAAAACCGCTTTCCAGGTCTTGCCGCCGTCGGTGCTGCGAAAGATATCGTCGTTCCCCCTGCCGCTGTGCCAGCGATCGAACGAACTGGCGATCACGACCTCCGGATGGTGAGCATCCACCGCGACCCCGACGTAACCGAAGCCGGCGTCTCCAGGGACAGGTCTATCGGGCGTGACATCGGTCCACTGGCCTGATCTGGTGCTGAACTTCCAGACGCCGCCATCCGCCATTCTCCAAGGCCCCGGGATGGCGCCGTAGGCCACGTAGAGTGTGCCGTCAGAACCCAGCGCGGCGCGGTGTGGACGATACTGAGTCGGCTGGCCGGGAACTGGACGCCAGCTCCTGCCCCCGTCGGTGGAGCGGAAAAGGTTGTCTCTCCCCAGGAGCGAAACGCCAACGTAAACAATGGAGCTGGCCTTCCCCTTGGATCCGCTCCTCGGATCGAAGATGACAAACACGATTCCGGCGCCGCGGCGGGCAGCCGCTACCCAAGGGTTCGGGTCAGGCGAAGCATCAGGCGGTTCGGTGACATCGGGAAAACTCGCCACGCGGCTCCATGTCGCTCCGGCGTCAATGCTCTTCCACAGTCCGTCGTGACGCGTGCCCAGAAATAGGATGTTCCCTTCATGGGGATCGACCGCCAGACGTTCGCCGTTGCCGCGACCGTTCTCGTTGCCGCCGAACTTGCACGGGACGTCGGTGCGCTGGAAGGTCTTGCCACGGTCATGGGAACGCAAAATCGCGCCATTCGGTGTAGCCGGGTTGGTGTAAGTGCCGCAGGCGAGATAGACCCGATTGGGATCGGAGGGATCAACGGCAATGCTTTCCACGCCCATCAAGTTCAGGTCGGGGTAGGAAACCCAGTCCAACAGCGGCTCCCATCGTTTGGTCCCGTCATTCCAGCGATAAGCGCCGCCGATATCCGTGCGCGCGTAGCGGAGGCCTTTCTCGGTGGGATGAAAGATGATCCCGTCGACGAACCCGCCACCCACAATTTGCACACTCTTCCATGTGTACGGCACGGACCCAGGCCGGCCCTGGGGAGGTTGAGCGGCTGCCCTGGGGCGCAGAGCGAACGCCGACAGTAGGAGTGCCAGAATTACTCCTGGATTTCGCTTCATATAGGTTCCTTTGCCGGAGAGGCGGTAGTGTCTCAGTTTGTAAAGAATCCCCCGATGAACGTCGCCACCGCACTGATGAACACTATGGCCAGCTCGACTGCGCCCATGATGCGCATCCTGTGTAAGCGTTTCGTCGTGGGCCCCTGACGGGAAATCCGGCAGACGACGCTGGGATAGTTAAAGAACAGAAAGCCCCAGCCTCCTACCCAAACAACCCCGAGTGCGAAGAATTGCTCGTGGGAAATCATCTCACTTTGCCGGAAAGGCCGCTTATTGGAGCTTCACGACGACCTTGTCTCCGCTGTAATGCACCGTGCGATCGACCTGGGGGCTGAACGAAAATGCGACAGGTTTCTGTTTCGAGACAAGCACGAGATTGAAAGTACGCTCGGACAACGCGCCCTCGAACGAGCCCTGCCGTTTGCCGATCGAGAGCGTCCGCGCGGCGTCGTCCCAGTGGAGCGGGATGCGGCTGAACATGCCTTTCTCGTAATTGTACGTAAGCCCGTCATCCTCGTAGAGAGTGAAGGCGCCGTCCGACCCCTGGTAAATGAACAAAGTGATGGGGTCCGATTTTTTCTCGGTGGTGTACTGAATCTCCGGGCCAAAAGGAACCATCGAACCTGCCCGGATGTAGAGCGGCATGGAGTCGTAAGGCGCAGGCGCTTCGATCGTCTGACCTCCCGAATGTAAAGTGCCACTCCAGAAGTCATACCAGTCCGCTCCGGCGGGCAGGTAAACCGCCCGGCTCCGAGCTTTGTAGGTGGCGACCGGGCTCACCAGAAACGCCGGCCCGAACATGTACTCGTCGGCCGTCTCGCGGGCCTTTCGATCGGCGCGGAAATCCATCACCAGCGCGCGCATCAGGGTGCCGGCGTTTTGCGTCACATCTCCGGCGAGGGAGTAAACATAAGGCAGCAGCCGATACCGCAACCGGTCGAACTTGAGCTGAGCCTGATAGGCGGGATCCGATTCGCTTCCAAAAAACCACATTTCGCGGTTCGGGTATTCGCCATGGGAGCGCAGCAGCGGCGTAAACGCGCCGAACTCGAACCAGCGTGTGTACAGTTCGCGCCATTCTTCCACATCCTCGGGTTTCGGATGTTCGGCCGAGAAACGCGCGGGCACGGAGAACCCTCCCACGTCCATCGTCCAATACGGAATTCCCGAGAGGCAAAAGCCCAATCCGGCGGGAATCTGCGCCCGCATGGCGGTCCAAGTGGAAGAGCTGTCACCCGACCAGGTGGCCGCCGCGTAGCGCTGCGCGCCGGCAAACGCCGACCGAGTGAGTATGAACACACGCTGCTGCGGCGCTGCTTCACGCTGCCCATTGTAGACGCCCTCGCTGTTCATCAAGGGATAGGCGTTCAGCACGCGTGCGCCCGTGCCGAGAGCGGTGGGATTCATGTGGGTCTGCTGGCCCTCGAGGGTGGGCGTTGGAAGCATGTCCGGCTCTGTCGCATCCATCCACCAAGCGTCGACGTTCTTGCCGAACAGTTCGCGATTGATCTGGGACCAGAACAACTTGCGGGCCTCCGGATTGAAGGCATCGTAAAACGTATCCGGATAGCCGACCCAGTCGCGTATTCCCTCGCGCAAGTTCGGTTCGTAAAGAAAGCCGCGCGAGTGCATGGCGTCAAAGTTCTCGGTGCCGGGATAGAACTTTCCCCAAACGGAAATCATCAAACGCGCATGCTTCTGGTGAATGCTGCGAATCCAGCCTTCCGGATCAGGAAAGCGGGCGGGATCGAACTGGTGCGAGCCCCAGGCATTCTCTTTCCAATAAAACCAGTCCTGCACAATGTTGTCGAAAGGAATTGAGCGCGATCGGAAGCCGTCGATGACGTCCAAGCTTTCCTGCGCCGTCTTGTACCTTTGCCGGCTCTGCCACAGGCCGAAAGCCCACACCGGCATCATGGGCGCCGCTCCCGTGATTTGCCGATATCCTGCGATCACTTGGTCGACTTCCGGCCCGTACACGAAGTAATAGTCGACGCCGTCGCCCACCTCGGCCCATAGCGAGGTTGCGGCTTCAGGCGCGGGAGTTTTCCACGCTAGATTCACCGCGGTCAGTGCGCCCTGGTCCTTTGTCCACTCGAGGCGGACGTGGTAGCGGCGCTTGGCCTGCAAGCGGACTCGCGCCAAATCCTTCCAAGGCAGCCAGAACTGGCGCCAGTGGTTGACGACAAGCTGATCGCCGATCCAAAGTTTGATGCCGTTGTTCGAGAAAGTCTGGAAGAGATAGTCCCCCGTGACCGCAGGCTCGAGCTCGCCGTCCCATCGGACGCTGACGTCATCGTCAGGCAGGTCGGGGTGGATGATCCGATTGGGGTGCGGATTGCCGTCGGGAATGTAGACGTCGATTTTGGCGTCACTCCGCAGAGCGATGAGCCGGTCGAAGTGCGCTCCAGCGTAATAGGAACCGGTCAGGCCCCCGGGTTTGCCTGCGCCATCGAAAAGCTGAGCGGCGGGAATTGCCTCAAACGGGCGCAAATCGCCAAAGCGCGTAAGCGAGGTATTGTCCCACAGGATGCCGTAACCGCGGCTCGAAACCAACAATGGGACAACGGCCGTTCCATTGTGTTGCCACAAATCGAGATCGTAGCCCTTGATGTCCACAAGCCCGAGCTGGTTCTCGCCCAGGCCGTAAAGCGACTCGTCCGCGTTGGGCTCCCATTGCTGCTGCACATGGTTGGTTTTTTCTCCCAGCACCTCAGCGGGGGTGATAGAACGGCCAGCATTCTTTTCAGCCAGAATGGGCTTAGCCCATGCATCCAGGAACGTCACCGCGCCCGAGGCGAGATTCAGGCGCACGGTGAGTTTCGCTGTGGTTATGGTTGCCAGACTCCCCGTGTTGTACAGGCGCCAAGCAGGGATCGGAGCTTGGCGCGGCAAGACAGCCAGGCTCTGGCGGTCGAAGAAGGACCGGTCGTTAGAGTATGCCACTCGAATGATGTTGTCCGCGCGGACCTGCAATTTGAGGAACCCCTTACCGATAGGAAGCAAGATCCCGTCAAGTTGCTTTTCCGGGACTGCCGCTCGAACCAACGCCGCACAGACGAAAATCAACACCCCAGCGCCCAGCAGAACACTGCGAAAGTATCGACTCATGTTTTCTCCTAGAAGTTACAGAGCATGGTACCTCATTGGTTGCGCGCGATCAATGCTGTTGTTCGAGGGGAGGGGCTGGCGCCCATTTCTCACCGATGGTCTGGAAGGGCGGGGCTTCACAGGGTGCGAAAAACCCCTCCAAGCTGTCATTCCGAGCGGAGCGAGGAATCTCGCTCTGAGTATTTTCAACGCAGTGCGAGATTCCTCGTCGTCCCGATCAGATCGGGACTCCTCGGAATGACAGGCCAAACGGGTTTTTCCGCAGCCTGTTCAGACCCGCCGTTACAAGGCCTTCCTGATTATTCCTGGGTCCCGCACGTCGCGCAGTCCCGCGCCTGCGGGACTGCGCAGGGCGCAACCCAGGCTGTTCTGACATAATCCACCCTGAAAATGGAGAAAAGTCGCTGTCGCAACCTGCCTGTTTCGGTATATGCTGGCTCTCCACCCAGGGCCACCGGGTTAGAAATCGAGTGGTTCCGAACGGGGTGGCTGCGGGGAGATAGAGATTCCGCCCTGTTCCGAACGACTGATCGTGCGTCCAAAGGAAGGAGGATAAGGCGATGATGGGTAGGCTTTGGTTTGCCGCTGTGGTGATTCTGCTCATGGCTGTTTCCTCGGCCGGAGCTGAGCCGCAACCGTACCAGAATTTCAAAGTCACGGTCTTTATTCCCGTACAGGTCGTCGAGCGGATGGACCACGATCCAGCCTGGATGGAATCGAGCTGGGAGACCGTCAGCACCCGCCTGCATGTGGACAAAGTCTTCATTGAAAATTATCGCAGCGGCACAAGCGCCGATGACGCCACGCTCTCCCACGTGAAGAGCTTCTTCCAGTCGCACGGCGTGGCGGTGGCCGGCGGCATGGCCTTGCTGGGACCAGGCGTTCAAGGGCAGTTTCGCACTCTGGACTATACCGATCCCCAGGACCGGGCGCTCGTCGAGCGCATATCCGCTCAGGCGGCGCGGCATTTCGATGAGTTCATTCTCGACGACCTTTTCTTTACCAACACCAAGAGTGACTCCGATATCGCGGCCAAGGGCACCCGCACCTGGGACCAGTTCCGGATGCAGATGATGGACGAGGTGTCCCGCGATCTGATTCTGAAGCCGGCGAAGGCCGCCAATCCCAAGGTGCACATCATCATCAAATTCCCCAACTTTTATCCGTCGTTTCAGGGAATGGGATTCGATCTGGAGCGCCAACCGCAAATCTTTCCCGAGATCTGGACCGGCGATGAAACCCGCGATCCCGAGACCACGGACCAGCAATTGCAACAGTACGAGAGCTATGAGATTTTCCGCTACTTCGAAAACATCGCTCCGGGACGCAACGGCGGCGGGTGGGTGGATCCCATTGCCATGCGCTCCCTGGATCGGTACGCCGAGCAACTCTGGGACACGATTCTGGCCAAGGCGCCCGCCATCAACCTGTTTGAGTACGCGGACCTGTTGCGCTTGGCAGAGCCAGGTGATCGCACCGCCTGGCAGAGGCGGCCCACGTCTTTCGATTTCTTTGAGATGGTGCGTGAATGTTGCGGCTTACCCGGCAGCCCGGGGGCGAAAGATCCGCGGCTGGCTGATGCGGCTGCTTACGCCCTGCGTCGGGTGGACCAGGTGGCGGGCGCGCTGGGTACGCCCGTTGGCTTGAGCAGCTACCGGCCGTATCACTCAAGCGGCGAGGACTTTGTGCACGACGTAGTGGGCATGATCGGAATTCCGGTCGAGATGTATCCGGAATGGCCGCAAGCGAAGACCGTGCTGCTGACGGAGACGGCCAAGCAGGATCCCGACATCGTCACGAAAATCGAGCAACACCTGCGTGCGGGAGACAACGTGGTCATTACCTCCGGCCTTCTGAGCGCGCTCCAGGACCGAGGTATGGACCAGATTACAGATATGCGCGTCACCGGCCGCGTCCTCGCGGCCACCTCTTATGTGGAGGGCTCCGGCTTCGGAGCCGGCGCCGAAGTCGGCACCTCGAGTCCCATTCTCTTTCCCGAAATCCGTTTCTACACGAATGAGGATTGGGCGGTCGTGCGCGGTCTGGCCAACGGGCGTGGCGTGCCGCTGTTGCTGATGGATCATTACGGGAAGGGAGAGCTCTACGTCTTGACCGTTCCGGAGAGCATGTATGATTTCTATCGCCTGCCTTCCGGCGTGCTGGACGCCATTCGGAGATATCTCGGGCGCGAATTGCCCGTGAGGCTCGAAGGCCCGGCGAAAGTGAGCCTGTTTGAATACAACAACGGCTCCTTTGTCGTTGAGTCTTACCTGGATTACCCGGTCGCGGTAAGGATCACCGGCAGCTTCGATCACATTGAGAACTTGATCACCGGAGTGACGTTGACCGGCGATCCGCTTGCCCCAGCGGGATGGGCACTGCCTCGCCCACATACCTCCGAGACCACCCAGGTGGCTCGCCAGTATGGCTATCAATTGCAGATCGAACCCCACAGCTTTCTAGCCTTCCGCGAACGACCGTAGACTGCGGCCCGACTTCTCCAGCGGACTCCTCCGGCGATCCGCCCAGAACTCGCTCAGGGTAGGTCTACACTACGACGACATGAAAGAAGTGCGCATTCATCGCCAAGTACTTATCCGGCAGGGAAGCCAAAAGTCAGATGAAAATCGCTCCGAACTGCGAAAGTCGGGCTAACTGGAGGATTTGGTAGCGCTACCGGGAATCGAACCCGGGTTTTCAGATTGAGAATCTGACGTCCTAACCCCTAGACGATAGCGCCAAAGAGGCCACTCAAGTTTTCTAGCATCGGCTCAGAAGCCTTGTCAAGCGCTCAGCGGTAGACATCCTTCGTTGAGTTCATTGAGTGCGGCTTCCCAAGGAATCGGAGGGAGATTTTCTTCCAGTCGCTGGAGTGCGATCAAGTAGTCTTCCTGCTCATCAAGGTACTCTTCAAGCGCACGCCGAACGTACAGGGACTTTGACCTGCCCGTGCGCTTGGCTAACCTTTCCAGCCGCTCCTCCAGATTAGAACTGAGACGCACTGCCATGGACATAGCTGCTTTCTCGGCTTAAACCTCGAAACCCATCTTACGCATTTCGTCTCGGTTCTTGCCGGCGCTGGCATCCGGGCCGCCTAGCGTTGAATTCCCGCCATCCAGTTCAACCACCACCCAGCCAGCGAATCGGACCGCGCGCAATGCCTGCACCACCGCAGCGAAATTCACGATGCCCAGGCCGATTTCACAAAAGGGAGGGCCCTTCCCGCCGACCAAATTGCGGTCTTGCCGGGCAACGGCCGCTATTTCTTTGCGCAAGTCCTTGAGGTGGAGAAAGCACAACCGTTCCCCGTAAGTACGTATGACCTCGGCAGGGTCCGAACCGCCAAGCGCCAGATGGGCGATATCGGGAATCAGCTTCACCCATCGCGGGTCGGTGGCTTCCAGCACGCGCCCTAATCCCTGGCGAGTCTCTCCAATAGTTCCGAAGTGCGGGTGGTAGCCCAGGGTCAATCCGAAGTCTTGCGCCACCTTCCCGAGTGTATTCATTCGTGACCCGAGGTTCTTTATATCCTGCGCTGAATACTCTTTGGAGGGATTACCCCGGTCGGTTACCTGGAGGAAGGTCCCGCCGAGGCGAGAGAAAAACTCCGCATAGCTGCGTACCTCGGCATTCTCATTTCCTTGCTGCTCCGGAGCCAATTGTACGGCCGAACAGGAGAGAGCTACGGCTTTCAACTTCAAAGAGGCTAGATGTTCCCCGAGTTGCTGCGCTTTTGTTGCCGGGTAAGCCTCGCGAACCCAGCCCAACAACTGCACACCCCGGTAGCCCAAACCCGAGATGGTGTCGAGCGCATGGGTGAACTCCTCGCGAGGCCACGCGATGGTGGCGTACCCGACAGGATTCGCCAAGACGTCCCTGGCGCCGGCTCGCAGCGTCGCCAGCGCCCCCGGCGCGACACTCAGACCTGCCAGGGTTCGCAGGAATTCCCTGCGCCCGCAGGAACCCCTCGGAGTTTCTGTTGCAAAGAGTCCGGTCATAGCGCCTATCCTCCTCCCCTGTCGCCTTCGTAGCGCCGGTCCCGCGTCTGCGGAACCGGCACATGCCGACCCCGCGCTTGCGGGGTCGGCGCTACTTTCTTGACTTTCGCCCTTCGACTCTCGACTTGTCAGGGAGGTGCGGATATCGAATATCTTCCGCTAGTACTTGGTCAATGACGAAAAATTGAACTCGCGAATCTTCATGGCCGGTACTACCATTTCGAAGGACTCTTCCCCCGCCGTCCTCTGCGGCTGGCCCATCATTTCCACCTGACGGAGCATTTCTACGACGCTCTGATTGAATCGCAGGTTCTTGATTCCGTGCCGCACCTGGCCATCCTCGATCCAGAAGGTTCCGTCACGCGTCATGCCCGTCAGTATTTTTTGATACGGGTCCACCTCGCGGATATACCAGAAGCGCGTGACGAGCAAACCCTTTGGAGTGGACCTCACCATGTCCTCGAGGCTGGAGCGCTCGCCCTCCATGACAATGTTTAACGGAGCTTCGCCAAGCTCGTTGGGAAGGGGGAAACCATGACCGGTGGGCTGCGTCTCCATGGTGTGGGCAGTCTGGCGCGCGTAAACCAGATTTTTCACCACGCCGTGTTCCAGGATGGTCACGCGCTGGCGTGGAACGCCCTCGCCGTCAAACGGAGCTCCCGTTTGGGAGGGGTGAAAGACGTCGTCGCGGAGGCTGATGTTTTCGCCAAAGACCCTTTCCCCTACCCTGCCGGTAAGGCAACTCCGCTGCTCATGCACCGCCAGCCCGCTGAAATCGAGAACTAAGAAGCCCAGAAGGTCGAGAACGGCCGCCGGCTCGAGGATGACCGTGTATTTTCCAGGCGCAATCTCCCGCGGCTTCCTGCTGTTGAGAGCTTTCTGAGCCGCCCGCTCGGCCAACTCCTGCGGTTCCAGCTCGGGCCAGTAGGGAGAAGTCTTCTTGGCCCAGCCCGAACCTTCCCGGCCCAACATGGTGACGGAGAATTCCGCCAGTGTTTCCTCATGGAACGCGGAAAGACCGCGGGAATTAAAGAGCCCGTAGGCGCTGGCCCCGCTGGAAAAAACGCCCGCCGCCGTCAGCCGGTTCTTTTCCGCGCGCTTGATGACACTCGCGACGGTTGCGGCGCGAGTGGCAGGACTCAACTCCGCCGTCTCACCGAAAAAACGGCTAACGGCCCGGTAAGTTTGCGGGCCCGGCATAGGCAGAAGGTCCGGGTCAGGCGGTTGCAGGCGTGCCAGCACAAGGGCGCCCTCGCAAATCTGCCGAATGGACTTCTCATCGAACTTGTTGGTGCTGGCACGCGCCATCCGGCCCTCCGCCACCACGCGCACCGAAAGCGTAGTGGTCTCTTCCGAAACGTTCTGATGAATAGTGTTGTTGGCGAACCGAGTTAGCGCGAAGGAGGAGGAGGAGACCAAGACCTCCGTCTCTTCGGCGATGGAGTATTTCAGGACTTGACCGAAGATCTCTTCTGCTCGTTGACGGGACAAAGTCATTTCAGAATTTACTCATTGACTCCTAAAAGTCAAGGAGTCGAGAAGTCGAGGGTCAAGGAGTTTTCGACTTCTCGACTTTCGACTCCTCGACTTCTCGACTAATTGTAGGCGACTCCGACCTGCACTTTGCGAAAGCGCGCGGGGGATGCGCCGTGGCCGGTCCCCATAGCCTGCATGGGCTGCCCTTTGCCGCAAGTGGGCACGCCCCACAGCGTCCAGTGCTCGGGGCCGCAGATGGCATCGCAGGAATTCCAGAATTCGGTGGTCATCCCGCCGTAACTCGGGTTCTTGAGCATGCGCGTCTTCTTGCCGCCGCGGATTTCCCAGCCAATTTCGGTCCCGAACTGGAAGTTGTAGCGCCGGTCGTCGATAGACCAACTGCGGTTGGTCTCCATGTAAATGCCGTCATCCGTATCGGCAATCAAGTCCGCCAACTTCCCGGCGCCGGGGAGCAGGCTGACGTTGGTCATGCGGATGAGAGGAATACGATTCCAACTTTCGGCGCGCATGGCGCCGCCCGAGCGCGCCTGCCGGATGGTTGCTGCGGTCTCCCGCGAGGTCAGATAGCCCACGAACAATCCATCCTTGATAATGGCCGTGGACTGAGCCGGCACGCCTTCATCGTCGTAGGCAAACGTCCCCAGCCCTGGTCCGTGAGCGGGCGTGGCATCCGCAACCACGTTGACGATTTCAGAAGCGTATTTAAGACTCCCAAGCTTTTCCAGCGTCAGGAAGCTCATGCCGGCGAAATTCGCTTCGGTTCCCAGCACCCGGTCGAGCTCGATGGGATGACCGATCGACTCATGGACCTGCAAGGCCAGTTGCGAGCCCTCGAGGATGATGTCCTTCACGCCCGTTGGGCACTGATCGGCTTTGTGAAGCGCCACCGCTTCTTCGGCAATGCGCGGCGCGTTTGCAAGCAGGTCCAATTCCCCCACGAGTTCATATCCCCGGGTTTGGTACTGGCCCCCGAAAGAATTCGGGTAGGAACGCCGTTGAATTTCACTTCCGGCGAAGGACGTGGCGACGAAACCTGCTCCGGTCTGGGTCTTCACCTGGTCGATCTCAGAACCGGCGGAGGAGAGGAAGAGTTGTTCGATGCGGCGAAAATCCATGGACGCTTCGGCAAGCGTCACACCCTTCACCCGCCGAAGCTCCGCATCCACCTCAAGCATCAATTCCAGGCATGATGACACGGGAATCGAAAAGGGATCAATCCGGCACGGGGCTACCCAGCGGTCGACGATCTTGGGCTCCTTGGCCAACTTAACGTCGTGCTTCTTGGCGGTGGCGCTGGCGCGCGCAATCTCGACCGCGCGAGCCGCTGTGCGGTCGATGCTGGCGCGCGCGAGATCGTCAGTGGCAGCAAAGCCCCAGGCGCCCTCCGCCACTACACGGACCCCCACTCCCATGGATTGGGATTCCCTCACTTGTGCGGGCCGGCCGTTCTTGGTGGAAAGGTAACGCTGCCGCAGGTCCACAACGCGGACATCAGCATAACTGGCGCCGTGTGCCTTGGCGGTGTCCAGCGCCCATCGGGCGATCTCCTTCATTCTCCCAGTACCCTCTAATCCTCTAGCCTGTCATTCCGAGGAGCCGCAGGCGACGAGGAATCTCGCAGGTCCTTCGTTTGCAGAGCGAGATTCCTCGCTTCGCTCGGAATGACAGTGTTAAGGTTTTTCAGTATCCTGCTATTGAGTCAATGAATCAATGACTCAATGATCCAATGAGTCAATTCATCTAGGTTCCTTCCGACCAGGAGGCCAGGTACTCCTCCTGTTCGGGGGTGAGCTTATCAATAGTCACACCCAACGATTCAAGCTTGAGCCGCGCGACAGTCTGGTCAATTTCCATCGGGACGGGATAAACCTTGGGCGTGAGTTGCTGGGCATGCTTGACGATGTATTCCACGGAAAGCGCCTGATCGGCGAAGCTCATGTCCATCACGACTGCGGGATGCCCTTCGGCCGCCACCAGATTGATCAACCTGCCTTCACCGAGGACGTAGATTTTGCGCTTGTCGGGCAGAGTATATTCATCCACAAACTCGCGAGTCTGGCGCTTGCCGATGGACATTGCCTGGAGCGCAGGAAGGTCCAATTCAACATTGAAGTGGCCGGAGTTCGCTACCACTGCGCCATCCTTCATCGCCTGGAAATGCTCACCTCGGATGACCGATTTGTTTCCAGTGACGGTGATGAAAACGTCTCCCCACTTGGCCGCCTCCGCCATCGGCATCACCTGCAGGCCGTCCATAACAGCCTCAATCGCACGCGTGGGGTTGATCTCGGTGATGGCGACCTGGGCTCCTAGCCCCTTGGCGCGCATCGCCACGCCGTGCCCGCACCAGCCGTAACCGGCCACTACTACATGCAGGCCGGCGAACAAAAGGTTTGTGGCGCGGAGAATGCCGTCAACTGTGGATTGCCCCGTGCCGTAGCGGTTATCGAAGAGGTGCTTGGTGTCGGCGTCGTTCACGGCAATGATGGGATACTTGAGCACGCCGTCTCTCGCCATGCTGCGCAAACGGATCACGCCCGTGGTGGTCTCTTCCGTCCCGCCAAGGACACCCGAAACCAGTTCCTGCCGCTTGCTCAGGATGGCGGTGACAAGGTCAGCGCCGTCGTCCATGGTAATCTGGGGTTTGTGATCCAGCGCCGACGCGATGTGGGAATAGTAAGTGTCTTTATCTTCTCCCTTAATGGCAAAGACTGGAATGTGAGAATCCTGTACCAGGGAGGCCGCAACATCATCCTGAGTGCTCAACGGATTCGACGCGCAGACCACTACATCCGCGCCGCCATCCCTCAGTGTAATGGCCAGGTTTGCGGTTTCCGAGGTCACATGAAGACAGGCAGAAATTCTTATGCCTTTCAGCGGCTGTTCTTCAGCGAACCGCTTCCGGATCAGGTTTAGGACGGGCATCCATTGGCCTGCCCACTCGGTCCGGGTCTTGCCCTTGGCGGCCAAGCCGAGGTCTTTAACGTCAGAAGCAAGTCCTTGGTTGATTGGCATCTAGATTCCGAACTCCTTTCGCAATACCTCCGCCTTATCCGTTCGCTCCCATGTGAACTCGGGCTCCGAGCGGCCAAAGTGGCCGTAGGCGGCGGTTTTCTTGTAAATCGGGCGCAGCAGGTCCAAGGATTCAATGATTCCTTTGGGGGTCAACCTGAAGTGTGCGCGAACCAAAACTTCCAGCTTGCAGTCATCGACTTTGCCGGTCCCGAAGGTATCCACCATTACGGAAACCGGTTCCGCGACTCCGATGGCGTAGGCCAATTGGACCTCCGCGCGGTTGGCAAGTCCGGATGCAACAAGGTTCTTCGCAATGTAGCGGGCCATGTAAGTGGCGGAACGGTCCACCTTGGTGGGATCCTTGCCGGAAAAAGACCCGCCCCCGTGGTGCGCCATGCCACCGTAAGTGTCCACGATGATTTTTCGCCCGGTAAGTCCGGAGTCACCTACCGGCCCGCCGATTACAAAACGCCCGGTAGGGTTAATGTGGTACTTAGTATCCGGGTCGAGCATGTGGGCGGGAATTACCGGCTTGATGATGCACTGCAACACGCCCTCGCGAACCGTTTCAATCGCCACCTTGTCAGAATGCTGGGTGGAAACGACGACGGCTTCCACGCGCACGGGCTTGGCTCCCTCGTACTCCACGGTGACCTGGGACTTGCCGTCCGGACGGAGAAAACCGAGAATTCCCTGGCGGCGGGCTTCCGCAAGACGCCGGCAAAGCTTATGCGCCATCATGATGGGGAACGGCATCAACTCTTCGGTCTCGTCGCACGCATAGCCGAACATCAGTCCCTGGTCTCCGGCGCCACCCGTGTCTACCCCCATGGCAATATCCGCGCTTTGTCTAGTCAGGTTTGGGATTACTCTGCATGTATCGGCCGTGAACCCGGCATCCGGTTGGGTATACCCAATAGTGCGAATCGTCTCCCGAACCAGTGGATCGATCTCGAGCTTTGCCCTTGTCGTTACCTCGCCGACCACATAGACGTTCTGGTCCTTAACAACGGTCTCACAGGCGACGCGACCCAACCGGTCCTCGGTCAGGACAGCATCCAGGACCGCATCGGAAATCTGGTCACAAATCTTGTCG
Organism: Acidobacteria bacterium UBA7540; assembly: GCA_002478145.1. The sequence continues at coordinate 16,687 of DLMI01000020.1, forward strand.
GGATGCCCCTCGGTGACGGATTCAGACGTAAAGAGATGATGTTGCTTCGGCCCAGACACGCAGAGCCTCCTTCGTATCTATTGGGAATAGAACGGCAAGCATAAACAATTGAACCTAGCATATGCGGCGGAAAAGTGTCAACGCTTTCATTGCCTATTCCCTATTCCCTGTTCCCTGTTCCCTGTTCCCTATTCCCTGTTCCCTATTCCCTGCCCTTCCCCCCTCGAATAATGCCCGCGAACCAGATCCGCGATTTGCCGACCATACACCCAGGTACCAGCCAACGACAGCTTCCGAGTGGCCGACGATACGCCCGGAAACACGGGGTGCCACATCCACGCATATCGCGTACGCTCATGTGAACGGGCGGCTGCGCCGGGCCTATGCCATGGCTAGGGCAGCGCTCTCGGCGCGGCATGGGTGGCGCATACGTGGCGGATCGCAGACATGCCAAAGAACGGCACGTCTGCGCCACCCGCCCGGGGCTAAAACGCAGAGCTCCGCTCTGCGCCAGCCGGCGTGATATGATAGTGCACAGAACGCACCACGCACTCGTTAGGAGGTCGCACACGCAGATGGACAAGAACACCATGCAAGTACTGCAAAGCTACATCGAGAAAGAACTCCCGCTCGCTGAAGTGCACACCTTCACAGAGGACGAGGTTGTCCCAGTGATGTTGATGGCACTCGGGAGCAAACTGGACCGGCTGATTGAGTTGCTGGACAAGGGGAAAAATGAGGAGAGCGAGCCGAAATCGTAGGGGAAATCGGCCCGCCTCCGTTGCTACCTTGGACATGCTGATTTACCGCCGGGGGTTGCTCTCGCATGGTGTGGCTATACAGGTATCGCGGGCATTCGGCAAGAAATACAAGAAGTGTTGTTGAAGCACCGCCATGACAAATGTAAACGAGTTCTTCGACACACCTGCCGGGCCCCACAGCGTGGGAAAAGCAGCGGAGATGATGAATCCTCCTCCTCCTCCGCCGCGAATGGTTAGCAGACCGCCGGCTGGCGCAGAGCGAAGCTCTGCGGCTTGTAGGCATTGCCTCTCAACGAATCGCAGAGCTGGGCTCTGCGCCAGCTGGCGGACAGCAAGCCTATTTATTTCTACAGGGATCCTTGACGGAGGCAACATGTATAGCTGGATTCTCCCAGTGCTCCTGGTCGTAATTATCTTGTTCCTTTGGCGGATAGAGGTAGTGGCGGCGGGTTTCCTGAAGGCTGCTGCCGTGGACGAGGACACGGGTTTGCTCCACGCCATAAACGACCATCTGTCGAATATCGAGCTTCAGTTGCAGGAGCTTCTTGATCGCTCTGCCCCTGAGCTGCCTGATAAGCCGAGACCCCCTGTCTGATCGCGATCCCTACGGCTGTCTGCGATTTTCCGGTCAGCCTTGCCAAGGCCATGACAGTCATCGGTCTCGGTAGGATTGAACCTCCTGCCAAGCCAAGGGGAGAAACGGTGGAGAAACGGTGTCAGGTACCGTTTCGCTCTCCCCGCGCACTGGAAACGGTACCTGACCCCGTTTCCCCGTGTTAAGCCAGGTGAAGGCTGTTGGAAATTGGACTAACCCTCAGCACTCCGGCTTGCTCCCGTGGCCTAGTGACATGCTGTATCAACTTTGGTTCCAGAAGCCCAAACAGGATGACGCTTTCCGAATGGGGATGGAGCGCTCATTCAATGTTTGCCTGACGACTGATTCCTTGGAAACAATCAAGGTGGAATCCGCCAAGCACAAGCGGGTGATGGACAAGTGCAAGGCCGGCACAGCGCAACAATTCAAGGACATGATTGACGAGGCAACAAAGAGAAACGACATGGAAAGCGCGTGGTTTTTCGGAATCGCTAAGCGCGTGGGTGCTGACCCGGCTTCAAAACCCGTGTCCGAAATTGTTTCGATCTTTAACGCATACTACGAGTTTGAGAAATGTAAGCTGCAAAGAGCGCTCGCAAATCCACGGTACAACCCGCTGAGCAGGAAAAATCGAAATGAAGTGATAGATGCTGAACAGTTGGTGTATTTGGGTGACCCCAAACTGTGCATGCTCACGTCTGACAGAGGGTTCAAAAGCAAGGTGGCGCAATCCACGCAAGCCCCACGCATCATCACTGTGCCGCCCGATGACCTGATGGACGCGCAGAAAGCCGAGCATGTGGTCAGGTGCAGTTTGTCGGCGTAGCCGCATCCGTGTGGCCTCATTTTTTCTGCGAGGCAGCAGGCGCGGCGCGCGGGGAGTTGGTCTTGATTGTATACTCGGGGACCGTCGGCGAGCCACAACAACGCGGACCAACTGTCCCAGGCTGACCGAAACCCGTCCGACGAGGGATTTCCCGGAAGCGAAAGCAAACCTTGAACGCGGGAACCAGAAGGCGGGAAAGAGGGTGACGTGGATGATTTAGAGAAAAAGCGCGGTCGGGAACTGGTAGAGCACTTGGAACGCGCTGGTAACGACTGTGGACTCTCGGTTGCGCAAGGGACCGTCAAGCTGCGATGCCCTGGCGCACCCTACACTGATACTCCGACGATGACCTTCAACGAAACTCATCTGCAAAATGCGGTCGCCTTAGAGCTGCTCGAAAAGAAAACGATGGTGAGTCACACGTACCCGCCAGCAGGCAGGTACGAGTTGGATTGGTGTGTGGTTAAGAAAACGGTTGGGAGAACTTCCCAATGAAGAGCGTGGTTTTGCTTGCTACCGTGCATGAGTTTCAGGTGCTGGGAAACGACCGCAATCCGGAGCTACAAAAGCGTCTTGCTTACTTAACATCCAAGCTGGGCGTGCAGATCGTGATGGAGGAGTGGTCCGAAACGCAAGGCGAATCCTTCGCCAAGGAATTTGCCGCGGCAACCGGTCTCCCGTGGGCAAACGTCGGCACCCCGGATGAACCACGGTACCACACTCACAAGTGCTCTGGTTGCATCAAATATCCTGGCTACGACGGGACACTAAAACGGTTCGACCCGGTGCGGGACCCGAATGCTCCGTGGATGAACGAGTACGGACCCTTCGAGAATCAGGAAAATCGGGAACATCGGATGGCAATGAACGTCCAGACTGAGATGGAGAGGTATGAAACAGGACTGTTCATGTTGGGTACAGCGCACCTGCACTCAGTCTCCAGCAAACTTCGGTCTCTGGGATTCGAAGTGGCAGCCTTTTATTGGTTATGATCGGAGCTACTGGCCGGCCGGCGCCGCCGGGGGCTTTCTAGCGTCTGCGGACTCCCCAACCGACCCTCTTATGGCAAAGGTTAAGCGCAGAGTCTCGTTCTCCAGAGACTCTGCGGGTCTTCCCTCAAATACGCGTTCCTTCATCTCCCTCTCAGGTGAGTTCCTCGGCGTACTCGTACACCGGCGTTTGGATCGTCATGGTTGGGTTCTGGGAGTGGAGAATTACCCTCTGCAAGTGTTCGACGGTGGTGGGTGAGAAAAACTGCTCGCCCGTTTCTTCGTTCACGCGAGCTGGGACGTTGTGCACGATGTAGAACTTTCCCTCGTGCTCCAGGGTGTACGTCACCCGGCGCTCAACCAATCTCTCTTCTCGCATGTTCATGACGTTCTCCGTATCCCACTTATATTAAGCCAGAAGGCCGATCAGTGCTTAGATCACTTCATCTGATCACGAAGACTGAGCCTCCCCGGCCTCCAAAGATCTGGCGGTCGTCGAACTCCGTGCCATGTCAGGCACTTTGACGAGAAACGGGTATTAACCGGCCAAT
>DLMI01000167.1:0-3692 GCA_002478145.1 Acidobacteria bacterium UBA7540
GCCGCCGTTTCCATTCTTCGCCAGCATTTGCCCAATCTGAAGATCCGGGTGATTAATGTTGTCGATCTGATGAAGCTCCAGCCTAAGAGCGAGCACCCGCACGGACTGAGCGAGTCGGCTTACGATTCGCTTTTCACCAAAGATAAGCCCATCATCTTTGGCTTCCATGGATACCCCTGGCTGGTCCACCGGCTGACTTACCGCAGGACTAACCGCAACCTGCACGTCCGAGGCTATAAGGAGGAGGGCACCATCACGACGGCCTTTGACATGCGGGTCCAGAATGAACTGGACCGGTTCCACCTGGTGCATGACGTGATTGACCGGCTACCGGACTTAGGTTCTAAGGGCGCCTACCTGAAGCAGCAGATGCAGGACAAGCTCATCGAGCACAAGCAATACATCGACAAATACGGCGAAGACTTGCCGGAGATTCGGAACTGGAAGTGGAGCAACCCCAAATGAATGCGCAAAAGCTCATAGACACCGCGAGGGTGCTCGTCGCCGGCGACAAGGGCTTGCTGGCGATGGATGAAAGTAATCCCACCTGCAACAAACGATTTGCCAGGTTGGGGATTCCACAGACCGAGGAGGCCCGGCGCGCCTATCGGGAGCTCATTGTGACCACGCCCGGTTTGGGTGAGTGCATTAGCGGCGCGATCCTCTATGACGAGACGATCCGCCAGCAGAAGAAAGATGGCACTCCCTTTGTTAAAGCCATCACCGATGCAGGGATCATTCCCGGCATCAAAGTTGACGCCGGTGCAAAGGACCTGGCAGGTCATCCCGGAGAGAAAATAACCGAAGGTCTGGACGGATTGCGCACCCGCCTGGCTGAATACTCGCAAATGGGCGCCCGTTTTGCCAAGTGGCGCGCGGTGATTGCCGTGGGCGAGAGCATTCCCAGCCGGGGTTGCATCGAGGCCAACGCGCAGGCGTTGGCTCGCTATGCCGCGTTGTGCCAGGAAGCCGGACTGGTCCCCGTCGTCGAGCCGGAAGTGCTCATGGACGGCGAGCATACCCTGGAGCGGTGCCGCGAGGTAACGGAGGAAGTCCTGCGAACGGTTTTCAACCAGCTTTATACACAACAGGTGATGCTGGAAGGCATGATCCTGAAGCCCAACATGGTGCTTCCGGGATTAACCTGCCCCCCGCAAGAAGAAGTGAAAGAAGTGGCAGCCGGCGAACAGCAGTATCAGGTGAGATTGACCGACCGCCAGCAAGACGAGGTGGAAGATGTGGACGAGGTGGCCGACGCCACGGTGGGGTGTCTCTTGCGAGCCGTCCCCGCCGCCGTTCCGGGGGTTGCATTCTTGTCAGGCGGCCAATCCAGCGAATTGGCCTCGGCCCGCTTGAATGCCATGAATGCCAGATTCAAGTCGCGACTGCCTTGGGCGTTGGCGTTTTCGTTTGCCCGCGCCATCCAGCAACCGGCTTTAGAGATTTGGCGAGGCCAGCAGGCCCACGTGTTGGCGGCACAGCAAGCTCTTTATCATCGAGCATGCTGCAACCGGGCTGCGCGCCGTGGCGAATACAGTGCCGCGATGGAAGGGACTTAAATATGAAAAAAACAGTGACCCTTACTAAACTCGCGGCATGGCAGACTGTTAACGTTATGGCGCGCCCGTCATTGCTGCTCTTAAAAAGAATCGTGCAATGACAAAACAAGAGTTAGGAGGAGTGAAATGAGTTCAGATCTTCACACAGTATTGCGAGTAACAAGAACCAAGGCTCAGTCAAAGGAGAGTTACGACAGAATGAGTCCGTTCTACGACTATTTTGCCGGACCATTCGAGCAGAAGTATAGAAACCTGGCACTGAAGCGATTGAATATCACAAGGGGCGAAACCGTTCTCGAGATTGGTTTTGGAACTGGTAATTGCTTGAAACAAATAGCTGAAGCGGTGGGGGATGAAGGCAGGGTCTTTGGCGTTGATATTTCCTCTGGAATGCTTGCTACTAGCAAGCGAAGACTGGAAAAGGCCGGGCTTTGGAATAGAGTTGAATTAACCTGTGACGATGCAATGAAAATGCCGTACACGGACAACAAATTCGACGCTGTATTCTCGAGCTTTACGCTTGAGCTTTTCGATTCGCCCGATATCCCACAGGTGCTTGCTGAAATCAGGCGCGCCTTGAGACCCAATGGGGGGGTCGGGATTATTAGTATGTCGAAAGAAGATGGGGCTTCGCCATTACTGAAATTGTACGAGTGGTTGCACCAGAAACTTCCCCAATACGTTGACTGTAGGCCGATCTATGTCGAACAGTCAATAAAGGATGCTGGGTTTGGGATACAACACAAGGAGCGAGTTAGTTTACTGGGATTGCCGGGAGATATTGTTATTGGCACAAAGGCAGCCCCCTCAGTTTGAACTACACCTTGATTGTAATAGTTGCTCACCGACCCCATTGTTTCGCAGGGAGTTGTTGCATGGGAGTTAAAACCGGTGGCCGTTATTACCGGCTCGTACATAACCGTCCCGGTCAGCAACCCGCTCTGGAGATCTGGCAAGGCGAGGAGGCCCTCGCGTTGGCGGCACAGCAAGCTCTGTATCGCCGAGCCAGGTGCAACCGGGCTGCGCGCCGTGGCGAATACAATGCCTCGATGGAAAGGACATGAGCGTGACAACATGTATACCCATGGCTAGTCCAATGGATGTCGCCCAGCACGGCCAACACTTGCCGGAGATTCGTAACTGGAAATGGATGGAGCCGGGCAGTAACAACGCCGCCCCGAGATCATTCGGGATGGGATCGAGAAGGCAGGTAACCCATGAGTGAGAATAAGCGCAGTCACCGCCATCACGGCGAGCAGGATCACAACCATGTTCATCAAGGCCAGCGTCCTTACTGGAAACGCGCGCATCATGATTGGAAATTCTGGGTCGCCCTGTTTTTGATGCTTGCGGCCATGATTATCTACGTCATGAGCGATGACTTGGCCTTGCGGCCTCACAGGCAAGCGCAGCAGCCGCTGTCAGGCGCCGTCGGGAGATAGCCGAGCTCGATGGATTTTCACAACCAGGGAATTATCACAAATGAAGAGGCGAGCTCTAAAAACACGGCGCCGGCGCTAATGGCTGGTGACAAGGGCCCGTCGGCAATGGATGAGGGTAAGGAGACATACCATGGGTCAAATACCTCTGTATTCCCTGCGATTCGAACCGATCTATGAGTATCGGGTCTGGGGCGGCGGGCGTTTGGCCGCCCTTCTCACCGGACCGCTTCGACGTCTATTATGGGATGGTCGACAATCGGATTGGCGTGGCACGCCTTGACGTGCCGGATTCCCTTCCGCCGGGAGGAGTCGCCAACCCGCCGGAAGCAAAGGTGTAACGTGCCCGATTTCGGGGATTCAAAACCGTGAATGAGACGTTTTCGACAGCGCCTGTCCGCCGATTTTCCAAGATCCCTCTGGACCGAGACTCGGTGGAGGTAACAAGAACAGGAGGGTAGTCATCGTGAAACCGAATACAGATAAACCCAAGGCTCCCGAGGCGAAGCCGGGGTCCAAGCCCGAGTCCAAGGACGATCTGAAATCCCTTCCCATGCCGGAACTGCAGGCAAAGTTGGGGTCGTCGCCGGACGGCCTCAGTCAAGCCGAGGCGCAGAAACGGCTGGCGCAATACGGCCCTAACGAGATCGCGGAAAAGAAAACCAATCTGCTCCTGAAATTCCTCTCCTATTTT
>DLMI01000167.1:3765-4703 GCA_002478145.1 Acidobacteria bacterium UBA7540
TGGGGTCCCATCCCGTGGATGATTGAAGCGGCAGTGATTCTGTCGGGCGTGGTCCGGCACTGGCCGGATTTTTTCATCATCCTCCTTTTGCTGGTTTCCAACGCCGTGGTCGGATTCTGGGAAGAACGTCAGGCGGGCAACGCCATCGCCGCTCTGAAGGCCACGCTGGCGATCAAGGCCAAGGTGAAGCGTGATGGGAAGTGGACCGACCCGGCGGCGCGTGAGTTGGTGCCGGGCGACGTCATCCGTGTGCGGCTGGGGGACATTGTGCCGGCAGATGCGCGCTTGCTGGCGGGCGACCCGGTGGAGGTGGATCAGTCCGCATTGACAGGCGAATCGTTGCCCGTCACGCGCAAACCTGGCGAGGCGGTGTTTTCGGGGTCGATTATTCGCCAGGGCGAAATCGAAGCGATGGTGTACGCCACCGGTACGAACACCTACTTCGGCAAGACCGCGCAACTGGTCGAGGAGGCTCACACCGTCAGCCATTTCCAGCGTGCCGTGCTGAAGATTGGCGATTACCTGATCATCCTCGCGGTGGCTCTGGTGGCGGTGATTATTACCGTCGCGATCTTCCGTGGCGACCCGATCCTCAACACGTTGGAGTTCGCCCTGGTGCTGACCGTGGCCGCGATTCCCGTGGCGATGCCCACGGTACTGTCAGTGACCATGGCGGTCGGCGCCCGTCTGCTGGCGAAAAAAGAAGCGATTGTGACCCGGCTTTCGGCGATCGAGGAACTGGCTGGCGTGGACGTGCTGTGCTCGGACAAGACCGGCACCCTGACCCAGAACAAGCTGACGCTGGGCGATCCATTCAGCGTCAACGGTATCCCTGGCGACCAAGTCATTCTCTGGGCTGCACTCGCTTCGCGTGCGGAAGACAAGGACACCATCGACCTGGCCGTGATCGGCGGCCTGAAGAACGATCAAGCCTTGAA
>DLMI01000167.1:4776-5320 GCA_002478145.1 Acidobacteria bacterium UBA7540
CTATCAGGTGGTCCATTTCCAGCCCTTCGACCCGGTGCACAAGCGCACCGAAGCCACCGTCAAAGGTGCGGACGGAAAACAGTTCCATGTGGCCAAGGGGGCGCCGCAGGTGATTCTGGAGATGTCGACCAACGCCGGTGAGGTAAAGCCCGCCGTCGAGAAAGCGGTCAATGAATTTGCGGGACGCGGCTTCCGTTCATTGGGCGTGGCGCGGGCAGATCAGGAAGGTAAGTGGCAGTTTGTTGGCGTGTTGCCATTGTTCGATCCGCCGCGCGAGCAGGCCAAAGCAACCATCGCCAGCGCCCGGCAGATGGGCGTGAAGATCAAGATGGTTACGGGCGATCAACTGGCCATCGCTCGAGAAACTTCCCGGCAACTGGGGCTGGGCACGAACATCCTGGATGCCAGCGGATTGGGCGACACGAAGCATCACGAGACGGCGCAGTCGGCGGAGGCCATCGAAAAAGCGGACGGTTTCGCCCAGGTATTCCCCGAACATAAGTTCCACATTGTGGATGTCTTGCAGCAGCGCGGCCACATCGTC
>DLMI01000167.1:5440-5805 GCA_002478145.1 Acidobacteria bacterium UBA7540
GACTGCGGCATCGCCGTTTCGGGCGCGACAGACGCGGCGCGCGCGGCGGCGTCCATCGTGCTGCTGGCGTCCGGCCTCTCGGTGATTATTGACGCCATCAAGGAGAGCCGGAAAATTTTCCAGCGGATGAACAGCTACGCGATCTACCGCATTGCCGAAACGCTGCGCGTGCTGTTCTTCATGACGCTGGCGATCCTGGTGTTTAACTTCTATCCGGTGACCGCAGTGATGATCGTGATGCTGGCGTTGCTCAACGACGGCGCTATCCTGTCCATCGCCTACGACAACGTTCATTACAAGGATAAGCCCGAGGCCTGGAACATGCACCTGGTGCTGGGGATCTCCACGGTGCTGGGCGTCATCGG
>DLMI01000167.1:5881-6606 GCA_002478145.1 Acidobacteria bacterium UBA7540
CTGGGCGTCATCGGGGTCGTGGCCGCGTTTGGCCTGTTTTATCTGGGTGAGCGCGTCTTTCACCTCGACCGCATGCACATCCAGACGCTGATGTATTTGAAACTGTCCATAGCGGGGCATCTGACGATTTTCCTGACGCGCACGCGCGGCCCATTCTGGTCCATACGCCCCGCGCGGATTCTATGGGTAGCGGTGGTCGGCACACAAACGGTGGCGACTCTGATTGCGGTTTATGGGCTGTTTATGACGCCTCTCGGCTGGGGCTGGGCAGCGTTCGTTTGGGGCTATGCTCTGGCCTGGGCGCTCTTAAATGACCGCGTGAAACTGCTCGCCTATCGGGTTTTTGACCCTACCAAGGCCCCATTGTTGGCCAAGAAGCCTCTGGATCTTACACCGCAGATCGCCAAGCGAGCCTATGAACTCTACGAGCAGCGAGGCCGCCAGGACGGTCGAGCAGATCAGGACTGGGGGCAGGCGGAGCGCGAAGTCAAAGCCGAAGCGAAGCCTGAAGCCAAAGCCGAGCCGAAGCCTGAAGCCAAACCGGAGCCCAAGCCCGAAGCCAAAGCCGAGCCGAAGTCTGAAGCTAAAGCCGAACCTCAGCCAGAAGACGAAGCAAAGCCGAAGCCTGAAGCCAAAGCCGAGCCGAAGCCAGATGTCAAAGCCGAGCCGAAGCCAGATGTCAAAGTCGAGCCGAAGCCTGAAGCCAAAGCCGAGCCGAAGCCTGA
>DLMI01000144.1 GCA_002478145.1 Acidobacteria bacterium UBA7540
GAGATTGGCCGGTTATGTCGGCATATCGGACAAGTGCAAAGTCGGACCCAATCTGTCCAGGGAGCGCCTAGCGGGGCCGTGGCGCGTCTAGGTCGGGCGAGACCTGCTCGGGAGCCTTAATTTAACCCGAATTCGTAAGTTGAACCAGGTTTCTGGTTTCACGGAATGGAAAAACCCCTCACCCGTCCGTCGGCTGACGGGCACGCTCTCCCCGAGGAGAGGGCTGTCATTTCTGGGCGGCGTTGAAGTTATGAAAACCGCCCTCTCGCTTGGGGAGAGGGTGGCCCGCTGCCGGCGTTTTCACCAGCCCGAGCGGGCCGGGTGAGGGGTTAGTTGGGAGGCCCTCGAAGCCCAGAGTGAAGCAATTCTTAGGCGCACTGTCCTGTTCCTGCGCAGCTTTGGTCGAAGCGAGTTTAGTCTAACGGATTGGAGCGGAACAGCGCCCCTCAACTTGCGAATTCGGGTTTAACGCCTACACGCCCAGCCCCTAGCCCCTCGTCCCCAGCCCCCCGTTCTTGGAATAAAGGGCAGTAGGCAGGTCAATCCAAAATCTAAAATCCAAAATGCCCAGCCCCCAACCCCTGTTTTTCCCTGACACCTAAGACCTGTGGCAGCGCGGTAGTGGCTCAGTTTGACGATGTAGCGGCGAGTTTACCTCGCCAAATGGCGGCGTAAAGCCGCCTCTACATCAAACTGAGACACTGCCGGCAGCGCAATTCGTTTGCCTCTGAACGTGTTTCTTGGTAAATTTCCCAGTTTGCTTTGGAGCCGGTGCTTCGTTCGTGCGCAGGTCGCTTCAGGATGGCGCCGAGACTCCGATACATCTGACCATTCAAGGAGTTGAAGCTCGATATGGCGAATAATTCTAAAGGCACCATCGGGATTCTTACTGGAGGGGGCGATTGTCCCGGACTCAACCCCGTGATCCGGGCGGTGGTCCGCCGCGCTGGGCAGCTCGGATACAAGGTTTTGGGTGTGAAAGACGGCTGGAGGGGAATGCTGAAGGCTGACGCGGAGCCGCTTACTTTGGATTCCGTTTCCGGGATTCTGGTGCGCGGCGGTACAATCCTCGGCACCTCGCGCACCAACCCGCTGAAGAAGGAAGAGGACAAGAAAACTCTGCTCGCCAACCTCAAGACCATGGGAATTGATTACCTCATAGCGGTGGGAGGCGAGGACACTCTGGGCGTCGCCAAGCAACTCGTCAATGACAACGTTAAAATCGTCGGCATTCCCAAGACTATCGACAACGACGTGGACGGCACGGACCAGACTTTCGGGTTCGACACGGCTGTCATGATCGTTACTGAGGCGATAGACCGCCTCCACACCACGGCGGAATCGCATCACCGCGTGATGGTGGTTGAGGTGATGGGGCGCCATGCAGGATGGATTGCGATGATCTCCGGCCTGGCAGGCGGAGCTGATTGCATTCTGATTCCCGAGGAGTCGAAAACGATCGAGGAAATCTGCGAGGTCATCAAACGGCGTCATGCCAGAGGCAAGAAGTTCTCAATCGTGGTCGCTTCGGAGGGATTCCAGCTCAAGGGCCAAGACGCACTCGTGACCAAAGGCCAGCAACTCGACCAGTTCGGTCACGTTTTGCTGGGCGGCATCGGCGAGCGCCTGGCTAAGCTCATCGAGAAGCAGACCGGGTTCGAAACGCGCTCCACGGTGCTCGGCCACATCCAGCGCGGCGGTTCGCCCACAGCTTTTGACCGCGTGCTGGGAACCCGCTACGGACTTAAGGCCGTCGATTTGATCGAGGAAGGCAAGCTTGGCCACATGGTTTGCTTGAAGGGCAATCAGATCACTTCCATACCCCTGTTGGAAGCGATGACCAAACTGAAGCTTGTGGATCAGGAATGGATTCGTATGGCCGAAATCTTCTCCGGATAGTCCCTGAGGCCGGCTGTTGGCCTTGGTGAGCTATTACCTGCACGGGGTGGCCCGCTGAACGCCGGGTAGTGGGTCAATTTGATGCTGTAGCGGGGAGTTTACCTCGCCAAATGGCGGCGTAAAGCCGCCTCTACATCAAATTGACCCAGTACCGAACGCCGCCCCTTCCTTTTTTTCCTTCCATCGTTGTTGGTCCGGGTGGCTTCTCGACTGGCCCTTGTCAAGCTTCATTGCGAGGACACCGCAAGCATACTTGCCGGAGTAAGGGCACGAAGTTTGGCGAGCCGGTAGTGGCGATTTCTTACCACGGAAGGGAAGGGCGGGGCTTTAGCCCCGCCGTTACGTGACCTTCCTGATTATTCCGGCCTCTCGCGCCCCGCGCAGTCCCGCAGGCGCGGGACTGCGCGGGGCGCGAGAAGGACAGAAAACTGGAGCTGGCTTTTTCGGCGGGGCTGAAGCCCCGCCCTTCCGGCGGCTCGAAGAGAATGGTCTAGCCTGGTGAGAAATCCGGGCTAGCGCTCGACAGGGAGCGAACGTGTGCGGACCCTGCCGCGCAGGAGGGCATTGAGTTCGAGGGAGAATTTGGGCAAGAATGAGAGTGGAAGGCAGGCCAGTAAAGCGCGAAAAGCCAGCAAGGCTTCTTTGGCGATGAGGTCAAAGTCGTGGAAGTAAAGATCAATCTGGCTCCAGACTTCCGGAGACCGGTCGTCCGTCCTTTCGGCGTAGCGGTAGGTATGCCGGAATTCTCCCGTCACGATTTCCGCAGCGCGGCGCAGGAGACGAAGTTGAAGCTGATAGCGGCGCCGGGAGCTGAAAACCAATTGGTCCAGAAGTTCATGCATCCGCACATAGTCAACCATGGGCCTAGACTTGAAACGATGGGCGTGGATGCTGCGGGGCGTGACCACTACCCGGGCGTTCGGCAGGTGCTTCGCCAAGGCATCCAAGAGGCCTGCGGCGATCTTCGCCATGCCGTCCCACTCGGCGGCAGAAAGCCGGATCATCCGCCAGGCCATGTCGTGGCGGCCAGCGCCCCGCTCTTCAAACGCGTCGTTGAGCGAAATGCCCAGCATGACTGTCCTTGCCTCAACTTCTGGCGCAAAACCGTCATAGACGGCTTGGCGCTCCGGTCCCAATGGCGCCAGACCTGCCGGCGCGCGCTGAGCCCGCGAATTAACCCATAGCAGACGCCGCAGCAGAAAACCCACACCGGTGAGAACGAGAATCCCCGCCAACCAACGCATACTACCCAGTATAGAAAATTGGCAATCGCTAAAGCAAGGTTTAGCGGAAGAGTTGACGGAGCTGACGGGCAAAAACAAATCCGCAGATTGTGCAGATGACGCAGATGAGTGAAGAAAGACGCGACCAGAGGACCTACGCGTCATCGGGGCGGCAACGGAGGTGCACCGCGAGCCGGGGACGGGGTTTCTAGAGGCGGTATACCAAGAAGCGCTCGCCCGTGAATTCACCTTACGAGGAGTTCCATAGTGAGTGATCCGCAGAATTAACAGATCGCGCAGACCACCAAGGCCCCGACTGCTGATGGTAATCTGCGTCATCTGCGGAATCTGCGGATTAAAACCAATTCCTTCAATTTCTTGACACCCTTTCTGCGGCAACCCTATAATTGCTGCTTTTATCGGTGATGAAATTCTGCCGTTTGCTGGCGGGTCTCTTCCGTGTCCACAACAGAACTTCGCGATCTCATACTGCAAAGGCGAAAAAAGCTCCAGGCCATCGCCGAGTTGGGTTTCGAGCTCTATCCGCGCCGTTACGACCTTACACACACCATCCCGCAGATCCTGACCGCCTATGCTTCTTCTTCGTCGGAGCAGTTGAGTGCCCAGAGGGTCTCGGTCAGGGTGCCGGGGCGAGTGATGACCATCCGCCCCCACGGGAAGGCCGGCTTTGCGCATTTGGCGGCGGGCGGCGAGCGCCTGCAAATCTACGTGCGTGGGGAAGCCGTGGGAGAGCGTGACTTCGAGCTCTTCAAGCTTCTCGACATCGGTGACATCATTGGCGTCACCGGATACCTGTTTCGCACCAGAACCGGTGAACTGACTATTCACGCCGAGCGCCTGCAATTCCTGGCCAAGGCACTCTTGCCCTTACCGGAAAAATGGCACGGCCTCACTGACCTCGAGCTCCGTTACCGACAGCGCTACCTGGATCTCATGGTGAATGAGGAATCCCGGAGGATTTTTGAGCGCCGTGGCCGGCTGATTCGCGCTCTGCGGGAATTTCTTGACGGCGAAGGCTACCTGGAGGTGGAAACCCCCATGATGCAGCCGCTGGCAGGCGGCGCCATGGCACGGCCCTTCATTACCCACCACAACGCTCTGGACCTCAACCTTTACCTTCGCATTGCTCCGGAGCTTTACCTGAAGCGGCTCACCGTGGGAGGCCTCGACCGCGTTTACGAGATCAACCGGAATTTCCGCAACGAGGGGATTTCTACCCAGCACAATCCTGAGTTTACGATGCTGGAGTTCTACCAGGCTTACGCCGACTACGGCGATTTGATGGCCTTGACGGAAAGAATGCTGCGGCACGCTGCGCTGGCCGTCCTCGGAACGGTCGATTTCGACTACGGCGGGCAACATATTTCCTTCGCCGAATTCCAGCGTTTGACGATGAAAGAGGCGGTGGGCAAGTTTTGGCCGGAAGCAGCAGGGAAAGGGCCTTCACAGGAAGATCTGGTGGAACCTAAGGCGATCTTCAAATGGGTCGAGGCTTTCAACCGCTGGGCTGGCGGCGGCTCCTGCCCGGGGTACGAGCCCCTGGCGTTGCCTGAGGGTACGGCCCCGGGTACAGCTCTCGCAGAGCTGTTCGAGCATGTGGCGGAAAGCCACTTGATCCAACCAACCTTCATCATGGATTACCCGCTGGAGGTCTCGCCGCTTGCCAAGCAGAAACCTGAAGATCCCAATTTCGTTGAGCGGTTTGAGCTTTACATCGCCGGAATGGAAGTGGCCAACGCCTTCAGCGAACTCAACGACCCCGCCGAACAACGCGACCGCTTCGAGTATCAACAACTCCTCCGCGAAAAAGGTGACCTGACGGCCCACGCCATTGACGAAGACTATATTCGCGCTCTCAGTTACGGCCTTCCCCCCACCGGCGGGGAAGGCATCGGTATTGATCGCCTCACTATGCTGCTCACCAATTCCCGATCCATACGGGACGTCATCCTGTTCCCCCTGATGCGCCCCGAAAAGCCCGTGGCATAGCCTCGACCAGCGCTCAATTTTCAGAATTCACAATTGTCCCAGCCCGTTTTTTCGGTTGGCAGTAAGCAGTAGGCAGAAGAGCAGGGACTGGGTGCTGGGGACTAGGGGCTGGGGAAAAACAGTAGGCAGTAAGCAGTAGGCAGCACGCAGGGACAATCCAAAATCCAAAATCTAAAATCCAAAATGGTACGCCGGATTCACGTGGCGAGCGCCGCTGGCCATGAGGTTTTCCGCCTCCGCTTGAGTCTTGATTCCCCCTCGTGCGCCCAGCGCCGTGCAGTTGAGTGCGGCCATGGCGTTCGCAAAGTCCAGAATCCTCTCGATTTCCCATCCCGCCAGCAGTCCGTAAATGAAGCCGCCATGGAAGACGTCCCCTGCGCCCGTGGTATCCACGGTTTCGACGACGAATCCCGGTGAATAGTGGAATCGCTGTCCCTGGTAAACCAACGCCCCGTCCCGGCCCAGCGTCATGCCGGAAGCCTTCATCTTGTACTCGGTGGCCATGTACTCGAGGACTCTGAAGGGGTCAGCCTGGCCGGTCAGCGTGGGAAGGAATTTGGTCGAGGCAATCAAGTAATCGATGTAAGGGAAAAGGCTTTCGACCTTCTTGTAAACCGTATCAAGGTCGGCGAGCACGGGGACGTGCGCCCGCCTTGCCCAGCGTGCGGCCTTCAGGCATGCCTCGACGTCGCACCCGTCCAGGTGCAGAACGCGGCCGGTGGTGATCGCGCCCTCCGTCAACTCTTCCGGGGTAACGGTCAAGCGCGCATCGCGGTCCCAGAAAACCGTTCGCTCGCCCGTCGCCTGATCCACCAAGATATGGCCGAATTGATTGGGCGTGTCCGGAACCACGCGCGTGTATCGCACGTCGACTCCCTCACGTTTCAAGCTTGCAAGCTGAATCTTGCCAGCCTCGTCATCCCCGACCTTGCCGATGTAGCGGGTGCGAAGCCCCAGCCGCTGGCAGGTGACCAGCGCGGTGGCCACCTGTCCACCCGCGTGCATGGACGAGGATAGCACCCGCTCCTTTCCTCCCAGGGCAGGGAAGTCACGTACGATTAGAACCGTGTCGGTGGCGTTCAATCCCAGCCCGACAACATCTACCGAGTTTTTGCGCAAAACCATCCTCCTTCAAGCAGGGAAGGGGAAATACTCTACCACTTTTTTGTCGGATGTGGAGGTAGGCTCCCGAAAGAAGCATAGGCGCTAAAATCAGGCCGCGTGCCCCCATTCGGTCGAGGACAAGCGCAAGCGGATGGAGCGGGAGGCGTCGGAGCTTGGTTTCTTACTTCCGAAGGCGAGGGATAAAGTAGCCGGGCAAGGCCCCCGGGAAACGGTCCAGCTTGCCCGGCCCGACCCTGCGTATAACTTGCCGCGCGTTTTTACGGCCCCGTCCGCTATCTTGGGGAGTTACTCGACGGTGAGCGTGAAGGGGGTCGAGAAGGTAATGCTTCCTGAGGTTGCCGTCACGGTGATGGTGTAAGTGCCGGGCGGTGTGCCACCGACCGGTTGGGGCGGCGGGCTCGGGCCGCAGGTCGCCCCGAGTGCCACACACATGAGAAGCGCCACCAGCGGCAGCAGCGCCCAGGCGCGGGTTGGGAGGGACTTTGGCCGAACGCGGACCGCAGCCCCGGCGAACATGACCGCCACCAGAGCCATCCATAGGCCCACCAGCCAGCGGCCATGCGGCGGAAGAGGCGGCTGGTGCGGCAGAGCCAGCGACTGCGTGGGCGCCGTGGTTTGAATGCTCAGCGTGAAAAATGCAGACGCCGCCGCGGCCGACAGATCTGTCGGCGAGGGCGTGACCGAACACGTGGCATTCAGGGGCGCGCCGGAACAAGTGAGCGTCACCGTACCGGTAAAGCCGTTCAGGGAGAAAACCGCCAAGTTATTGAAAGTTGCCGTACCTCCCGGCTGCACGGTGGCTGAGGTGCTGCCCGGCGGGAAGGGGGTTGGAATGGCGCCTGCCGGAGCAATCGTGATGGCCGGGCCGTTGCCTGACAGGGGAGCCTGCAAGAACACGCAAAGCCCGTCAACACCCGTTTGCGCGAAATCGAGCTTGCCGTCGCCATTGAAGTCGCCCGCCACCAAGGACTCCGTCATGGTGGGCATGACTAGGGAGAATTCGCTGGGCGCGAACGTCCCGTCGCCGTTGCCCCGCATCGTGGTAAGGTAGTCTGACGAGATGGCGCCGGGCTCGTAGAACTCGTCCGCCATCGCCAGATCCAGCCCCCCATCGCCGTAGAAGTCTCCGCTCACCATGGCCATTATCCTGGTGTCCGTTGGCTGGGAGGCGCCACAACACTCCGCTACCCGGGTGAAGGTGCCATCTCCGTTGCCCAACAGGACAGCCACAATATCGTTGATAAATCCCCCCACCGCCAAGTCCAGTTTCCCATCGCCGTTGAAATCCCCTACCGCCAAGGTGTACGGCTCATTGAAGTTGGTGAGACCGACCGGCGAGCCCGGGGCGGGAGTGAAGGTCCCATTCCCGTTGCCGAGCAGAATCGTGACGCTGTTATACCAGTTGGCCGCCGCCAAGTCCAGCTTCCCATCCCCGTTGAAGTCTCCCACCGCCAGGGCCATTGGGGTCCTGCCAGTGGCCACTGGCGAGCCCGGGGCGGGCGTGAAAGTTCCATCCCCATTGCCCAGCAGGATGCTGACCGTGTTGTCGTTGCCGTTGGCCACCGCCAAGTCCAGCTTGCCGTCGCCGTTAAAATCCCCCACCGCCACCCCAAACGGGCAGGTGCCGACCGGCACGGGCGAGCCAGGGGCGGGCGTGAAGGTCCCATCCCCGTTGCCCAGCAGAATGGTGACGTTGTTGTAGCCGCCTGGATTAGGGTTTGCAACGGCCGGGCTCGGGCAGGTGCTCACCACCGCCAAGTCCAGATTGCCATCGCCATTGAAGTCCCCAGCGGCAATGGACTGGGGATTTGTCCCCACTGCCGGAGACGAAGGAACGAGCGAGAACGTGCCGTCCCCACGCCCTAGGAACGTGTTGAGGTAAGACGGCTCGCCTGGGACACCGACCGCCAAGTCCAGGTTTCCATCCCCGTTGAAGTCCCCTGCAGCCATGCCTGTAGCAATGTAGGGAGCGGCGGGTTGCGTGGGCTGGATGGGCGAGCCGGGGGCCATGGCAAAGGCCACGGTCGACCTTGCCGTCGCAACCGGAAAATACGCCACGTTCGAGGCCACCGTCGTGGCGGGGTTGAGCACGGTCACCGATGCCGTTCCTGCCGCCGCAATATTCGCGGCGGGAACGGCCGCAGTCAACTTTGAACCCGAGACAAAGGCAGTCGGCAGCGGCGTGCGGTTCCAGTTCACCGTGGCGCCGGAGACAAACCCCGTGCCATTCACGGTCAGGGTAAACCCGGGTCCGCCCGGCACCGCGTCGGGCGGCACGAGCGGCTGATTCACCAGAGGCACGGGGTTCTGCGCAATGGCTGAACCGAGGCCCGCGAGCAAGCATAAGGGGAGAAGCGCGGATCGCCGCATGTTTTCCTCCACTTCATTTGCACCGTAAAGGGCGCGGCAGCGTGAGAGGTGCGGCTCAAGATATCTAAGTTATACCCCAAGAAAATACGAGTCAAGTAGTCATAATGTGCACTAACCCGTCGATAAGGTACAACCAACCCAAGGGTAGCAGGAGCGACGCGCGGTGGCCACCTGCCCACCAGCGTGCATGGAGGAGGAAAGCACCCGCTCCTTTCCTCCCAGGGCAGGGAAGTCACGTACGATTAGAACCGTGTCGGTGGCGTTCAATCCCAGCCCAACAACATCTACTGAGTTTTTGCGCAAACCCATCCTCCTTCAAGCAGGGAAGGGGAGATGCTCTGCGACCGCCTCAGATCGTCAGAACCTTGGACCGATAGATCGCCCCTGAGGCAATTCCGGCGATGCTGGGGACAAGCAGAAACATCCAGACCTGGGAAATTGCTTTCCCGCCAACCCAAATAGCCGGCCCTAGACTGCGAGCCGGGTTGACGGATACCCCGGTGATGTTGATGCCGAAGATGTGGATCACCACGAGCGTAATCCCGATCGCCAAACCCGCCATCTGAGTGGGAGCTCCCGTCTGAGTCGACGCCAAGATGACGATCACGAAGATCAGAGTCGCCACAAACTCGAAGACCACCGCGGAGGAGAGCGCGTATCCTGCTTGATAACCTTCGCCCCACCCGTTCTGCCCCAAACCATTAGCACCGACGTCATATCCTGCCAGGAGGCCATTGGCAATTACCGCGAGCACGCCGGCTGCAGCAATTCCACCGAGCAACTGCGCAACAATATAGCCGCCAAGATCCTTGCTGCTCATGCGTCCGGCGGCGAACACCCCCAGACTGACTGCGGGGTTGACGTGACAACCGGATACAGGACCAATGCCATAGCACATCGCCAACAGGGCGAACCCGAAGGCAAATGCGATTCCCAAGTGGCCCACGGCTTGGCCTGATACAACGGCGGTTCCGCATCCAAAGAGAACCAGGGTGAACGTTCCGATGAATTCAGCCACGTATTTCTTCATAGGGCTCGATTGCTCCTTTCACTCGCGCGGTAAAGTCGCGCCCGCGCTTGGGATTTGGATTGAAGTTCAGGGCCTGTGAAAGCACGCCCCTTTGGCCAATCAGAACAAGACACTGACTTCTTTGGCCGGTCGCGGTAGGGATACCAG
>DLMI01000139.1 GCA_002478145.1 Acidobacteria bacterium UBA7540
GACGTCGCTCCTGTGGAGGCATTTTCCCGTACGCGCACGGCGCCGATCATGGCCTGCCCAAACGGCCGGAATCTTCCAATCGAAGCTCCCCCTCGCAAACCGAACAGGAAATTAGTCTGGCTCACACCGCCATACTGTCCGCTGAAATCAGCAATCGCTCCAAAATAGCGAAGATACATCTTCTCCACCGATGTGTTCCAGCCGCTCAGGTTAGAGCTTGCGCTGGAAAGTGGATCGCAAGCGGTTGAGGTGCCGAAAGCGGGTACTTCGCAATGAGATGCTCCCGCGTGGGTGTATCCGAAAAATACGTTTCCATGATTGGGGACTCGCGCATTCGGGACCTCATCAGCCGGCGCGGTAGATTTCTGGTCAACGAAAGAGCTCACTTCTTGACCATCGCGGGAGGCGCGATACCAGGGGTGCTCTCCGTGAAGCATATTGGCTCCTGAGCGGATTGGATTGAGAGCAACTCGGACGGTGTCAATCAGAAAACGGTTCTGCGTAGCTTCCTCTACACGGCGCACAATCTTCTTGTCTAGGAAGTCTTCGCCGATCAACCAGCCCGTGCCACCCAAGGGCGTCATCACAACGTCGATCTGGCCCACGCCGGTATAGCAATGGTTCGTGTTGCAGGGATATGATCCGTTCGCGTTCCACGGCAACCTGTCTTTCGAGCCATACTTCTCAACTGTGACCTCACTCAAAGGTCCGAGATTCCACTGCGTACTGTAAACGGCATTCCATAGCGCAGCCTTTAAGCGGCTCTTCCAATAGGCCTTGGTCTTGGAGAACTCCAGTTTCTCAGACTTAGGATCATTTTGGATTTGGATGAAGCCGGTCAGAGCCCCTTGAATCGGATGCCCCACATACCCGAACCAATTGGGGTCGCCGTCGTCCCAGCCAGACTGCGTCCACTCGGAGAGCGACTGCTTGTAATCGCGCCAATAATGATTGAAGGGTATTCCGTTTTCAGACACCACCCATCGGAAGTCGGTGTGCACAACGTATGCCTGCTCGATCAAGAGAAAGGTAACCGATTCGGTCAAGGCGCGGCCCCAATGAAAACCCTGCTTGTCGGGTTCCGCAGAGGTTCCGGTGGCCGCATCGTCGGCTGTTGCCGGGTGAAATCTTTGGGCGTCCAGATCCTTATTGTCCAATAAACTTCCCGTCAAAGCATAGCTTTGGAAGGTTGGGATACCTGGAATGGCATCTTTCCCCGCCAAAGTGCAATCTTTGAACGCCTTGAATATTGCGTTGCATCCAGACGGGGGGATCTGGCCGAGACCGCAAGCAGGCCAGAGAAACACGACAGCGGCAAGGACAATCCGGCAACCCTTGGCCACGTGGAGAATCATGCTATCATGCGCGTTTCTTGAAATCTCCGGGATATCACCAAAACTGCTATTTAGGAAAAAGTGGGCGTCTTGAGGCCGACCTGGTTGAAGCCGGTTTTTCTGAGGTCAAGGCAAAATAGTGATCGGGTGTCGACAGAATTGACGATTCGTTTCTGACCTTGTCTTGACCCCGGCTCCAGGCATCAGTAAGCATTCTTGCTGGTAAACATTCGAAACAAAGTCAGGGTGATGATTTGCAGATCGAAGGTTAAACTCCAGTTGCGAAGGTAGTACAGATCGTATTCCACGCGCTTCGCGATTGAAGTGTCCCCGCGCCAACCGTTGACCTGAGCCCATCCGGTGATTCCAGCCTTGAACATGTGGCGAGAGTTGTAACGATCGAATTCTTCCAGGAACCTTTCTACAAAAAAGGGCCGCTCCGGGCGAGGGCCGACGATGCTCATGTCGCCTTGCAGCACATTCAAAAATTGGGGCAGTTCGTCGAGGTTCGTTTTGCGCAAGAATGTACCAACCGTAGTCCGGCGCGGATCTTTTTCGCAGGTCCAACGCGTATCTCCTTCTTCGCAGCTACCTACTTTCATGGTCCGAAACTTGAACATTCGGAAGACTCGTCCGTTCAACCCCACGCGGTCTTGAACAAAGAAGATTGGACCTCGGCTGCCTAATTTTATGGCGAGAGCGATGAGCAGCGTAATCGGGAGCGTGAGCAACATAACAAGCACTGAGAAGGCCACATCGAATATGCGCTTCTGGAACAGGTAAGAACCGGTCTCCGCCAGAGTGGGACGGAGATCGAGCATGTGGATCCCGCCCAAGTCGATCAGCCGGTCGCGGAGGACGACTCCTTCGCCCAGATCGATGACGACCCGCGTGGGGACACAGAGTTTTTCCAGGGCGGGCGCGATCTTCTGGACATCGCTTAGACGAGCGGCAGGCAGAGCAATGATGATGTCGTTGATCGAGTTCCCATTGGAGAACACCGGAATCTGATCCAGTTCATATACGGGCCCGTCTACAGCAACTTCCTGATCTGGAAGCCGCACGAAGCCAACAATCCTGCAGGGGAGCACCTCGCCATGCAGAAGCGACGTTCCGACACGCCGAGCGAAGCGATCGGTGCCAACCACCAGAATCTTGACTTCGTTTCTACCATCCTTGCGCACCAATTCGAGAGATACCCGGAAGGCGATGCGGGTGATGGTCGCCAGCACGAACAAAGCGATCGCACTAATCGCGATCACGACGCGCGAATAACTTGCTTGGCGGTATAGAAATCCAACCGCCATCACTACGGCATAAGTAAATGCCAAGGCTTCCAGCAGTCGCCGGCTTTTCCCACCGGGAGCATACAACTGCTCAACATTCCACAACTCTGATTCTTCGGCGGCAATTGCCCAGACAATGGTGGTGAGCAGGAGAATTCCCCAATAGGAAGGAAGCCCGGCGGGGGCCGTTCGCGAAAGCAAAAGGTTGAACCCGAAGCGCACCTTGACCGCGATAAAATAGGCGCACGCCGGTAACAACAGGGTCAGAATTCTCAAATATAAACGCGCAAAACTAAGGCGACTGCGAATCATACATTCTCACTTCTGCCCCCCTGGCAACGTTGTCGGTTATATTAAATACCCATTCCTGTTAGGTTTGTCTAGCCCCTAGTGATGTCCGCGCAAACACCGAGATGCTCCTCAAGGAGCATCT
>DLMI01000132.1:0-7005 GCA_002478145.1 Acidobacteria bacterium UBA7540
CACACATCCCAGAACCCCGTTTCCGGGGAGTTTGCATGATTGCGGATGGGAAGGGCGTTTATCATTCCCAATCCGGCTTAAGTGGTGGTTTGGGCTGTTTTCGACAGATATTGGTAAACCCTTGGCGGCAAGGCAGGGCCTATTTCCTTGAACCCCATTCGGACCGTCAGGCTTACTTGTGCGGTTTGGCGACTTGAGCGTCCACTAAAGAAAAATCTACTTACCAAAATGCAAACGCGACGATGGGAGGTGGAAAACTGTCTAGCGCTCTACCGCCCGCCGGGTATAGAATCCCGCAAAGTGTGTGTACCTAACAAATGGGTATGCGGTCAACTTCCGTAAGGGGAGGAGTTGGATTCCTATGAAAAATCTTCTGCGGGTAATCTTTTTTTCGGTTTCTTTTTCGCTGGTGATTGCGCCGCGAGCTGGGGCGACGATTCAGGACCCGGTTCGCGTCGAGCAGGGTCAACTTTCCGGGGCTGCGGCAAAGAGTCCCGGCATGAAGGTCTATCGCGGCATCCCGTATGCTGCGCCGCCGGTGGGTGATCTGCGGTGGAAAGCACCGCAACCGGCGGCAGCGTGGAAGGGCGTGCGCCAGGCCACGGAGTTCGGCAACGGCTGCATACAGATACCACCTACCGCATTCCCCGCAATTTACAAGGGGACTGCACCGTCGTCGCAGAGCGAGGACTGCCTGTATCTGAATATCTGGACACCGGCGAACTCGACGAGTGACAAGCTTCCCGTGATGTTCTGGATCCATGGAGGCGGATTCACGGTCGGGGGCACCGCCATATACGACGGTGAGAACTTGGCCCGCAAGGGTGTCGTGCTCGTGACCATCAACTACCGGCTGGGCGTGCTCGGATTCTTTGCTCTTCCCGAGCTGACGGCCGAGTCGCCGCATCATGCGTCAGGTAACTACGGGCTGATGGATATGATCGCCGCATTGCAGTGGGTGAGGAAGAACATCGCCGCATTTGGCGGTAACCCCAAGAACGTCACCATCTTCGGAGAATCGGCCGGCTCGTGGGCGGTGAACCTCCTGACGGCGAGCCCGCTGGCCAAGGGACTCTTCGCGCGTGCGATCGGTGAAAGCGGCGCCTGCTTTGTAGACAGGACTTTTTCTCCGCTGACAACGCGGGCCGACGCCGAGCAGGCCGGGGAAAAATTGGCTTCCGGAATGGGCGTCACTCAGGAAGTTTTGAAAACACTCCGCGCTAAGCCGGCGGCTGAAGTCCTGAAAGCAACCGCCAACAGCTATGCGCTCGCCTCGGCCATCGTGGATGGCTGGGTGCTGCCGCAGGATGTTGAGACGATTTACACCCAGGGCAAGCAGAACGATGTACCGACGATGGTCGGGAACAATGCCAACGAGATGACGACGTTCATGCCGCCGGTAAAGAGCGCGACGCTGTTCGTGGCGGGCGTGAAGCAGCGCTTCGGCGACATGGCCGCCCAGTTCCTGAAGGCCTACCCTGCGGACTCGGACGCGCAGGCCGTCGAATCGGCTTACGCGTCGTCACGCGACGAGGCGTTAGGATGGAATATGCGCTATTGGGCGCGCCTGCAGACGAAAACGGGCCATCGCCCGGCGTATCGTTACATCTTCAGCCACCATCCGCCCGGACCGGAGGGCGAGCGACTGGGGGCGTTTCATGCGCTTGAGCTTGAGTATGTATTCGGCAATTTCACGTTTTTCTCGTTTCCGTGGGACGACATGGATCGGAAGCTTTCGGAAACGATCATCAGCTACTGGACGAACTTCGCCAAGACCGGCGATCCGAATGGCGCGGGATTACCCCAGTGGCCGGCCTACAATTCAGCCCAAGACAACGTGCTCGACCTTGGCGATCCGGTGAGCGTGCGCACCCACGTCAACCAAGCGGGGCTCGATTTCTTCGACGCCTACCATGCCGCGCGCGCGGCGGGTCCGTCCACTCGGACCGCACCCAGGTGACGCGAACAGCAGGGCGTTATTTCTTCGCAGCCTTCTGTGTCACGGCAGTGCCGGAAGTGTGCTCATAGATCACCTTCCATTTATCACCAACCTTCTTGTAGACATCCGTATAGTCTTGTGGGTCTATTATTATCTTTTCTCCAGATTTCGTTATCATCTCCGTCTTCCCAACCCAGGCCGAAATGGCAAGGTCCTTGGCGAGGACTATGTACTCGCAGTGAACGGGAGTCCATTTCAAAGATGAAACATTATTCAAATTCATCCATACCTTCTTGTACGCCGGATAGTCGATTAATTCCGTACCGCGAAGAGTGTTCCACATTGGACTCGCCTCGCTGCCAACTCGGGACTCGGGTAAAGCTGACTGCATGCTGCGCATATGTTGTGGGTAGCGCACCCATCACGCCCGCTGCCATATGTGCGGAGAGTCTGTTGTGGCTGGGATTAATTCCACCAAGCGGGTTGGCCATTGGCTGGCCCGTTTTCGTTTTGGGGGTTAGCTATCTCTGAAATGGCGATGCCTCCTCAAGCCATGATGTGAAGAAGCGCCTCAGACGTGTCTGACCTACATTTTCCCAGTCGATCATCTGGAAGATCCTGGGGGGCACTGCTCAGCGAGGTGCGCCGGCGAGGATTGATGCCATGAGTTCAGTGGCCGCCCGCAGCTTGGGTACGTCGGCCTCCGTCATACGACCGACGTCACCGTACTTGAAGACGCCTCCACTTGCCATGGTCTTGCCGGTTCACACTCAAAGCCAAGCCGAAACAGCGCGGCGTCTTGCTGTGGAAACTTGGTTACAGAGAAACGGAGTGATCACCATCACTCAGAACAAAAAAGTGCTACCCGTTTTCCGCGAACAATTCGCTCATAATTAGGTTGCCCCCACAGCCCCTATTTTGACGAGGATTGAGCACCTGACGTCGCTAATATCCGTCCATCGCCTCCGTTCCATTTGCCCAGTTCCGCCTTCAGCCAAGCGATGTCCTTATCTTTGTGGCAGATGAGGCAAGCATTCGGGCTGTTCTCCTGGCCATAACGGGCAGTCATCTCCGCATTCGGAATGTCGTCAAGCTGATGGGTCATGGTCTTGAACATCACGCTATTCATGATCTTCGGCATGTGGCAGGCGGCGCAGCGGCTCCCTTCGGATTTGGCTGCATGATGGGTGTGCGCTTCGAGTCTTGCGGCATATTCAGGATGGCATTGGAGACACATCTGGTCAGGATTATCGAGGAATTTCAGTGCCCTTATGTTACTCCTTTCCGAAGGATGAAAGTCGTGACAGTGGCCACAGTGCGCATGCCCCTCTTGATAGCACTTGGAGCGGAAGAAAGACTCGACAATGAACGAGACCACACGAAAGCGTCCGTCCTTGTAAAAGGCCCGTAGCGCAAACTCCCCATAGGGGCGGCTACGATAATGCATATAGAAAGTGTCGGAGAAGTGACGATAATTGACTTCTCCTTCCGGACCCATCGTCAAAACCATCGATTGCAAGTGGCACTGACCGCAAATCGCCACATAGTCTTGGCTGCTAACCTTGCCGAATTCGACCTGAAGTTTGAGGGGAGGTTTATACCCCGGCTTGGCCAGGCGCATGGAAGCCTCGTGGTCACCCGACGGCCCGTGGCACATTTCGCAGTTTATTCCCGGCTCCGCAATGGCCAGGTCCTTCGGTTCCGGTGATTTTGTCGTCGTCGCTCGCAGTTGGCTGGTATGGCATGGTCCGCAATGGGCGAGGTAGGCCGTCTCCGGACCCAGCTTGGGAAAATTCGTAACCTGCGCCCGCTCCGACTTCGGGGCGTCAATCATCTTCCAGAACGCCGACCAGCGCTTTTGGTCCCGATTGTACTGGAGCGGCATTACCTGGATTTCCCCGTCCGGCAAGCGAATAGCGTACGTCTGTTGCCATTTCGCCCCGATCGTGTAATCCACCCGATAGCGATGCCATTTGCCGTAGATGTCCATGATATCGAAGTAATGCTGGGTTTCGTCGTGGGTAAAACGGGCTACGACTTTTCCTGTCTCATCGGCATAGGTTGCGTTGTTGAAGTCCCCGAAAACGTTTTCGAACTTGTAGGCGCGGAACATCTTGGCATGGCCGGTATTCTGCCAACCGGAGTATTCGCGCGGATGGCAACTTTGGCATGATTGGGAACCGGCATAACGGGGTGCAGGGCCGCCCGCATGTATTGATTCTTGAGCAGATTCGGGTTCCTGAGCCGGCCCATCCGTGGCGGCAAGGTCCCTTACGAATGCGTCAAATTCTTGTGCTGGCTTGGAAGGCCAGTGCGCGTATATTGCCTGAAGGTGCTTCCCCGCCTTTTCTTTGAGTGGACCCTCCTGCTGGTAGCTAGTCGCAAAGGCGATAGCTGCTCCTTTCAGATTCCCACGGGCGAGTCGGATTAACCCCAACAGATAAGCAGCCGCAGAGTCGGAAGGGTTCAAGTAGAAAGATTTGCTGGCGAAGTCCTCGGCCTCCTGTAGCTTGCTGTCACGGTCCGGACCTTTCGCGTCCAGACCCTGTCCGGTTGCGACCTTGCCAAGTATGTAGTAACTCGTGGCGCGCAACTGCTTTTCCAGTGCGGTCCATTCTTTTTCGGAAAAGACGGCCGGCCTGAGGAATCGGTCAAGACAACTTAGTGCCATCCTTGCGTCCTGCGTGGCCCCTGCCGAGTTGCCTTCCTGTGTCTCCACATCGGCGATCGGAACCAAAAGAAGGGGATTCTCGGGCAAAAGTTTCAGGGATTCACGACCGAACTGGATAGCTGATTTGTTGTCTCCAAGGTCTATGGATGCTTTGGCAGCAATTTCGTAGGCTTGCAAAAGAAACCAGGATTGCGGGTACTGCTGAAGAAAGTCGACTGCGCTCCTGCGACGATCTTGGGCGTTCTGCTTCCGGAAAAGAGCCACATACGCTTTGCGCTCTCCTGGATCGTCTATTTCGTCGAGGAGTGTTACAGAGTTCCCGACTTTGGCTGCCGAGCCCTTGGCCTGGTTTAAGAGTTGGTCCTCTCCCCAAACACTGTAATTGGGGCTTTGTGAGGGTAGATTCTGGGGCAATTGATCTCTGGAATTGGCGGGATTACCACTCTGCTGGGCATAGTAAATGGCGACGCCAAAAAGTCCCAGTATGACCAGTGAACACAAGATGATTTTGCTTCTCATGAGCCCGTCTCTTGACTCATGGAAGAAAAACTAACTGAATAGCTGAGGAATGTCAATAATTAATTGTGGATCAGGAATTTCCATTATCGATCTCCGACTCGACTGATAACACCTGACCGCCTCTGAATGCAATTGTCAGTTGGGTTGCAATGCTACGTGCTTCCACGGATCACGGAATGGGTCAGTGTTACCTCTTCGGGCTTTGGGATTCTCGGTGAGACAGAATTGGGTCTTCGGTGGTCGCTGGGGGCTGTGGCTACTAGAAAACAGGGTTCACATTGAATCTATGGGAGTTACCGGCTCTAACCACACGAGGAACAAGGAATCTAATGATTGTTCAGGCAACTGGGGTGTAACCGTCACATGTTAGCCCGTCCCGAGTTCTTGCGGACGACAAGCTTCCGTCGGCAGGGCAAGGGGCAAAAACAAAGTCCCTCCCTGACGGACACACGCCAGCGTTCGCGGCTGAGTCCGAGGAGTTTTGGACTCAAACGACAAACGCATGCGAGTCGTGGCGTTAAGCCCGGCTATGCGGCCGGAGCTGCGGCTTGTGCCTCGCTGGCTTTTGCCTGGGCCTCTACTGTGTAAACCACAACCGCCTTTTTCCCGCCCTTCACGGCCGTGGCATGGATTGAACCCAGATTGACACCTTTTGCTGCGAGCTTCTCCAAGTGCTGCGCCAGCGCACCGGGCTTGTTCGCCAGCTCGTGTTGCTCCGCCCCGGTCTCCTGGTATACAAGCTTGGCTTCGTCGAGGGCCTTCCTTGCTCGCTTGGCGTCCTCGACCACAAGGTGGACTGTACCGGCTGCCCCTTGGGCCGTTCCTAAGAGCGCCAGGATATTCACCTTCGCGCTCCCCAATGCTTTCGCGATCGCCGAGACCGCGCCGGGCTGATTCTGAACAGTGATTGTCAACATTTTGGTCTTGGCCATCTCGTCGCCTCCCAGTGGTTATGCCGAGAGATTATACGACTTAGAATTCAACCCGCCACGCTGGACTTGTCCGAGCGGAGCATGGGTCACGAGTTGAGCAGCACGCTGAATCCTGGATGACGGCAAGTGGAACTGGGGGCGGAATTGGGGTTGCGAAATCACGAAAGGCGGGTGGTGTCGACCCTTTCTGTCCCGAACCGGGGTGCATGGAATACCCGTCCCTCTGATATTGCATCGCCCGGCACTTGGACATCCCAGTGATCCGTCTTGAGCGGAATGTGATGCTTCAGCAAGGTTCCCGGCTTGGTGCGGCCGTAGAGCCTTCGCCGCCGCTTTCGCTTCTCCCTGCGCAGCCGGTAGTCGATGTTGCGGGCGCTGATCTGGAGCAGTTGCCGCTCCAGTTCGGGCGAGAGCCGGAAGCGCGGCGAATCCAAGGCATCCATTCCGGCAGCAGCGCTTTCAGCCGCACGGACCAGGGATAGTCGGCCGCTTCCCACACGGCCTTCAAAATCGATACCAGGCGCGAGCCGTAGGTGACCCCCCGGGCCTCGCGCGGCATCCCTCATCGGAGTCCCTCCAGCAGGTCCACCAGTCTGACTAGGTCTTCGTATCGAAAGAAGGATCTTCCCGCGGAAATCTCGACGAACGGATCGACTCCTCCGGCATCCGTGCAGCTCGCCAGAATCGACTGCAACTGGCCTTCGGCGTCGTGGAAGTACACCCGATCCTCACCCCAGTTGTTGCGGTATTCCAGCAGCTCAAACTCGCGCCCGAACAGCGGATGGAACGGATGGGTTACGCGGAAATGTTTCTGCGGACCGCTCTCATGCGGCGCAATTGACGACCTTCTCCAAGGCCAAGGTCGAAACCGGTGTGCAAATCGTCCAGCGTTGGATCGTGGCGGCGCTACGGCATCGCAAGTTCTTCAGTCTGGCGGAACTCAA
>DLMI01000132.1:7060-7695 GCA_002478145.1 Acidobacteria bacterium UBA7540
TTCTTCAGTCTGGCGGAACTCAACCAGGCGATCCGGGAGCTCCTTACGAAGCTCAACCAGCGGCCCTTT
Source organism: Acidobacteria bacterium UBA7540 (assembly GCA_002478145.1). Next base: position 7,130 of record DLMI01000132.1, read on the forward strand.
CGCAAGCGCCCCGGTTGCCGCACCAGCTTGTTCCAGGAACTGGACCGGCCCGCTCTCGGACCTCTGCCGCAGGAGCGCTATGAGTTCCACCAGTGGGCCACCGCGCGCGTCAACATCGACTATCACGTGGAATTCGAGCGCCACTACTACAGCGTGCCCTACACGCTGACCGGACAGTCGGTGGAGATGCGGGCGACGATGACGACGGTGGAGATCTTCCACCGGGGCGAGCGGGTGGCTTCGCACCTACGCAGCCGCCAGCCCTACCAAGCTAGCACCGTGTCCGAACATCGGCCGAAGAGTCATCAGCAGCACTTGGCTTGGCCGCCCTCACGGTTGCTTAGTTGGGCGCAGTCGGTGGGACCAGCCACGGCGCAGTTGTTCACCGCCATTCTGGAAAGTAAACCGCACCCGGAGATGGGTTACCGGTCATGTCTGGGCATTCTGCGACTGGGCCAGCGCTATTCGACCGGGCGTCTGGAAGTGGCCGCCACGCGCGCGGTGTCGGTGGGAGCTTGTTCCTACCGGAGCGTGAAATCGATGCTGGAACGCGGGCTCGACCGTCA
>DLMI01000132.1:7749-7959 GCA_002478145.1 Acidobacteria bacterium UBA7540
GAACGCGGGCTCGACCGTCAACCTCTGGAGGCACCCGTGCCCCGACTGCCCATCGAGCACGCGAACCTGCGCGGCGCTGCTTACTTTGACCCCTCGAACCCGCCGAGGGTGCAGTAGTTCTCTCAGGAGAGGAGAGCCTATGTTGAATCAACAGACAATCGAAAAGCTGCACACCCTGCGCCTGCAGGGCATGGCGGAGGCCTTTCGCGC
>DLMI01000132.1:8081-8528 GCA_002478145.1 Acidobacteria bacterium UBA7540
GTCGATCAGCAGTGGAACTGGCGGCAGAATCGGGCCCTCGAGCGTCGACTGGCCAAGGCCAAACTGCGGCACCGCGCCTGTGTGGAGGACATCGACTTCCGCTCCCCGCGCGGTCTGGACCGCACCCTCCTGCGCTCGCTCACCCAGGACTCGGCTTGGGTCCGCGAGCATCAGAACATTTTTCTCATCGGGCCGACCGGGATCGGCAAGAGCTTCCTGGCCTGCGCCTTGGCCGAGAAGGCCTGCCGGGATGGATTCACCGCTTTCTACACCCGGGCCACCCAACTGTTTCGCGATCTGAGCTTGGCCCGTGCCGACGGGAGCCTGCGAAGTCTGCTCGCCCGCCTGGCCCGCCCGGATGTGCTGGTGGTTGACGACTGGGCAATGGCGCCTCTGGCCGACGCTGAGCGCCGCGACTTCCTGGAAATCTGTGAGGACCGCTACCAG